>NZ_JASSUA010000002.1 GCF_030227115.1 Marinobacter sp. SS13-12
GTGAAACAGACCAGCGCCGATGGTAGTGTGGCTTCTGCCCATGTGAGAGTAGGTCATCGTCAGGCTCTTAATACCGAAAAACCCCCGCGGCTTCGCCGTCGGGGGTTTTTTATTGCCTGAATTAAAAGTGAAGTGCCGGCGGATAATTCGTTGTACCGGCATCATTAACCCCTCACTGGTGACTCAGTGATATACTGCCCCGAAACACTCGTTAAGTTGCTCCGACGGAGATCGCTATGTCCGCGACAGACCACCTCGTTATCTTTGATACCACTTTGCGCGATGGCGAACAGAGCCCGGGCGCCACTATGACGAAAGCGGAAAAGCTGCGCATAGCCAAAGTGCTCGAGAAACTCCGTGTTGACGTGATCGAAGCCGGCTTTGCCATCGCCAGCCAGGGTGACTTTGAAGCGGTGAAAGGTATTGCAGAGTCGATAAAGGGCTCTACCATTTGCAGTCTCGCACGGGCATTGGACAAGGATATCGATCGCGCGGCGGAAGCGGTGAGGCCAGCTGAGCGGGGCCGCATACATACGTTCATTGCTACCTCTCCCATTCATATGAAACACAAGCTGCAGATGCAGCCCGATGAGGTTGTTGAGCAGGCGGTCAGGTCGGTCAAGCGGGCGCGAAGTCATGTGGATGATGTTGAGTTTTCCTGTGAAGATGCTGGCCGCTCAGAGCTGGACTTTCTGTGCCGCATTATTGAAGCGGCCATTGATGCCGGAGCAACCACCATCAATATCCCTGACACGGTAGGGTATGCCATCCCCGAGCAATTCGGCGAGACGATCCGGCAGTTGCTTAACCGCGTTCCCAATGCGGATAAAGCGATTTTTTCCGTACACTGCCACAACGACCTCGGCCTTGCGGTTGCCAATTCCCTGGCTGCGGTAAGCAGTGGGGCCCGACAGGTAGAGTGCACCATTAACGGGTTGGGTGAGCGGGCTGGTAATGCTTCCCTGGAAGAGTTGGTGATGGCGGTTCGTACCCGGCAGGATCTATATACGATCGACACCCGCATTGATACGCAGCACATTGTTCCTGCATCCCGGCTAGTGTCTACCATCACCGGGTTTCCGGTGCAGCCTAACAAGGCGATTGTCGGTGCAAATGCCTTTGCCCATGAGTCAGGTATCCATCAGGATGGGGTTCTCAAGCATCGCGAAACCTACGAGATCATGCGTGCTCAGGACGTTGGTTGGCATACCAACAGTCTGGTGCTGGGCAAACACTCTGGCAGGAACGCTTTCCGTTCCCGTCTGCTGGAGCTGGGGATCCAGTTTGAGACAGAAACCGAGCTCAATGAAGCGTTCACCCGCTTCAAGGCCCTGGCAGACCTGAAACATGAGATTTTTGATGAAGATCTCCAGGCCATCGCCAGCCACACCCGCCAGGAAGAGGATGGCCGTTACGGTCTTGTGACAATGCAGGTCTGCTCCGAAACCGGTGTTGTGCCCAGGGCCACCTTGACGCTGTTGATGGATGGCAAAGAGCATAAAGTAGAGGCCGAGGGCAGTGGGCCGGTGGATGCGACGTTCAAGGCGATTGAATCCCTGGTGGATTCGGGCTGTAACCTTCAGCTCTATTCAGTCAACAATATAACCAGCGGAACCGACGCCCAGGGTGAAGTGACTGTGCGGCTTGAGCGCGGTGGACGCATTGTGAATGGCGTAGGAGCCGATACCGATATCATTATTGCTTCTGCGAAGGCTTACATTGAGGCTCTAAACCTGATCAGCAGCGGCGGTGTCCGACAGCACCCGCAGGGAGCTGACGTCTGAGCACTAAAGTCGGTAACGGATCAGCATTATGATGATGTCAGAGGCAGAGCGTCAGTATTATCTGGGGAAGGCTGGTATCCATCTCTGGTACGCCCGTGCTCCCTTGCCCGGCGCCGCGCCCAGCCCGGAATTCCGGTTTCCGGTGGGCGACGGTGCTCCGGCGCCCGAATCCGATCTGATGGTGCTTCGCTCTACGCAACCCTCAATGCCGCGTGCCCGCGATGAGGGTGCTGGTAAAGATCGACTGGCCGGATTGCAAGCCTTGATGGCGAACAGCGAGCCCGGGTCGCACAAGCAACCAGAACCCGTCAAACCGGAAGAGCCCGTTGTTGCCGCTACCGTCGAGTCGCCGTCTCCTTTAGTCGATGGGCCTTCTGTGGAGGTGGCGTCCGTTGCTGATACTGTTGCTGGACCTGAAACGCAGGGCCAGATTGAAGCGCATCTTGCCTATTGGGTATCAGAGCACCTGGTACTTGTCAGTAGTGTGGCTGACGACGCAAGTGAGCGACTTCAACACACGCTGGCTGAAAATATCCTCTTGTCGCTTGGGGAATCCACCGTGAAAAACTCGTGTCACATACGCTGGCCAGTATTTGGCAACCCGCGTGTGCCAGGAAATAGCGTGAATGATTTTCGCCACCTCCTTCTTTCAGTCAGCAAGGAGTTCGGTTCCCGCCGGCTGTTGCTGTTGGGGGTTATGGTAGATGACATGCCTTCAGACCGGTCTGAATGGCTGGCTTCCGCTCTTGGAGCTCCCGCAGTTGATTTTCCGCGCAGTCTGGCCGAACTGGCGGCAGTGCCTGCCTACAAGCGTGAGCTGTGGCAACAACTCAAAGCTGCTGTGGGAGCCTGAGTTGTGCCCCACGATGTCTACCGCAAGATTGAAGCTGGTACAATGACGATCAGGGTTCTGTGCGAGGACGACCTGCCTGACGTACTTGATATCGAATGTCAGGGCTATTCCTTTCCCTGGAGCGAGTCGGTTTTCCGTGGCTGTTTTCGTCCGGATTACCGGCTTTGGGCTCTGGAGATGTGTGACAGGCTCTCGGGTTACGCAGTGGTTGCCTATATGGCGGGTGAGGCGCACCTGCTGAATCTGTGTGTAGCTGCTGGCCAAAGAAGGTCAGGTGCTGGTCGGCACCTGTTGAGGCACCTGGTTGCGGAATCCGCGCAGGACGGCATGTCGCAGGTTCTCCTGGAAGTGCGGGACAGTAATGCCGGCGCATTGGACCTCTATGTCAGCGAAGGCTTCTCTGTCATTGGTCGCAGGCCAGGTTATTACCCCGGGGGGCAAGAGCGCGAAGACGCGTTGGTGATGGCTCTGCCTGTCGATGGTCGTTCTTCTGCCCCAGCCCCGCCCTAGCTCCTGCCCATACAGATACGCATTCGCGTGGGTGGGCTATTACCCTTATAATAGCGACCGTTTTTACAGTCTCTCCGATTCAGGTTTTTACCAATTATGACCAGCCTTGCCAGCGAAGTATCCCATCGCCGCACATTTGCGATTATCTCGCATCCGGATGCCGGTAAAACCACGATTACAGAAAAAGTGCTCCTGTTCGGCCAGGCCATACAGAAGGCTGGCACGGTAAAAGGCAAAAAATCCGGTC
Organism: Marinobacter sp. SS13-12; assembly: GCF_030227115.1. Classification (NCBI taxonomy): domain Bacteria; kingdom Pseudomonadati; phylum Pseudomonadota; class Gammaproteobacteria; order Pseudomonadales; family Marinobacteraceae; genus Marinobacter; species Marinobacter sp. SS13-12. The sequence goes on from NZ_JASSUA010000002.1 coordinate 3,395, forward strand.
AGCATGCCAAGTCCGACTGGATGGAGATGGAAAAAGAACGCGGTATCTCGGTTACTACCTCGGTGATGCAGTTTCCTTATGGCGGTCGCCTGGTGAACCTGCTGGATACCCCGGGCCACGAAGACTTCTCCGAGGATACTTACCGGACGTTGACCGCTGTCGACTCCTGTCTGATGGTGATCGACAGTGCGAAAGGTGTCGAGGAGCGGACCATCAAGCTGATGGAGGTAACCCGGCTGCGGGACACCCCGATTCTTACCTTCATGAACAAGCTGGACCGTGAAACCAGGGACCCAGTGGAGTTGATGGACGAGGTTGAAGAGGTTCTGAAAATCGCCTGTGCACCCATCACCTGGCCCATCGGCATGGGCAAGAACTTCAAGGGTGTTTACCATCTCAGCCGGGATGAAGTGATTCTCTACCAGTCCGGACAGGGGCACACGATCCAGGAGAAACGGGTTATCAACGGTATTGGTAACCCGGAGCTGGACACCGTTCTTGGTGCCTATGCGCAGGAGCTGAGGGATGAGATCGAGCTGGTGAAGGGTGCATCCCATGAGTTTGATCTGGAGGCGTTCCTCGCCGGCGAGCTGACACCGGTTTTTTTCGGGACGGCCCTGGGCAACTTCGGTGTCGACCACATGCTTGATGGTCTGGTGGAATGGGCGCCGGAACCGCAGCCACGGGAAACGGATCAGCGTCTGGTTGAGCCCGCTGAGGATGTCTTTTCCGGCTTTGTTTTCAAGATCCAGGCCAATATGGACCCACAGCACCGTGATCGCGTGGCATTTCTGAGGATTGTTTCAGGGCGATACAGTCAGGGTATGAAGGCTCGCCACGTCCGCATTGGCAAGGAGGTCCGTTTTTCCGATGCGCTAACCTTCATGGCAGGGGACCGGGAGCACGCAGGCGAAGCCTTTGCAGGTGACATCATTGGCCTGCACAACCACGGCACGATTCAACTCGGGGACACGTTTACCTCGGGCGAAGATATGAAATTCACCGGCATCCCGAACTTTGCGCCGGAACTGTTCCGCCGGATTCGCCTGAAAGACCCGTTGAAATCCAAGCAGCTGCAGAAAGGCCTGATTCAGCTTGCCGAAGAGGGCGCTGTCCAGGTGTTTCGGCCGTTGCGTAATAACGATCTTATTGTGGGGGCAGTCGGTGTGCTCCAGTTCGATGTGGTGGTCAGCCGCCTCAAGAGCGAGTACAAGGTAGAGGCGGTATACGAGCCCATCAACGTGGCTACGGCCCGCTGGGTAACGTCGGCTGACGAACGCAAGCTTGACGAGTTTGAGCGCAAGGCCAACGACTTCCTGGCGCTGGATGGCAGTGATCGCCTGACTTACATCGCGCCGACGATGGTCAATTTACAACTGGCCCAGGAGCGGCATCCGGACATAAGCTTCCACAAAACACGGGAGCATTAACTCTTTGGGGTGATGGATGAGGCTCATAGACGCACATTGCCACTTTGATTTCCCGGACTTTGACGGGCGTCGCGAGGCCGTGCTTGAAGAGGCTCACAACAGCGGCTTGTCAGGTCTGATTATTCCCGGCGTACGCCGCCATGACTGGGGCAGGGTCAGCCGTATTGCCGCGGAGTACGAGGGATTGTACTACTGCCTCGGGATCCATCCCTGGTATGTCGGTGAGCATAGCGATGATGACCTCAGCGCCCTGCGCGATGCGCTTGTGCGTCGTCCGGGCCAATGCGTTGCACTGGGAGAGTGTGGGCTCGACCGCCTGCATGGTGATCTGAAAGGCCAGTATCCCTGGTTTGAGGCGCAGGTTGATATCGCCACACAGACACACTTTCCGCTTGTTGTGCATTCTGTGAAGACCCATGATGAGGTTCATGAAGTACTGCGTCGAAAGCGTTTCGCCGGCAGGGTGCTTGTGCATGGGTTTTCCGGCAGCTACCAGCAGGCATCAAAGCTGATTGATCTGGGCTGCTTTATCGGCGTTGGTGGTGTTATTACCCACCCCCGGGCCCGGAAAACCCGGGATACCATTGCCCGGTTGCCCGTCGACGCGCTGGTCCTGGAGACAGATGCGCCGGATATGTCGCCGGAGGGTGTGCCTGCGGGACGTAATTCTCCGGTTTACTTGTCAATGATCTTCGATGCGCTCGCGGAGTTGCGCGGTGGCGGTCGCGAGGATCTGGCGCACACCCTGCTTGCCAACGTGCAGCGCCTATACGGCTGGAACGAAAGCGAGACATCGGAGCGATAGTAGGGGCCGTTTATTTAACAGGATGGGAGCAGGGTACGTGAATAACGAAACAGCCCGCTTCGGGGTTGGCTTTCTTTTTTGGTTCGGATATACTTCGCGCCCTGGCTTTTCAAGGCGATGCCATCATCTCAGCCCCGAATGATGTCACTGCCGCATAACATACAGGTAAAGGACCTCCTCCGGATGCCATGCATTTACCGGTGGTGGTTTTTAACGTTTCTTATATAGCGTTCAAGGCGGAATCAATGAAGACTCTGAGTGCGAAACCAGAAACAGTAACACGTGACTGGTACGTTGTAGACGCAGCCGGCAAGACGCTGGGTCGTCTGTCAACTGAAATCGCCCGTCGTCTGCGGGGCAAGCATAAGCCTGAGTACACCCCTCATGTCGACACTGGTGATTACATTGTGGTTATCAATGCAGGCCAGGTACGGGTTACCGGCAAAAAGGCATCTGACAAGATGTACTACAGTCACACCGGCTTTCCGGGTGGAATCAAGTCCATCAACTTCGAGAAGCTGGTCGACAAGGCTCCTGAGCAAATCATTCAGAAGTCTGTCAAAGGCATGCTTCCCAATGGCCCGCTCGGGCGTGCCATGTTCAAGAAGCTGAAAATTTATGCCGGCGCTGAGCATCCTCATGCAGCCCAGCAGCCCAAAGAACTCGACATTTAACGGAAGGCGGATATGTCTGTAGCACAAAATTACGGTACTGGTCGCCGCAAGTCATCCACGGCTCGGGTTTTTATCAAGCCGGGAAGCGGTAACATCTCCATCAACGGTCGCACTATCGAGCAGTTCTTCGGTCGTGACACCTTGCGCATGATCGTTCGTCAGCCGCTGGTTGTCGCCGATTCTACCGATCGTTTTGATATCAATATCACCGTCAAGGGTGGTGGTAACAGTGGCCAGGCTGGCGCTATTCGCCACGGTCTGACCCGTGCCCTGATGGATTACGACGAAACACTGCGTCCTGCGCTGCGCAAAGCGGGTTACGTTACCCGTGATGCCCGTGAGGTTGAGCGGAAGAAAGTCGGTCTGCGCAAGGCGCGTAAGCGTCCTCAGTTCTCCAAGCGTTAAGTTTGCTGGAGCAGACCCGAAGAACCCGGTCCGTTGGCCGGGTTTTTTTATGGGTCGAGAAAAATCAATATCAATTTGATCCGGAACAGGTATTGGTCCGGCCTGAGGCCTTTCCGACTTGTAAGGGCAGGGTAATTTCATTACCATTTGAGCGCTTATATTTTTGGGTTGTGAGAAGTCCTTTTCGATGTGCAGTTTCCCTTCAAACGGGACTGCATGTCGCCTGATGGGAGAAAACCATAATGAATAATGGCGACGTGAGCCAAGGCAGGCGCCGGTTTCTGATCGGTGCCACGTCGGTGGTTGGTGGTGTCGGCGTCGTCGGTGCGGCCGTACCTTTCGTGGCATCCTGGAATCCCAGTGCCAAAGCGGAAGCGGCGGGTGCACCGGTCACCGTCAATGTCAGCAAGCTCGAGCCCGGTCAGCAGATGACTGTCGAATGGCGCGGGAAACCGGTGTGGGTCATTCGACGCACCGAGGAAATGAACGAAAATATCCTTGAGCTGAATGACGTGGTCAAGGATCCTCTTTCGGAAGACGCGGCACAACCAGCCTATATTGATGGCGAACTGCGCGCCATCAAGGACGAATATGCGGTTGTTGTCGGCATCTGCACACACCTTGGTTGCTCCCCCCAGTTCCGGCCTGAAGTGGCCCCCGCGGACCTTGGCGAAGACTGGCTGGGTGGCTTTTACTGCGCGTGTCACGGCTCGAAGTACGACCTTGCCGGTCGTGTCTATCCGAATCAGCCGGCACCACAGAATCTCGAGGTGCCTCCCTACCGCTATGACGACGAGAATACGATCACCGTCGGTCTTGATCCTGAGGGGGCAGCATAATGAATAAGCTAGTGAACTGGGTCGACGAGCGACTTCCGATCGTTGAAGCGTGGAACAAGCACCTGGGCAAATACTACGCGCCCAAAAACTTCAACATGTGGTACTTCTTTGGGTCCCTGGCCATGCTGGTGCTTGTCAATCAGCTGGTCACCGGTATCTGGCTGACCATGAGCTACAACCCCTCCGGTGAGGGAGCTTTTGCCTCCGTGGAATACATCATGCGTGATGTGGAATGGGGCTGGTTGCTCCGTTACCTGCATTCCACCGGCGCCTCCGCCTTCTTTGTGGTTGTATACCTCCACATGTTCCGTGGCCTGATGTATGGCTCCTATCAGAAGCCCCGTGAACTGATCTGGATTTTCGGAATGCTGATCTACCTGGTGCTGATGGCTGAGGCTTTCATGGGCTACCTGCTGCCATGGGGGCAGATGTCTTACTGGGGTGCGCAGGTTATCGTGAACCTCTTTGGTGCCATTCCGGTGATCGGTGATGACCTGTCACTGTGGATTCGCGGGGATTACCTGATTTCCGGTATTACCCTGAACCGCTTCTTTGCATTGCACGTTGTCGCATTGCCGATCGTTCTTCTCGGTCTGGTGGTGTTGCACATCCTTGCTTTGCACGAAGTGGGTTCCAATAACCCTGACGGTATCGACATCAAGAAGAACAAGGATGAAAACGGTGTGCCCAAAGACGGCATTCCATTCCACCCCTATTACACCGTTCATGATTTGATGGGTGTAGGCGTATTCTTCTTTATCTTCTTTATCGTGGTGTTCTTCTTCCCCGAGATGGGGGGGCTGTTCCTTGAGAAGCCCAACTTTGAGCCTGCAAACCCCCTCAAGACACCGGATCACATAGCGCCAGTGTGGTATTTCACGCCGTTCTACGCGATGCTGCGGGCGGTTACCGTTGACCTCTTCGGCCTGGATGCGAAGTTCTGGGGTGTCGTGGTTATGGGCGGCGCCATCGCCATACTGTTTGTCCTGCCCTGGCTGGACAAGAGCCCGGTGCGCTCCATGCGCTACAAAGGGTGGTTGAGCAAGATTGCCCTGGCGATCTTTGCCATCAGCTTCGTAATCCTGGGTTATCTCGGTATCGTTCCGGCGACAGCGGGTCGTACAACCGTTGCTCAGATTCTGACAGCGTTTTACTTCCTCTACTTTATTCTCATGCCGTTCTATACACGCATGGAGAAAACCAAGCCAGTTCCAGAGAGGGTGACAGGATAATGAGAAAGCTGATATTTGGTCTTTTCATAGCGATCCTGCCGGCTCTCGGGCTGGCAGCCGCTCCAGCCGTTGAACTGGATACGATGGAGCCGGACCACACCAATAAAACGTCGCTTCAACGCGGTGCGGCCCTGTTCACCAATTACTGCATGGGGTGTCACTCCATGGAGTACGCCCGCTACAAGCGGGTCTCGGAGGACCTGGGCATTCCTCAGGAGTTGTATGAGGAAAACCTGATCTTTACAGGCGCGAAAATCGGCGAGCTGATGAAAAATTCCATGAACAAGGATATGGCAGCTGACTGGTTTGGTGCCCCGCCACCGGACCTGACGCTGGAGTCCCGTCTTCGCGGTGAGGACTGGATCTATTCCTATCTGCGAGGCTTCTACAAGGATGATAGCCGTCCACTGGGCGTGAACAATGTTGTCTTCGACAACGTCGGTATGCCTCATGTCATGGCAGATCTGCAAGGCCTGTGTGCTGTTGCGCCGCAAATTGGCGAAGGCGCCAGCGTTGACCCTCTCAGTGGTGATGTCCGTAACGCGGATACCTGCCCGGAATGGGAAACCGAGGGTTCGATGTCGCCGGCGGAATTCAACAGCGCCATGTACGACCTGACCAACTTCATGTCCTACATGGGCGATCCGGTAAAGGTTGAGCGTGAAAGGCTTGGTATGTTCGTCCTGATCTTTGTGGCGATCTTCTTTATCTTTGCCTACCTGCTTAATCGCGAATACTGGAAGGACGTACACTGAGTTTTCAGGTATAATCCTTATCCCTGAGTTCCAGCGGGCAATTGCCGGCCCGCTGGATTTTTGCGTTTTTCAGGGTCAATTCGGTTAGTCAAATCGTGAGGTAGTTCTATGGGCGTTGTGACCAAGCGGTCATCAATGACGTTTTTCTCGGACCCGGCCAGTCATTACAGCCACAGAGTCCGCATTGTGCTGGCAGAAAAGGGCGTAACGGTTGACGTCGTAAATGTTGATCCGGACAACCCTCCCGGAGAGCTGGCCGATCTGAATCCTTACAATGCACTGCCGACACTGGTGGATCGTGACCTTGTGCTCTATGAGCCCAACATCATGATGGAGTACCTGGACGAGCGATTCCCGCATCCGCCGCTGCTTCCGGTATACCCCGTTGCACGGGCGAACAGCCGGCTGATGATTCATCGCATCCAGAAAGACTGGTGCGGGCTGGTGGATCAGATCCTTGCTCAGCCAAACGCCAAGGCATCTGATGTCGCTCGCAAAGAGCTTCGTGAGAGCCTGTTGGCCACAGCGCCACTGTTTGGTGAGATGCCGTTCTTCCTGTCGGAAGAGTTCACTATTGTGGATTGCTGTATTGCCCCGATTCTGTGGCGTTTGCCGTCATTGGGTATAGAGCTCAATGAAAAGCAGGCAAAACCGCTTCAAAAGTATATGGATAGCATTTTCAGTCGTGAAGGGTTCAAGGCGAGCCTGTCGGACCTGGAAGAAGATATTCGTAGTTGATTTGCAGAGCCTGAAACCGGTTCAGGAGAAAGGCAGTGCCTGATAGCAAGATAACCATGACATCGAGTCGTCCCTATCTCGTCAGGGCGTTCAATGAGTGGATTCTCGATAACGACTGTACCCCCTATATCGTGGTTGATGCAGGCGTTCAGGGAGTCCAGGTGCCTACCGAGCACGTCGCAAATGGGCAGATCGTGCTCAATATCAGTCCCGGAGCTGTCCGCGGGCTGGCAATTGGCAACGGCGCGTTGGAGTTCAGTGCTCGCTTCGGCGGTGTACCTATGCAGGTGTTTATTCCTCTGCAAGCGGTGATGGCGGTCTACGCCAAGGAAAATGGCGAGGGTATGGTGTTTGGCAGTGAGCCTGGCTCGCCGGATCCGGAAGGTCCCGAAGGCAAGGACGGGGACAGTGCTGGTGACGGTGGGCAGAGCGGAGATCGGCCCAGTGGTCGGCCAACCTTGAAGGTGGTGAAATAGCCGCACGTTGTCCTGCCAGCCAATCGGTACCAACCTGAAAAAGCCAGCTGTTAAAATCAGCTGGCTTTTTTGCTATCCGCCGAAGAGCTTTTCGTCAATCAGCCCGCACAGGGCATTGATAACCACCAACATGATCGGGGTTGCGGCAGTCGGCGAAAGGTTGTCGAGAGCAATCTCGTGATCTTCGGGGTGCAGCAGTGATGTAATGTCGGTTTTCTCCTTGGCACTCAGTACCACCACGTTCATCTCCCTGTCGTGAGCAGCCTGTATGGCCTGTATCAGGTTGGCCTTGTGGCCATCATCAACAAAAACCATTAACAGGTCATTGGCTTTGCCAATGGCCCGCACCTGTCGGGAAAAGGTGTCGTTGAAACGGTTGTCGCGGCAGATAGCAGAATAGGTTGTGGCGTCTGCTCCAAGATTGATGGCCGGTAGTGCCGGGCGGTCCTGCTCGAACCGGTTCAGCAAAGCGGTGCAGAAGTACTGGGCAAGAATGTTGGCGTTACCATTGGCGCAGGTAATAATCTTGCCGTCATTGAGCAGAGTGCCGACGAGAGCATCAGAAGCCCTCTCTATACCGGGCGCTGTGGAACTGGCGGCGTGAGCGGTGTGCTCCATGTGGTTTGCGAACCACTGATTTATCTGTTGTTCGGTATCCGTCATAGTCAGGCCTGAATCGCATTTTTGATCCATTGTATCCGGTATTTTTTGCTTTCGCCCGGCGCGATCGCAATAACGTCGATTCTGCTATAGGCGTTCCCCAGACCATGCCGGTGGAGGTAAAACGAGGCCGCCCTGATCAGCCGCTTCTGCTTCGTGGGGGTGATGGACTCTGCCGCGCCTGCCAGGCTGCCACCTCCCCGGAAGCGAACTTCGAAGAATACCAGGGTTCCATCATCAATACCGACCAGGTCGATTTCGCCGCCGCGGCTGAACACATTGCGTTCAAGAATATTGACGCCACGGCTCATGAGGTAGCGAGCGGCGACACCCTCGGCCTGATGCCCCGTCGCTTTTCGGGTTTTCTGAGCGCCATCCATGGCTGCACCCTGTCGTTGTTATTCCTGCACTGAGAGTTCGTCAGTTTCCTGAGTTTCGTTGGTCGCGGGCGCCTCCAGTGTCGGCAGTCGCTCTGGAGTTCCGTTACGGAACTGTGCCCACAGTTGTTTCCGGTGAATACTGCCCTCGGGAGTCATGGCCAGTTCGCCGGTCTGCCCGTCAATAGTTGCACCTTCAACGTGTTGTAGCAGGGGCAGGCGTTTGCTCAGGTTCCAGGCGTCTGCGCCCATGGCAAACAGGCGGCCAAGCTGGCCTCTGATATCCGGCATGGCTTCTTTCACAACACTGCGGAACGGGTTGTCCTCTTCCAGTATCCAGGGAGTGTCGGTAAACATAACGCCATTCAGATCACGGTCCCGGGATGGGTCCGGATTGCCCTCATACACCATGGAGGGGGCATATACCGGCAGGTTGCCACCAAAATAGAAGGCGAATAATGGCTTGAACTGACGTGCAACCGTGGGCTCGGCCACCATAACGATGCCGTCTGCATCCTGTCGGCGCCGGGGTTCGAACTCGACGTCGATGCCGGCAGTGCGTTCAACGTCGATGGCGCGATTACGGGAGACCGTGATCCCCAGCAAATCGGCAGTGACTGCCCGCAAGTTGTCTTCGCGATAATAGCGTTCTATGTCCAACGCCACGCCTTCATTCAACGCCAGACGCTGAAGCAGGGCGCTTTCCAGTCTGTCGCCCCACTCCCCGGCAGGGATAAGCACAAGAACCTGGTCGACACCCTCGGCGGTCATGCGGTCGGCGATCTGCCGCGCTTCGTCTTCTGCGGAGAGACCGAACTGATAAAGGCCGGAAGGTGCTTCGGTGTCTGAGGGCAAATAGTTCAGGCCAAGAACCGGAACCGGCAAAGACGCCATGCCGGCGAGTGTCGCCAGTGCGTCCTTTTCCAGTGGACCGACGATCAGGTCCTGGTTTTCATTGACCAGCTCGTTGTAGAGCTGGGTAAAGGAATCGTCATAGGTGTCCACGACCCGGACACTGATTTTTTCACGATCTACAGAGTCGTCCTCGTAATATGCGGCAAAAAAACCGTCCCGGATGGCGGCGCCGGCGCTGGCGAGAGGCCCGCTGAGCGGAACTGCCAGGGTGATTCTTTCCGGGCGGGACTCAGCCAGGCTGGCGATGAGTTGCAGCTCTGCCGGCGGGGTAGCGGCTGCGGGATGGTCGGGCCAGTTGTTTTGCCAGCTGCGAATCATCTTTCCCTGTTCGTCCAGGCTTGTCTCCGGCTCTCTGAGAATGCCGGCCAGTTCAAGCCAGCCCTGGGCCTCATAGCCTATAGCGCGCCCTTCCTCATCAGCCAGTTCGGTGTCTGAGGTCCGCTTCAGGTTCTGCCAGATGGCATCGTGGAGCGACTGGATGTCTGCATCAGCGTCCGCCTCTGCAAGCAGGATCAGGGTCACAGCGGCGGCCAGATTGTCGCCGGCCAGCTGATAGGTCTGTTCCTGCAGTTTTGCAGCGCGGTTAATCAGGTTCCGTTCATAGTTGAGAAAGTGGTCCGGTGCAATTTCCGTCGCGATGTCCTCTGCCCACCGGGCATCATTCAGGGCAGTTGCGCTAGCCATGGACAGGAGTATCTGCTGGTTTGCGGTTTCCTGATCAGCTGCGTCAAACTGATCGCTTTGCAGAAGTGTTCTCGCGTCCCGGTGCTGGTTCTGGTTCTGAAACCTGTCCGCTGCCCGCAGCAGATAGGACTGTGCGTCTTTGCGGTCTCCTACGCCAGCTGCGACTTCAAGGGCTTCGTCGGCGCCCGCGGCGACATGGGATTCGAGGTTCACGCTGGCACAACCCGCAAACAGCAGTCCCATTGCCACAAATAGGGCGGTGATTCTCAGGTTCAGGCGGTATCTGGTCATGGCTGGCTCACAGTACTCCGGGTTATTACGCTTGTGGCGCCGGGTAATCGGCGGCATCATGCCGGAAGCCCTGATCCCGCCGGGCTTCCTGTAAATGGTTTGCTTAATCAGGCCCGCAAGTTTAACAGCTCCCACGTGAATTCACATGACGTTGGCGTCATCCGCCGGAGCAAAGAGAGGTATTCGTGAACTCGGAGAATGACCAGCCAGAACACTCTGGCACACTTTACATCGTCGCCACTCCCATCGGTAATCTGGACGATATGTCTCCCAGGGCCGCATCGATTTTATCACGGGTCTCCGTAATTGCAGCGGAAGATACCCGGCATAGTGGCCGCTTGCTGCAGCACCTGGGAATTCGCAAGCCCATGATGGCGCTACATGACCATAACGAGCGGGACAAAGCCGGTCAGATTCTGGACAAGCTTGCGGCATCCCAGGACGTTGCGCTGATTTCCGATGCTGGCACACCGCTGATCTCTGATCCGGGATATGTGCTCGTACGGGAGGCGCGGGCACGTGGCTTTCGGGTCAGCCCGGTGCCCGGTGCCTGCGCCCTTGTTACAGCGCTAAGCGCAGCTGGCTTGCCGACCGACCGTTTCCTGTTTGAGGGTTTTCTGCCTGCCAAGCAGGGGGCGCGAAAAGCTGCGCTGGAGCGTCTTGCCAGGGAATCAGCAACCCTGGTGTTCTATGAATCCCCGCACAGGATTGTTGATACCGTCAGGGATATCGAGCAGGTAATGGGAGCCGAGCGGGAGCTGGTGCTGGCGCGGGAGCTTACGAAAGCATTCGAGACCTTCTATGCAGGTGCGGCCGGATCGGTGGGAGACGCTCTTGAAGCCGACCCCCATGGCAGTCGCGGCGAATTCGTGGTCATGGTTCACGGAGCCAGCGATGCCGAAGTTGCCGTTGGTTCGGTCGAGGTAGATCGTGTACTGGCTTTACTGCTCAAGGAGCTGCCGGTGAAAAAGGCGGCGAAGCTGGCGGCGGAATTGACCGGCAGTTCCAAGAACGAACTCTACCAGCGTGCACTGGAGCTGAAGGCGGAATGACGGAGACGTTATCGTTGTTCGTTTTCCCTTGCCTGCCATGGTGAGCTGGAGTAAGGTCTCTCCCGAGCTCGCCAGACAGTCGCCGCCGGTTTTACCGGGGGAGGAAAGTCCGGGCTCCACAGGGCAAGGTGCCAGGTAACGCCTGGGCGGCGCGAGCCGACGGAAAGTGCAACAGAAAGTATACCGCCTAAGTGGCCGTGACATGTTCGCGGCCACCGGTAAGGGTGAAATGGTGCGGTAAGAGCGCACCGCGTGACTGGCAACAGTTCACGGCGATGGTAAACCCCACCTGGAGCAAGACCAAATAGGAATCCTATGGCGCGGCCCGCGCTGGATTCGGGTAGGTCGCTTGAGGCCTGTGGCGACGCAGGCCCTAGATGAATGACTGTCCCAGACAGAACCCGGCTTACCGGCGAGCTCATTTTTCTTTTCCGCATTGTGTGACTTTTGTCATTCTCACCAGCAAACCTTTATAGCCAAAAAATCTTAGAGCTCACTTGCCGTCTTCACTTGTTTCTGCAGGTGATTGATTTTTAGGTTTTTCTTTTCCGTAATCTCCAGCCTGTTGCCAATCTTGTTCTGTAACCTCTTGTCATAAAAGGAACTTTCCCGGGTGTGGCGCTGTTCGCGGCGCTTGCATTGTGTATTGCGTGTTTCTATAGTGTGCACAAGTGGGAAAAAGTGGTTTCTAGTGGTTATTTGTGGTTTCAAAACCCCGGAATAGGTGCAAATGAGCAATTTTCTTGGCAGTCATGCCATCAATATGGATGCGAAGGGTCGCCTTGCGATCCCCGCCAGAGTGCGTGAAGAGCTCGCGCACGCCTGCGGTGGCCGCATCGTATTGACGGCCAATGCCGATGAAGAGCGCTGCCTGCTGGTGTATCCGGAGCCTCAGTGGGAGGCACTAAGGCCACAGATCGAAGCACTTCCCAACATGAACAAGGCCGCCCGCAGGTTGCAGCGTCTGTTGCTGGGGCATGCCACGCCACTGGAGCTGGATTCCGCCGGCCGCATTCTGGTTCCGCCCACACTGCGCAGTTATGCGCGTCTCGAGAAGAAACTGATGCTGATTGGCCAGGGCAAGAAACTGGAACTCTGGAGTGAAGAGCGCTGGTTCGCATGGCTTGACGAAGCGTCGGATGAGGACGAAATGCCACCACAAATGGAGGCATTGTCGCTATGACCGCCGACCGCAAGCAGGAGTCGGCCGGGCAGTACCGGCATCGCTCCGTGCTCCTTGACTCGGCGGTCGATTTGCTGGTTAACGACCCGGAAGGCGTCTATATCGACGGCACCTTCGGTCGCGGTGGCCACAGCCGTCTGATTCTCGGCCAGCTTGCGCCAGGCGGAAAGCTACTGGGCATCGACAAGGATCCGGAGGCCATTGAGGTGGCCCGGGAATTGGCGAATGAAGACTCGCGTTTTCTGTCGTATCACGGCTCCTTTGCCGAGTTGGGCGCAGCTGCGGATGCCCAGGGATGGATGAAGGTTAATGGCGTGCTGCTGGATCTTGGTGTTTCATCCCCGCAACTGGATGACGCTACCCGAGGATTCAGCTTCATGCGGGATGGTCCGCTGGATATGAGAATGGATCCGGGCCAGGCGCCGAGTGCGGCGCAGTGGTTGGCGGAAGCGGATGAAAAAGACATCGCATACGTGATCTGGCGATACGGTGAGGAAAGGTTCTCCCGCCGTATCGCCCGTCTCGTTGTGGAGCGCCGTAAAGAAGCGCCACTTGAGACCACGCATCAGTTGGCGTCACTGGTCAGCGAGGCGGTTCCGAAAAAGGAAAAGCACAAGCATCCGGCTACCCGGACTTTCCAGGCCATCCGTATTTTTATTAACCGGGAACTGGAAGACCTGGAGGCGGGGCTCAGTGCTGCCGTTGAAAAGCTGATGCCCGGCGGAAGGCTGGTGGTGATCAGCTTCCACTCGTTGGAAGACCGACTGGTCAAGCGCTTCATGCGTGACCTGGCTCGCGGCCCGAGACTGCCAAAAGGCGTGCCGGTAACTGCAGAGCAGGAAGCGTCGGCATTCCGGCTGGTCGGCAAGGCGAACAAGGCGGATTCGGAAGAAGTCAGTGACAACGTGCGGGCGAGAAGCGCAGTTATGCGCGTTCTCGAACGGATACCGGAACAACACAAGTAACAACACAGGTAAGGAGCGCGTAACCATGGGCGCGGTAGCCATTGAAAGGCCGACAAAAACAGCACGACTCAACAAACAGCGGGTCAGGGATGGTGTGGCTACGGCGGTCAGGCTGTCGCAACAGGTCTTCGCAGCGCTTCAACAGAAGCGTGTGCTGATATCCATGGGGCTGGTGATGCTTCTGGTGGTGTCATCGCTGGGTGTCGTGGTCAGTGCTCACGAAAACCGGGAACTGTTCAATACCCTGTCGCAGTTGCAGGAGCAGCGTGACAACTACCAGCGCGAGTGGAGCCAGTTGCTGCTTGAACAAAGCGCGCTGAGCGCACACGGACGGGTGGAGCAGTTGGCTTCCGAGCGTTTTGGCATGGTTGTGCCCGGCAAGCAGGACATTGTTCTGGTGCCATTGATGGCGCCCCTTGTCGGGGCGCGTTGAACGAAAATAACAAACCGTAAGGTGAAGACATTGTCCGATCAGGGAAAGACAGCATCATGGGGCCAGCGACTGGCTGCCGGGCTTGGAGCCTGGCGGTATGGCACCGTGTTGGGTGTGTTTCTTTTGGTGGTGGGTGCCCTGGCGTGGCGGCTGGTTGACCTGCACGTAGTGGACAACGATTTCCTGAGAAAGCAGGGCGATGTAAGGACCATACGGGTAGAGAGTATCGATGCCCACCGGGGAGTTGTGACGGATCGCCATGGTGAATCGCTGGCGGTCAGCACACCGGTTGAGACTATCTGGGCAAACCCGTCAGAGATAGACGCGGACGAGCCCGCGTTAACGAATGTCGCACGATTGCTCGGCCTTAATGAGGCCAGGCTTCGGGAGCGCCTGCGCAAATATGCGGAACGGGAGTTTGTTTATCTTCGCCGTAAACTGCAGCCGGAGACGGCAAGGCAGGTACTTGCCATGGGTATTCCGGGGTTGTACAGCCGTCAGGAATATCGTCGTTACTATCCGGCCGGAGAGGTCACCTCTCATGTTGTCGGCTTCACAAATATTGATGAAAGCGGTCAGGAAGGTATCGAGCTGGCCTACAACGAGTGGCTGAGTGGCGAAAGCGGCCGCAAGCGGGTCCTCAAGGACAATCGTGGTCGGGTTATCAAGGACCTGACGCTGATCCGTGATGCCAGGCCTGGGCGCAATCTTGAGCTCAGTATCGATTTGCGGTTGCAGTACCTCGCATACCGGGAGCTGAAGGCCGTCGTAGGTGCCCATAACGCCAGGGGCGGAACGCTGGTGATGCTGGATGTGGATACCGGTGAAGTTCTGGCCATGGTGAATCAGGGGTCTTATAACCCTAATGACCGCACCCAGCTCAGTCCGGACCGGTTGCGGAACAAGGCGATTACCGACCTGTTTGAGCCCGGGTCGACCATGAAGCCGGTTTCCATGGCAGCGGCGCTGGAGTCGGGAAAATTCAAGGCATCCAGCACCATTGACACAGCACCGGGATATCGGCGTTTTGGTCGTTTTACCATTCGCGATCACCGGAATTATGGCGTGATCAGCCTGACCGACGTGATTTCGAAATCGAGCAACGTCGGTATCAGCAAGATTGCTACCGAGTTGGGTGGCGACACCATAAGGGATTTGTATGCCCGTCTCGGGCTGGGGCAACCTACGGGAATCGGGTTCCCGGGGGAAGCGGTTGGCGTGTTGCCGGCGCCACCGAAATGGCGGCCTGTTGAAGAAGCAACCCTGTCTTACGGCTACGGGATGAGCGTTAATGCTCTGCAGTTGGCGCAGGCGTACATGGTGCTGGCCAACGGTGGGATTCGCTATCCGCTAAGCCTTCTGAAAGCTGACGAGCGGCCTGTCGGGGAACGAGTTCTTTCCGAGGAAGTCTCATTCCAGATCAGGGAAATGTTGCGGGAAGTCGTGGAAAACGGCACAGGGAAACGCGCGCAGCCGGGGTTTTATTCCGCCGGGGGCAAAACCGGAACTGTTCACCTGGTTGGCAAGGGCGGATATGAAGACAGCCAGTACAAGGCGATATTTGCCGGTATGGCTCCGATCGACAATCCGAGAATTGTCACGGTGGTGGCTGTTGATGCTCCCCAGTCCGGAGAATATTACGGTGGCGAAGTGGCTGCACCGGTATTCGCCCGGGTGATGGGTGATGCGTTACGGCTGCTGAACGTAAAGCCGGAACTGGAGCTGGGCGAGGCGGAAGAGCCGCGTCGGGCTTCCGGGGAGCGGGGTTAGGGTTATGTGTATTACATCACTCAGCACATTGTTGCAGGGAATCGCGCCGGTGCCATCGGTGTTTGATGTCACTATCCACGGCCTGAAGACCGACAGCCGGGAGGTCAGAGCCGGTGATGCGTTTATTGCCCTGGCTGGCGCCCGAACGCCCGCGGACCATTATATTGAACACGCAATCGGCGCCGGTGCCACCGTTGTCCTGCTCGAAGTGATGCAGGCAGACGAATGCCACGAGCATGAAGGTGCGCTAATTGTGCCGGTAACGGATTTACGGGCCCGGCTCGGGAAGATCGCAGACCGGTTCTTTGAACACCCGTCCCAGCGGTTGCGTCTGATAGGTGTGACCGGCACGAATGGCAAAACTTCCGTGAGTCATTATATCGCGACGCTGCTGCAGGAAACCGGCACCCCTTGCGGTGTTATAGGCACCGTTGGTTACGGCATGCCCGGTGCACTGCAGCAGGGCTCACACACGACTCCGGATGTTGTTCAGGTAAATCGCGTCCTGGCGAAGATTCTTGCACAGGGTGGGCGCGCTGCGGCAATGGAAGTGTCTTCCCATGCTCTTGATCAGGGACGCATCGACAATCTGACCATGACCGGGGCGGTTTTTACCAATCTCACCAGGGATCACCTCGACTATCACGGGTCAATGGAGGCCTATGGTGCTGCCAAGGCCCGTCTGTTTGAGCGTGAAGAACTCCACTTCGCGGTGGTGAATTTTGACGATCCGTTCGGAAGACAGCTTTATGAGCAGCTTGAGGGAAAATGCGATCGTGTCCGTTACAGCCTGCACGAATCCCAGACCGAACTCTGGTTGACCGAGTTCTCGCCATCCATCGACGGATTCACGGCCAGTGTTGATGGGCTCTGGGGCCGGTTCGAGATTTCCGCCCCGGTGCTGGGTAGCTTTAACGTCAGTAATATCCTGGCGGCGATGGCGGCGGTTCTCAGCCTGGGTGTGCCCGTTGAGCGGGTTCAGCGCGCTGTTGAACGGTTATCGCCGCCACCCGGACGGCTGGAGCCATTTGCCGGCGGTAATGGTGTCCGTGTGGTTGTGGACTATGCGCATACGCCGGATGCCCTGAACAGCGCGCTTGCGGCGTTGCGTCCTCATGTCGGTGGCCGGTTGTTCTGCGTTTTCGGCTGCGGTGGTGATCGCGATACTGGCAAGCGTCCGGAGATGGCGAGGGAAGCGGAAAAGGCCGCGGACGTAGTGATCGTGACCGATGACAATCCCCGTAGCGAGGATCCGGAAACCATTACGTCCGACATCGTGGCCGGGTTCAGCCATCCGGAGCAGGTAACCGTTATTCATGACCGCGCTGAGGCCATCCGGCAGGCCGTTCACTCGGCCCTGCCCGGTGATATTGTGCTGATTGCCGGCAAGGGCCATGAAGCCTGGCAGGAATTGGCGGGCCAGCGTATTCCGTTCAGCGATGCCGAACAGGTGAGGCACGCACTGTCACTGAACGGAGGTGTCGCATGATGCAGGCGTTTGCTCTGACCGAAGCCCTGAGCTGGCTTGGCGCCACATCGGCAGGGGCGAGCCTGGAAGGGCTGGTGTTCCGTGGGGTCTCCACCGACACGCGCAACATTGGCGCGGGTGACCTGTTTGTGGCATTGCGAGGCGAGAACTTTGACGGACATGACTATCTGGCGGCTGCCCAGAAGGCAGGTGCCGTGGCGGCGGTGGTGGACAAGGCCGATCCGGATCTGGCGCTTCCCCAGATACTGGTGCCAAACACTATAGACGCACTGGCACAACTGGCAGCGGGTAACCGTAACGTCAGCTCGGCACGGTTTGTGGCCATCACCGGTAGCAGTGGCAAAACCACGGTACGGGAAATGGTCGCTGCCATCCTCTCCCGTGTGGGCAACACCCTGGCAACCGAAGGCAATCTTAACAATCACATCGGTGTTCCCCTGACCTTGTTCCGGCTGGCTCCTGAACATGAGTACGGCGCAATCGAGCTGGGCGCCAGCGGTCTGAATGAAATTGCCCATACCGTGAACATTGTTCGTCCGGATGTATCGATCCTGACCAATGCCGGGCAGGCCCATCTTGAGGGTTTCGGTGGCTACGACAATATCGTGCTTGCCAAGGGTGAAATCATTGATGGTGTCGCACCCTCCGGCCTGGTCGTGCTCAACCGGGATGATCCGGCTTTTGAAAAATGGCAACGGCGAGCCGGCGAACGCCGGGTTGTTGCTGTCAGCAAGCAGGCCGGCGCCGGTGGAGACTACTTTTCCGACGGTGTCCGTGATGATGGAAGTTCGCTGGCTTTTCGGGCTTGTGGTCCCGGCGGCTGGGCCTGTGATGTAAGCCTGTCGTTACACGGCGAGCACAACATTACCAATGCACTGCTGGCAATCGCGGCCGCACGTGAACTGGGTGCCAGTGATGACGCGGTGCAGCAGGGGCTGGCGTCAGTCCAGGCGGTAAAGGGGCGCCTGCAGATTCTTGAGCTGTCGTCAGGATTAACGGTCATTGATGACAGCTATAACGCCAACCCTGCGTCGATAAAAGCGGCGCTTGGCGTGTTGGCAGCGCGTCCTGCCAGCCGCGTTGCGGTTCTGGGCGCCATGGCGGAGCTGGGCCCCGACAGCCTCGCGCTGCACCGGGAAGTCGGTGAGTTTGCCAGGACCATGGGCATCGAGCGCTTGCTGGTCGTGGGTGATGGCTGTGAAGGATACGTTGAAGGGTTCGGGGATGCCGCTGAGGTGTGTGCGACCCATGATGACGCTGTGCGTCGTCTGTTTGAGGGGCCTGCCGATTCACTGACGGTACTGGTCAAGGGTTCTCGCAGTTCTGCCATGGATCGCGTGGTGGAGGGAATAAAAGAAAAGGTGGGTAACGCATGCTGCTCTGGCTGACAGAGGCTCTTTCACAATATTTTTCCGCGCTGACGGTTTTCCAGTACCTCACGGTCCGGGGCATCTTCGGTGTGCTGACAGCGCTGCTGATTTCACTGCTGATCGGGCCGTTCATGATTCGCAAGCTGAGCCAGTACCAGATTGGCCAGGCCGTTCGTGACGATGGGCCGCAGACGCACCTGAGTAAAGCCGGTACCCCGACTATGGGGGGAGCGCTGATTCTGGTGGCTGTGGGTGTCAGTTCACTGCTATGGGCCGACCTGAGTAATCGGTATGTCTGGGTCGCGATTCTGGTAACCCTGTTCTTCGGGGCCATTGGCTGGGTCGATGATTATCGCAAAGTGGTAGAGCGCAACCCTCGCGGCCTGCCGGCCCGCTGGAAGTATTTCTGGCAATCAGTGATTGGTGCCACGGCGGCGATAGCACTGTTTATGAGCTCGTCATTGCCTCAGGAAACGTCGCTCTATGTGCCGTTCCTCAAAAACGTGTCGCTGACCCTGGGGCCGGTGCTGTTCATCCTGTTGAGTTATTTCGTGATTGTTGGCAGCAGTAACGCGGTGAACCTCACCGACGGCCTCGACGGTCTGGCCATTATGCCAACGGTTATGGTTGCAGCGGCCCTGGGCATCTTCGCTTATGTTTCTGGCCATGCGCAGTTCGCCGACTACCTGCTGATTCCGCACTTGCCGGGCACCGGCGAACTGATTGTTTTCTGTGGTGCATTGGTGGGCGCGGGGCTGGGTTTCCTGTGGTTCAACACCTATCCGGCGCAGGTATTCATGGGCGACGTGGGTGCCCTGGCTCTGGGCGCGGCCCTGGGTGTTGTGGCGGTCATTGTCAGGCAGGAGATTGTGCTTTTCATCATGGGCGGTGTGTTCGTGATGGAAACTGTCTCCGTGATTCTGCAGGTGGCGTCTTTCCGGCTGACCGGCCGGCGGATATTCCGCATGGCGCCATTGCACCACCACTTTGAACTGAAAGGCTGGCCCGAGCCACGCGTTATCGTGCGCTTCTGGGTCGTTACCGTTGTTCTTGTACTGGTTGGCCTCGCCAGCCTGAAACTGAGATAGGGAAGCAAAGCACCATGGGTGTCATCGTTTCAGATCGTCGTACGCTGGTCGTAGGGCTCGGTAAAACCGGGCTCTCCTGCGTACGCTATCTGATCGAAAAAGGCCGCGACGTTGCCGTGGCCGACAGCCGTGTGGCGCCTCCCGGTCTGGACGAACTGACAGCCGGTTGGCCAGAGCTGCCCGTGTACCTGGGTGATTTTGATCCGGAGGTTTTCGCCGGTTTCAACGAGCTGGTGGTGAGCCCGGGTATCAGCATCGCAGAACCTGCTATCCGCCATGCCGCGGAACAGGGTGCGACCATCCGTGGTGATATTGACCTGTTCGCAGAAGCAGCAGACGCACCGATTGTTGCCATTACCGGCTCCAATGGCAAAACCACGGTGACCACCCTGGTGGGAGAAATGGCCAGAGCAGCCGGTCGCCATGTGGAAGTAGGGGGTAACATTGGCACCCCGGCGCTGGACCTGCTTGGTCGCGGCGCGGATCTGTATGTACTGGAGCTATCAAGTTTTCAGCTTGAAACCACACGTGAGCTCAATGCTCTGGCCGCGACCGTGTTGAATGTCAGCGATGACCATATGGACCGCTATGCCACCAAAATGGAGTATTTCCAGGCCAAGCAGCGGATTTTTAATGGCTGCAAGAATGCGGTGGTAAATCTCGATGATGCCCTGAGCACGCCGATGGCGAGAGACAGTCTCCGGTTCCTGTGCTTCGGGTTTCACCGGGTCAATCCGGATACCTTCAGTACCCGGGATGACGATGAGGGAACCTGGATTACCTTCGGCTTCGAGAATCTGTTGTTGGCCGATGAGCTGGGCCTGATGGGCCGTCACAACATGAGTAACGTGATGGCTGCGCTGGCGCTGGGACATGCTGCCGGTCTGCCGATGGATGTGATGCTGGAGACTGCGCGGAATTTCAGAGGGCTGCCGCACCGCTGTGAGTTCGTCCGGCGGGTTACTGATGTGGATTACATCAATGACTCCAAGGGCACCAATGTGGGTGCCACCGTGGCTGCCATTGAAAGCCTGGCGCCGGCAGACGGGAAAGTCGTTCTTATCGCCGGTGGCGAAGGCAAGGGTGCCGATTTCTCGCCGCTGGCGGAACCGGTCGCGGCCCATTGCAGAGCTGTGGTTCTGATTGGCACGGACGCCGGGCTTATTGCGGCTGTCCTTGGTAGTCAGATCGGGATTGTTCATGCCGCCACTATGGAGGATGCAGTCCATAAGGCAGCAGATCTGGCAGAGCCGGGGGACAGGGTGCTGTTGTCACCGGCCTGTGCCAGTTTCGATATGTTCCGCGACTACAACGATCGTGGAGACAGTTTTCGTAACCAGGTGGAGGGGCTGTGATGCACGCAAATCTGTCTCTCCCCGGTCATCAAGGCCTGTTCCGTGACCTGCGCCCGTTGCCGTTGCTGATTATCAGTTCCGCGGCATTGCTGGTGATGGGCATTGTGATGATTTCATCCGCCTCCATGGATATGGCGGCGGAAACCATGGGTAACAGTTATCACTACGTGATCCGGCAGCTGATCTTTGCCGGCATCGGCTGTGTGTTCGCCCTGGTTGCGGTGAATGTACCGATCTCCTGGTGGGAGCGCAGTGGCTGGCTTTTGCTGGGTATCGGGCTGTTGTCACTGTTGTTGGTGTTGACGCCACTGGGCCGCACGGTAAACGGTTCCACCCGCTGGATTTCTTTCGGTCTCTTTAACGTGCAGGTGTCGGAGATCGCAAAGCTGTGTCTGATCGCCTACCTGGCGGGCTACGTGGTGCGCCGGCGGGAAGAGCTTCTGAATACCTGGGCAGGCTTTCTGAAGCCACTTGGTGTGCTTGGTATTGCCTCAGTGCTGCTGGTTATCGAGCCTGATTTCGGGGCCACGGTGGTACTTGTGGCGGCGGCTGCCGGCATGATTTTCCTGAGCGGGGTTCGCCTGAGCCGATTTATGCCATTGATTGGCGTGCTGGTGGTCATGGGGGCGGCACTGGTGTTTACCCAGCCCTACCGTTTGAAGCGGGTTGTCAGCTATCTCGATCCCTGGAAGGACCAGTTCGATACCGGCTACCAGCTTACCCAGTCGTTGATTGCTTTTGGTCGCGGCGAATGGGCCGGCACGGGGCTTGGCAATTCGGTGCAGAAGCTGTTTTACCTGCCCGAAGCCCATACCGACTTTATCTTCGCCATCATCGCCGAAGAGTTCGGATTGCTGGGGTCGCTCATTGTGCTTGGGCTTTTCACCGTTCTGGTGGTCACAGGATTCGTGATTGCCAGAAAGGCAGAGAAGGCCGGGATGCCGTTCGCCGCGTGTTTCTCCTACGGAATCACCCTGCTGATCGGTTTGCAGGCCAGCATCAATATGTCCGTCAGCACCGGACTGCTGCCCACCAAGGGGCTGACACTGCCTCTGGTGAGTTATGGCGGATCAAGCCTGATGATTACCGCCGTCTGTATTGGTGTGTTGGCACGGGTGGAAATGGAGCGGCTTGATCGTGAAAGAGTCGCCAGCGAGAAGTCCCGTAAACCGGCAGCCAGGGGAGGTGCGGTTTATGACTGACAAACGGCGCTTTCTGATGATGGCCGGGGGCACTGGCGGACATGTGTTTCCGGCCCTGGCAACAGCCAGGAACCTCCAGGAGAAGGGCCATGAGGTGTTCTGGCTCGGTTCCAGGGGCGGCATGGAAGAGCGATTGATTGGCGACACCGACATACCACTGTCGCTGATCCAGGTTTCAGGATTGCGGGGCAAGGGCCGGCTGGCGTTGTTGATGGCGCCATTCCGATTGATGCGGGCACTGGGGCAGGCTTTTACGGTTGTCCGTGGCATTCGCCCCCACTGTGTGATCGGGATGGGTGGATTCGTGACCGGCCCGGGTGGTGTTGCGGCCTGGCTGACCAAGGCGCCACTGGTGATCCACGAACAGAATGCCATTGCCGGCATGACTAACCGGATTCTGGTGCGCTTTGCCACCACGGTGCTGGAGGCCTTTCCCGGTAGTTTCGGCGCAGATGTGGTAACCCGGTGCACCGGCAATCCGGTGAGGCAGGATCTGGCTGCACTCCCGGAACCGGAACAGCGGATGTCGGGCCGCGCCGGTGCGCTCAGATTGCTGGTGGTGGGAGGCAGCCTGGGTGCCCAGGTCTTTAACCGCACGTTGCCCGCTGCGCTGGCGAAGATGCCTGAAGCTGAGCGCCCGACGGTGCGCCACCAGTGTGGTGAAAAGAATGTAGAGGAAGCCCGGGAAGCGTACAGCGAAAACGGTGTGGAAGCCTCTGTAGAGCCCTTTATCAAGGACATGGCCGAGGCCTATGGCTGGGCGGATATTGTGCTGTGCAGGGCCGGGGCGCTGACCGTTTCCGAGCTGTGCGTCGCAGGTATTGGAGCGGTTCTGGTGCCGTTTCCCCACGCCGTGGACGATCACCAGACAAAAAACGCGCAGCAAATGGTCAACGCCAAAGGTGCGATCCTGGTGCCACAGCCAAAGCTGTCGGCGGATCTGTTGGCGGAAACCCTGGCGGATCTCGGAAAGGATCGCAGCCGGATTATCGATATGGCGAAGGCGGCAAAGACGCTGGCCCGCCCTGATGCAACGGAGAGAGTCGTGAATTACTGTCTGGAGGCTGCCAATGGCTGAGCCCACTAATCCCCCGCTGGTCTATCAGGTGCCCGAGATGCGCCGTATCCGCAATATCCACTTTGTCGGGATTGGTGGCGCCGGCATGAGCGGTATTGCCGAAGTACTGAAAAACCAGGGCTACGAAGTCTCCGGTTCGGATATTCGTGAAGGTGCGGTGACCGACCGGCTGACCGCCATGGGTATTGAAGTCTTCATCGGACATCGTGAACAGAACAGTGCCTCAGCAGATGTCGTGGTGGTGTCTTCGGCGGTGGGTGGCGACAACCCGGAAGTGACCGCTGCCCGCAATCGCCGGGTGCCCATTGTGCCCCGTGCCGAAATGCTGGCGGAAATCATGCGCTATCGCCATGGCATTGCCGTCGCTGGCACTCACGGTAAAACCACGACCACCAGCCTGATTGCCTCCGTGCTGGCGGAAGCGGGGCTGGATCCCACCTTCGTGATTGGTGGCAAGCTCAACAGTGCCGGCACCAACGCGCAGCTTGGCGGGTCCCGCTATCTGGTGGCAGAGGCCGACGAAAGCGATGCGTCGTTCCTGCACCTGACACCGGTCATCTCTGTCGTCACCAATATCGAAGCCGATCACATGGACACCTATGGCGGCGATGTGGGACGGCTGAAGCAGACCTTTGTGGATTTCCTCCACAACCTGCCTTTCTACGGCGTCGCGGTGATGTGCGTGGACGACGCCTTTGTGCAGGAAATCATCCCCAGGATTTCCCGCGCCATCATTACCTACGGCATCGATAATCCGGAGGCCGATTATCGTGCTGAAAACATCCAGTCCGACGGACTCAGAACCCGCTTTGTTGTTCGTCGCCCCGGGGGCCGAAGTGATCTGGACGTGGAACTGAAAATGCCGGGTCGCCATAACGTGCTGAATGCCCTGGCGGCCATTGCTGTAGCCACGGATGAAGGCGTGGAAGATGCTGCCATCTGTAGGGGGCTGGCGGGTTTTGCGGGTGTTGGTCGCCGGTTCCAGGTTTATGGTGACTACAAGACGCGCAAGGGCACCATCACGCTGATTGATGACTACGGCCATCACCCAACGGAAGTCGAGGCGGTTATTCGTGCGGCCCATGATGCCTGGCCTGACCGCCGGCTGGTGATGCTGTACCAGCCCCACCGTTACACCCGGACCCGGGATCTTTACGAGGATTTCGTGCGGGTGTTGTCGGAAGTGGATGGCTTGCTGCTGATGGAGGTTTACTCCGCGGGTGAGCCCGCAATTAACGGGGCGGACGGCCGTGCGCTGTGCCGCAGTATTCGCCAGCGCGGCAGCGTGGAACCGGTTTTCGTGGAAGACAACAACGAGATTGAAACCCTGCTTGCCAACAACCTGCGGGACGGCGACCTGCTGATTACACAGGGGGCGGGGGATATTGGTGGTGTTGCGGCTCGTCTGGCGGCGGCAGGAGTGATTGCAGATGAGTGAAATGAGTCGCGTGGACACACAGGGCTATCAGGCCGATCCGGAACTGCTGAAAGCATTCGGGCGTGTCGCCGTCTTTATGGGTGGGGATTCCGCCGAGCGCGAGGTTTCTCTGAAAAGCGGCCAGGCCGTGCTGTCGGCTCTGCTGTCTGCCGGTGTTGACGCCTACCCGGTCGATGTTCGTGGCTGCCTGCTCAAGACCGTGGAAGATCCTCAGTTTGACCGGGTATTCATCGCGCTGCATGGCCGCGGAGGAGAAGACGGCACGATCCAGGCAATCCTGTCCCAGGCGGGTATTCCCTACACCGGCAGCGACCTTCTGGCCTCGGCGCTGGCCATGGACAAATTGCGCACCAAGTACGTTTTCGAGGGCTGCGGTTTACCAACCCCGAAGTTCCGCGCCATGGGCTCGGTGGATGAAGCGGACAGTATCCTGCAGGCACTGACTCTGCCCCTGAGTGTCAAGCCTTCCAGGGAAGGCTCCAGTATCGGTATCCGCAAGGTGGCCAGCCGCGAGGAACTGGTTGAAGCCTATGAACAGGCCGCGGTACTGGACCCGCTGGTGCTTGTTGAGGAATGGGTTGAAGGCCCGGAATTCACGGTAAGCCTGCTGCAGGATCAGCCGCTGCCGGCCATCGGTCTGAGCACCGATCATGTGTTCTATGACTATGACGCCAAGTACCTGGCCGACGATACCCGCTACCAGATTCCCTGCGGCCTTGATCCGGACAGTGAACTGGAACTTCAGCATCTGGCGCTGGAGGCGTTTCGGGTACTGGGCTGCCGTACCTGGGGACGGGTGGACATCATGCAGGACAGAAGTGGTGACTTCTGGCTGCTTGAGGTGAATACGGTGCCGGGGATGACCGACCACAGCCTGGTGCCGATGTCGGCGAAAGCTGCGGGAATCAGTTTTGAAGAACTGGTGGTGCGAATCCTTACAGACACGCTGGAGGCTGGCGATGCTTGAAAGGCTGCTGATCCGGAGTCGGGCGGTTCCGTCTGATCCACCCAGGCGCAAGGGAGCGACTTCCCTTGGGCCTGAGCGGGACCGGTTTGGTTTGCTGAAGGCTGTGTTGGCAGCGGCGCCCTGGGGGCAGGTGATGATGGGGGCGGCCATTGTTTTACTGGCTGCGATGGTGCCCTGGGGGACCAGCCAGGTGCTCAACGCCATGGACCGTCAGGTGATGGCTATTGATGTAACCGGCACCCTGGTGGGCGAGAACCGCACTTCGCTGGAGCGCAGCGCCGGTAAATGGATTGGGCGCAGTTTTTTTGCCACGGATCTCTCTGAGATCAAGGACAGCCTGGAGCAGCGGCCCTGGGTAGAGTCTGCGGCAGTCAAGCGGGTCTGGCCGGACCGGTTGCAGGTTGAGATTCGCGAGAAAAAGCCGCTGGCGTACTGGAACAGCGACCAGTTGGTGAGTCGGAATGGCGAGCTTTTCTCACCGGGAAATCCGGAAGTGGCGGGGAAACTGCCGCGGCTCGCCGGCCCGGACGAGCGGGTCAAGGAAGTGATCAGCATGGCGCGGGTTATGGCAGACACGCTCACGGGCCATAACCTCGGATTTGCGGGGTTAAGCCTGGAGCAGCGGGGTGCCTGGACCCTGACCATGGCCAATGGCATCGAAGTGGTTCTTGGCAGGGATCAGGTAGAGGAGCGCTTCGATCGGTTTATTACGGTTTATCAGGAACGGCTGGCATCACGTTCAGACGAAGTCAGCCGGGTGGATGCCCGCTACAGCAATGGGGTGGCGGTTCAGTGGAAGTCGGTAGAACCGGCATCCCGGTCAAAATCATAGCAACGCTAAATTCAGACCTACGGTTTGGTGGAATACATGTCATCGGTTGAAACGGAAAACATGATTGTCGGCCTCGATATCGGAACCTCGAAAGTGGTTGCGATTGTCGGCAAGCGCAAAATGGACGGGACCATTGAGGTCGTGGGTATCGGGTCCAACCCGTCCCGCGGGCTCAAGCGTGGGGTGGTGGTCAATATCGAAACCACAGTCCAGGCGATACAGCGAGCAGTGGAAGAAGCGGAGCTGATGGCGGGATGCCGGATTCATTCGGTGTATGCAGGTATTGCAGGCAGCCACATCAAGAGCCTGAATTCCCATGGCATTGTCGCCATCCGCGACCGGGAGGTAACCCAGGCAGATATTGACCGGGTGATCGACGCAGCGCAGGCGGTGGCCATTCCGGCAGACCAGAAAATTCTCCACATCCTGCCCCAGGAGTTCGTGATTGACAGCCAGGAAGGCATCAAGGAACCCATGGGCATGTCCGGTGTGCGCCTGGAAGCCAAAGTGCATCTGGTGACCTGTGCGGTAAACGCCGCCCAGAACATCGAAAAGTGCGTGAAGCGCTGCGGTCTGGAAGTGGATGACATCATCCTCGAGCAGTTGGCCTCCAGTCACGCCATCCTCACCGAGGATGAGAAAGAACTGGGTGTCTGCGTTGTGGATATCGGCGGGGGAACAACGGACATTGCGGTGTTTACCGGTGGTGCCATTCGCCATACGGCGGTGATCCCCATTGCCGGTGATCAGGTGACCAATGACATTGCCATGGCACTGCGCACACCCACGCAGAATGCCGAAGAAATCAAGATCAAATATGCCTGCGCCCTGACACAGCTGGCCGGTGCGGACGAAACCATCAAGGTGCCCAGTGTGGGCGACCGGGCGCCGCGGGATCTCTCCCGCCAGGCCCTGGCTGAGGTGGTGGAACCCCGCTATGAGGAGCTGTTCACCCTGGTGCAGTCAGAACTTCGCCGTTCGGGATTTGAAGACCTGATCCCGGCCGGCATCGTGATTACCGGCGGTTCCTCCACCATGGAAGGCGTGGTGGAACTGGCCGAGGAGATCTTCCACATGCCGGTAAGACTCGCCTGTCCGCAGAGGGTCTCCGGCATGACGGAGGTGGTCAACAACCCGATCTACGCCACTGGCGTGGGGTTGCTGATCCATGGCTTCCGCCAGATGGATCTGGGGCGGGCGCCGGCGCTTAAGGGTGAAGAAGCACCCACGCTGTTTGAGCGCATGAAAGCCTGGTTTACCGGTCATTTCTGACGGTCGCCAGTAGAAGACGTACACGAAGGTATCTCGAAAATCATAATCTCGAATAATCAGTCTGGAAAAGGCTGATAAACAGCACGAAGGAGTAGGGGAATGTTTGAACTCGTCGATAATGTCCAGCAGAACGCTGTCATTAAAGTAGTGGGAGTTGGCGGTGGTGGCGGCAATGCCGTTCGCCACATGCTCAACAGTGATATCGAAGGTGTGGAGTTCATCTGCGCCAATACCGACGCCCAGGCCCTGACGGACCTGGACGCACGTCAGATCATCCAGCTTGGTGGCAACATCACCAAGGGCCTGGGTGCCGGAGCAAATCCGGAAGTGGGGCGCCAGTCAGCCCTGGAAGACCGCGATCGCATCGCAGAGGCACTGAAAGGTGCTGATATGGTGTTCATTACCGCCGGCATGGGCGGCGGAACCGGTACCGGTGCTGCGCCCGTAGTGGCCGAAGTGGCCCGCGAACTGGGCATCCTGACCGTGGCGGTGGTCACCAAGCCATTCATGTTTGAAGGCGGCAAGCGCATGAGCGTGGCTGACGCCGGTCTCAAGGAACTGGAAGAAACCGTTGACTCGCTGATCACCATCCCCAACGAAAAGTTGCTGGCGGTGATGGGCAAGAAAACCAGCCTGCTGGACGCGTTTGCCTCAGCCAACGACGTGCTGCTGGGCGCAGTTCAGGGTATTGCGGACCTGATTACCCGCAATGGAATGATTAATGTGGACTTTGCCGACGTAAAGACTGTCATGTCAGAAATGGGCAATGCCATGATGGGTACCGCGCGTGCTACCGGCGAGAACCGGGCCCGCGAAGCCGCAGAAGCCGCAGTACGCAGCCCGCTGCTGGAAGATATCAACCTGCAGGGCGCCAAGGGTATCCTGGTCAACATCACCGCGGGTATGGACCTCAACCTGGGCGAGTTTTCCGAGGTTGGCGATATTGTTCGTGAGTTCGCATCGGATTCCGCCACCGTTGTAGTGGGTACGGTGATCGATCCGGACATGACCGACGAACTCAAGGTGACAGTGGTTGCAACTGGCCTGGGTGGGGATCGCGAAAAGCCTACCAAGGTAGTGGATAACACCCGCAGCCTTGATGGCACAACGGATTACAATCAGCTTGATCGTCCGGCCGTGTTGCGCCGCAGGGCAGTCGCCCATGGCAACGTCGCGATTGATCACAGCAAGGACAGCGAAGAGCAGGGGGTCGACTATCTCGATATTCCCGCATTCCTTCGTCGTCAGGCTGACTGATAGCCTGTTGCAGTTGCGTTCAGAAGTGGAACCATTTTCGCTGAATGGCGTGTGCTGTTTACCAATCCGGTCGTGGGCCGGTGGGCCAGTCCAGTAGTTACAGTAGTTACAAAGAGCTACGATTGGTTAAATGGTATTCAGTTTTACTTTCTGGTATTCTCCGGGCAGATTTTTGCCCAGACTATATCGCATTTATGTGACGGAAATATGTACCGATGATCAGACAACGGACACTCAAAAACACCATCCGCGCCACTGGTGTCGGGCTTCACTCAGGTGAAAAGGTTTACCTGACCCTGAAGCCGGCACCCGTGGACTCGGGCATCGTATTCCGCCGCACCGATCTCGACCCTGTGGTCGACATTCGTGCCTGTGCGGAAAACGTGGGTGAGACCATGCTTTCCACGACACTGCTGAAAGACGGTGTCCGGGTTGCAACAGTAGAGCATTTGTTGTCAGCCATGGCTGGTCTCGGGATTGATAACTGCTTCGTCGAACTCAGTGCGGCGGAAGTGCCCATCATGGACGGCTCGGCCGGTCCTTTTGTGTTTCTTCTGCAGTCTGCCGGCATTGCCGAGCAGGACGCGGCCAAGCGTTTTATCCGCATAAAACGTGAAGTGACGGTTGAAGAAGGTGACAAGAAAGCGACTCTGCTGCCCTTCGAAGGCTTCAAGGTCAGTTTCGGCATCGACTTCGATCACCCTGTGTTCAAGGGGCGCGCCCAGACCGCTACCGTTGACTTCTCCAGCACGTCTTTCGTGAAGGAAGTCAGCCGCGCACGGACTTTCGGGTTCATGCGTGACATCGAGAAGTTGCGGGCGATGAACCTGGCACTGGGCGGAAGCGTGGATAACGCCATCGTCGTTGATGACTACAAGATCCTCAACGAAGACGGGCTGCGTTACGACGATGAATTCGTCAAGCACAAGCTGCTGGATGCCATTGGTGATCTCTACCAGTTGGGTAACAGCCTGATTGGCGAGTTCCGTGGTATAAAATCCGGCCATGACCTGAACAACAAGTTGCTGCGCAAGCTCAGGGCTGAAGAGGATGCATGGGAAGTTGTGACCTTTGATGATGAGGCCGCTGCCCCGATTTCCTATATGAAACCTGTGCTGGCGGCGGGCTGAGGCAGGACGCCTTAATCCCGGACGTGGCTTGCGAGTTTTTCGAGAACCTCGCGTAATTGTTTGTCCTTCGTGTGCCCGGCTTCCTCTTTGAGGAGCCGGGCATTTTCGTTACTCAGAGGTGTCATTTTCACCTTTGGGCGCTCGTTGAACCGGGGTGGCGCAACCTTCACCTTCAATTTCCAGACAAAGCGGAACAGCTCCTGTTTGCGCAGCTCTTCCATGATCTCATGCTGTCGGAACCGGATCTGGCTGGCGGTAGTGGCCGTTGCAGCGGAAAGTATCAGTTCACCCTCTTTGCAGCTGACAAAGCGGGTGCCTTTGGCCAGGCTCTCCGGCAGTGCCGCGATAACCAGCTCTTCAGCCTGGGCATGATGCTGGGCCTTTGCCATCAGCCCCCGCAGGGTTGAGGCCCTGGAGAAACTGTCCGGGGTCAATTCGAGGTCCGTTTTCTTTTTCATGGCAATCAGTAGTTCTCGACGACAACGGTAACGATTGGTTACACTTTTGAAAGGTTAATAGGCAGGGCCTGTATTACACTCGTTTTACATCGCTTGAAGCGTGTATGTCCACGGGTGACGGTCATCGTATCAATTATAGTCGTTGCAATGGATAGCACGTGCGTATTCAGACACGGTTTATGCTGCCCAGGATTGAGTAGACGGAGAGGAGCTCCGCAATCTGGCAAAGGATGCCCCGGCAGGCCCAGTCAGAACACTCAGGATGCAACACTACAGGATCAGGTTGCGTCCCCATGAAACCAGAAGACGATATGAATATTATCCTTGTTGGCAAGCGCCATGGGAAATCCCGTGCGGTTTCGATAAACGCTCCGGTCGCAGCCGGCCTGGTCTTTATCGTAACCGCGCTGCTGGCCCTGGCAGGCTGGTCCGGTTATCAGGTGGCCCTTGGCCAGGTCGAGACGACCGAGCCCGCCGAGTCAGAGCTGGTGGCAGAGTGGCGCTCGAAACTGACTGAACAGAGAGACGAACTCGCGCAAATCGAGCAGAACGTACAGCAGCAGGTGGACGCCCTTACGCTTCGCCTGGGTGAAATGCAGGGTCGCCTGCTTCGTTTGGATGCGCTGGGGCAGCGTTTTGTGGAATCCGGCCTCGTGGCCAGTGACGAATTCGATTTTGATCAGCCCGCTGCAGTGGGCGGTCCCGAAGACAGTCTCGACGGTGACTCCTACACCGCCCCTGAACTCACCGGCATGATCGATCAGCTGGCACGGCGTATCGAAGACCGCGAGCAGCAACTGCGTATGCTGGACATGGTCACTTCCCGCCAGAAACTTGAAAAAGAGCTCTATGTACAAGGCCGCCCGATCACCTGGGGCTGGCTGTCGTCCAAGTATGGCTATCGCTCGGATCCCTTTAACGGAAAACGTACCTGGCATGCCGGAGTGGATCTGGCGGGCAAGGAAGGCAGCGATATCATCTCTGTTGCCGGCGGCGTGGTCACCTATGCCGATGAGCGCTACGGTTATGGCAATCTGGTGGAGGTTGACCACGGTGATGGCCTGGTGACCCGCTACGCTCACGCCAAGACGATCAAGGTCAAGGTGGGGGACGTTGTCCAGAAGGGTGAGGTGCTGGCGCTGATGGGCAGCACCGGGCGCTCTACCGGCCCTCACGTGCATTTTGAGGTCATCCGTAACGGCAAGTCCGAGAACCCGGAAACCTATATCAAGCGAGCCAGCCGCTAAGCGGCTTGCCAGGCGCCCAGAGTGGCGTCTGACGCCTTCCTGTTGCCTCGGCCCGGCATCCTTTTTTCAATCTTTTCAGCGTTGTGACAGGCTTCTGTGAGGCCTGACTTTTGTACTGCCGCGAAATAAGGTTAGAATGCCGGCTTCCTCCGTTTAATCAAAGAAGCAGTGGTCTATGTTCACAAAGCTTGCAACCAAGATGTTCGGCAGTAAGAACGCCAGAGAAATCAAGCGAATGCGCAAAACTGTCTCGCGCATTAACGAACTTGAAGAGCAGTATGGCAATTTGTCCGACACCGAGTTGCAGGGAAAGACTGCAGAATTCCGCCGCCGTTTTGATGAAGGCGAAAGTCTGGATGCGCTGCTTCCGGAAGCCTTTGCCACCACCCGGGAAGCCAGCCGGCGGGTAATGGGAATGCGCCATTACGACGTGCAGATGGTCGGTGGTATTACGCTGCACGAGGGCCGGATTTCCGAGATGAAAACCGGTGAGGGTAAAACCCTGGTGGCCACGCTGGCGGTTTACCTGAACGCACTGACCGGAAAAGGCGTTCACCTGGTGACGGTGAACGATTACCTGGCCCGCCGGGATGCCGAGTGGATGGGCAAGCTCTATCGTTTTCTGGGCCTTCAGGTGGGCGTTGTCGCCGCCGGTCAGCCCCAGGAAGAGAAGCGTGCTGCCTATCAGGCCGACATTACCTACGGCACCAACAACGAGTTCGGCTTTGATTACCTGCGGGACAACATGGCGTTCAGCACCGAAGACAAGGTGCAGCGCGGATTGCACTTCGCCATTGTCGACGAAGTGGACTCCATCCTTATCGACGAGGCCCGTACGCCCCTGATCATCTCCGGTGCTGCCGAAGACAGCTCGAAACTCTACCAGGCCATCAATGAACTGGTGCCCAGGCTCGAACAGGGCGAAGTCAGTGAAGAAGATGCCGAACCCAGCGGCGACTTCACCATTGATGAGAAGTCCCGTCAGGTAGAACTGACTGAAAGTGGTCATGAGCGAGTAGAGGAACTGTTGCTGGAGCGCGGCCTGTTGAAAGAAGGCGAGAGCCTTTATTCCGCCGCCAATCTCAGCCTGTTGCACCATATCCATTCAGCCCTCAGGGCGCACCACCTGTTCCAGAAAGATGTGGACTATATCGTTCAGGGTGACCAGGTGGTCATCGTGGATGAGCATACCGGCCGCACCATGCCCGGCCGCCGCTGGAGTGAAGGCCTGCACCAGGCGATCGAGGCCAAGGAAGGTGTCCGTATCCAGGCGGAGAGTCAGACCCTGGCTTCCACCACCTTCCAGAACTATTTCCGTCTTTACGACAAGCTGGCCGGCATGACCGGTACTGCCGACACCGAAGCCTTCGAGTTCCGCCAGATCTATGGCCTGGACGTGGTGGTTATTCCGCCCAACAAGCCGATTCAGCGGATCGACTACAACGACCTGATCTACCTGACCCAGGATGAAAAGTTCCACGCCATCATTGACGAGATCAAGGACGTAACGACCGAAGGGCGACCGATCCTTGTGGGTACCGCTTCCATTGAGGCATCCGAGCTGTTGTCCATGTTGCTCAAGAAGGCGCGGATTGATCACAAGATCCTGAACGCCAAGCAGCACGAAAGCGAAGCCCAGATCATCGCCCAGGCCGGCCGCCCCGGCGCTGTCACCATTGCCACCAACATGGCGGGCCGTGGTACCGACATCGTGCTGGGCGGTAACTGGGAATTCGAGGTCGCGGGTCTGGACAACCCCACCGAAGAAGAAGTTCCCCGTATCAAGGCCGAGTGGACCGAGCGACACAACCAGGTGCTGGAGGCCGGAGGCCTGCACATCATTGGTACCGAGCGGCACGAGTCCCGCCGTATCGACAACCAGCTCCGTGGTCGTGCCGGTCGTCAGGGTGACCCTGGCTCGTCGCGTTTCTTCCTGTCCCTGGAAGACAACCTGATGCGGATCTTCGCCCCGGACCGGGTGAAGAGCCTGATGCAGGCCATGGGCATGAAGAAAGGCGAGGCCATCGAACATCGCATGGTCACCAACGCCATCGAGAAGTCCCAGCGCAAGGTGGAAGGCCGCAACTTCGATATGCGCAAAACCCTGCTGGAATACGATGACGTTGCCAATGATCAGCGTACGGTGATCTACGACCAGCGTAACGAGGTAATGTCCTCGGAAGACATCTCTGACATGGTCAAGACCATCCGCGAGGACGTTGTCGACTCGTTGATCAGCGAATTCATTCCGCCGCAAAGCATGCCTGAGCAATGGGATGTGCCCGGCCTTGAAAGCCAGTTGCAGTCGGAACTGGCCATTAGCCTGCCGGTTCAGAAGTGGCTGGATGAAGACAGCAAGCTGTTCGAGGAAAATCTCAGGCAGCGGATTCTGGACGAAATTGTCGCAGCCTACGAGGCCAAGGAAGAAATTGCCGGTTCCGAGCCCATGCGTAAGTTCGAGAAGCAGGTGTTCCTGCAGGTGCTTGATACCCTGTGGAAGGAACACCTGTCGAACATGGATCATCTGCGCCGTGGTATCCATCTGCGTGGTTATGCCCAGAAGAATCCGAAGCAGGAGTACAAACGCGAGGCGTTTAACCTGTTTGAAACCATGCTGGAAACCATGAAGCGCGATGTGGTGCGGGTGCTTTCCCACGTTCGCGTGCAGAGCCGTGAAGAAATGGAAGAGGTGGAGCGTCGCCGCAAGGAAGAGCTGGAGCGTGAGCTTGCCCAGGCCCGTCTGCGCCACGATGAGACCAGTGCCACTGGCCAGAAGCAGGATGACACTGCCGGTGCTTCCGGTGCTCAACCCCAGGGCACGCCGGAGACCTTTGTGCGACAGGACAGGAAAGTGGGGCGCAACGAGCCTTGTCCGTGTGGGTCTGGCAAGAAATACAAGCAGTGTTGCGGAAAGGTCAGCTGATTTCCGGTACTGACCAGTAGAATAACGACCCGCACCCTGACCCTGTCAGGCTGCGGGTTTTTCGTTTGGTAGCTGTAGATAAAAGGAGAACGAAGATGGCAGTTGGTCCAGGAACCTTGCCGACATTTTTCCCGGTTTCCGGGGTGAAGCTGGGCATCGGTAGCGCCGGCATCAAAAAACCGGGTAAAAAGGACCTGGTGGTCATTGAGCTGGCCCCGGGTAGCCGTGTGGCGGGTATCTTTACCCGAAACCAGTTCTGCGCGGCTCCGGTTCACATTACCCGCCGCCACCTTGCCAGCGATGCACCCCGTTACCTGCTGATCAACACCGGCAATGCCAACGCGGGTACGGGTGAGCAGGGCATGAAAGATGCCCAGGCCTGCTGCCAGGCGCTGGCAGATCATGCTGGCGTAGCTACCGGGGCCATACTGCCGTTCTCCACGGGTGTCATTGGTGAGCCGCTGCCGGTGGATAAAATTGTCAACGCCCTGCCGCAAGCGCTGAACGATGTTTCCGAATCCCACTGGGCCGAAGCTGCCTCCGGCATCATGACCACCGATACCCGTCCCAAGGGTGCAACCCGCCAGATTGAGCTGAACGGCCACAGGGTTTCCATTTCCGGTATCAGCAAAGGCGCCGGCATGATTCGCCCCAACATGGCCACCATGCTCGGGTTTATTGCTACCGACGCAAAGATTGCACCGGATGTGTTGTCGTCACTGGCTTCGGAACTGGGGGAAAAGTCCTTCAACCGCATTACCATCGATGGTGACACTTCCACCAACGACGCCTGTATGCTGATCGCCAGTGGTCAATACGGCGGTCCGGAGATCACCTCCGACAGCCCATGCCTGCCTGAACTCAGAGCAGCGCTGCAGGACGTGTTCCTAGAATTGGCTCACGCCATTGTCCGGGACGGAGAGGGTGCCACCAAGTTTGTCACCATCGAAGTCAGCCGGGCCGGTTCCGTTGAGGAGGCTCTGGACGTCGCCTACACCGTTGCCCACTCACCCCTGGTCAAGACTGCTCTGTTCGCTTCCGACCCCAACTGGGGCCGGATCCTGGCGGCTGTGGGTCGTGCCGGGGTCGACGGACTGGACCTGAATGCCCTCGAAATCTGGCTGGGGGATGTCTGCCTGGTACGCAATGGCGGCCGCGCTGAGGATTACAGTGAGTCCCGTGGACAGGCGGTGATGAGTGGCGAGGAAATTACCATTCACATTGATCTGAAGCGTGGCGAAGTCATGGAGCGGGTGTGGACCTGCGACTTCTCCCACGACTATGTCACCATTAATGCCGAGTACCGCACCTGATCATGGCCGTTGTTCCGGAAATACACGTTGCGGTGGGAGTCATTTTCCGCAACGGCAAAGTGCTGATCGCCCGCCGCCCCGAGCATGTCCACCAGGGCGGCCTTCTGGAGTTTCCGGGGGGCAAGGTGGAAGAGGGCGAGACGGTTCAACAGGCACTGGTCAGGGAAATCCGGGAAGAAACCGGGTTGCGAATTGCCCCGGAGTCCCTTGAGCCGGTCATAGAGGTTCGCCACGACTACGGCGACAAGCGGGTGTTTCTCGATGTCTGGGAAACGTCTTCAGCCGAGGGAGATCCAGAGGGCCGCGAGGGTCAGGAAATACGCTGGCTTGATGTCCGCGAGCTGACCGATGTGGATTTCCCCGTTGCGAACCGGCCGATTATCCGTGCGCTGCGACTCCCCCGCCAATATGCCATTACCGGCACGGCAGAAAACGAGGATGTTCTTCTCAGGAGGCTACAGCAAAGCGCGGAAAGTGGTGGACCGGAATTTACGCTGCTCAGGGCCCCGGAGTTAAGCATCGAGGCGTACACCCGGCTGGCAGACCGGGCACTGGAAATCTGTCAGGCATCCGATTCCATGCTGATGCTGCACGGGTCCCCCTCCCTGATCGAACATCTTCCGCAGGCCCGGGGTGTGCATCTGCCGTGGCGTGAAGCCAGGCAGTTTGCCACCCGCCCCATCGCTGACAATTACCTGCTGGCGGTCTCCTGTCACAATGAAGGGGAAATTGCCCATGCGGTACAGTTACAGGCAGATTTCATTACCCTTGGCCCGGTAAATCCTACCCCCTCCCATCCTGGCGCGCCCGGTATGGGCTGGCGTCGTTTCCGGGCCTTGGTAGCGGCCTCGACAGTCCCGGTTTATGCGCTGGGCGGTCTGTCTTTGACAGATATTGACGAAGCTCGCCGTGCTGGTGCCCAGGGTATTGCCGGTATCAGTTTCTGGTGGTCAGACGTCGGATAATGATCAGGCCGCAGAGCCTGTGCCCTCTGGTATGATAGGCGAAACCAAAACCCACCCGATGATCCCCTGGAGCGATTGTGAGCAAACTGACGCATCTTGATGAAAAAGGCGCCGCACGTATGGTTGACGTGACGTCCAAGGCCGTCACCGAACGAGAGGCCAGAGCGGAAGCTCTGATCAGGATGGCGCCTGAAACCCTCGCCATGATCGTTGAGGGTCAGCACCCCAAGGGTGATGTGCTGGCAGTCGCGCGGGTGGCAGGCATCATGGCGGCCAAGAAAACCCACGACCTGATTCCTCTGTGCCATGCGCTGAACCTGACCTCAGTTAAAGTGGAGCTGACGCCGGGCAAGGATGGTGCGTCGGTGCATATTGCCACGCTGTGTAAACTCTCGGGGCAGACGGGGGTCGAAATGGAGGCCCTGACGGCTGCCAGTGTGGCCGCGCTGACGCTCTACGACATGTGCAAGGCGGTTGATCGCGGTATGGTGGTGGATAATGTCCGCCTGCTGGAGAAGAAGGGCGGTCGCAGCGGCCATTGGTCTGCTTCAGGCTCCGGTTCGTAAGTGCTGTATACGTCAGCATTACCGGAGGAATGACCGTGCAGAGACTACGCCAGGAAGGTGGCCACGTGATAGAATGCGCGGCCCGATTGACTGAACCACGAGGAAGCACTGTGGCCGTTCGTTACATCCAGACATGCCGGTTGCCTACCCCTTTCGGCGTTTTCGACATGCACGGTTTTGAGGAGCCGGACACCGGGAAGGAACATGTGGCCCTTACGCTGGGTGATCTTGGCAGTCCCGAGCCGATGCTGGCACGGACACACTCCGAATGCCTGACCGGCG
Organism: Marinobacter sp. SS13-12; assembly: GCF_030227115.1. Lineage (NCBI taxonomy): Bacteria > Pseudomonadati > Pseudomonadota > Gammaproteobacteria > Pseudomonadales > Marinobacteraceae > Marinobacter > Marinobacter sp. SS13-12. Next base: position 41,311 of record NZ_JASSUA010000002.1, read on the forward strand.
ATGCGCTCTACAGCATGCGTTGTGATTGCGGCTATCAGCTTGAGGAAGCGCTTCGCAGCATTGCCCGCGAAGGCCGTGGCATTCTGATGTACTTACGCCAGGAAGGCCGGGGTATCGGCCTGTTGAACAAGATTCGCGCCTATAATCTGCAGGATCAGGGGGCAGATACGGTTGAAGCCAACGAGCAACTCGGTTTCGCCGCTGACCTGCGGGATTACACCATGTGCCGGGACATGCTGGAGCATCTGGGCATCAGCAGTCTGAGGCTGATGACCAACAACCCCCGCAAAGTGGATGCACTGACGGACCTGGGTATTGAAATTGCGGAACGTGTGCCGCTGCACGTGGGGCGTAACCCCCACAACGAGCATTACCTGAACACCAAGCAGAGCAAACTCGGACACTGGTTCGAGACTCATCAGGACGACGATCCCACCGTCTGATTCTTCCCGCTGTCCCATTACTTCACCGCCTTGAGTGACTGGCTGTTTTCCATTCGCTCCCGGCGGCCTTCAATAGCACGTCTGATGCCTTCTGCATCCAGGCCGCAGGAAGACAGCAGTTCTCCGTGCTTGCCATGATCAATGAAGGTATCCGGAAGTCCGATCTGCAGCAGGGGCTGACTGATGCCGCGGCTGTTCAGGAACTCCGCCACCGCGCTGCCGGCACCGCCGGCGATCGCATTTTCCTCGACAGTCACCAGCAGGTCGTGTTGCTCTGCCAGAAACAGGATCAGTTCCTCATCCAGCGGCTTCACAAAGCGCATATCGGCCACCGTTGCGCCCAGTGCTTCGGCGGCTTCCAGTGCAGGCGTCAGCAAGGTGCCAAAGTTCAGGATGGCGATGCCCGTGCCTTCTCTTGCCAGCCGACCCTTGCCGATGGGCAGGGGAGCGAGCTCCCTGATAATCTCGGAACCCGGTCCGGTTCCCCGCGGGTAGCGGACCGCAGCGGGGCCATCAAACAGCATGCCCGTATGCAACAACTGACGGGTTTCGTTTTCGTCAGAGGGTGCCATCACGATCATATTGGGTATGCACCGCAGGTAACTGATATCGAAAGCACCGGCGTGGGTGGGGCCGTCTTCGCCCACCAGGCCAGCGCGGTCAATGGCAAACAGTACATCCAGGTTCTGTATCGCCACATCGTGGATCAACTGGTCGTAGGCCCGTTGCAGGAACGTGGAATAGATGGCAACCACCGGCTTGGCGCCATCACAGGCGAGACCTGCCGCCAAGGTAACCGAGTGCTGCTCGGCAATGGCAACGTCAAAATACCGGTCCGGAAAGCGCTGGGAGAACGCCAGCAGGTCAGAGCCCTCACACATGGCCGGGGTGATGCCGACGATGCGTTCGTCCGCCTCTGCGGCGTCACACAGCCACTGACCAAAGACATTGGCGTACTTGGGCTTCGATGGTTTGGGCACTACCGGCTCCGGTTTGCTGGCGGGCACCGGCTCGATCTTGTTGATGGCGTGGTAGCCAACGGGGTCGGCTTCGGCGGGCGCGAAGCCTTTGCCCTTGGTGGTTACAACATGCAGGAATTGCGGGCCGTCCAGCTCGCGGATATTTTCCAGGGTTTCCACCAGCAGGGGCAGGTCATGGCCGTCGATGGGGCCGATGTAGTTGAAGCCGAGTTCCTCGAACAGGGTGCCCGGGGCAATCATGCCCTTGAAGTGTTCCTCGGTCTTGCGGGCCAGCGCCATCAGGTGTGGTGCTGCCTGCAGTACCCGTTTGCTGCTGTCCCGCACCTGGTTGTAGGTGCGGCTGGCCAGCAACTTGGCGAAGTAGTTCGACAGCCCGCCCACATTATGGGAAATGGACATGTCGTTGTCGTTGAGGATAACCAGCATGTCGGCATGCAGGTGGCCGGCGTGATTCAGCGCCTCGAAGGCCATTCCTGCGGTCATGGCACCGTCACCGATCACGGCGATGCTCTTGCGTCCGGTACCCTGCAGGCGCGCGGCCACGGCCATGCCCAGGGCAGCACTGATCGAGGTGCTGGAATGCCCTACGCCGAAGGTGTCGTATTCGCTCTCGGCGCGTTTGGGAAAACCCGCCAGGCCGTCTTTGCGTCGAATGCTGTGCATGCGTTCGCGGCGACCGGTGAGGATCTTGTGAGGGTAGGCCTGATGCCCCACATCCCACACCAGACGGTCTTCTGGCGTGTTAAAGACATAGTGCAAGGCCACGGTCAGTTCCAGAACGCCCAGACCCGCACCGAAGTGTCCGCCAGTCTGACCTACCGACCATAGCAGAAACGCGCGCAATTCCCTTGCCAGCTGGGTGAGCTGGTCATCTGCCAGCTCCCGCAGCTGTGCTGGAGCATCTATCCTGTCCAGAAGCGGCGTGTTGGGCCGTTTTGACGGGATTTCCTTGAAAGTATATGTATCCTGCATCTGCTCGGGTCTTTTCCGGGTGGTTCAAAAATGTGGTTTCTATTATAGGGGATGAAGGGACCCGGTTTCATACTGATTGGGCCAGACGGGCTCCACCAGTCCTCCACCTTCAGTGCCAGTGTGCATGCCAGTGCCGTGGTGGTTCAATGGGTACGGGCCACCACGTAACCGGCCATGTCTCTGAGTATGTCGCCTTCCTTGCCGAACCCCTCAAGGCTGGACAGTGCCGAATCCAGCAGCTGGGACAAGTAGTCCCTGGCGCCGGCAGTGCCAAGCAGTGACGGGTAGGTAGGTTTGGAGCGGGCGAGGTCCGATCCCTGGGGTTTGCCGATGACGGTCGTATCACCTTCAATATCCAGAAGATCATCCTGCACCTGGAAGGCAAGCCCCAGGGTTTGTGAATAAATCGTAAGGGCTGCCAGTTGCTCCTCGCCAACATCGGGAGCAGTCAGTGCGCCTATCCGCACGCTGGCGGCAATCAGGGCTCCGGTCTTGTGGCGATGCATGGTCTCCAGCTGGTCGATGGTCAGGCTCTTGCCGACCGATTCCAGGTCTATAGCCTGGCCGCCCACCATGCCCAGGTGCCCGCTCGCGGAGGCCAGCTCCCTGATCATGGCCAGGCGGATCTGGTCATCCAGCCCAGGTGCTTCTGCCAGCCAGCCGAATGCCATGGCCTGCAGCGCATCACCCGCAAGAATGGCGGTCGCTTCGTCAAAGGCAATATGGGTTGTGGCCCGGCCCCGACGCAGTTCGTCGTCATCCATGGCGGGCAGGTCATCATGGATCAGCGAATAGGCATGGATCAGCTCCAGGGTGCACGCCGGAACAGTCGCGCTGCCCGGCGACTGCCCCACGGCTGCCGCTGCCGCCAGACACAGGGCCGGTCGAATTCGCTTGCCGCCCCCCAGTACACTGTATCGCATGGCCTGTTGAAGGCGTTCAGAACTGTTGCCCGACATGGCCAGCCGGCACTCCAGTTCTGCATCGATCCGGCTGCGGCAATGCTCCAGGAATGTCACCAGGCGGGTATTCGGTGTTGGCATCAGGCAGGTTCGTCCGGGGTAAAAGGTCTGGTTTCCAGTGTGCCATCGCTGTTTTCCACCAACTGCTCCACTCGCTGTTCCGCTGTCTTGAGTGCCTGCTGGCACTCGCGTGTGAGCTTTACGCCCCGTTCGAATGCCGTCAGTGACTGCTCCAGGGACAGTTCGCCCTGCTCCAGGTCACGGACCAGTTTTTCCAGCTCATCCAGGGACTTTTCAAAGTCGGCGATGGACGCCGTGCTTTTCTCACCGGCCATACGGGGCCTCCGGTTGCTTGGCGGAATTTGGCGGATTATATCAAAGCTTCAGGCCGGCCGCTGCCAGCAGAATGCTCTGGCGTCTTCCTTTTTGCCCTCAGGCCCCCAGACCTGTTCGGTGACGCGGATCTCACCGGAGGTGCTGACGGTGACAACCGTGGTGGCGCGGGTACCATAATCACTGCCAATGATAAACGGAGACGAAAGGAACCGCTCTGTCTCCCGGCCCACCCCGGTGTCCGGCAACTCCCGGTCAGGCGCGGGCGTGGTGTCTTGCAGGCGGGTGATCAGGTTCTGATGGAGCTCCTCGGTCGTCCCGGAGCTTGCACTCTCAAGCAGTTCTGTAACCGAGTTCCTGAGCCGGAGCAGTTTGGGCCAGGGTGTTTGCAGCAGATGATTGCTGAGACCATAAATGCCACGGTGAACGTGGCGGCCGGGGTGGGCGTCGCGATTGCTGAAATACCAGCCATGTTGCGTATTCAGGCTGACCAGGTTGAAGCCGGAATATTGGTTATTCTGTTGCCGAAGCCGGGGTTCCAGCGTCTCGCTGTCCTGGGCAAGGGCCATTAGTGGAAGTTCGCCCCGGGAGTGGGTGCCCGGTGCCTGCGTGCCTTCCCGTACATTGGTCACGGCACAGACCTGGCCATTGATGTCGACGGCAAGCCAGGTGCCACCGGAGAGCAGATCCCGACCCGCAAGGACCTCCCGCCCGGCGGTTTCACTGGCCCACCAGTCCATGGCCGCGGTAGGGCGGCGAAAGAACTCGTCGCGATTGGCCGCCACCACCAGTGGAAAGTCAGGATGCTGTCGCAGGGAAAAAACAATCAGGCACATGAAGGGGGCTCATCCATCGCGAGTGAACAAAGAGGCGTCGATGTGTATCATACCAGCCTGTTTTATTCTCTGCGTGTGGCTGAGTATGACCCTGATTGCGGTAATTGGTCTTTATCTGGCGCTGGGCGCCCTGGCGGGCACCATGGCGGGCCTGTTTGGCATTGGTGGTGGCCTGGTCATTGTGCCGGTACTGATCTTCAGTTTTGGCCTGCAGGGGGTCAGTAGTGAAATCGCCGCGCACCTGGCCGTGGGAACGTCGCTGGCAACCATCGTCTTCACTTCAATGAGCTCCATACGCTCGCATCACCTTCATCAAGCGGTTCGCTGGGAAATTTTTCGCCCAATGACTGCGGGTATCGTGGTAGGTGCGATACTCGGTGCCTGGACGGCATCCATGCTCAGTGGCGATGCGCTGGAACTGATCATCGGTGTGTTTGTCATTCTGGTGGCGTTGAAAATGCTCCTGGAGGTCAATCCGAAACCCGGTCGCGATGTACCCGGTTCGGTAGGGCTGGGTGGCGCAGGTGCAGGAATCGGTTGGGCATCTGCGATTTTCGGTATCGGTGGCGGCACACTGACGGTACCTTTCCTGAGCTGGTGCAATGTCCGAATGCAGCAGGCTGTGGGAACCTCCGCCGCCTGCGGCCTGCCCATTGCTGTGGCCGGTGCGCTGGCGAATATGGGTACCGGCTGGCAGAACCCGCATCTGCCGGACCTCAGTGTGGGCTTCATTTATTTGCCGGCGTTTCTGGGTATTGTACTGACCAGCGTATTGTTCGCCCGGGTCGGTGCCAACCTGGCACACCGCCTGGACGCCGCTCTGTTGAAAAAAATCTTCGCCATGGTACTGATCGTGGTGGGTATCCGTTTTCTGTTATGACCTGAGGGGTTATTGATGCTCCAGCATCCGCAAATTGATCCGGTGGCCATTGCCATTGGACCTATGAAAATACACTGGTATGGCCTGACCTACCTGGTTGGTTTTCTCGTTGGCTGGTGGCTGGGCCGCATTCGCGCCCGCAAACCCTGGTCGCCCATCACCGAAGTCCAGATGGGTGACATGCTTTTCTACATTGCCCTGGGTGTCATACTTGGTGGCCGCTTTGGTTATGTGATCTTCTACAACTTCGGTGCCTTCGCTGCCGACCCACTGATGTTGGTGAGGGTCTGGGAGGGAGGTATGTCCTTCCACGGAGGCCTGCTGGGCGTGATGGTCGCCATCTGGTGGTTCGGCCGTAAAGTGGACCGCACCTTCTGGCAAATCGCCGACTTCGTCGCGCCGCTGGTGCCGGTGGGCCTGGGCGCTGGCCGCATCGGCAACTTCATCAATGGCGAACTCTGGGGCAAGCCCACGGACCTTCCCTGGGGCATGGTCTTCCGCACCGCCCCGGATGCCCTGGCGCGACATCCGTCCCAGCTGTACCAGTTTGCTCTGGAAGGCGTCGTATTTTTTATTATCCTGTGGTGGTTCTCCTCCAAACCCAGGCCCCGCATGGCCGTGTCGGGCCTGTTCCTGGCATGCTATGGCATCTTCCGCTTCCTGGTGGAATTTGTTCGCCAGCCAGACCCTCAACTGGGTTATCTGGCTTTTGACTGGCTCACCATGGGGCAGGTGCTGTCATTCCCGATGATCCTCGCGGGTGTTGCACTGATTGTTTTTGCTTACCGGAGAAACGCTGAATGAAAGCCTATCTCGACCTGATGAAAGACGTGGTAGCCAACGGCATGGACCGCGGTGACCGCACCGGTGTTGGTACCCGTTCCGTGTTCGGCCGCCAGATCCGCTTCAACCTACAGGAAGGTTTTCCCCTGGTGACCACCAAAAAAATCCACCTGCGCAGCATCATCCAGGAGCTGTTGTGGTTCCTGCAGGGCTCCACCGACAACAACTGGCTGAAAGAGCGCAAAGTGTCCATCTGGAACGAATGGGCGCTGGAAAACGGTGATCTGGGGCCGATCTACGGCAAACAATGGCGCAGCTGGCAATGCCCGGACGGCAGCACCGTTGACCAGATCAGCGACGTGATCGACCAGATCCGCAACAAGCCCAATTCCCGCCGGCTGATCGTCTCCGCCTGGAACCCGGCCGAACTCCCTGACGAATCCATCGGCCCCCAGGACAATGTGCGTCAGGGCCGCATGGCGCTGGCCCCCTGCCACTGCCTGTTCCAGTTCTACGTCTCTGACGGCAGGCTCTCCTGCCAGCTCTACCAGCGCAGCGCAGACCTGTTCCTGGGCGTGCCGTTCAACATCGCGTCCTACGCACTGCTGACCCACATGATCGCCCAGCAGTGCGATCTGGATGTCGGAGAGTTCGTTCACACGTTTGGTGATTGCCATCTGTACCAGAACCACCTGACCGACGATATCGTCTTCGAGCAGTTAAAGCGTGAGCCACGAGCGTTGCCGAAGCTTGTGATTAAACGGAAGCCTTCGTCGATCTTTGAATACGAGCTTGAGGATTTCGAGTTTGACGGGTATGACCCTTACCCCGGGATCAAGGCGCCTATTGCGGTTTGACCCTCTGGCCTGGTTTCCGGCCCTTTGGTTTCGGGGGCTGCAGGTCAGCGGGTGGGGCTTTATCCCGAAGTAGTCATTGATCAGCCGACTGAATTGTCGAATCGCGAGAGGGCGGGAAGATGTGTCCAAAAATGTGCGGAGCCATGGATGGCGGAGCCCAAGCCGCGCATGGATGCCTTGAGGCGTTTTTTGGACACATCTTCCCGCCCTCTTGCAGCCCCCAAAGCCCGAGAGCCCCGGATCCGGAGCTCCCAAGCCAGAGGTCAAAGCGATGAGGAAAGCACTCATAGTGGCCATGTCCCAAAACCGGGTCATCGGCCGAAACAACAAGCTGCCGTGGTACTTGCCGGGTGACCTGAAGTACTTCAAGCAGGCCACCATGGGCAAGCCCATTATCATGGGGCGGAAAACCTGGGATTCCATAGGGCGGCCATTGCCCGGGCGGATGAACGTGGTGATTTCACGGAATCCGGAATGGGAAGTGCCCGCGGGAACAGTGGCGGCAACGTCACTGGACGAAGCGTTGGTGAAAGCTGAAGCTCAGGCCGAGATTGAAGGCGGGGACGAAGTGATGATTATCGGTGGCGGGCAGATTTACGCCGAAGCCTTGCCGATGGTGGATCGAATCTATATTACCCAGGTGCACGCTGACGTGGAGGGAGACGCATTCTTTCCGGAAGTGAACTGGGATGAGTGGGAAGAAATCGGACGGGAGGATTTCTCCGCGTCCGACAACAACCCTTACGACTACAGCTTCGTAGTCTATCAGCGACTGAAACAGTCCTGAGCGCCTGGATTAGCCCTGACGGGGCGGGCGCTTACCGGCGGGTTTGCCGCCCTTGCCCGGGGGCTTGCCCTTCGGGCCGGGTCCACCACGGCCCTTGGGGCCTTTCTTGAAGCCTGGCTTGTACCCGGGCTTGCCACCAGGACGGCCACCCTTGTGGTCCCGACGCGGCGGCGCATTGGCGGAAATTTCCGGCAAGGCCTCCGGCTGATCCAGCGGCAGTGAGCCGGGCTGGGACGCTTCCAGCCAGCAGGCCAGGGCACCGGCCACCATTGCCGTGTCCATTTCATTGCGCTCGGCAATTTCATCCAGCAGCGCCATCGCCTTGGCCAGTTTACCGTCCTCAGCAAAACCCAGCAGCTGCGTTTCGAACTGCTGTTCGCGCATCTTCTTCAGCTCTACGGGCGAAGGCAGTTGGTAGGATTCCATCGGCGAGTTGGTGGCACGCTCAAGCGTGCGCAGCCAGCTGCGCTCGCGGGGAGTCACCAGCAAAATCGCCTTGCCTTCCCGGCCGGCGCGGCCGGTACGGCCTACCCGGTGGATATAGGCTTCCGTATCGTAGGGCACGTCGTAGTTGATGACGTGGGTAATGCGGGGCACGTCCAGGCCGCGCGCAGCTACGTCAGTTGCCACGATGATATCTTTCTTGCCACGCCTGAGGTCATCCACCGTCTGCTCACGCTGGCGCTGGTTCAGGTCGCCATTCAGCGGTGCCACTGAATGTCCACGGGCTGACAGCTTTTCCGCCAGCAGCGTGGTTTCCGCTTTGGTACGCACGAAGATAATGGCGGCGTCCAGCGGCTCCACTTCAAGAATGCGTGTCAGCGCATCCAGCTTGCGTTCGGCATAAACCGGCAATACAAACTGGGAAATACGCTCAACCGTTCGGGTCTCGCTCTCGATTTTTACTTCCGTGGCATCGCGCAGATAGGTCTGGGCCACTTTCTTGATCTGCGGCGGCATGGTCGCTGAGAACAGTGCGCGCTGACAATTTTCCGGTGTCTTCGCCAGAATCGCTTCCACGTCATCGATGAAGCCCATGCGAAGCATCTCGTCGGCTTCGTCCAGCACCAGGGCCTTGAGGCTGTCGAGCTTCAGGGTGCCTTTGCGCAGGTGGTCCAGCATGCGGCCGGGGGTTCCCACGATTACCTGTGCGCCGCGGCGCAGGCCTTTGATCTGAGGAAAGAAATCCTGGCCACCGTATATCGGCAACACATGAAAGTTACGGAATTTGCTGGCGTAGGTGGTAAACGCCTCGGCCACCTGGATGGCCAGCTCCCGTGTGGGTGCCAGGACCAGAATCTGCGGCTCCATAAGGGAGGCGTCAATGCGGCTCAGCAGTGGCAGCGCAAAGGCCGCGGTCTTCCCGGTGCCGGTCTGGGCAACACCCAGAAGATGCTTGCCGGCCAACAGCGCAGGAATGGTCTGGGCCTGTATGGGAGAAGGTTTTTCATAACCGACGGCGGCAACAGCTTCAAGGACAGCTGGATCCAGGCCGAGTTCGGCAAAAGACAAGTCAGACATTAATGTACTCGGAATTCGAAGGGTAAAGCATTGCAATGCAATGCATGATGTGGCTCGGATTATAACTGGTTTCTTGAGTCTTTAACACGGCTAATGCCTGTGGGGCGGTAGGTAGTTGCCGGAGCCGGAGTTGCGTTGCTGGCGGATATTCGGCAATCTCCGGATTGAATCGGATAGGATGCTAATAAGGCAAGCTGATGAATTTCGAAAAGTTATTGGAAGTGGCCGCAAAGGGTGGCGAAGTGACCATCCCGTCATCGTGGGCCCAGGGCCGAGCCTCGTTTGGTGGTGTGAGTGCGGCGCTTGTGTTTGACCGGATGGCGAATGCTGTTGCGCCTGGCCGGCCAATGCGGTCCATGCAGGTGTCTTTTGTGGGCCCGGTAACGCCGGAGGAGCCTGCGACGGTCGAGGCCGAACTTCTGCGTGAAGGTAAGGCTGTCAGCCAGGTGTTGGGGCGCATTGTTCAGGGTGGCGAGCCCAGGCTGATGGTTCTTGCCAGTTTTGGTGGCGACAGGGAGTCTGAAGTGCAGGTGGGCGCCTTACCGGCGCCGGAAGCGAAACCGGTAGACCAATGTAACGGGTTGGATTATATCAAGGGTGTGACTCCGGAGTTTATCCAGCAGATCGAAATGCGCTGGGCTTTTGGTAATCTGCCGTTCAGTGGCAAGGGTGGCCGCGAGCTTGGTGGCTGGATGCAGTTCAGGAAGACTCCGGAAACCTTTTCAGACGCGCACATTATTGCCCTCGTTGATGCCTGGCCGCCTGCTGTTTTGCCCTACGTAAAAGGACGGGTGAAAACCAGTTCCCTGGCCTGGGCGCTGGATATCGTTCATCCCAGGCCGGTTCTGGAGCCAGGAGACTGGTTGCTGTACAAGGCGACGATTGACGAGGCAAGTTCCGGATATGGCCACACTCATGCAGGGATCTGGACTGCACGCGGAGAGCTGGTAGCTCTGAGCCGGCAAACGGTAACGGTATTTGGATAGCGACAATACCAACGTTCATCCCTGTCTTTGAGGTAAGGAATCCCCGTGAAACCCGTCGAAACGATGAAAGTGCTGGTGGCCAGCGTGATTGCGGTTGTGGTCATGGTGGGCATTGCCCGGTTCTCCTATACGCCGATGATTCCCGAGATGGTCGGCGCGCTTGGCCTGAGTACGTCCGTGGTGGGCATGCTGGCGACGGTGAATTACGCCGGCTACCTGACGGGTGCGTTGCTTATCACCCGGATCAGCGATCTAGGGCTCAAGGTAAGGCTGTACCAGCTCGGGCTTGTTGTGGCAGTGATTTCAACGGTTCTTATGGGGTACACCACCAATGTGTGGTTGTGGTTCATTTTGCGGTTCATTTCCGGACTCAGCACCTCAGCCGGCATGTTGTTGGGGGCCGGTCTGCTGATGAGCTGGCTGATCAGGAACAATCAGAAGTCCGAGCTGGGGGTTTTCTTTTCTGGCATCGGTCTCGGGATTGTTCTTACGGCGGTGGTGGCCGAGCTGATCAAGGATGCCTTTACCTGGGATACCCAGTGGGTGATTTACGGGTTGGTGGCGTTGGTGCTGGTGATTCCCGCCTGGCGCTGGATGCCGGACTACAGGGCCTGCGCCTTGCCGCAAACTGCAGGCAAAGCTGCAGGGAATGAGCGGAGCCGCTTCATCCGCATATTGCAGCTGGCCTATTTTTGCGCGGGGGTGGGCTATGTGGTGACAGCCACCTTCCTGGTGGCTATTGCGGAGTCAATGCCGCAGCTCAAGGGTCACGGCTGGCTGATCTGGCTGGTTGTCGGTCTTGCTGCCACGCCGGCCTGCTGGCTGTGGGATGTGTTCTCGCGTCGGTGGGGGCAGTGGCTGGCGTTGTATCTGGCGTACACGCTTAACGCCGTCAGTATCGTGATGCTGATTGTCAACGCCGACCTGATAGGCGTGATGCTCAGTGCCGTGATCTATGGCGCCAGTTTTATCGGGATTGTCAGCATGATGCTGGCGATGGTGGGGCGTGTTTTCCCCGAGAATCCATCCCGGCCGATGAGCCGGCTGACGTTCAGCTATGGCATAGCCCAGATGCTGGCGCCTGCTGTGGTAGGTTACCTGGCCGATGTAGAAGGTAACTACACCAACGGCCTCTGGCTTACCCTGATGGTGATGGCGCTCGGTGTGGTGATGCTGCACCTGGCGCGAAAAATGGAACAACGGGGGCAGGGCACCTCTGCGAGCTCCTGCTGATAACGGCCGAGGCTATCTGCATCGGGGTACGGTTATTCCATTTCGGGCAGGGCTTCGCTGAGGGCGCCTGAATCACGCAGGCCACCGAAGCGTTTGTAGAACTTCTCACCCGGCCCTGGCAAAGGGCCGGAAGCATTCTCCAGAGTCTCGTCCAGCCAATGCTCGGCGCGCACATAGATCTGGCGGTAAAGGTTGCGACAAAGCTGCTTGGCGCTGCGACCCTCCCAGTCCCCCGGTAACAATTCATCGGGCAGCAGGGGGTCACGAAGCAGTATCTTGCGATACTCGTGGATCAGCAGGATCCGCAGAAGCAGACATTCCTCCGGGTTAAGGGTGTCTTCAGACTGAAGCTCCCGCCACAAGGGGCGGAACTGTTTCAGAAAGCGCCTGTAACGACCCCCGAGTTCATCCAGATTCCAGCTTTCGCGAACCTGGAGGCGAAGTGCTCTGGGACTCTTCTGCTCCATGGGCATGGTCTGCATCACGATGGTGTCGTCCACGGCACCCCATTCCTGCAGCATGGGCATCAGTTCGTTGCGGGTAAACCTCGGGTGCTCCATCAGCCCCGGGGCCATACTGCCGAAGCTGAGCCACTTCAGTTCTTCCCTGACTTTCTGACGAAGTTCCGGAGCCAGCTGATTCAGGTAGACAAGGCACCAACTGCCGTTCCACTCCGCCGTATCGAGATTGTAAACGTGCTGAAAGGCCTGCTCGAACCGACGCAGGCCGGGGCCGGTGAGGCTGTAGTAACTGCAGCGCCCGACCTTTTCCGTTTGCAGCCATGATTCCTGAACCAGGCGATACACCGAGGTGCGTACCAGACGCTGACTGATGCCCATGGGTTCTACCAGTTTCATCAGGCTGCCAAGCCAGACATTGCCGCCGCGGGGGACGATGGCGTCGCCATAGATGGTAATGATGAGAGAGCCGGCGCGGAGTGGCCGTTTCTTCTGGAAGTTTTCGACGAGCAGTTCGAGCTGGTTTTTTGCAGTCATGGCACTGGGTTCGCAAATAAGAATCAATGAAACACGTTGCGCGTATTATGCGGGTCTTACGTGTCAGGTAAAGGCTTGTCTCTCTGATTGCCGTGCTGGCGGGTTGCGTCAGCGTCAGCTTTACTGAAAGAGCCTTGGCCGGACCCCCTGAAATCGGTTGACATGGAAGTTATGATACAATAACTTCGTTTGATATTCGTCAATGGTATCGAATTTTACCGGGAGCGAAGAAAACAGGATTGGTGTGATCAAGGATGAAGTAACAAAACATACTCAAGCCCCTGCACAATTCGGGAGAACAAAAACAATGCTTAAAACTATGATGCGTCGCGCAGGAAAATGCGCAGCCGTTGCTGCTGCCGGTCTCATGATGATGAGTGCCCAGGCAGCTGAACCTATCAAAATCGGGTCGTTCCTGTCTGTCACGGGTCCGGCATCCTTCCTGGGCGACCCCGAGCTGAAAACGCTCGAGATGTACGTCGAAAAAATCAATGAAGAAGGCGGTGTTCTGGGGCGTCAGCTGGAGCTGATTCACTATGACGACGTTGGCAACGCTTCTTCTGCCCGTAACTTCGCCAGCCGCCTGATCCGCTCGGACCAGGTTGATATCATCGTTGGTGGCAGCACCACCGGTGCTACCATGGCAGCGGTTCCGCTGATCGAGCAGGCACAGGTTCCGTTCATTTCTCTGGCTGGTGCCGTAGTGATTACTACCCCGGTGAAGAAGTGGGTGTTCAAGACACCTCAATCTGACCGCATGGCAGCAGAGCGTATCCTGAGTGACATGAAAGACCGTGGTATCACCAAAATCGGCCTGATTTCCGGTACCGGTGGTTTTGGCAGTTCCGGCCGCACCCAGACTCTGGAAGTGGCAGAGAAGATGGGCATGGAAGTGGTGGCCGATGTCACCTACAGCGGATCTGATACAGACATGACCGCCCAGTTGACCAATATCCGTAACACGAAGGGTGTTGAGGCGGTTCTGAACTTCGGTTTCGGTCAGGGCCCGGCCATCGTGACCCGGAACTACGCCCAGCTGGGTATGGAACTTCCGTTCTATCAGTCCCACGGTGTGGCGTCTGACAGCTTCCTCGAACTGGCTGGATCCTCTGCCGAAGGCCTCCGCCTGCCGGCATCTCCGCTGCTGGTTCCGGATTCCCTGCCGAACGATGACCCACAGAAAGAAGTGGTGCAGAACTATAAGGCAGAGTACGAAGCTCGCTGGGACTCCAAGGTTTCAACCTTTGGCGCCTACGCCTACGACGGCCTGATGCTGGCGGTTCGCGCTATTGAAGAAGCGGGCTCTACTGACCCTGAGGCTGTTCGTGACGCGCTGGAAAATATCCAGGGCTATGTTGGTGTGACCGGTGAATTCAATATGTCTCCGGAAGACCACAATGGCCTTGATGCAGATTCCTTCCGCATTCTGGAAGTCCAGAACGGCGAATGGAAACTGATTAACTGATATCCCTTTCACCTGTCTCGCGGTTGGCGGCTGTCCTTTCGGATAAGTCGCCAGCCGATGTTCGACCGGAACCACCGCTATGCTCGCAGAATTCTTACAATACCTGTTCACCGGGATTACTATCGGTGCGACCTACGCCCTGATAGCCCTCGGTTTTACCCTGATTTACAACGCCAGCCATGTCATCAACTTTGCCCAGGGCGAATTCCTGATGATCGGGGGCATGGCGACAGTTTCCCTCACGGCCATGGGCGTACCCATGGTGTTTGCAGTCGTGCTGGCAATCATTCTGGCCGGTGTGCTGGGGATTGCCCTTCAGCGCCTGGCCATTGCGCCCGCCAAACAGGCGGATGTGGTAACCCTGATCATCATTACCATTGGTGCATCCATCTTTATTCGCGGTATTGCCCAGGTGGTATGGGGCAAGGAATACCATGTGATGCAGAACTTCAGCACGGACCAGCCTATCCAGGTGTTTGGCGCGGTGCTGAACAGCCAGAGCCTGTGGGTGCTGGGTATTGGTGCGGTGATGGTCGTAGCCTTGGTGCTTTTCTTCACCAAGACGCTGATTGGCAAGGCGATTCTGGCAACCTCCATGAACAAGGAAGCAGCTCGCCTGGTGGGTATCCGCACCCAGATGGTGTTGATGCTGGCATTCATGGTGTCTGCGTTGTTGGGGTCGGTCGCCGGTATTGTCGTCGCACCAATTACCTTCACTTCCTATGACATCGGGATCATTCTCGGCCTGAAAGGTTTTGTCGCTGCAGCGATTGGCGGGCTTGGCAGCGGTGTCGGTGCGGTTGTCGGTGGCCTGGCCCTGGGCATTGTTGAAGCCATGGCGGCCGGTTATATCTCTTCCGATTACAAGGATGCAGTCGCGTTTTCCATGATTCTGTTGGTGCTCTTCTTCATGCCCCGCGGACTCTTCGGCGCCAAAGTTGTGGAGCGTGTCTGATGTTGAATCGATTTATGCAGTCCCGTCTCCGGGGCCTGATGGTTCTCACACTGATCCTGATTGTTGTGCCGGCTTTTCTGAGCAACCCCTTTCATTATGAGCTGGCTACCCAGATAGCCATTATTGCCGCTACGGTGGTCGGCCTGAACCTGCTGGTAGGCTTTGCGGGGCAGATCAGCCTTGGTCACGCCGGGTTCTTTGGTCTCGGCGCCTACTTCACAGGGATAGCTACGGGAACCTATGGCTGGCCGTCTGTGCCGGCGCTGCTGGCAGGTGCTGCCGTTGTTGGGATTATTGCCTGGGTTGTCGGGCGTCCGATCCTGCGTCTTAAAGGGCATTACCTCTCCATGGCAACCCTTGCAGTGGGTTTTATTATTGCCATTATCCTGAACAACGAACGGGCCATTACCGGCGGCCCCGACGGTATGCCGGTCCCGGCTTTCGAAGTGTTCGGCTGGGAGCTCAGTTCATTTGGCGCATACTCATTATTCGGGCTGGAGATTTCCGGCGTTCAGGCCTGGTATATGTTCGCCAGTGCTGTTCTTCTCGTGGCGGTCTGGTTTGCCCTGAACCTGATTGAATCTCCCATTGGCCGGGCCTTGCGCTCCGTGCATGGTTCGGAAGTGGCGGCCAGTGTGGTGGGCGTCAATACAGCGAAGTACAAAAGCCTCGTGTTCGTGATCTCTGCCATTTACGCCAGCCTGATGGGTGGCCTCTACGCTCACTTCCAGGGCTTTATCACGCCCGCAGTGGCAAGCTTCGAGTTCTCCATTCTCTTTATCACCATGGTTGTGCTCGGTGGCATGGGATCCACATTCGGTGTGATTCTCGGTGCCGTGGTGCTGAAGCTGTTGCCGCAGGTGCTGGCGGACTTCCAGGAACTCGAGACTGTCATGTTCGGCCTGATCCTGATGTTGACCATGATCTTCATGCCCAAGGGGCTGTTACCAACGCTGACTGCCGTTGTTTCCAAAAGAATGCGCAAGAAAGCGGGAGGTGAGGCATGACAGCACTGGTTGAAGTAAAAGGGCTGGACAAGGCCTTTGGTGGCGTTCATGCGGTGGAAGGCGTCAGCTTCGCCGTGGAGGCGGGGCAGGTCTATTCTGTCATCGGCCCGAACGGTGCCGGAAAAACCACGCTGTTCAACCTGATCACCGGTCTCTATATCCCCACCAAGGGTGAGATTCTGCTGAATGGTGAGAGTACCGCCAGGCTGGAACCAAACGAGCTTGCGGAACGGGGTATGTGCCGGACGTTTCAGCAGATGCAGATCTGTATGAACATGACCGCCATCGAGAACGTGATGCTCGGCCGGCACCTTCAGCTCAAGAGCAACCTGTTCACCACACTGTTCCGCTTGCCCGCTTTACGCCGGGACGAGGAGTTTGCGTACAAGCGCGCCGCTGAACTCATGGAATACGTGGGGTGTGGCGAGTACGTGGGTGCCGAAGCCTCTGCGATGTCCTACGGTGCGCTCAAGCGACTGGAGATTGCCCGGGCCCTGGCGGCGGAACCCAAGGTCATCCTGCTGGATGAGCCGGCCGCAGGCCTGAACGCCACGGAGACCGCAGCCCTGGAGGACCTGATCCGGAAAATAGCGGATCAGGGCATAACCGTGATGCTGGTTGAGCACGATATGAAACTGGTGATGGGGATATCCGACCGGTTGCTGGTGCTTAACTATGGTCGCGTTCTGGCCGAAGGCACGCCCGAGGAAATCCGTCAGAACCCTGACGTTATCGCCGCCTATCTGGGTGGCTGAGCAAGGAGACATTTCACATGAGCGAGCAACAGACTGAAATGGCGCCTGCCCGGTCACGCAGTGAGCAGGCCGTCCGAATTATTGTGCACGAACATCAGGCGCTGTGGCGGATCCTTGATCTGCTGGATCAGCTTCTGAGTGATATGAATGTCAATGACCAGCGGCCGGATGAGCGGCTGCTCAAGACAATCTTTGATTACATTCAGCACTTCTCCCAGCGGGTGCACAGTACGCCCACGGACATTGAGCTCTACAAGCGGCTCAGTGAGAAGTCCCCCGAGACAGCGCCCCTGCTTGAGAAGCTGGCCAAGGGCTATGTGATCGGGCATGAAAAGCTTCTTGAGTTGCGCCAGCTGCTGGCGGAATGCGAAGAAGGCTGGCCGGAAGGGCGTGAGGAATTCAGTCATGCCCTGGCACGTTTCACGGAAGCCCTTCGCAAGCATATCCGCAAGGAAGAGGGCGTGGTTATTCCCCGGGCCCGGAAACTGCTGACCGAGGAAGACTGGCAGCAGATCATCGAAGCGCGGGATGTGGAAAACGACCCCTTGTTTGGTGAACGGGTGCGGGAAGAGTTCCGGGAGCTGCGCCACCAGATTGTCAGTTACACACCGGAGAAATTCGGGGGGCTGGGTCTCAAGCACGCAGACCGGGTGACTGCGCCTCACGCAAAACAGGAAATGCTGTCCATCAAGGGGCTTGTCACGTCCTATGGCCAGATCGAGGTTCTGCATGATGTGGACATCCACATCAACAGTGGCGAGATTGTCTCCCTGGTGGGCGCCAACGGAGCTGGCAAATCCACACTGCTGATGACGATCTCGGGGCTGCAGCCTACAGACCGTGGCGCGATCACCTTTGAGGGCAAGGATCTGGCGAAGATCCCTGCCGATCAGCGGGTGGCCGATGGCATTGTTCAGGTGCCGGAGGGGAGACAGGTGTTCAAGGACCTCAGTGTTCATGACAACCTTTTGCTGGGCGCCTACACGCGTGGCAAGACGCCTGAGGTGATGGATGACCTGGAGCGCATGTACACCAAGTTCCCCATCCTTCGCCAGAAGCGCCACAACCTGGCCGGTGAGCTGTCCGGAGGTCAACAGCAGATGCTGGCCATGGGGCGGGCCCTGATGGCCAAGCCAAGGTTGTTGCTTATGGATGAGCCCAGCATGGGCCTGGCGCCGTTGATCATCGAAGAGATCTTCAACATCGTCAAAGAGTTGAAGGAAGAGGGCATCACCATTTTCCTGGTGGAGCAGAATGCGTCCCAGGCGCTGGCTCTGGCCGACCGTGGTTATGTGCTTGAAACCGGCAAAGTGGTTATTGAGGGCACTGGCCGTGAACTGCTCAGCAATGAGAAAGTTCGTGAGGCGTACCTGGGCATGTGATGTTCCCGGAATGTCTGCATCAGTTGCAGGATCGGGTCCTGTGGCAGCGGCTTGAGGGTCTCAAACATGGTTCGCTTCCTTATCGGCCGGTTGGGTACGGATGAGGGTGGAGCGGCCAGTGTCCAGCGCCTTGATCAGCTGGGTCTGTTTTTCCCGGATGCCTTCTGCTGCCTGTTCGCGCACCGGCCCGTAGCCCCTGACGTCGGCTGGCAGCTCGGCCAGTTGCAGGAAAGTTTCGTAGTTGCTGGCGTCCAGTTCCCGGCCAATACGAGCCACCAGGTTTTGATAGTCCTTCAACATGGCGCGATCCAGCTTCCGGTCTGCTGAGTAACTGAAGGGATCCACCGCGGTTCCGCGCAGGCTGCGGAATTTTGCCAGCAGCCTGAAGGCCCGGAACATCCAGGGACCGAATCGGCGCTTCTTCGGACGTCCCTGGGCATCGGTTTCCTTGCTGAGCAGGGGCGGGGCCAGGTGAAAGTGGACCTTGAAGTCACCTTCAAAGGTTTCCTTCACTTCCTTCATGAAGTCGGTTTCCGCGAACAGCCGGGCCACTTCGTACTCGTCCTTGTAGGCCATGACGCGATACAGTTGCTGCGCCACGGCCCGGGTCAGGAGCAGGTTTGTCTGTCCCAGGGCTTCCTCGGCCTTCCGGACTTCCGCAACACTGGCCCGGTACTGATCGGCCCAGCGCCGGTTCTGATAGTTGACCAGATGGCCATGACGGGTCTCGATCAGCTCATCAAGGGTCGGCTCGGACTGGGCGTTCACAACCTTCGCGCCGCCGGTGTCCAGCAAGTCCGTTACCGCGCTCAGATCAACAGCGGCCACGCGGCCCCAGCCGAAGGCTTCCTTGTTGCGATCAATCGCCACGCCGTTGAGCTCGATGGCCTTCATCAAGGCCGCTTCAGACAGGGGCAGCAGTCCTTTCTGCCAGGCAAAGCCGAGCATCATCACGTTGGAGAATACGGTGTCGCCCATCAGCTTCTCGGCGATGCCATTGGCGTCGAGCTGATTGAAATGGTCCTGACCGACCGCATCTCGGAGCAGGCCCAGTCGCTTGTCGGCCTTCATGTCGGCATCGCGGAAGAGCACGTAATCGGCGGTAGGCAGTTCCGCTTCGTTGGCTACAATCCGGGTGTGATTCGGCCTCAGTACACTCAGGGCTTTCTGGGAGGACGCCACCACCAGGTCACAGGCGATAATCGCATCGGCCTGGCCGTTGCTGATCCGAACCTGGTGGAGCTTGTCCGGAGACGGCGCCATGCGCACATAGCTCAGAACGGTGCCACCCTTCTGGGCGAAGCCCATGAAATCCAGTACCGAGGCACCCCGGGATTCCAGGTGCGCGGCCATGGTGATCAGCTGTCCCACGGTGACCACGCCTGTGCCACCGACGCCGCCAACGAGCAGGTCATAGGAGCCGGTCATCGCCGGCAGTTCCGGAGCAGGAATGTTGGCCAGTTTGCCGGTCAGTACCGAGCCGGTGTCCATACCCCGGGATTTGCGCAGCTGCCCGCCTTCAATGGTGACAAAGCTGGGGCAGAAGCCGTTGACGCAGGAAAAGTCCTTGTTGCACGAAGACTGGTCGATCTTGCGCTTACGGCCCAGCTCGGTTTTGCGGGGCACAACGGAGAGGCAGTTGGACTGCACCGAGCAATCGCCACAACCCTCGCAGACGTGATGGTTGATGAATGCCCGCTTTGCCGGGTCCGGGAACTGATTGCGCTTGCGGCGCCGGCGCTTTTCAGCGGCACAGGTCTGGTCGTAGATCAGCACGGTGCATCCCGGAATGTCCCGCAATTCGCGCTGAACCGTATCCAGTTCGGAGCGATCGTGGAAGGTGACGTCCTTCGGGAACTGGTCTTTATGGCCATCGTATTTTTCCGGCTCATCACTGAGCACCACGACCCTGCGAACACCTTCGGCTGCCATCTGCTGGGCAATCATGGGCACGGTGATCTGTCCATCGACCGGCTGGCCGCCAGTCATGGCCACGGCATCGTTGAACAGTATCTTGTAGGTGATGTTGATGCCTGCCGCCACGGCCTGGCGGATGGCCATGGAGCCGGAGTGGAAATAGGTGCCTTCACCCAGGTTCTGAAACACGTGGGGGTTACCGATATAACGGCTCTTGCCGATCCAGTTGACGCCTTCGCCACCCATCTGAATCAGGGATTCCGTGTTGCGGCCCATCCAGGAGGCCATGAAGTGGCAGCCTATGCCGGCCAGAGCCTTGCTGCCTTCCGGGACCTTGGTGGACGTGTTGTGGGGGCAGCCGGAGCAGAAATAGGGCATCCGCTTTACACCACCCGGGTCCTGGGCATTGGACATGGCGCTGATCTCGGCCATGCGCTCGCTGAAGTCCAGCGAGAAGAACCGGCCAAGCCTGGCAGCCAGGAAACCGGCCACCAGTTTAGGGCTCAGTTCACCCACGTAGGGGATCAGCGGGCGGCCGAGCTCATCCTGTTTGCCGGTAATCAGCACTTTGCCGGGGCGGTCCGGCTCGGACATGGTTTCCTTGATCTGGCTCTCGATGATGCCCCGCTTTTCTTCAATGACCAGGACTTCTTCCTTGCCATGAACGAAGTTGAGAATGCCGCGCCGCTCCAGAGGCCAGACCATACCGATCTTGTAGATATCCAGCCCCATGTCGTGGGCCTTGTCTTCATCAATGCCCAACAGATCGAGGGCTTCGAGCAGGTCCAGGTGACCCTTGCCGGTGGTTACAATGCCGAAACGGGCTTCCGGGTTGTTGTACAGGCAGCGGTCAATGGGGTTGGCCCTGGCGAAGGCCTGCACGGCGGCCAGCTTGTGTTCGATCCGGGTTTCCAGTTGGGGCCCGGGCAGGTCCGGCCAGCGGTAGTGGAGGCCGCTTTCGGGCGCGGTGAAGTCATCGGGCGTGACAAACTCCGGCAGCGGGGGCAGCTCCACGGAGGCCGCGCTTTCAACCGTTTCCGATATTGCCTTGAAACCCACCCAGCAGCCGCTGTAACGGGACAGGGCATAGCCCCAGAGGCCGAATTCCAGGTACTCGGCCAGGCTGGCCGGGTTGATGGTGGGCATGAAGAAACTCATGAATGCCACATCGGACTGGTGGGGCATGGAGGAGGACACGCAGCCATGATCATCACCGGCAACCACCAAGACACCGCCGTGGGGGGATGAACCGTAGGTGGTGCCGTGTTTGAGGGCATCGCCAGCGCGGTCAACCCCGGGGCCTTTGCCATACCAGAGGCCGAATACGCCATCCACCTGCCGGTCATCATCGGTCTCTACCTGCTGGGTGCCCAGCATGATGGTGGCAGCCAGGTCTTCGTTAATCGCTGGCACGAAATCGATACGATTTTCATCGAGCAGGGTCTGGGCCTGCCAGAGCGCCTGGTCGTAGGCACCCAGGGGGGAACCCCGGTAGCCACTGACCATGCCGGCGGTGTTCAGCCCCTGCTTACGATCCAGGGTGGCCTGCATCAAAGGGATGCGGACCAGAGCCTGTGTTCCGGTCAGGAAAACCCGGCCTGATTCCCGCAGGTAGCGGTCTTCCAGTTTGTAATTGTCGAGCTGCGGGGTGTCGGCGGACATGGTGCCCTCCTTTTGTCGATTTTATAACCAGAATTCTAGAGGGAAGTCCGCAGAAGGTGCTTGCTTATTGGGTGAGGGTTGTCGGGGTTTGCGAAAGGATGTTTGATAAAAGACAATATTAAGCAAGAACCTTTGATAAAAATCAGGTGTTACCAAATGAAACAGGTCAATCTCGACAAACTGGATCGGCGGATCCTGTCGGTGCTTCAGCAGGACGGGCGCATCAGTAACCAGTTACTGGCAGAGCAGGTGGGGTTGTCGCCTGCGGCCTGCTGGCGGCGGGTACGGACTCTGGAGGAAAGCGGTGTCATTCGGGGATATAGCGCACGGTTGGACCCCGATCGCATCGGCCAGGGTTTGTGCGTGCTGGTCAACCTGTCATTACAGCGGCACACGATCGACAGCACTGCAGAGATTGAACAGCAGGTCAGCAGTTACCCGGAGGTACTCCAGTGTTTTGCGGTGACCGGCAATGCCGATTTCGTACTGAGGGTTATCGTGCCGGATATGGCCAGCTATGACCGCTTTCTGAATGAAAAGATCTTTACCTTGCAGGGCATTGCACAGGTGAATTCAAACTTTGCTTTGCGGGAGATCAAGAATACCGAGACCATCCCGGTGGATGGCCTGGTATGAGACGTCAATAATGCGAACCTGAACGTATCCCCCCGCAGGGCGGGGAGTAAGAGCGGTAGCCCGGTGTTACTCGGGCTTTTTGGCAACCAGTGTCAGGATGTCGTAGCTTGCAACCAGTTCGTCGTTCTGGTTCTGAACTTGAACATCCCAGACTACTACGCCCTGGGGGTGTCCATCCGGGGATGTCCGCCCCTGATCGATCTTGCGCTTGCAGGTCAGCCGCGCCCGGATGGTGTCTCCCGGGGCAACCGGCTCAATAAAGCGCAGAGTGTCCAGACCGTAGTTCGCCAGAACCGGGCCTTCGCCCGGATAAACGAACAGTCCGGCCGCCGCAGAAAGCACGAAGTAGCCATGGGCAATGCGCTTGCCGAACTGTGAGTCCCGCGCTGCAATTTCATCAAAGTGCATGTAGAAATGGTCGCCGGACAGGCAGCCGAAGTTGACAATATCCGCTTCGGTGACCGTGCGTCGGTGAGTCAGCAGGGATTCATTGATCTGCAGGTCTTCAAAGTGGCGACGGAATGGGTGCACGTCGGTTTCAATCAGATCAGCACCACGGACATACTCGCGGGTGACCGCTGCCAGCATGGTCGGGGAGCCCTGGATCGCCGTTCTCTGCAGGTAATGATGGACTGCACGGATACCACCGAGTTCTTCGCCACCACCGGCGCGACCCGGGCCGCCATGCTTGAGCATGGGCAGGGGTGAACCGTGGCCGGTGGACTCCTTCGCAGCTTCGGCATCCAGCAGGTGCAGACGTCCGTGGAAGGCCGCAAGCAGGGGAGCGATTCTGCCGGCAATGGCGGGATCCCGGGTGGTCAGGGTGGTGACCAGTGAGCCCCGACCCTGGGCGCACAAAGACACTGCGTCCTCAATGGTGTCGTAGGGAATCACCGTTGCTACCGGGCCAAAAGCCTCGATGTCATGCGCGCCACACCCATTTTCGGGGTTCCGGCACAGCAGCACGTGCGGCTCGATGAACGCACCGTTCTCGGTGCCCTCTCCAGTCGGTTTGAAGCTGCCTTCGCCACCCATGACACGTTCGCTGGTTTTCAGCAGTTCCCGGATGTTGGCTTTGACGTCTTCAAGCTGGTCGGTGGAGGCCAGGGCGCCCATGCGAACGCCCTCGACCGCAGGATCGCCGACGGTGACTTTCGACAGGCGCTCCTTGAGTTTCTCGCAGACAGCATCTACCTGGTCTTTCGGTACCAGGACCCGGCGGATAGCCGTACACTTCTGTCCCGCCTTCGCCGTCATCTCGCGGCCCACTTCCTTCACAAAGATATCGAATTCTTCGTGCTCGGGAGTCACGTCCGGCGCCAGGATGGCACTGTTCAGTGAGTCGGCCTCGGCGTTGAACGGAATCGAACGGTTGATGATGTTCGGATGATTCTTGAGCTTGCGAGCGGTTGCCGCCGAGCCAGTGAAGGTGACGACGTCCTGCTCTTCAAGGTGATCGAACAGGTCGCCGGTGCTGCCGATGATAAGCTGCAGGCTGCCTTCAGGCAGGGCGCCGGATTCCTGCATCAGGCGAACGGCGAGTTCGGTGACATAGCAGGTAGAGGTGGCCGGTTTCACAATGGAGGGCATGCCCGCCAGGAAGGTCGGCGCGAATTTTTCCAGCATGCCCCACACCGGGAAGTTATAGGCATCGATGTGCACGGCCACACCGCCACGGGGCACCAGGATATGGGTGCCGGCAAAGTGGTTGTTCTTGCCCAGTGGGGTCACCGGGCCTTCATGCACCACGTTGCCGGAGGGCAATTCGCGGCGGCCCATGCTGGCATAGGAGAACAGGGTGCCGAAACCGCCATCGATATCAATGCCGTTATCGCCCTTGGTAGAACCGGTATGCATCGACAGTGCGTAAAGCTCTTTCTTGTGTTCCTGGAGGTACATGGCCATGGCCTTCAGGGCCAGGGCACGCTCCTGGAAATCCATGGCCATCAGGTTCTTGCCGCCGACCTTGCGGCCGTACTCTGCGGCTTTCCCGAAATCGAGTGTATCGTCGTGGGTGTGCGCCACGATTTCGCCGTTGACGGCGCTGGGCAAAGCCTTGGCGGGCTTTTCACCGACCCACTGGCCGGCGATGAAACTTTTCAGGACTGACATGGGGAACTCCGTTTGTTTCTGAAACGCCAAGGCAAGCCCCGTGTGTGCGGGGCTTGCCTTGCTCGTGTCTTGGTGGGCTGGGCGGAAACTACATTTCGTCGTAGTCCAGAACCACCTTGTCGCTGACCGGGTAGCACTGGCAGGAAAGCACATAGCCGGCTTCCACTTCGTAGTCCTCCAGGGCAAAGTTCTGGTCCATTTCCACTTCGCCTTCCACGACCTTGGCGCGGCAGGTGGAACAGACGCCGGCTTTGCAGGAGAAGGGCAGATCTGCGCCTTCCTCGTTGCCGGCATCCAGAATGCTCTTGGTGTCACGAATCAGCGGGAAGGTCAGTGAGCGGCCATCGGCGATGACGGTCACTTCGCTGACAGACTGCGGGTCCACTTTGGACGGTGCCCTGTCCTTGCGAGCCTGGGGCGCACCACCGACCGGCGTGAACAGTTCGAAATGGATCCGGCTTTTGTCCATGCCATGACGAAGCAGCGAGTCCCGGACATCCTCGGTCATCAGCTGGGGGCCGCAGATGAAGGCGGCGGTGAGATCCTTGGCGTTGATCCAGTGATCAAACAGGGCGTCGCACTTGTCGTGGTCAATCCGCCCGTTGTACAGGTCAATGTCCTGCTCTTCACGGGTGAAGATATAAACCAGATTCAGGCGGGCCATGTATTCGTTCTTCAGGTCCTGGAGCTCATCCCGAAACATGGTGCTGCTGGTGGCCTTGTTGCCATAGAACAGCGTTACCTCGCTCTTGGGTTCGGTTTCCAGGGTGGTCTTGACGATCGACAGTATCGGGGTTATGCCACTGCCGGCAGCTACGGCCAGGTAATTGCCTTCCCGCTCGGGATCCAGGTCAATGGAGAAATGGCCCTGGGGCGGCATGACTTCCAGCGTCTGGCCTGGCTTCAGCTGCTCATTGGCAAACGTGGAGAAACGACCACCGGCAACCCGTTTGACCGCGATGCGCAGCTCCTGATCGTTGACGCTGCGGCAGATCGAATAGGAGCGGCGCACTTCCTCGCCATCCATCTGCGTTCTGACAATCAGGTGCTGGCCCTGTTTGTAGCTGAATTTGTCCGCCAGATCTTCCGGCAGGTCAAAAGCAAGTGATACGGCGTTTCTTGTTTCAGGTCTGACCTCTTTGAGGGTCAGTGAGTAGAATTTATTCATGATCGTATCGGCTCTAGATGCATTTGAAATAGTCGAAGGGCTCGAGGCATTCCTTGCAACGATAAAGTGCTTTGCAGGCGGTTGATCCGAATTCGCTGACCCGTTCAGTGTCGTTGCTGCCACAATGGGGGCAGGCAATGACGTCCGACTCCCCAAGCAGGGTCAGCTTGCTGGAGCTGCCCTCGGGCGGTGCAATTCCGAATGCCCGAAGCTTCTCTTTGCCTTCGGCTGTGATCCAGTCGGTGGTCCAGGCAGGGGTCAGCACCTGGTTGATTTTCGGATCCCGGAAGCCTGCGGCACGCATGGCTTCGGTAATCAGTTCCTCAATCAACTCGGTGGCGGGGCAGCCGGAATAGGTCGGGGTGACGTCAATGGACAGTTCTTTCCCGTCCCAGCGCACGGCACGAACAATGCCGAGTTCCACGACACTGACTGCCGGCACTTCGGGGTCTTTGACCTCCTCCAGAAGTGCCCAGATATCGTCCTCTGTCAGCAGATCGGGGCGGGCGTTTGCCGGCACCCGATCACTGGCAATCAGGATATCAACGGCTGACCTGTGGTCTGACTCACCATGTTGTGGCATCGGGATAGGCCCTCTGCAGGAACTGCATTTCTGCCAGAATGAAACCGAGGTGTTCGGTGTGCTCGCCGTGCTTTCCGCCCATATACATCCAGGCGTCTTCGGCGCCCGGTGTCAGGGTGGCCTGGGTGAGCACCTCGTTGACCATGCCGCGCCAGTCTGTAGCCAGCTGGTCGGGATCCGGGCCAATGCCCGCCTCGGCCAGGACACGATCGGTGTCGTCCGGAGTGATCAGTTCGCCGGTGAAGCGCCACAGGATATCAACCGCCTCCTGCATGCGTTGGTGGCTCTCTTCGGTGCCATCGCCCAGACGCTTGACCCACTCGGATGACCGGCGCAGGTGATAGGTAGCCTCTTTCAGGGCCTTGGCGGCGATACCGGCAATACGCTCGTCGCTGGATCCGGTCAGGCTCTTGAGTGTGAAGTAATGCCACACGTCGAAGAAAAACTGCCGGCCCATGGTGACCGCATAGTCCTCATTGGGCTGCTCGGTGAGCAGCAGGTTGCGGTAATTATGGGCATCGCGGCGGAACGCCAGCTTGTCGGCATCGCGGCCATCATCGATCAGCTCGGCAGCGTACTCGTACCAGTTGCGGGCCTGGCCGACGAGGTCGAGGGCAACGTTCATCAGTGCCATTTCTTCCTCAAGCGCCGGGGCCTTGCCGCACAGCTCGCACAGGCGCTGGCCCAGGATCATGTCGGAATCTGCCAGTCTCAGCAGGTATTCCTTTAATGCTTCTGCTTGTGTCATTGGATCCGCTCCTTACATGTGTCCGACTTCATCGGGCAGCTCGTAAAAAGAAGCGTGCCGGTAAATCTTGTCTTCCGACGGGTCGAAAAGTACTTCCTTCTCGTCGGATGCGGAGGCCGTGATGGTGTCGGAGGGCACGACCCAGATGCTCACGCCCTCATTACGGCGTGTGTACAGATCGCGGGCGTTTTCCATGGCCATCTCGGCGTCAGAGGCGTGCACGCTGCCCACGTGTTTGTGGTTCAGACCGTGCTTGGAGCGCACGAAGACTTCGTAAAGGCGCCATTCAGACATATTGCATTCCTCCGGTATCAAGCGGCTTGTGCGCGCTGTTTTTGTTTTTTGGCATAGGCGACCGCCGCTTCGCGGACCCATGCGCCTTCGTCAATTGCTTTCTTGCGAGTATTGATACGCTCGCGGTTACAAGGGCCGTTACCCTTGAGAACGTCGTAGAATTCCTGCCAGTTGATCTCACCGAAATCGTAGTGGCCGGTTTCTTCGTTCCATTTCAGGTCCGGATCCGGCGCGGTGCACCCCAGGAATTCGAGCTGTGGAATGGTCTGGTCGATGAACATCTGGCGCAGTTCGTCGTTGCTCTTGCGCTTGATCTTCCATGCCAGGGACTGCTGTGAGTTCGGGGACTCGTCATCGTGCGGGCCGAACATCATCAGGGCCGGCCACCACAGGCGGTTGATGGCGTCCTGCACCATGGCTTTCTGTTCGTCCGTGCCTTCACGCATCATGTCCAGCAGGATCTGGTATCCCTGGCGCTGGTGGAAGCTCTCTTCTTTACAGATGCGAACCATGGCGCGGGAGTAGGGGCCATAGGAGGTACGCTGCAGTACAACCTGGTTGACGATGGCAGCACCATCCACCAGCCAGCCAACCGCACCCATATCCGCCCAGTTCAGGGTAGGGTAATTGAAGATGCTGGAGTACTTGGCTTTGCCCTGATGCAGTTTCTCGATTTCTTCATCGCGGTCT
Organism: Marinobacter sp. SS13-12; assembly: GCF_030227115.1. Classification (NCBI taxonomy): domain Bacteria; kingdom Pseudomonadati; phylum Pseudomonadota; class Gammaproteobacteria; order Pseudomonadales; family Marinobacteraceae; genus Marinobacter; species Marinobacter sp. SS13-12. Next base: position 69,253 of record NZ_JASSUA010000002.1, read on the forward strand.
GCACCGAGGGTTTCCATGGCGCTGTACAGGTACAGGCCGTGGCCTGCTTCGTCCTGAATCTTGGCCATCAACTGAAGCTTGCGCTTGAGTGTGGGCGCGCGGGTAACCCAGTTGCCTTCCGGCAGCATACCGACCACTTCGGAGTGGGCGTGCTGGGAGATCTGGCGAACCAGCGTCTTGCGGTAGCCTTCAGGCATCCAGTTCTTGGGTTCGATCTTGGTTTCCGCGTCGACCTTTTCCTGAAATTCGCGCTCTTCGGGCGACATCTCTTCCAGGGTCTTCAGGCGCTTGGCGCCGGTTTCAACGAGCTGAGCGTACATAAAATACCTCCGGATCGGGCTTGTTGTTCTGAAGCTCCGTGAACACTGGCACCCTCAAGTAACACCAGAGGGCGAATAACTCCATATTATATGATACTGAATAAATATCAAGAATAGTCTTTGTGTGTCATGTTATATCTCAAGTATCGCTTGATAAAGCTTACCTGCATGATTTAAATGGTAAAAATCATGATACGTGAACAAATGCTATCGAGATCGTTGGTCGGAAAGTGAAATTAAATCGACGTCTTTGGGTGGGCTGCGGTCAGGGGGCGCCGCAAGGACGGCGGGCCGCCCCCTGGGAGTCATGCAGGTTTATTGTTTGCGGCGGTCAAATACACGCTTGGCCTTGCCTTCGGAGCGGGCCAGGCGATTGGTTTCCACCACCTCGACACGGGTGCTGATGCCAATGTAGGACTTGATGTGGTGGGCCAGTTCCTTGGCTGCCGCGGCACGACTTTCGCTGGTGTCCGTTGCGCCAGGTTTCAGCTCGGTCCGGATGTCCACGCAGTCCAGGTTGCCTTCCTTGTAAACCTCGATCTCATAGTGCGGCGCCAGGGCCTCGCATTTCAGCACCTGTTCCTCGATCTGGCTCGGGAACACGTTTACACCACGGATAATCAGCATGTCGTCACTGCGGCCGGTGATCTTGTCAATCCGGCGCATCGGGCGCGCGGTTCCTGGCAGCAGGCGGGTGAGATCCCGGGTGCGGTAACGCAGGATCGGCAGCGCCACCTTGGTCAGCGAGGTAAATACCAGTTCGCCGTATTCACCGTCGGGCAGCACTTCGCCAGTTTCCGGGTTGATAATTTCCGGGTAGAAATGGTCTTCCCAGATGGTCGGGCCATCCTTGGTTTCGACACACTCCATACCAACGCCGGGGCCCATGACTTCGGACAGGCCGTAGATATCCAGGGCCTGGATACCGAGGCGTTCTTCAATCTCGGTACGCATGGCGTTGGTCCAGGGTTCCGCCCCGAAGATACCCAGGCGCAGGGGCAGCTTGTGGGGATCAATACCCTGGCGGTCCATCTCGTCGGCGATGTTCAGCATATAGGAGGGCGTCACCATGATGATGTCGGGCTCGAAGTCCTTGATCAGCTGGACCTGTTTCTCGGTCTGGCCGCCAGACATAGGGATAACGGTGCATCCGAGGCGTTCGGCACCGTAGTGGGCGCCAAGGCCGCCGGTAAACAGGCCATAGCCATAGGCAACATGGACTTTGTCGCCGCGGGAGCCCCCGCCTGCCCGGATAGACCGTGCCACGATGTCGGCCCAGGTGTTGATGTCACTCTGGGTATAGCCGACGACGGTCGGCTTGCCGGTGGTACCGCTTGATGCGTGCACCCGCACCACGTCGGACATGGGGGTGGCAAACATGCCGAACGGGTAGTTGTCGCGCAGATTCGCCTTGGTCGTAAACGGCACCTTGGCGAGATCATCCAGGGAATGGATGTCCATCGGCTTGAGGCCGAGATCGTCAAAGGCCTTCCGGTAGAATGGCACGTTGGTGTAGGCATGGACGACGCTCCAGCGCAGGCGCTGCAGTTGTTCGTGGCGCAGCTCGTCAATGCTGGCTGTCTCCATGCGGTCAAGTTTGCCAAGTTTTTGCAGTGGTAAGCTCATGATTCTGTCCTGCGTTGTTCTTGTCGAATAATGGTCTTTGTTCTGTCCTGGTCCGGCGGCCTCAGGCCACCGCATCTATCCGCTCAATAATCAGGGCGATCCCCTGGCCAACGCCAATGCACATGGTGCAAAGTGCGTAACGGGCTTTCTGTCCCACCGCGTGGCGGCGCTCAAGTTCATTCAGGGCCGTGGTCACGAGCCGGGCACCGCTCATTCCGAGGGGGTGGCCCAGGGCAATGGCGCCACCGTTCGGGTTTACGTGCTCGGCGTCATCGGCAAGTCCGAGGTCGCGTGTCACGGCGAGGGCCTGGGCGGCGAAGGCTTCGTTCAGCTCAATCACGTCCATATCGGCCAGTTCCAGGCCCGCGGTTGCCAGCACCTTGCGGGTGGCCGGGGCGGGGCCGAAGCCCATGATCCGTGGCTCAACGCCGACGGTTGCCATGGCGACGATCCGGGCGCGGGGTTTGAGGTTGTATTGCTTGAGCGCATCGGCCCCGGCCAGAAGAACGGCGCAAGCGCCATCGTTGACGCCGGATGCGTTGCCCGCGGTCACGGTGCCGTTTTCACGGAAGGGCGTCGGTAGCGAGGCCAGCTTTTCAAGGCTGGTTTCACGGGGATGCTCATCGGTATCCACCACCAGCGGATCCTGCTTGCGGCGGGGAATGGTTACCGGCGTGATTTCAGCGGCCAGTCGGCCTTCTTTCTGGGCTGCCGCCGTACGCTGTTGGCTGCGCAGGGCGAAGGCATCCTGATCTTCCCGGGAAACGCCGAAATCGGCGGCGACGTTCTCCGCCGTTTCCGGCATGGAGTCGATTCCGTACTGCTTTTTCAGTACCGGGTTTACAAAGCGCCAGCCGATCGTGGTGTCGAAAATCTCCGCCTTGCGACTGAAAGCGGACTCGGCCTTGCCCATCACGAACGGAGCCCGTGACATGGACTCCACGCCGCCGGCAATCATCAACCGGGTTTCACCGGTGCGGATGGCCCGGGCAGCGCTGCCGATGGCATCCATACCGGAGCCGCACAGACGGTTGATGGTGCTGCCCGGCACGTCCACCGGCAGACCTGCCAGTAGCAGGGACATGCGGGCAACGTCACGATTGTCTTCGCCGGCCTGGTTGGCACAGCCATAGAGAACGTCGTCGATTTTTGACCAGTCCAGATCCGGATGGCGTTCGGTCAGCGCCTTGATGGGGATGGCGCCCAGGTCATCTGCACGCACGGCGGAGAGCACACCGCCGTAACGGCCGATGGGGGTGCGGATGGCATCGACGATGTAGGCGTCTTTCAGGGAATTATCGGTGCTCATGCAGTTTCCTCCGAGTTGCGTACGGTGCCGCGAACCTCGTAGGAACGGCCCCGGAACAGGGCGACCTTGCGGCCGTCCTGATTGGTTAAAGTGATGTCGTAAATACCGGTGCGCCCGCCACGGGCCTGTTCTTCGGCGGTGGCGGTCAGCCGGTCGCCCTCTTTGGCGCCGTACATATAGTCAATGCTGCAACCGGAGGCGACGGTGGCCCGGTCGTAGCTGTTACAGGCAAAGGCAAACGCGGAATCGGCCAGGGTGAACAGGTAGCCGCCATGGCAGGAGCCGTGGCCCTGGATCATGTCGCTGGTGACGGTCATGGTGAGTACCGCTTTGCCAGGGGCGACAGATTCAATGTTCATGCCCAGGTTCTGGCTGGCACGGTCCCGTGCGAACATGGCCTTGGCGCATTCCTCGGCGAGTGTCTGTGGATCCATCTCGCTCATGAATAAAACCCCTTCTGTGCAAATGCGTTCTTCCGGAGCAGCAGGGCAGGGCGATAGCGGTCCTCTGCGTAGCTGTTCTGGATGTTGGTGAGCACGTTGAACACATGGCCCGCTCCCAGTCGGTCGCTCCAGCTCAGCGGGCCATCGGGATAGTTCAGTCCGGCTTTCATGGCCAGATCAATGTCCGCAACCGTGGCTACACCATGGAGGGCCGCATCGGCGGCTTCGTTTGCGAGGGTGGCAACCGTGCGCATAATCACCAGTCCGGGACGGTCAGCCACCAGGCTCACGGCAACGCCTGCTCTTTGCAGTAAAGCACAGGCGCAGGAAACCGCTGTGTCGGAGGCCTGGTCTGCCGGTGCTAATGCAAGCCGGGATGCCTTGCTGTAGTCGAACGCCAGATCAAACAGCACCAGGTTGGAAACGCCGTCGGTGGCTGCCCGCTCGGTGGCCATGCGCCCATCAGTCAGCGCCAGCACGGCATCGCCGAAGCGAAGCTGGCCGGGACCGTCGCGCTCAATGATTGTCAGGCCCGCAGCTCTCAGACGCTGGACGAGCGGCGCTGCCACGCCGGGATTACCCTCAACGATGAGCACGGTTTCGTCAGACTGGCGCTCCGGCTCCGGCTCCGTCTGTGGCGCGGGCTTTTCTGCGCCTTCGCCATAGGCATAGAAACCCTGGCCGTTTTTGCGTCCGAGGCGCCCGGCTTCGACCAGTTCTTTCTGAATCAGCGACGGCTGGAAGCGCGGGTCCTGATAGTAGGAATTGAACACGGAGTTGGTCACGGCGTAGTTGACGTCGTGGCCAATCAGGTCGGTCAGCTCGAATGCGCCCATGCGGAACTGGCCGGCCTCGCGAATGATGGCGTCCAGCGTTGCCGAATCGGTGGCTTGTTCCTGCAGCAGGCGCAGGCTTTCCGCGTAAAATGGGCGGGCGACCCGGTTAACGATAAAGCCCGGTGTCGAGGTGGCGTAGACCGGCTTCTTGCCCCACGCGGTTGCCGTGGCGTGAACTGTCCCGGCCACGGATTTGCTCGTAGCCAGTCCCATCACGACCTCTACCAGTGCCATCAGGGGCGCGGGGTTGAAAAAGTGCATGCCCACCAGGCGCTCGGGCTTATGCATTTCTGCTCCGAGGGCGGTGACAGAGATGGAAGAGGTGTTGGTGGCAAGGATCGTATCCCCGGCACAGAGCTCTTCCAGGATTGCCAATAGCTGACGTTTGATGTCGAGGTCTTCTATGATCGCCTCGATCACCAGTCCGGCGTCGGCCACGTCATCAAGTCTGGCAACCGGCTGGATCCGGCCAATGGTGGCATCCAGGTCCTGCTGCTGCATCTTGCCTTTGTCGACGCGGCGCTGAAGCTGCCTGGCGATGCCCTCGCGTCCATTCTGTGCGGCGCCTTCCCTCTGGTCATGCAGGTAAACCCGATGGCCGGCCTGGGCCGCAACCTGGGCAATGCCGGAGCCCATGGCGCCTGCGCCTATGACGGCGATGATGGTGTGGGTATCAAGTGCCGGCATGAATTACTTCCCCTTGAAGGCTGGCGTGCGTTTCTCCATGAAGGCGGCGACGCCTTCGCGGTAGTCATCGGTCTGCCCGGCCATTCGCTGGAGGTCTCGCTCCAGATTGATCTGCTCTTCAAAGGTGTTACTGGCGCTGGCATGGAGCGCGCGTTTGATCAGGGCCAGGCCTTTGGTGGGCTGGGTGGCGAAATGCCGGGCCAGTTTCATGGTTTCTTCCATGAGCTGCTCGTTGTCCACGCAGCGCCAGATCATGCCCCAGTTCTCGGCCTGTTCTGCACGGATCTTCTCTCCCAGCAAGGCCATACCTTTGGCCCGCGCCATGCCGGCCACGCGGGGAAGAATCCAGGTGCCGCCCGAGTCGGGAACCAGACCCAGCTTGCAGAACGCCTGAACAAAGCTGGCAGAGCGGGCCGCCAGTGTGATGTCGCAGGCAAGCGCAATGTTGGCGCCGGCGCCGGCAGCGACGCCATTGACTGCGCAGAGGACCGGCATCGGTAAATCACGCAGGCTACGCAACATCGGGTTGTAGTAGTTCTCCAGGGAGGCGCCCAGATCAGGCGCTTCCTGGTCCGGGGATACGCTGCGGTCAGAGAGATCCTGGCCGGCACAAAAGCCCCGGCCAGAACCGGTAATGACCAGTACACGAACAGACTCATCCTTGCGCACGGTGCTGATAGCGTCCCGCATGCGCTCGTGCATTTCGACATTGAAACTGTTCAGGCTGTCGGGGCGGTTCAGGGTAAGCAGAGCCACACCCTGATCGATTTCGAGAAGAATGCTCGGCTGAGTCATGGCGTTATCCTGTAAATGGAATGATGGATGGCTTTCCGACGTGGCTTTGTTTTTATCGGGAGACTGTCTCAGCTACCCGGAATCAGATTTGCCCTGGGGCGATGTTTCCGTGGTGAGTGGGCTGATTTTGAATCAGTATATCTGTAAATTGATACTCGTCAAGGTTTGGGTGGTTCGCCTTTTGTATCACGTTGCCCTTTCTGGTTTGAAATCTCTTTAGTGTCTGATAGTTAGGGGTTTTCTTGATTTTTGTCCAGGTTTCACGTGCGTTTTTTCCACGTAGATCGGGATTTATGTTGCTTTTCTCTGTAAAAATATCCCCCAGAAGCGGTAAAGTGATGCCGAAAATGAATCAGAATGTGTCTTTACATTCCGGGCCTGTCAGTGAAGGAGAAAAGCATGCCTAGTTACAGCATTGAGGGCGTTCAGCCTGTTGTACATCCGTCTGCATACGTTCACCCGACCGCGATTCTTATCGGGGATGTGTGGATCGGTTCAGGGTGCTACGTCGGCCCGGCCGCCTCTTTGCGTGGAGACTTCGGGCGCATCGTGTTGAAGGAGGGATCAAACATCCAGGATACCTGCGTTGCACACGCCTTCCCGGGCAAGGATGTGGTGGTCGAGAAAGACGGGCACGTGGGCCATGGGGCCATTCTTCATGGCTGTACCGTTGGCGAGGGCGCAATGGTTGGAATGAACGCAGTAATCATGGACGAGGCTGTTATAGCACCCCGCTCTATTGTTGGCGCAGGGGCTCTCGTCAAGGCCGGTTTTCAGTGTGATCCGGCATCATTGATTGTAGGGACGCCGGCGAAGGTAGTGAGGATGTTGAGCGATGATGAGGTCGCCTGGAAAGCGAAGGGGACTGAAGAGTATCAGCGGCTGACCCTCCGCTGCTTTGCGAGCCTGAGGGAGTGCCAGCCACTGGAAGAGGCGGATCCTGATCGGACCAGAGTTGATGCCGGCAGTTACCAGCCCAAACACCAGAGCTGATTCCGGGATAAACGGATATCACACAGGGTGATTGCGTGTTTCAGGCTGCCAGCTCGGATTTCAGGGCATCGATTATGATGCGGGCAAAGTCTTCGGGAGAGTCTTCCTGGAGGAAATGGCCACCCCGCAGCGTAATGTGGGGCTGTCCATGGGCACCGGGTATGCGCCGCTGCATATACCGGTCGCCGCCCCGAGTGATCGGGTCGCCGCTGCTGAAACAGGTTATGAACGGCTTCTTCCATTTTTCCAGCACCCGCCAGGCGGCCTTATTGGCCGCACTTGATGGGTCCTCGGCGGTCACTGGAACAAGTTTCGGGAAAGCCCGTGCGCCTGCCTTGTACTCGGCACTGGGGAAGGGTGCCTCGTAGGCCGCGATTTCGGCCTTGCTCATGGTTCTTTCTGTGCCCAGCTGGACGATTCGGCCCACGGGAAACCACGGGCTGTGGGTGGCAAAGGCTTTCCAGAGTGAGAATACAGCGGGCACCGGCGTATCGCCTGTTGGCAGCATGCCGTTACCAACAATGATCCGGCGGAAAAGCTGTGGGTGCTCCGCAGCCAGGCGCAGGCCCAGCAGGGAGCCCCAGTTCTGGCACACCAGGGTAATATTCTTCAGGTCCAGTGCTTTCAGCCATTGTGAGAGCCAGTGTAGGTGACGCTCGTAACTGTAGTCGCCCACGTGGGAGGGCTTGTCGGATTTTCCGAAACCCACCAGGTCGGGTGCCAGCACTCGATGTCCGGCGTCGGCTACCAATGGGATCATGTGCCGGTAAAGGTACGACCACGACGGTTCACCGTGCAGCATCAGTACCGGTGCGGAATCGTTCGGACCCTCGTCTACATAGTGCATTCTCAGGCCTGGCTCGACGTCCAGGTAGTGAGGAGAAAAAGGGTAATCCGGAAGCCCTGCGAAGCGGGCTTCATCGGTTCTCAGAATACGCATGCCATCGACTGTCCTGACTGAGTGGTTGCGTGGCTGGGTTGTCTCAGCCTTCACGAATCAGGATAAAGCAGATGGAAATTTTGTGTGTTTGGTTTACGTAACAGTGCGTTGGCTGTTTGAATCAGGACGCCTCGCTGAGCAGGTCTGCTGCCAGCGGTTATTGGTCGGAGTCAGCAATGGGGCGGCGGTTGGAGCGCTTGTCCTCCCAGCTGAGTGACTTCGGATCGTACCAGCCTATGCGGTCCCGTACCTTCTCACGGGTGGCGGGCGACAGGGTCGGCCACAGTTCGTGGAATTCGTCGAGCCCACGTTCCCGCTGGCGTAGCTGCTTGCCCTGAAGCTGCCGAATGATGCGGGGAAGATGCAGGGCTTCTCCCAGTTGCCCGGGCACAAGCACCTCCTGTCCCATCACCTTGCGACGATGGGTTCTGGCGGCCAGTACCCGGTGAAGGGCAGTGGCTGCGCTCAACGCTGTTTCGACATCAAACTCTTCGTTACCCAATGTCTGACCCGTTTCACGAATGACCAACAACCGTTCACTATAACCTGAAAGCCGCTAGACTGGCCACGGCGCCGTGGTAGTCTGGTGTCCCGGTTGGCAAACAGATTCAGGATCTCACTCTATGATGTACGGAAAACTGGAGACACGGACTTTTCTGGCCATGCTCGTGGGCGTCTCCCTAGCCTTTGCTTTGCTGATGAAGCCGTTTTTTGGCCCGATCTTCTGGGCCATCGCCATTGCGCTGATCTTTCACCCGATACGAGAGCGTCTGGCAAAGCGGCTGGGTGATCGTCCCAATGTGATTGCCTTGCTGACACTTATACTCTGCATGATTATCGTGGTTATTCCGGTGCTGGGACTGGTGACATCCCTCGTCGCCGAGGGGCTTTCTGTCTATCAGAAAATACAGGACGGGGAGCTCCGCCCCGGCGAATACATAGACCGGGTGAACCAGTCGTTTCCTGCGATTGAGGCTTTCCTTGCCCAGTTCGGAGTGGATTTCGCCGAGGTGAGGGACCGGGCGTCCAATGCGTTTGTCGGAGGTAGCCAGTTTCTGGCAAAACAGGCCCTCGGGGTCGGCCAGAACACCTTTCAGTTCTTTCTGGGGCTGTCGTTAATGGTGTATCTGGCTTTCTTCCTGATCAGGGACGGCAGCAAGCTGGTGGACCTGCTGATCCAGGCACTGCCACTGGGCGATGAGCGGGAGCGCCTGCTGCTTGCCAAGTTTGCGGAGGTCACCCGGGCGACGGTCAAGGGCAACCTGCTGATTGCCATCATCCAGGGCGCGCTCGGCGGTCTGATTTTCTGGCTGCTCAATATCCAGGGTGCGCTGCTGTGGGGCGTGGTGATGGCGATTGTCTCGCTTATTCCGGCCGTAGGCGCGGCGCTGGTTTGGGTGCCGGCGGCCGTCTACCTGGCAGCGACCGGCGAGATTGTTTCGGCCGTTATCCTGACCGCCTACGGCACGGTTGTCATCGGGCTTTCCGACAACATTCTGCGCCCGATTCTTGTCGGTCGGGATACAAAACTGCCGGATTATATTGTTCTGCTGTCAACGTTGGGCGGCATTGTGATGTTCGGAGTCAACGGCTTTGTGATGGGGCCGTTAGTGGCGGCCCTGTTCATGGCCTTCTGGGGAATCTTTATTCGCGAGTTCGGGGAGATGCCGGGAACAGCTGTGCACGACATGGCCGATACAGCTACAGAAACGCAACAATCTGAAAAACCCCGGCAGGACTAACTATGTTAGGCTTTGGTCTTAGTGTCCACCCTGTAGGGACTGGCAACACAATAAAAAACAACAGGTAACCGGAGTAGATCATGATCAGGAGATCGGCAACACGAAGCCGGCTGGCGGCGGCAGTAATGCTCGGAGCGGTCACGCTCGCAGCAGCCCCGCATGCACTGGCAAACGAGACTGTGGCGCTCAAGAATGCGCTCTACGGTGCTGGCCATGAGATCACTAATGTCAGCCCGCAAATGGACCAGGCAACACGCTCTGCGCTCACAGCGTTCCAGCGGGATCAGGGGCTGAATGCTTCGGGTGAGCTGGATAACGCCACCAAGGAAGCCCTGGGGATGGTGTCCGTGCAGGTTGCGTCCTCCAGTTCTAACGGCTCATCGCAGAATGCAACTGCGTCCTCCGGCGCCGCGTCCGAGCCTGAAGAAGCTGCAGATGCTCAGTCCGAAGAGGAAATCGAGGAAGACGATGACGGTGGCTGGTTCTTCTAGTCCTGTGAATAGTACTCTGAACTGAGTCGGACGACCGTAAAGCAACGGGCCCGGTGGTACTCTGTACCCCGGGCCCGTTGCGTTCAGTCCAGTTTTTCCAGGTCTCTGACCGCGCCCTTGTCGGCACTGGTTGCCAGCAGGGCATAAGCTTTCAGCGCCGCTGAAACCTTGCGAGGCCTTGCCAGTTCCGGTTTCCAGCCCTTCTGATTTCTCTCTTCGCGGCGGCGATCCAGCTCGTTCTGGTCTATCTCCACGTTGATGGAACGGTTGGGGATGTCGATGCGGATCAGGTCGCCATTTTCGATCAGGCCAATGGCGCCGCCTGCGGCAGCTTCCGGAGAGGCATGGCCGATGGACAGGCCGGAGGTGCCGCCGGAAAAACGACCGTCGGTCAGCAGTGCGCACTCCTTGCCCAGCCCCTTGGATTTCAGGTAGCTGGTGGGGTAGAGCATTTCCTGCATGCCGGGACCGCCCTTCGGGCCCTCATAGCGAATGATGACCACCTCACCGGGTTTGACTTCATCGTTGAGGATACCTGTTACTGCCGTATCCTGGCTTTCAAACACCCTGGCCTTGCCTTCGAATATATAGATGCTTTCGTCCACACCTGCGGTTTTGACCACGCAGCCGTCCTGGGCGATGTTGCCAAAGAGTACCGCCAGGCCGCCCTCTGACGAATAGGCGTGTTCGACGGAACGGATGCAGCCGGTTTCGCGGTCGCCGTCCAGCGAAGGCCAGCGAGTGCTCTGGCTAAAGGCTGTCTGGGTAGGAATACCGGCAGGGCCGGCCTTGTAGAACTCCACCACTTCCGGCGTCGGTTCCTGCATGATGTCCCAGGTTTTCAGGGCTTCGCGCATGGTTTTACTGTGCACTGTGGGCAGGTCCGTGTTGATCAGTCCACCCCGTTCCAGTTCGCCGAGGATGCCCATGATGCCACCGGCCCGGTGTACGTCTTCCATGTGGTATTTCGGGGAGTTGGGTGCAACCTTACAAAGCTGCGGAACCCTGCGGGAAAGCTGATCGATCTCGTTAAGGGTGAAGGGAACGCCGCCTTCCTGCGCTGCTGCCAGCAGATGCAGAATGGTGTTGGTCGAGCCACCCATGGCGACGTCCATGACCATGGCATTCTCGAACGCCTCTATGGAGGCGATGCTTAACGGCAGCACGCTGGCATCGTCGTCTTCGTAATAGCGCCGGGCATTCTCTACAATCTGTCGACCGGCTTTCAGAAACAACTGCTCGCGGTCGGAATGGGTGGCAAGCAGTGAGCCGTTGCCCGGCAGTGCAAGACCGATGGCTTCGGTCAGGCAGTTCATGGAGTTCGCAGTAAACATGCCGGAACAGGACCCACAGGTGGGGCAGGCACTGCGCTCGTACTCGGCGACGGTTTCGTCGTCCGCGTTCGGGTCGGCGGCAATGACCATGGCATCCACCAGATCCAGCTTGTGTTCGGACAGCTTGGTCTTGCCTGCCTCCATGGGGCCGCCGGAGACGAAAATGGTGGGAATGTTCAGTCGCATTGCCGCCATCAGCATGCCCGGGGTGATCTTGTCGCAGTTGGAAATGCACACCAGTGCGTCGGCGCAGTGAGCATTCACCATGTACTCCACGGAATCGGCAATGATTTCCCGGGAAGGCAGGGAATACAGCATGCCGTCGTGGCCCATGGCAATACCATCGTCCACGGCGATGGTGTTGAACTCCTTGGCAACGCCGCCGGCCTGCTCGATTTCGCGGCACACCAGCTGGCCCAGGTCCTTGAGGTGCACATGGCCGGGAACGAACTGGGTAAAGGAGTTGGCAACGGCAATAATGGGTTTGCCGAAGTCTTCATTTTTCATGCCGGTGGCGCGCCAAAGAGCACGTGCGCCTGCCATATTGCGGCCGGCGGTTGATGTCCGCGAACGATACTGGGGCATGGTTTTCTGGTCTCTCTTTTAGCATCTTGGTCAAAAGTCGAAGGCGAAAGGATACCAGATTACCCCTTGATCGCATGGTTGTTTTGACAATCCGTGCTTACAATGTGTAACAGAGTTAATGAACTATTGATCAAGGAGTAGTCCTATGGCTGGGCGGGAAAGCCTGCCGCTGCGTCGTCTCAAACAGTTTCAGCCGTTGAACCGGTTGACCGACGACCAGTTGGTGTTACTGGCAAGCCGGGCAGAGCGGAGAACCCATGGCCCGGGGCAGCGAGTGGTGGAGCGGGGAGTGCGTGATGGGCTGGATTTCTTTCTGGTAGCAGGCAGCGTGGAGCTGGAGTCCATTGACGGCCGCAAATCCACCATCGATGCGGAGAGCGACAAAGCCGTCAACCCTATCGCCAGGTTACAGCCGCGAATGTATGACGTAACGGCGACCAAAGCCAGTGAGTTTCTGGTGATTCCACAGGATATCCTGAACCAGCTGCTGCGCTCGGCACCGGTGCCGCAGGTGGAGATGGACTCGGGTGACGGCTTCGGAGACGACGGCAACGAGGAGCATCACCTGCTGATGGAATTTTATGCCGAGCTGCGCTCCAACCAGCTCAGCCTGCCCAGCGTTCCGGATGTGGCCTGGAAGGTGCGACGGACCGTGGATCGTGAGGATTCCACCGCAGACCAGGTGGCCAGCGCCATTTCCGCTGACCCGTCGATGGCGGCCAAGCTGGTTCGCGCCTGCAACAGCCCGTTGTACCGGGGTTTCAGCGATGTCCGCAATGTCCGTGAAGCCGTTGTCAGGCTGGGTATGCGCACGACCCGGCAGCTGGTAACCGTGTTTGCCATGCGGGAAGTGTTCAAAACCAGGCAGGCATCGCTGCAGAAAGAGATGGACAAGCTCTGGCGCCACTCCCGCGAAGTTGCGGCGCTGTGTTGGGTGCTTGCCGACAGCGCCACGTCGATAAACCCGGAAGAGGCCCTGCTCGCCGGTTTGCTGCACGATATCGGCGTGGTGCCGGTGCTGGTCCAGGCTGAGCATCACGTTAACCTTTTTGCAGATCAGGCCAATCTCGAACACGCCATTGGCGAGCTTCGGGGAGATGTAGGCACTGCGATTCTGGAAAGCTGGTCTTTCCCCGCGAACTTTCTCGAGGCCACCCGCCAGGCCGAGGACTGGGCCCATGAAAGCCGCGAATCGGCCCCCCAGTTAGTGGATATTGTGATTGTAGCCCAGTTGCATGCCATGATTGGTTCCAGCCAGAATGGCAACCTGCCTCCGTTCGACGAAGTGCCTGCCTACCGAAGGCTGGGCGAGCTGGAGCTGAATGCCTCCCGAAGCCTGCAACTGCTGACGGAAGCCCGTGCAAGGGTGGATGAAGTCCATCGCCTGCTTTCAATACACTGAGGATATGACAAGGTGGTCAGTCTTCCGGAGCTCTTGACTGGTGGCAATACCAACAATGAATGTACCTCTTTTTCCGTTGAACTCTGTTGTACTGCCCGGGGGAAGGATTCCCCTCCAACTGTTCGAGCCGCGATATATCGACATGTTGACCCGTTGTCTCAAGGAAGACCGGGGCTTCGTGGTCGTATTGTTGAGGGAAGGGTTGGAAACCGGTACCGCAGCGGCTTTTTATGATATTGGCACTTACGTGCGCATCATTGATTTCCAGCAGATGGATAATGGCCTGCTGGGCATTACGGTTGAAGGTCAGGACAAGGTGACCGTGGTGCGTTCCTGGCAGCAGCCGGATGGCCTGAATGTGGGCGATGTGGAGTGCCTGCTGGCGGAAGAAGAGTGGCCTGTTCCAGAGCGGTTTACCGAGCTGCCGTCGGTCCTGAAAGCGCTGTTTCGCCATCCGGTCATCCGTGAGCTGGGCATGGACGTCGACTATGACGATGCCCGTGATGTTGGCTGGCGGCTGACAGAGCTGCTTCCCCTGGACAAACAGGAAAAGCAGCGCCTGGTAGAGCTACAGGATCCGCTGGAACGTCTGGAGCGGCTGCTGGGGTTGCTGGAAGCACTGGAACAGAAGTGACAGCTGCCTAGCCTGTCACTGGCCCGTAGAGAATGATCGCTTCCGCCCATTTATCAGTGATGTACCAGACGATGTAGAGCATCCAGGCAACACCCGCTGCCAGTAACGAACTGTCCGTTGTCAGCGGGATATTATCATAACGACTGTAACTGGCCCTGGTCAGCCCCGAAATGGACAGCCCCAGAAGAATTCCCCCGACGACATCTGTAATCCAGTGAACCCCCAGGTAGAGACGGCTCAGCGCAACCAGAACGATGGGAATACTGAACATCAGGTAATAACGCCAACGCCAACGGTGCCGGCTTTCCCGGGCAACGAAACCGGCGGCCAGTGACGAAAACACGGTAATGCCGGTGGTATGCCCGCTGGGAAAGGCGCCGGAGGCAGGCGGGCCAAGCACAATGTCCGGCCGCGGGATCCCCGACAGGTATTTGAGTGCCCACACCAGCAGGGTGGCCAGCAAGGCTGCACCGGCAATATGCAAAGCTGCCGCGTAGAAACCACGCACGCCCAGCGCGAGCGCGGCCAATGCCGCCGCAGCCAACAGTATGGGTGGATCTGCCAACAGCGTGATCAGGATCATCACCGGATCCAGTAATGGATTTCTGAGTTGTTCCAGCCAATCCAGCGTCAGGGTGTTGTAAGGCTCGAACAATTGCGTTGCGGTTGCCAGTTGCCCCAGGATCATGAACAGTGCCCCGGCACCCAGTGCCAGGGACAGAGAGGGAAGTGGAAACTCGCCGGCCTGGGCCGGCCGCTGGCTTGTATATAGACGCCAGAAGCGATGAGTGCTGTGGTAGCGGGCCATCAGGCCGGCAATCCAGTGGTAAAGCCGGCTGCTATGGCCAAGCCCGAGCTGGAAGCGGAAAAGCAGCAGGTAGATCACCAACAAAATTCCGGCACTGACCCCGATGACCGGATAAAAATGGGCAGGTGGTTTGAAATCACTGGCCAGGGCGCTGCCGACCAGGTAGCCAGGCAGAACATAGGTGGGCGCCCAGGCAACGGCCGAGGACAGGTTAAACGCCAGAAATCGACGCCAGGGCATCAGAAAGGCGCCGGCAATCAGGGGAATGATCGGGCGAATCGGGCCAACGAACCGCCCGATAATCACACTCTTGCCACCGTGGCGATGGAAGAAAACCTCACCTTTGGCGACAAAGCCGGGAAAGTGATTCAGCGGCCAGAGCTTCTCCAGCCGGCCCTGGAACAGTCTGCCGAGGGCAAAGCTGACACTGTCACCGGCAATGGCTCCGGCTCCCGCCCAGAACAGCACTTCCAGAATCGGTATGGAAACCTGGCCCGCAAGTGCCGCCACTGCAAAGATGATGGCCACGCCCGGGATAAGGATGCCGGCCAGAGCCAGGGATTCCAGAAAGGCCGTCGCGAAAAGGGCGACCGAAAGCCATCCAGGGTTGGCACCGAGCCAGGCCGTCAATGCCTGCAGCCACTCCGAACTCATGGCTGGCGAACTTCTCCCTGACTATACCAGACCGAATCGGCGCCCCTTTTTCTGGCCTCCTCCATTGCCTGCCGCACCCGTTTTCGCAGGTCGGCCGTGCGGGTGTCAGAGCTGGCGCGGGTAGTACACCCGAGGCTGACAGTGACCTTGCCCGCCAGGGGCCAGGTCTGTTCTGCAATGGTTCTGCGGATGCGTTCAGCGATGACCCTGACACCTTCCTCCGGAGTGAACGGCAGGATCAGGAAGAACTCGCCGTCCTCAAGCGTGTAGAGGGTGTCGCCGGCACGAATGACACCGAACAGGTGCTGTGTGAGATCCCGCAGCAGCCGTTGCATGCCGGCCTTGCCGTGGAGATCCTCGGCCTCATCCGCATAATCGATAGTCAGTGATACGACGGACAGGGAGTGGGACATCTCGATTGCGCGGCTGATTTCTTTCTGCAGGGTTTCATCCAGGAAGCGAGCGTTATGGGCACCGGTCACCGGGTCGGTGATCGCCAGGTCTTCCGCGGACTGCGCCATGTGGTCATAGTGCCAGATATACAGTGCTGCCACAGCCATCACCGCAAACACTCCCGTGCTGATGGTGACAGTGGCGGTGACCGTTTGCGTGAGCAACAGGAACAGCACGAGTGCGGCCAGTAGCAGTAGCGAGAGAATCATTCCCTGGCGTAAGGGCAGGATCAACAGGTTCAGCAGCACCAGGGGCATAACCCAGTGACTGATTCCGGGCGGATCCAGTACGTAGATTGCAGCGACCAGGCCGCTGTTGAGCGCCGTCAGGATGATCAGGTGCCCGGGTGCTGACAACTGGTGGCGGCGACAGATGAACGTATAGCCGGCGCCAGCAATGGTCAGAAGTGCCATGCCGGACGCCAGGAAGAACAGTTTGTAGAAACCATAACGAAGATTCTGGAAGGCCAGGCTGGCAATAAACAGGCTGGCAAACAGGTAGCCGGCCAGGTGAGTGAAGCTTCTGAGGCGTGTCTCGGTCATGACGACGGCCCTCCGGCACCTTCGGTGCTTGCCGGTGGTGCAGTGTGGGACCAGGTGCTGTAGGACTGGGCCCGGTTACCGCCCTGCTGTTGAGCCCGCCTGAGGGCATTGGCGGCGGACTGCTGCAGGCTGTCGGCATCATCGCCTATGTTCAGCCCCGCAATGCCGGCGCTAACGGTAAGGTCCAACTGATGGGAGGCCAGCAGGGTACTCAGGCCCCTGCGGATGGTCTCGGCCAGTGTGGCTGCATCTGTGGTCGCTATGCCGGGCAGGATAATCAGGAACTGCAGATCCGCCACGCGATAATAGGTGTCGAAATCCCGCAGTTGTGAGTGCAGGTAGCGGCCAATTCGTGGCAGTATGGAGCGGATGTCGGCGTCAGGATTGTTGTCGCTCAGGTGAGTGTCCAGGCCGATCATGATCACCGACATGTCGGTGCCTTCCCGCTCGCTGCGCTGGATCTCCTTGTGCAGGTCGGCAGACAGGTATTCCCGGCTGGCCGCCTGAGTCAGTTCGTCGGTGCGGCGCAGGGGCGCCAGTTGCCGGGATTTGTACTCCCGGAGAAATACCAGTAAACCGGACAGCATGATGGTCAGCAGCAGAGCGCTGATCATCTGATGGCGTTCCGGGATTCCACCGGACCAATGGGTGGCAAACATCGCCATAATGGCTACCAGCACGGTAATGCAGGCGCCCCAGAAAACCGGCAGCAAGGCAAACCCGATCAATGGCGCCACATAGATCCAATGGGTCAGGTTCCAGGGCCCGGTCCACAGGCTGGTGACCAGGAGCAGTAGCAGGGCCCCGAACAGCAAGCGATGAATGGACGGCCAGGGTTGCCGGAATCGTCCGGGGTGAAACGCACTACTGGTGAAGACCAGGCCGGCGCCGATAATGGCCGTAACAGCGGTCAGTGGCTCCCGCTGAATCACAGCGAATACAGCGATAGTGAGCAGGATCAGGAATCCTGTTCTCGATAGTCGGCTTAGCAGGAATTTTTCGGCCATCTGGGCCATGGTTTCCGTCCTCTCCCGGGCGTCCGTGTTTTCAAAGCATACAGCAGGTACTGTTCAATGACCCGCGTAATAACCTGTGTCAGGGCGGTATAATAATCGCTTGGGATGCGTACTTGAAACGGGAAAGGTAAAGTTAGGCCCTGATTCGCACAATCGGTTCAAAAATCTAAAGGTAATCGGATGGATATTGCAGTTTACATGGCTGACGTGGGGCAGCAGGCGCGGGAAGCCGCCACCGCAGTAGCCCGATCCACAACAGCGGTTCGCAATCAGGCGTTGCTGGCGACGGCAGAAGCACTGGATGCCTCGAGGAATGAGCTGGCCGCGGCAAATGCCAGGGATCTGGAGCATGGCCGCAGCAGCGGTCTTGATGACGCCATGCTGGACCGGCTGGAACTGACCCCGGCACGCATCGATGGCATGATCGAGGGGCTTCGCCAGGTGGCCTCGCTGCCGGATCCGATCGGTGAGATTACCGACATGACCTACCGTCCGTCCGGTATACAGGTAGGGCGCATGCGGGTACCGCTGGGGGTGATCGGCATTATCTACGAGTCGCGGCCCAACGTGACCGTTGAGGCAGCCAGCCTGTGCCTCAAATCCGGTAATGCCACCATTCTGAGGGGTGGCTCCGAGGCGATTCATTCCAATCAGGCTATCGCAGAGTGCCTCGCCAGGGGGTTGTCAGACGCAGGGCTTCCGGCGAATGCCGTTCAGGTCATCAAAACTACCGATCGGGCTGCCGTGGGCGAGCTGATCACCATGCCCCGGTTTGTCGACGTGATTGTTCCCCGCGGTGGCAAAGGCCTGATCGAGCGAATCAGCCGTGATGCCCGTGTTCCGGTGATCAAACATCTGGACGGCATCTGCCATGTGTATATCGACAGCCACGCAGATCCGGAGAAGGCTCTGGCGGTCGCTCTCAATTCCAAGACTCAGCGTTACGGTACCTGCAATACCATGGAAACCCTGCTGGTGGATCAGGAAATTGCCAGCGACATCCTGCCGTTGCTGGCGGAGGCATTTCGCGAGAAGGGCGTCGAGCTCCGGGGCTGTGAACAGACCGTGCAAATCCTGCCGGATGTGGCTGCTGCCACAGAAGAAGACTGGGCAACCGAATATCTGGCCCCGATTCTCGCGGTTAAGGTTGTTGACGGACTGGATGGCGCCATTACTCATATCAATTGCTACAGCTCGCAACACACCGACAGTATCATCACCGAGAATTTCACCCGGGCACGGCGATTCCTGACGGAAGTGGATTCCGCTTCGGTCATGGTGAATGCCTCTACCCGGTTCGCCGACGGTTTTGAATACGGCCTGGGTGCGGAAATCGGCATCTCGACGGACAAGATCCACGCCCGGGGCCCTGTCGGCCTTGAAGGCCTGACATCACAGAAATACGTGGTGTTCGGCGATGGCCACATCCGGACCTGACTCTGCATGCATGTCATCTACGGCGGTACCTTCGACCCCATCCATCACGGCCACCTGCGCCTGGCAGTCGAGCTTCGGGAGCGGCTGGGCGTGCCCGAGGTGTCGCTGATGCCTTGTCACGTGCCTCCTCACCGGGAGGTTCCCGGCGCAACCAGCGAGCAACGGGTGGCGCTACTGGAACTGGCCATTGCCGATGAGCCCGGGCTGACGCTGGATCAACGGGAGCTGGGGCGCGGTGGCGCCTCCTATACGGCAGAAACCCTGCGCCAGGTCCGTGCGGAACTGGGTCCGGACCAGCCGCTGACGATGGTTCTGGGCACTGACTCCTTTGCCGGTTTTGACCGCTGGCAGGAATGGCAGCGCATTCCTGAGCTGGCGCACATTGTGGTGGTGCAACGACCGGGGCCCGGCCTGGAGCCGGGCAGCGCTCCGGCACGCCTGCTTGAGGAGCGCTCGGTCAGTGGGGTGGAGGCGCTCTATGGAGCCCCCTGTGGCCATATCCTGGAACTGGATCCGCCCTTGCTGGATATCTCGGCAACGGGCATTCGCGACCGGATTCTCTCGGGGCGCTCGCCCCGGTATCTCCTGCCTGACAGCGTATGGTGGGAAATTCGTCGCCAGGGACTCTACGGCGCGTGACCTGACGGGAACTTTTAGTGCTACAATCCCGTCTGAATATGACTTTTCGGGTGGCCGCCTTCGCCGCTGCCCGCCAACAGGGTGATTATGCAGGCTGAGCAACTGAAAGAACTGGTCGTGGGTGCGCTTGAGGACGTCAAGGCGCAGGACGTGAGCATTATTGATGTCAGGGGAAGAACCAGTGTCACGGATTACATGGTGCTGGCTTCCGGAACCTCTAACCGGCATGTGAAATCCCTGGCGGATTCGGTGTTGTCGGAAGCGAGGGATCAGGGGGTCAGAGCCAGTAATGTGGAAGGTGCCAACGCCAGCGACTGGATTCTGGTTGACCTGGGTGATGTGGTGGTTCACGTCATGATGCCGGCAACCCGTGAATTTTATGATCTTGAGCGCCTTTGGCGTGATGCTCCGGATCTGGGTGCTGCAGGTAGCGAATAGTCATGCGGTTACGTCTGGTCTGTGTAGGGCAGAAAATGCCCGAGTGGGTCAGCCAGGGCTTTAACGAGTATGCCCGCCGGATGCCGCCGGAACTGAGCGTTGAGCTGGTGGAGATACCGATGGCTCATCGTGGCAAAAATCCGGATATCCCGCGGTTGATGCAGAAAGAGGCGGATTCGATCCTGTCTGCTGTCGGCCCCCGCGACCACGTTGTTGCGCTGGAAGTGGGTGGTCGCAACTGGTCCACTGAAAAACTCGCCAGCCAGCTTGAAAACTGGCAGCAGGATGGCAAGGACGTCAGTTTCCTTGTCGGTGGCCCCGATGGTCTTGCCGACGCCTGCCGGGCCAGAGCTGATCAGTTATGGTCACTGTCATCTCTGACCTTGCCACATCCGCTGGTGCGCATCCTGCTAGCCGAGCAGCTCTACCGGGCCTGGTCCGTCACCCGTAATCACCCATACCATCGGGCCTAGGAAACTGATATGCCCTGGGGCGAATTCAAAGACACTGCAGCCGAACGGCGCCTTTTCCAGCGGCGCACCGTGGTGATGTTGTTACTGGTGTTCGTATTGCTGAGCCTGCTCATTGCCAGGATGTATCAGTTGCAGGTTGTTGAACACGACATCTACACCACGCTCTCCGACAAAAACCGTGTCCAGGTGCAATCCGTAGCTCCGCCCAGGGGGCTGGTCTACGACCGTAACGATGTGCTGCTGGCCGAAAATCGCCCGGTTTTCAGCGTCACGCTGGTGCCCGAGCGCGTCGGCGACATGGAACAGACCCTCGCCAA
Organism: Marinobacter sp. SS13-12; assembly: GCF_030227115.1. Taxonomy (NCBI): domain Bacteria; kingdom Pseudomonadati; phylum Pseudomonadota; class Gammaproteobacteria; order Pseudomonadales; family Marinobacteraceae; genus Marinobacter; species Marinobacter sp. SS13-12. Next base: position 90,167 of record NZ_JASSUA010000002.1, read on the forward strand.
ACTTCAGGGTATGCTCAGCATTTCCGACGAGGATATGGAGCGCTTCCACCGGCGGCTCCTCGAGCCCCGCCGTCCGTTCCAGGAACTCCCCCTGCGTTATGATCTCAACGAGCAGGAAATTGCGCGCCTGGCGGTCCATCGCCATGAATTGCCCGGTGTCGAGGTGTCCGCCGAGCTGGTGCGTTACTACCCCCACAGTGAGCTGACCGCCCATGCCCTCGGCTACGTGGGCCGGATCAATCGGCAGGAGCTGCAGCGTATTGATCCGGTTAACTATGCGGGTACCAACTATATCGGCAAGTCCGGTGTGGAGCGATTCTACGAACAGCTTCTGCACGGGCGTGTCGGCTACCAGCATGTGGAGACCAACGCGCGGGGCCGGACTCTGCGCGTGCTTGAGCGGGAGAATCCCGTACCCGGCGAGGACATCCGGCTGCACATGGATTTACGGCTCCAGCAGCTGGCACATGAACTGCTGGATGGCCGGCGTGGCGCCATTATTGCGATTGAGCCCTCCACCGGGGGAATTCTGGCCCTTGCGAGTGTTCCCGGTTTCGACGCCAACCTGTTTGTAACCGGCATTGGTGTTGAGGCCTATCGTGAGCTCAGCAAGAGTGTCGATAAACCCCTCTTCAACCGGGCCCTGCGTGGCCAATACCCTCCGGGCTCGACACTCAAGCCCATGCTCGCAGTTGCGGCTCTCGACAGCGGTGCTGTAACCCGGGACAAGACCATATGGGACCCCGGATACTTCCGGCTGACTCCTGGCGGGCGTCCCTGGCGAGACTGGAAGCGGGGTGGTCACGGCTGGGTTGATCTCACGGCGGCGGTGGCTGAATCCTGCGACATCTATTTTTACGAAGCAGCCGTGGCCATGGGCGTTGACACCATGCATCAATACCTCTCGGAGTTCGGGTTCGGCGAAGATGCGACCCTGGATGTTGCCGGGGCCTTGAGTGGGCTGTTGCCATCCAGGGACTGGAAGCGTGCCGTTCACAGTGAGCCCTGGTATCCGGGTGACTCGGTAAACCTCGGCATCGGGCAGGGGTACATGTTGGCAACACCATTACAGCTGGCAACCGCGACCTCGGTTCTCGCCAACCGTGGAAATTGGTCCGAGCCGAGATTGCTGAAAGATATCAAGGGCGACCGATCGATTGATGAGGTGCTGCCCACCGGCAATCACCAGTCCATCGAGCTTGAGAACCCTGACGATTGGGAGTATGTCGTGGAAGCCATGGCGGAAGTGATGCACGGCAGCAAAGGCACCGCTCGCGGTGCGGCGAAGGGTGCGCCCTATCGCATGGCTGGCAAAACCGGCACTGCCCAGGTGTTCAGTCTGGCTGAAGACGAAGAGTACGACGAGGAAGAGATTCGGGAGCGTTTGCGGGATCACGCCCTGTTCGTGGGTTTTGCGCCAGTGGATGACCCGCAGATTGCAGTTTCCGTGATCGTGGAAAATGGCGGCAGTGGCAGCGGTACTGCGGCACCCGTGGCGCGGGCAATGTTTGACGCCTGGCTGTTGGGCTTTCCCGAAGAAGGAGAGGCGCTGGTTGTGGGTTCATCAGAGGGGGATTCCCACTGATGGCGGCCGGAAGCATGTTCAGTGAGTCGTTGCGCCATCCACTCTCCGGTCCACGGGGCATCTGGTCTTTTTTGCACATAGATCCGGTGCTGATGTTGCTTTTGCTGGCGCTTATCGCCGGTGGGCTGGTGGTGCTCTACAGCGGGGCCGACCAGAATATGGCAGTGGTCAAGGCCCAGGGCGTTCGCATGGGCGTGGCGCTGGTGGTGATGCTGGTCTTTGCCCAGCTTGACCCTTCTGTCTTCAGGCGCTGGGCGCCCTGGCTGTTTGCCGCGGGAATTGCCGGCCTGGCTGCGGTGTTGCTGGTGGGGGTGGGCGCCAAGGGAGCGCAACGTTGGCTGGCGATACCGGGGTTACCCCGCTTCCAGCCCTCTGAGTTGATGAAACTGGTGGTGCCGATGATGGCGGCCTGGTATCTGTCGCGCCACTACCTGCCGCCGCGCCTTCGCCACGTGGCTGTAGCGCTTTTGATCGCCCTGATGCCCATGGCGATGATCATCCTGCAGCCGGACCTTGGTACCTCCCTGCTGGTCGGGGCTGCAGGCATCTTTGTGGTGTTCTTTGCGGGGATCAGCTGGCGATTGATCGGGGCCTTTTTTGCCATGGTTTCTGTGGCCGCGCCATTGATGTGGTTCTTCGTGATGCGGGATTATCAGAAACAGCGGGTGTTGACCCTGCTTGATCCTCAGAGCGACCCCCTTGGTGCCGGCTGGAATATCATTCAGTCGAAAACCGCGATCGGGTCCGGTGGCATGGACGGCAAGGGCTGGCTTCAGGGAACCCAGTCCCATCTGGAGTTTCTGCCGGAAAGCCATACGGATTTCATCGTTGCGGTTCTGGCGGAGGAGTTCGGTTTCGTCGGTATGCTGACGCTGCTGGTGCTCTACCTGCTGATAATCCTGCGCTGTCTATATATTGCGGCCACGGCTCAGGACTCTTTCAGCCGCCTGCTCGCCGGAGCGCTGACCATGACCTTTTTCATCTACGTGTTTGTCAATGTCGGGATGGTCAGCGGGCTGCTTCCGGTGGTTGGGGTTCCGTTGCCGCTTGTCAGCTATGGCGGAACCTCCAGTGTTACGCTTATGGCGGCCTTTGGAGTGCTTATGTCCATACAGACCCACAGGCGTATGATCAGTGCCTGATGGTCCCGCACCAGCATGGACGCCGGGTAATGGTTGCTTCGCGGGTCGTCGTGGTAATCTTGGCAGCCTCATCCTTGCAGGGAGTTTCATGAAAGCAGTCATTAACAGGGCGCGTAACGCACTTGTGGTGGTCGTTGTTTTGGTCATGCCGGCGCTGGCATCGGCGCAGTACGACAAAACACCTGAGGGCCAGGCTTTTATTCGCGAGATGGCGGAGCGTTACGGCTTCGAGGCGAGCCGGGTCAAAGCGTTACTGGCAACCGCCGAACGCAAGGATTCGATACTGGAGTCCATCAGCCGGCCAGCTGAAAAAACACTGGAATGGCACCAGTACCGCAAGATTTTTATCCGTCCGGAAAGAATTGATCAGGGCGTGGAATTTCTCAGTCAGTATCGGGACGCATTCGAACGGGCTGAAGATGAATACGGGGTGCCGGCATCGGTCATTGCCGCGATCATTGGTGTGGAAACCTGGTATGGCACGTACAAGGGCAACCACAGGGTGCTGGATGCATTGGCCACCCTGGCATTCGATTACCCCCCGCGGAGTCGTTTTTTTCGCAGTGAACTGGTGCAGTATCTGCTGATGACCCGCGAGCAGGGTTTTGATCCGGAAGCTCTTACCGGCTCCTATGCCGGGGCAATGGGGTATGGTCAGTTTATCTCCAGCAGCTACCGTCACTACGCTATTGATTTCGACGGCGATGGCGTAGCCGATATCCTGAACAACCCGGTTGACGCGATCGGCAGTGTGGCCAATTATTTTCGCGCCCATCACTGGAAGCAGGGAGCGCCGGTGGCGGAGCCTATGCACAACAGCCTGCCGGAAGGTTCACCAATGCTGACAGGGGAACTGAGGCCGACCCTCACAGTCAATGACTATCGGCAGGCCGGGTTGTCGCCCGAAGCCGATGTGGCTGCTGATGCAAAAGCCAGGGCAATCCGCCTTGCTGGTGCCGATGGCCCTGAGCTGTGGCTGACATACCATAACTTTTATGTGATAACCCGCTACAATCACAGTCATCTCTACGCCATGGCTGTATTCCAGCTGGCCAATGCACTGAGCGAACAGGCCAGTCAGCCAGAAAAACAGAACGGGGTGAATAATAACTCGTGATTACACGCACTTTCTTATTGGTTATCGCCGGAGCCCTGGTTCTGGCGGGATGTGCTTCATCACCGGAACCGGATCATTCCTCCAGGTACACCTTGTCTCAGGACAGGGCGCCAGCTGGCAGTTTTGACGCATCCGGCTTGCAGGATGCGAGCCCCCGCTATGAAGAACCCCGTCGGGCCGGTAACAAGTCCCCCTACAAGGTCTGGGGCAAGGAATACTGGGTCCGGGAGAGCAATGACGGCTATGTCCAGCGGGGCACGGCCAGTTGGTATGGCGAGAAATTCCATGGCCATAAAACCTCCAACGGAGAGGTTTTTGACATGTATGAGATGTCCGCTGCCCACAAGAGCCTCAGGATTCCGGGATACGCCCGCGTAACCAACCTTGATAACGGCCGTTCAGTGATCGTGAGGGTGAATGATCGCGGCCCTTTCCATGGTGATCGCCTGATCGATCTTTCCTACGCTGCCGCCAAGAAACTGGGCTACCAGGGCAGGGGCACCGCCAGGGTAGAGGTGGCAGCTATCACGGTGAAACCGGATGGCTCGATGACACTCGCTGGCAGGCCCTTCCCTGATGCAGGGGCGCCGGTTGATGCCGAGCGCCTGGCTGACCCGGGAACCGGCAACGAGGCTTTGTTCGTGCAGCTCGGTTCGTTCAGCCAGCGTAATCCTGCCGAGGCTCTTATGGATCGCGCCCGGCGGGCTGTTGCAAACCCCATGCGGGTCAGGGAAATAGAAACGGCCTCAGGCCGCTTCCACCGGGTTCAGGTAGGGCCGTTCAGGGATGAAGATGAGGCGCTTAGAACCCAGAGTCTGCTTGAAAACCAAGGATTCGGTCAGTCAATATTGCTGACCGATACACACTGAACCAGTCACCCACTAGATATTGAATGGACCCATGGTAATAAACAACGTATTCCGCGCCTGTACCGCTGTTCTCATGTTGGCCCTGCTGACAGCAATGCCTGCTGCGGCACAGTCTGTGCTGATCCCGTCGCCGCCTCAGATCGGTGCTAGCTCCTACATTCTGATGGACCCGCTGTCCGGGCGGATCATCATGGAGGAAAACAGCCATGAGCGTCTGCCTCCTGCGAGCCTGACCAAGATGATGACTGCCTATATCCTTGAGCGGGAGCTGGATGAGGGGCGTATCGCCATGTCCGACATGGTACCCATCAGCGTCAACGCCTGGCGCACCGAAGGTTCGCGCACCTTTGTGCAGGAGGGAACCCAGGTGTCTGTGGAGGATCTGCTGAAGGGCGTCATTATCCAGTCGGGTAACGACGCCTCCGTTGCCCTGGCGGAGTTCGTTGCCGGTAGCGAGGATGCCTTCGTTGATATCATGAACCAGCAGGCGCAGATTCTGGGGATGAATGAGTCCAGTTTTGCTAACGCCACCGGGTTACCGTCCCAGGATCATTTCTCGACCGCCTACGATCTCGCCCTGCTGGCCAAGGCGATCATTAATGATTACCCGGAAAATTATCCGCTGTACGCGCAAAAGCACTTTACCTTCAATAATATACGCCAGCCTAACCGCAACAGCCTGTTGTGGCGTGATGACAGTGTCGACGGTCTGAAAACAGGCCATACAGAAGAGGCGGGATACTGTCTGGTGGCGTCAGCCAAGCGAAACGATACCCGCATGATTGCGGTGGTTATGGGCACCGACAGCACAGCCGCCCGCGCTCAGGAAGTCCAGAAAATGCTCAATTATGGCTTCCGTTATTACCAGACAGAGCGCCTGTTCCGTAATGGCCAGGAGCTGCTAGAAGCAAAGGTCTGGGGTGGCGAGAGTGACAGCCTGTCGGTGGGTCTCATGAAGGACGTTCACGTGACCATTCCCCGGGGCTCCCGTGATTCCCTGGAGTCCACGGTAGAAATGGATTCCGTGATCAAGGCGCCTGTGTCTAAAGGGGACGAGCTGGGACGGGTGACGGTGAAGCTGGACGACGAAGTGTTGGTTGACCAGCCGGTGCTTGCCCTCAGTGATGTGCCCGAAGGTGGATTCTTCAAGCGCATATGGGACGCCATCAAGTTATTCTTTATGCAATTGTTCGACTAATGGCCGGTGCGCCTGGGAGAGATCCGCGATGAATGAGCCGAAGGCACCCAAAATCGAGTTCCCCTGTGACTATGTGATCAAGGTCATCGGGGATTCCGCTCCGGACTTTGTGGAGTTTGTGGTGGAAGTCGTCGAGCAGCACGCACCAGGACTTTCCGAAAAGGATGTGTTTGTCAGAGACAGCAGCGGGGGGCGCTTCTCCTCGGTCAACCTGACCATCGTCGCTACGGGTGAGCCGCAGCTCAAAGCCTTGTTCGAAGAGCTCAAGGCCAGTGGCCGGGTCCATATGGTGCTGTGACCAGATGGACGAATTGATTGTTCGTACACTGGGAGAACAGCCTTATCTGGAAACCTGGGAGGCGATGAAAGCCTTTACCGCTGACAGGGATGCTTCAACGCCGGATGAAATCTGGCTGTTGGAGCACCCACCGGTGTACACCCAGGGCCAGGCAGGAAAGGCCGAGCATATTCTGGCACCGGGCGACATACCGGTCGTTCAGGTAGACCGGGGCGGGCAGGTGACTTATCACGGGCCCGGGCAACTGGTGGTTTACCTGATGATTGACCTGACCAGGCACAAGCTCGGCGTGCGGGCGCTGGTGGATGTGATCGAGCGATCGATTGTCCAGACCCTCGCCACGTTCGGGATTTCCGCCTCACCGCGGCCTGATGCTCCAGGTGTTTACGTTGATGGGGCCAAGATTGCCTCTCTTGGCTTGCGAGTGAAGCGGGGATGCTCCTTCCATGGTCTGGCACTGAATGTGTCCATGGATATGGAGCCATTTCGTCGTATCAATCCTTGTGGTTACGCTGGCATGTCTATGTGTCAGATCCGTGACTTTGCTCCGGGCGTGGACATCAGCGATATCACAACCATTCTGTCTGGCGAACTTGCCGCCAGTCTGGGCCACGGCAGAATTCGCCGTATTCCTTAGCGCCCCCCGGAATCACGCACCTGATCGCGGCCCAGGGTCTTGGCGCGATACAGCGCCTCGTCGGCCCGTTGCAGCAGGCGGTCAACGGACTCCGATCCCTGGATGGTCGCCACGCCAATACTGATCGTGGTGTTGATGCTCTGGCCATCGGCATTCACCGGTGTTGACGCAATCGTCTGGCGTATTCGATGGGCCGTCTGGACGGCTTCAGCGGTATCCGTTTCCGTCAAGAGCACGAGGTATTCCTCGCCACCCCAGCGTGATAGCGTATCCACCTTCCTGCATTGATCCTGCAGCGTACGGGCGACCATGATGATGGTTTGATCGCCCACATGATGACCATATTTGTCGTTTACGGACTTGAACAGATCGATGTCCATCAGCAGGACTGAAAACGGGCGCCGGTTGCGAAGATAGCGCTGGTACTCGGCCTCCAGTTGCTCATGGGCCTCGCGCCTGTTCGCCAGCCCGGTCAGTGCATCGTGTTTTGCCGCATACTCGAATTCTGCTGCCAGTTTGAGTAGCCCCAGTTTGCTCCGCCGTCGGCTCTGATCCAGCACATAGCAGGTGGACATTTCGAAGCCCAGAACAGCCAGCATGGTCAGGCGAAAGCTGGTGCTGTAGGGAGAATTGAACGCCATGTCTCCCAGCGGGCTGAACAGAAGCGCTACTGCTGCCAGGCCTCCCGCGCAGGCAATCACGCCGACTCTTGCCTCACTGATGTAAAAGATGATCGGCGGATAGGCAAACAGCCATATAATGGCGGAGCCGTCCTCTATCGCGTTGACAGCCAGGTAGGTAAACAGCACCGTGATAACAGTAATGAAGCCACGACGTTGAAGGGTACTGTTATGGCTGGCGAGATAGACAATACCGTTGATGCTGAGCAGGGCCGCAAAAACGATCAGAATGGTGGCAGAGCCTGCCAAACCGCGATCCAGCGAGCGCCAGGCAAACAACAGAAGGATAGGGATGGCAGCCAGTGTCAGCCAGCCGATCAGCATGGGAACCGGGATTTCGCCCTTTACCCGGAACTGCGACAGCTGGGTGTCTGATGTTCTGCTGGTCGTTTGTGGCATTATGATGGTCTTGTTGTTTTTGGTTATGAGCGAGGGCTCCAGGGCCTGCGCTCAATACTAAACGCCTTTGCACGCAGGATCTGTGTAAAAACGTAAACCGTTTCCAGACTCCATGAGTAAACAGGAGACAGGGCATTTGCATTGGCCTCAGGGCCATGGTTTTGATGGCGCATCGGTTAGGTTGGAGCGCAGAGGTATCCGTATAATGGTTGTGATGGCCTATAGCGCCAACACTTACTGAACCGGGCAGGTTTTTGATGGCATCCAGATCCAGGAACAACTCCGTTGCACGTATCAAGACCGGAAGTTTTGAACGCCGGCTTACCCTCACAAGGGCCGGGCTGTTTGCCGGTACACGCATGGCGTCCCATATGGCCACCAACTGGTTTGGCAGCAAGGACAAACGGGATGCCAGGCATCGCAAGATGCTGTCCAGCCAGGCCGAATTTCTGGTGGACGAGCTCGGTAAGCTGAAAGGCAGTGTGGTCAAGATCGGACAGGTAATGGCTCTGTACGGCGAGCACTTCCTGCCAGAGGAAGTGACCGAAGCGCTGCATACCCTGGAAGACCAGACCACCTGGCTGGAGTGGTCCGCCATTGAGCGCGTACTGAAAGACGAGCTGGGTGCTGACCGGCTGGCGGAACTGGAAGTAGACCCGGACCCGATCGGCGCTGCCTCCCTGGGCCAGGTTCACCGTGCCCGGCGGCGCAGTGACGGGCTCGAGCTGGTGCTCAAGGTTCAGTACCCTGGCGTTGACGAGGCGGTAGACAGTGATCTGAACTCGGTAGCCCAGTTGCTCAAGGTGGCACGCCTGGTGTCATTTGGCCCGGAATTTGATGACTGGCTGGAAGAAGTGCGGGACATGATGCACCGGGAAGTCGATTATCGCCTTGAAGCCCGCACCACGGAGAAATTCCGGCAGATGCTGCTGGACGATCCGCGCTTTGTGGTGCCCCGGGTCCTGGACGAATACTGCACGGCTCACGTTATCGCCTCCACCTACGAGCAGGGCCATTCGGTCAGTTCTGTGGCAGTCAGGGAGCTGTCTCTGGAGCGCCGCAGTGAACTTGGCAGGGCGGCGCTGGAGTTGTTCTTCAGGGAGCTGTTCGTCTGGGGTGAAATCCAGACCGACCCCAACTTTGGCAACTATCGCATCCGCATTGCCGGCGAGAACGGTGCTGACAGCCAGCATGACCAGATCGTATTGCTGGATTTCGGTGCGGTTCAGTCCTATTCGGCAGCGTTTCTCGACCCGGTTATCCAGATGATCCGGGCCTCCTACGAGGGTGACCTTGAAGCCGTCATAGATGGCGGTGTGAAGCTCCGTTTCATGAGCGTGGACTGGCCAGCAGATGTGCTGGAAAAGTTCGGTGCCGTCTGCATGTCGGTGCTGGAACCCCTGTCACGGGACCGGAGCAGTTGGCCGGATTACGCCGTAAACGACAAGGGCGAATATCGCTGGAAACAGAGCGACCTGCCGTCCCGGGTTGCCCGCCAGGCGGCACGGTCCGCCATCAGCCGTTACTTCAAGGTTCCGCCGAAAGAGTTTGTCTTTCTCAATCGTAAGCTGATTGGTGTCTATACCTTCATCGCCGTGCTCAACGCCGAGTTCAATGGTGAGGAACTGCTGCGGGACTACCTCTACGGAGACCCGGGGACACCGGATGCCTCCAGTACCAGCCATATCACCAAGGCATAGCGAATTCCCTTGCCAATGCCCACCAGCACCACGAAATTGAGCCAGGGCACGCGCATGATGCCTCCCACGAGAGTCAGCGCGTCGCCGCCGATAGGTAACCAGCCCATAAGCAATGACCACTGCCCGTAACGGTTGAACTGGGTGCGAGCTTTCTCCAGCTGGTTTTCCGTCACCGGAAACCAGCGCTTGTGCTTAAAGCGATCCACCTGCCGGCCGATAACCCCATTGACGACTGAACCCAGGGTATTGCCGGCGGTGGCCCAGAACCAGATCCACCAGAGTGAATAACCTTGTGTGACCATGCCGCCGAGCAGTATTTCCGAGTACGCCGGCAACAGTGTTGCAGCGGCGAGGGCGGTCATGAAAAGGGTAAGATAGGCCAATGTTTCTCCTCACCAAGACAGGTTGTTGTACCAATGAGAAAGCTGTCACTTCGCTTCAAGCTCTACGCCCTTGTGATTTCCCTTCTGCTGGTTATGGGCATCAGTATCGTGGTGACGGCGCAGCTGTCCCTGGGACAAATGGAGCAAAGAATCACCTCCGAAACCCGTGAAACGGTTCAGAGTATGGCCGTCGAGCGGCTGAGTGCAACGGCCGGCAAGTATGGAGAGCTGGTCAGCGGCATGTTTGCGACAGCCTACCGGACGCCGGAAGTGGTTCGCAATGTGATCAGCCGAAACATCCAGGCCGACAGCTCCGGGCGAATCAGCCGTATTGACCTTCAGGAAACCATCGGAGCTATTCTGGAAGAGCAGGACAGCCTCAGCTCCATCTACGCCCAGTTCGAGCCCGATGCCTATGATGGCCAGGACCGCTATTTTACCGGTGGTGTGGAAGAGCACAGCAGTGACGAAGGCACCCTGGAGATCTATTACTATCGCACGCCGGAAGGGGATGTGACGTTCAGTCGCACCGAAGACCCGTCGGTAAAGTACCTGGAGGCACGCAACGAGTTCGGGATTCGCGAGGCGGAATGGTACCTGTGCTCCAGGGATGCCAGAAAGCCCTGCATCATGGAGCCCTACGAATATGAAATCGAAGAGGGTTATTCCGAGCTGATGACCAGCCTGGTGATGCCCATTCTCGAAGATGGCGGATTCGCCGGTGTGGCAGGGGTTGATATCAACCTGTCCACGTTGCAGCAAACCGTCCAGAACGTCAGTCGTGAGCTCTACGATGGTGAGTCGCGGGTTACCCTGCTCAGCAACAAGGGCCTGATCGCTGCGTCCAGCCACTACGATGACTACCTGGGCCGGCCACTCTCGGAAGCCCTGCCACAACAGGCAGATCAATACACCGCTCTGCATCGTGGTGATGGCACCTACGATGACGGGGAGACGCTGGCCGTGTCCTACCCCATCGAGATCGACCTGCCGGATACCGAGTGGTCGCTGCTGATCGAACTGCCCCGGGAAACTGCCCTGGCGGATGTGGCCGAGATTACCGGGCTGCTGTCCAGTGAGGTGAGCACCACGGCCGGGCGACAGACCATGGTGGGTGTGCTGGTATCGATCCTTGCAATTGTGGTTCTGGTGGTACTGGTGCGCTCGGTCACCAAACCGCTCAATGAGATCCGCGACCGTATGAAAAACCTGGCCAGTGCAGAGGGGGATCTGACCCGCGAGCTGGATATTGAAACCCATGCGGAGTTGATCGAGCTTGCCGGCGGGTTTAATACCTTCCTTGGCCGGCTCCGGGAAATGATCAACGACCTGAAAGAGGTCAACGGCAAGGTTAGCCAGCAGGCGGCGGATGTGGGCGTGATTGCCGGGGAAACCGATGACCAGACCGAGCGTCAGCATCAGGATATCGAGAGTGTTGTTGCTGCCATGAACGAGATGTCCGCGGCTGCCGGCGAAGTGGCCGGATTCGCCGGTGAAGCGGCAGAAAATGCGCAAATGGCCCAGGACGGCGTGCGCTTTACCCAGGACACGCTGACATCAGCCCTGGAGGGTGTCAGCGCACTTGCCGGCGATATGGACGAGGCGAGCACGGCTATCAGTCATGTTGCCACCCGTAGTGAGGAAATTAACCGGATTATCGAGGTTATCCGCGGGGTTGCGGAACAGACCAACCTGTTAGCCCTGAATGCGGCCATAGAGGCCGCCCGGGCAGGAGAACAGGGCCGCGGTTTTGCCGTGGTGGCGGATGAGGTAAGAACCCTCGCGTCCCGCACCCGGGAGTCGACCGACGAGATCAGCCAGATGATTGATGGCCTGCAAAGTGATGTGAGCGGTGCCGTCACCGTTATCCGGAGTGGTGTTGACCGGGCGACCCGGGCCGTTGAAGGAACCCGTGAGGCCGACCATTCCCTGGCTTCGGTAGTAGAGCGTATTGCCACCATTGTTGAGCACGTTACCCACGTGGCTACTGCGGCGGAGGAACAGAGCTCTGTCAGTGAGGAAATCAATCAGAACCTGACCCGTATTGGCGACGCTGCTAACGATCTGCGAGCCCTCGCGCAAAGAGTGAGTGGAAGCGGACGCTCGCTGGATGAACAGGTGCGGGCGCTGGATTCCGAGCTGAGTCGCCTTAAAACCTGACCTGTATCGTCTGTTACTATCGATACTATTCAGCCCATCAATTTTATTTTTCAGCAAACGTGCGATCATAATGCCCTTTGTTCGAGGCTGTGAAAGCCCGCCTATTTTCCGGATCAGGAGTTGAATTATGGAGCAAGTCACTATTTTTGGCCGTGCTTCCTGTGGGTTCTGTACGCGCGCAAGGCAGCTTTGCGAAATCAATGATCTCCCTTATCGCTACGTAGACATCGTCGAGGAGGGGATCAGTAAAGAGGATCTGTCGAAAACCATAGGCAAGCCGGTTCATACGGTCCCGCAGATTTTCGTGGGCCAGGTGCATGTTGGCGGGTTTGACGACTTTTCCGGATATCTGGAGCGGGTCGGTACCGCGGCCCACTGAACAGTATCCTGAAAAAAAACGGCGCCCCGGGGTAACCGGGGCGCCGTTTTTTTGTCTACGGGCCAATCAGATCTGGAAATCGGCCTTCAGCTTCTTTTCAACCAACTGGTTCTTCAGCTTCGCCACCCGCGGCAAACCGTCGTCAAACGGCGGGAAACTCTCGCCGTAAATCAGAGGCTCGAGATAGTCGCGGCAATCCTGGGTGATGCCGTAGCCATCATCGGTAATATAGTGGATCGGCATTTTCTTTTCCTGGTTGGCAACGTCGGCCAGGGGCGCTTCGCCGATGTGCCAGCGATAGGGCCGTGACTGCTCGCGCACAATCGTCGGCATCAGTGCCTGCTTGCCGGCCAGGGCCATTTCCACGGCCACCTTGCCGACTGCATAGGCCTGCTCCACATCCGTGGCGGAGGCAATATGGCGGGCGCTGCGCTGCAGGTAATCCGCAACCGCCCAGTGGTATTTGTGCCCCAGCGCCTGGCGCACCATATTGGCGAGTGTCGGGGCGACGCCACCGAGCTGGGTATGGCCGAAGGCATCCTTGGCGCCGGCGTCGGCCAGGAAACGCCCGTCTTCATACTGGGCGCCTTCTGAAGCGACCACGACACAGTAACCATATTCCCTGACGCAGAAATCCACCCGCTCCAGGAACCGTTCCCGCTCAAAGGGTACTTCCGGGAACAGAATGACGTGGGGCGGTTCGCCTTCACCTTTGCCGGCAAGGCCACCAGACGCGGCAATCCAGCCAGCATGGCGCCCCATCACTTCCAGGATGAACACTTTGGTGGAGGATTCGCACATGGAGCGGATGTCCAGGCTCGCTTCCAGGGTGGATGTGGCAATGTACTTGGCCACCGACCCGAAGCCGGGGCAGCAATCGGTAAAGGGCAGATCATTGTCCACCGTTTTGGGAACGCCGATGCAGGTAATCGGGTAGCCCATCTTCTCGGCAAGCTGCGATACCTTGTAGGCGGTATCCTGGGAATCGCCGCCACCGTTGTAGAAGAAATAGCCGATGTCGTGGGCCCGGAACACTTCGATCAAACGCTCGTATTCGCGCCTGTTTTCAGAAAAGTTCTTCAGCTTGTGGCGACAGGACCCGAACGCGCCGCCTGGCGTATGGATCAGTGCCTGGATATCATCATCACTTTCCAGGCTGGTATCGATCAGCTCCTCTTTCAGGGCGCCGATGATACCGTTGCGCCCGGCGTAGACCTTGCCGATCTGGTCCGGGTGCTTGCGCGCGGTCTGGATGAGCCCGCAGGCGCTGGCGTTAATAACGGCGGTTACACCGCCTGACTGGGCATAAAATGCGTTTCTGATGGCCATTTCCGGCTAGTGCCTCCTGCAGTTTCATCGAATGCGGCAGATGATACGCCAATCGCTGGTTTTTTTCATGACATCAAAGGTCGTAACGAACGCTTGACGACCCGCATTCTATACGGGACGCTTTGCAGGTTTCATCCAAGAGGTCGACAACCGAATGCATATTCATATCCTGGGAATCTGTGGCACCTTCATGGGCAGCCTGGCCGTGCTGGCCAGAGAGCTGGGGCATACTGTAACCGGCTCCGATCAGGGCGTGTATCCGCCCATGAGCACCCAGTTGGAAGCCCAGGGCATCGGATTGATGGAGGGTTACCATCGCGACAACCTCAAGCCCGAACCTGATCTGGTGCTCATTGGCAACGCCGTGTCCCGGGGCAATCCGGAAGTGGAAGCGGTCCTGAACCAGAATATCGACTACATGTCCGGCCCCGAATGGTTGGCGCGGGAAGTGTTGCGTCATCGCTGGGTGCTGGCGGTAGCGGGTACCCATGGCAAAACCACCACAACCGCCATGTTGCTGTGGATACTGGAACAGGCAGGTTTCGAGGCTGGCTACCTGGTGGGCGGCGTGCCCCACGACTTCCCGGTCTCCGCCCGGCTGGGTAACAGCGATTTCTTCGTGATTGAGGCGGATGAATACGACAGCGCCTTCTTCGACAAGCGTTCCAAGTTTGTTCACTACCGGCCTCACACCCTGATTCTCAACAATCTGGAGTTCGACCACGCCGACATTTTCGAGAACGTGGAGGTCATTGAGCGCCAGTTCCATCATCTGGTCAGAACTGTGCCCTCTCGCGGTCTGATTGTGCGCCCGGCGCTGGATACCCATCTCGACAGGGCGCTGGAACTGGGCTGCTGGACCAGCATTCAGGCCACGTCAGTCGGCAGTGAGGTGCCCTATATGGCCGACTGGCGGGCGGAGTTGCTGGCCGAGGATGGCAGCCGGTTCATGGTGGTTCACCACGAACAGCCCGTCGCGACAGTGAATTGGTCGCAGACGGGGCTGCACAACGTTCGTAACGCCCTGGCAGCCATCGCCGCTGCCCGCCATGTAGGGGTGACGCCGGACCATTCCGTGGCGGCATTGTGCCGGTTTTCCGGCGTCAAACGGCGGATGGAGTTGCTGGCAGATATTGAGGGTGTCCACATATACGACGATTTCGCCCATCATCCCACAGCCATCACCACCACCCTCGAAGGGCTGCGCAACAAAGTGGGGGAGGAGACCATCCTCGCCCTGATCGAACCGCGCTCCAATACCATGCAGCAAGGGGTGCACCAGCAGACACTGCTGCCCAGCGCCGCAGCGGCAGACCGGGTAATCTGGGCCAACCTGAATCAGATGGACTGGTTGCCAGCGTTGATTGAGGGCCATAACGCCACAGCGGAGGCGCCGGAGCGTCACTGTGTGGAGTCAACCGTGGAAGCGCTGATTGGCAGGGTTCTGGAACAGGTCTCCGGCCCCTGCCATATTGTCATCATGAGTAATGGCGGTTTTGGTGGTATTCATCAGAAGCTGATTGCGGAACTTGAAGGTAAAACCGGTCAGGGAACATCAGCATGACAGCAGCACCAGACAACCCGCGGGTGATCAATCTGGCTTTTACCGGTGCTTCCGGCGCCCAGTACGGCCTTCGCCTGCTGCAGTGCCTGGTGGCGGCGGATTGCCGAGTGCATGTGATGGTCAGCAAGGCCGCCCAGGTGGTGATTGCCACGGAAACCGACCTGAAACTGCCGGGTAATACGCCGGCCATGCAGGAGGCGTTGACCAGCTATGCGGGCGCCAGGCCGGGGCAGGTGCTGGTATTCGGGCGGGAGGACTGGTTTTCTCCGCCGGCATCCGGCTCAGGCGAGAAAGCCCCACTGGTGATTTGCCCCTGCAGCACTGGCACCTTGTCTGCACTGGCCACCGGCGCCAGCAACAACCTGATTGAGCGTGCCGGGGATGTGGCCCTGAAAGAGCGCCGACAACTGATCCTGGTGCCCCGGGAAGCGCCTTATTCCGAGGTGCACCTGGATAACATGCTGCGCCTGACCCGCATGGGTGCGGTTATCATGCCGGCCAGCCCCGGGTTTTATCATCAGCCGCAATCGGTCAGTGACCTGGTGGACTTTATCGTTGCCCGCCTGCTGGACCATCTGGGCCTGCCCCAGGATCTGATGCCACGCTGGGGTGAGGAACGACTCAAGTCAAAACAGCCCGATTGACGATGTTTTTGGTCAGCCCGATTGATGCTTTTCATCATTGAGCGAAAACGCCGCTCCCCCGAGACTTGGTGAACGACAACCACAAGACAGTCATTCACCGAGGTTCACCATGATTCCACGCACACTCTTCGATGCCGACCTTGAAGGTTTCCGGGATTCCGTCCGCAAGTTCCTGCAGCAGGAAGCGGCGCCCTATCACGAACAATGGGAAAAGGACGGCCAGGTCAGCCGGGAACTCTGGACCAAGGCCGGCGAGCTGGGCTTTCTCTGCCCGACGATGCCGGAAGAGTATGGTGGCGTAGGGGCGGATTTCCGCTACAGCGCGGTTATCATGGAAGAGGTGTCCAGGGCCGGGTTGTCCGGCATCGGCTGGACCCTGCACTCCGATATTGTCGCGCCTTATATCCTCAATTACGGGTCCGAAGAACAGAAACAGTATTACCTGCCAAAACTGGCCACCGGTGAGATGATCGGCGCCATCGCCATGACCGAGCCCGGTGCCGGTTCCGACCTCCAGGGTGTGAAAACCACGGCGGTAAAGAACGCGGCCGGCGATCACTACGTGCTTAACGGTTCCAAAACCTTCATCACCAATGGCCAGTTGGCGGACCTGGTGATTGTCGTGGCCAAGACCGATCCCAAAGAAGGCGCCAAGGGTACCAGCCTGCTGCTGGTGGAAAGCGCCTGGGAAGGCTTCGAGAAAGGCCAGAACCTTAACAAGGTGGGCATGAAGGCCCAGGATACCTCCGAGCTGTTCTTCCAGGACGTCCAGGTGCCGGCGGATAAACTGCTGGGCTCCATGGAAGGCCAGGGCTTCTTCCAGTTGATGGCGGAATTGCCGGCTGAGCGACTGCAGGTTGGTTTGACCGCCGTGGCTGCAGCAGAGGCGGCCTGGCAGTGGACGCTGGACTACGTCAAGGAGCGCAAGGCGTTCGGCAAGCCGGTGATCGCGTTCCAGAATACCCGCTTCAAGATGGCAGAGATGAAAGCGGAAATCACCGCGGCCCGGGTGTTCTGTGACCGCTGCCTGGAGCTGCACCTGGAGAAAAAGCTGGATATTCCCACGGCGGCGATGCTGAAACAGCACACCACCGACCTGCAGTGCAAAGTCATGGATGAGTGCGTCCAGCTTCATGGCGGCTATGGTTATATGTGGGAGTACCCCATTGCCCGTGCCTGGGCCGATAGCCGGGTTCAGCGCATTTATGCCGGTACCAACGAAATCATGAAGGAAATCGTTGCGCGCTCGTTTTAAAGCCTGACTTGAAGTGACGGCGCGCCGCCGGAGTTTCTCCGCCGGCGCACTTTCGTTACCAAAGTTTACAAATTGCCAAACCTATCAAGGTTCACCCCGGCAACATCCCCTACAGTAGCGGCACAACCTCTAACAAGGATAATGGTTGCCGCAATGAAACGCCTGCTCCCCATTTCAGTTGCCCTGTTTACACTTGCCCTGGCCGGATGCGGCGAGGAATCAGACGAATCACCGGTGGATGGCCGCGATTTTGACGCCCAGGACTACAGCGAGCCCAGGCCCTACACCGGCAGGGTTATAGACGGCTACCTGCGCAATGCACGGGTGTGGCTGGATATGGATGGCGACAGCCAGTACACCCCGGGGCCGATGACCATCAAGAACAGCGCCGGAACCGAAATCACCCTGCCCAATGGCGAGCCCACCGCCATGACGGGTGAAGACGGCAAGTTTACCCTCGACACCACCGGGCTGGTGCAGGACCCATTGGTGTCCCCGGACATCGACCCCCGGGATTTCCCCCTGTTTGCCGTCATTATCCCGGGTCAGACGCTTGAACAAACCCGCATGGGGGAGGTGGAGCTGGAAGACGCCTACATGCTCAGCGCCCCTCCGGGGGTTCGCAATGTCACACCCCTCAGTACGCTGGTGCGCCAGCGCCGGGTCATTGGTGTGCGGGATCTGACGGCCACCACCAATGATCTGGCGGATGCATTGGGGAATGTGAATCTGCTCAGCGACTATGTGAAATCCGGAGATCACCGGGCCCATGCCTATGCCCGTGCTTTTGCCCGCTTTATGGCCAGTCAGTTTCCGGACGACTACGCCAGCCTGCTGCGTGGCGGCGACGGACGCGAGCGTTTTCTGAGCAAGGACGCGGCCTTCCTTCTGGGTGTCTCGTTCGTTCGTAATGCGCTGGATGTGGTGAAGGTGGTGGACGAAGCTGCCTCCCAGGGCAACTACGAAAATGTGGATGTCGACGGGCTGGCGTTGCCGGAGGTGCCCATTGAGCTGGAGGACCCGATGATTCTGGAGCGACAGACGGTTCTGGCGCGGGGCGAGGGCAGCGAACTGCCTGCTTCCATGTCCAATCTCGGCGTGTCCGCGGAACTGGTGTTCGATTACTCCGAGGATGGCCGGGTTACGTCCATTACGGGCCACGGCTGCATGATGCCATCGTTGAGGGAAATGGCCCGCCTGATCAATGCCGGCGGCAAGATTGCGAACACCGGAACACAGTGGATGCCAGGCATATCCCTGTCTCAGGAAAGCGCCGGTTTCTACGAGGATGAAGGTCCGGACGAGAGGCTGGTATTCGACTGGGAGAATCGCCGGGCGACGTTTGAAACCACCACTGGCTGTCATCCGGGCCTGGCGTCATCATCCGCATTGGGTGGCGTTGCGGCGATCAGCTATGAGTGGACCATGGCGAATACACAGGTCCAGGAGCTCATTGCGATGTCAGGAGACAAAACCGAAGTGCTGGAACCCGACTATCAGCTTGGCACTGACGCTTTCTTCGGCTTTACCCGCACGGTGGACGGAACTGAAGAAGAAATCATGACCCTTTCTGGTGATGTAGAGTCATGCGATGCGGCTATTGATCCGGACGATGCAGGCGCGGCGCTCCTGGTTTCCGCCCAGCAACCCTACACCGTATCCGGAAGTATTCCGCAGCCAGACGGATTCAGCCCACTGGCGCTGGAATTCGACAACCGCAATGATCGACTGCGTCCCCTCCGGTTCGGCTTCCTGGATCCAGACATGGCTTCCACCACTGGGGTCAACAATATCGAGGGCTTTGACTGGGCGTTCTATTACCCCTTCGAAACGTCAAACGAATTCGTGGAAGAGCAGCCCAACCTGATCGGCACTGCCTACCTGAACCGGCGCGGTGGCAGCAGGGCCTGCGGTAGGGAGTTCGAGAGAATGCCTTCGGCGGCCTATGCCCGGGTCAATTACACCTATCAACGACTGTCCGAATATCTGTCAGGGTTGGTGGAATAGGGGGTAATGCAGGGAGCTCCTCGGGCAAAGCCGGGGAGTCAGCACTGTGTTTGCCGAATAACGCCAGTCTGCCGGACAACGTCTGCGACATGTGCTTATAAAGGTTTCGGATTCGTAACACTTCCTGAGGGAGGAAGTGGTGCCGAGGAGAGGACTTGAACCTCCACGGGGTTGCCCCCACTAGCACCTGAAGCTAGCGTGTCTACCAATTTCACCACCTCGGCAGGTGATTTGCAGCTTTTCCGGTGGGTTTCAACAGCTTTACCTTGTTGAATTTCCGGTGTTTCTGCCACGGTTGCGGGCAATGCCGTCAACCGATGGCGCGTACTTTAATCATTCGGAAAAAGGCTGTCAAACATTTTTTGTCGGCCAATGCCGGTTTTTGTGCCTGTTTTTTCGTGGCCGGTTAGGCACGCAGGCGTTGGCAGCGTTATACTCCTCGGCAAACATTATATAACGCATGATTTCCAGGCAGGAAATCGAGATAGGGATACGAATGGTTTCCAGAAAAAAGACAGATAACGACCCACACGCACAGCGTGAGGCCAGCAAGTACGACAACCCCATCCAGAGCCGGGAATTTATCCTCGAGCATCTGAAAGAGAGGGGCGCGCCGGCCACCCATGAAACCCTGTGTGAAGAGCTTGGTCAGCAGTCCGAAGAGGGCATCGAAGCCCTGCGCCGCCGGCTGATCGCCATGTGTCGCGATGGACAGCTTATCTGCAACCGCCGTGGCGCCTACCTGCCCATTGAAGAAGCGGACCTGGTGACAGGTCGTGTGACAGGGCACAAGGACGGGTTCGGGTTCCTGATACCGGACGATGGTGGTTCAGATCTGTTCCTGACAGCCCGCCAGATGCGTCAGGTTTTTCATGGGGATCGGGTTGCTGCACGAGTCGATCGGGTCGATGACCGTGGCCGTCGTGAAGGTGTGATCGTCGAGGTGCTGGAATATCGTACCCATCAGACCGTTGGTCGGCTGTTCCAGGAAAGCGGCATTTCGTTCGTGGTTCCGGAGAATGCCCGCATCAACCACGAAGTGCTGATTCCCGCCGAGCACATCAATGAAGCGCGGCATGGGCAGTACGTGGTAGTGGACATTCTGCGTCAGCCTACAGTGCGCACCCAGCCCACAGGAAAGGTAGTTGAAGTGTTGGGCGAGCATATGGCGCCAGGCATGGAAATCGACGTTGCCATCCGCTCCTATGATATCCCTCATAGCTGGCCGCCCGCGGTGGGTGAGCAGGCAGCGGGTATTCCCGAGGAAGTCACGGAAAAGGACAAGCAGAACCGGGTGGATATCCGCAACCTGCGCCTGGTGACCATCGATGATGAAACCGCGCGGGATTTTGACGACGCCATCTACTGTGAGCCACGTCCTCGCGGAGGCTACCGCTTGCTGGTGGCGATTGCAGATGTGTCCCACTACGTGCGCCCCGACACTCCGCTGGATGAAGAGGCGATCAACCGCGGCAACTCCGTGTATTTCCCGGATCACGTCGTGCCCATGCTCCCGGAAAAGCTGTCCAACGGACTGTGTTCATTGAACCCGGGCGTGGACCGGCTGTGCATGGTAGCGGACATGACCATCAGCGCGGCAGGTGCCATCAGTGGCTATACCTTCTACCAGGCGGTGATGCACAGCCATGCGCGGCTGACCTACAACAAGGTCAGCGACATGCTGGAGCGGCCGGATTCCGAACCGGGCTACAGGCTTTCGGAGCAGTACGCCCACGTGCTGCCACACCTGCACAACCTCTACAATCTCTATAAGTTGCTGCGCAAGGCCCGAACCGAGCGGGGCGCCATCGATTTCGAAACCACGGAAACCAAGGTGGTGTTCGACGCCAACCGCAAGATTGAGGAAATCGTTCCGGTCCAGCGTAACGATGCCCACAAGATTGTCGAGGAATGCATGCTGGCCGCCAACGTGGCGACTGCACGGTTCCTGAAGAAGCACAAAGTGCCTTCGCTGTATCGGGTTCACGACGGGCCGTCCGAGGAGCGTCTTAATGCAGTGCGGCTGTTCCTGGGCGAACTGGGCCTGCAGTTGGGCGGCGGAGACAAGCCAACCTCAGCGGATTATCAGGAGCTGTTGTCCAGTATTTCAGACCGCTCCGATGCCAACGTGATCCAGACGGTGATGCTGCGTTCTCTCAGCCAGGCGGTGTACAGCCCGGACGAGGGTGGTCACTTTGGTCTCGGCTTTACCAGCTATGCCCATTTCACCTCGCCGATTCGCCGCTATCCGGATTTGATCGTGCACCGGGGAATCAAGTCTGTTGTTCATGGTGAAGAGGGCAGCAAGGATGTGGTTGAGCCCCCGAAGCGTGATCCGGAGCTTGCCGATTACCCTTACGATACGCCTCGCATGCACCAGTTGGGTGAGCACTGTTCGATGACCGAACGGCGCGCTGACGATGCCACCCGGGATGTCATGGCGTGGCTCAAGTGTGAGTACCTGAAGGATCATGTGGGCGAGGAATATGATGGCGTGATTGCTGCCGTTGTGCCTTTCGGTTTCTTCGTGGAACTGTCAGGGGTCTATATAGAAGGCCTTGTACACGTATCCACGCTCAGTGGCGATTACTTCCATCACGACTCTGCCAAGCATCGCCTGATTGGCGAGCGCACGGCCATGAGTTTCCGCCTGGGCGACGATGTCCGGGTGAAGGTGGTGCGTGTGGGCATGGAAGATCGCAAGATTGATCTTGAACTTGTGAGCGAACCTCAACACCGCCAGGCGGATCGGGACGCGCTGGAAATTACCAAGCGAGAGCCGAAGGACAAAGGCAAAGGCCGGGGCAAGGGCGGCAAATCCGCCGCTGGCCGCTCCACGAGGGGCGACCGCGGGAAAGGCTCCAGCGGAAAAGCCGGGCGCGAGAAAGCCGGCGATGCGGGTGAAAAACCACGGCGAAGGAAAGGTTCCGGGTCACCCACTGCCGGCAAGCAGGGACGGCCCGAGCAGGTGGCGCCGACCTACGAAGACGATGGCGAGTTGTCAGCCCGCGACAAGCTGGTGGCTGAAGCCGCCAAGCTGGCGTTGGGTAAGGGCAAAGGCAAGAAGCCTGCTGGCAAAACCGACGGCGCTGACAAGAAACGCAAATCCCGCAAGTCAGGAAAATAAGCCGTGTCTGAAGAGTTTATTTTTGGCTGGCATGCGGTTGAAGCGGTCCTCAAGCGAGAGCCGGAGCGTCTGCAACAGGTGTGGATCCAGACCGGCCGGGAAGATCGCCGGGTCAAAACCATAACCGATGCCCTGAACGAACTCGGGGTGCGCTGGCAGGTGGTGCACCGTAAGGAGCTGGACCAACGGGTTTCCGGGGTTCACCAGGGCGTGGTGGCGGCGGTATCTGAAAGCCGTGAGTGGAGCGAAGACGACCTTCTGGCCATGCTTTCAGCTTCCGATAAGCCGCCGTTCCTGCTCATCCTTGATGGTGTCACTGATCCCCATAACCTGGGGGCCTGCCTGCGCACCGCCGATGCCGTTGGCGTCCAGGCGGTTGTGGTACCGAAAGACAAGTCTGCCTCATTGTCGCCCACCGTGCGCAAGGTGGCCTGCGGGGCTGCTGAAACCGTACCGCTGGTGCGCGTCACCAATCTTGCACGGTTCATGCGCACCATACAGGACAGCGGCGTCTGGCTTATCGGCACTGCCGGTGAGGCGGAAAGCACCGTGTACCAGTCCGACTTTACCGGCCCCGTCGCTCTGGTGATGGGCGCCGAGGGCAAGGGTATGCGGAGGCTGACGCGCGAACATTGCGACCAGCTGATCAATATCCCGATGCTTGGACACGTGGACAGCCTCAACGTTTCTGTTGCCACCGGCGTTTGCCTTTACGAAGCTTTGCGTCAGCGGCTTGCATAGTACCCGCCACCCGCCTAGAATACGTGACCCCCTTTCCAGGGGGCGGTGCTGTATTGCCTGAAATCGGGGCAGTCAGCATCAAGAAGCCGGCGGCTTTGGCTGCCACCTCCTTGCTTCTTGCATTTGCCCGGTCTGTTTCTGTGCGTTTGCTGGAGGCTGTTTAAACCGTAGGGAGAACTCATGCGTCACTACGAAATCGTATTTATGGTACACCCGGATCAGAGCGAGCAGGTGCCCGCGATGATCGAGCGTTATACCGGCGTCATCAATGAAGATGGCGGCAAGGTACATCGCCTGGAAGATTGGGGCCGTCGTCACCTGGCTTACCCGATCAACAAGATTCACAAGGCTCACTACGTACTGATGAACGTTGAATGTTCACAGGCAGCGATGGACGAGCTGACTCACAACTTCCGTTTCAACGATGCCATCATCCGCGACATGATCCTGCGCCGCGATGGTGCCGATACGGACCTGTCCCCGATGAAAGCTTCCGAGTCCCGTGAAGACCGTCGTGGCGGCGATGATCGTCCGCGTCGTTCAGCTGAATCTGACGAGCCACGTCAGCAGGCTGAAACCCAGGACGAAGAAGAGTAAAACCATCACCGGAGTTGAGGAGTTAAGTTATGGCTCGTTTTTTCAGACGTCGTAAGTTCTGCCGCTTCACGGCAGAAGGTGTTAAAGAGATCGATTACAAGGATCTGGACACCCTGAAAGGTTATGTTACTGAAACCGGCAAAATCGTGCCCAGCCGTATCACCGGCACCAAGGCACGCTATCAGCGTCAGCTGGCTACCGCTATCAAGCGTGCTCGCTACCTGGCACTGCTGCCGTATTCGGACAGCCACGATAACTAAGTAACAGAATAAACAGGACCCGGGACCATGCGTGCACTGGCACAGTTTGTAATGCGCGGTCCTCTGCAGGCAGGCGGGGTTGCGGCAGTTACCACTGCGATACCCCTGTTGTTCTGGATTGGTGCAGCGGTTATCGGCCTGGTCATTCTCAGGCTGGGTATCAGCCAGGGGCTTAATATCGGCCTCTGGGCATTGCTTCCGGCACTCGGCTGGAGCTGGTTCGGGCAGGACCCGACAGCACTGGCGGTATTGCTTCAGGTGATGTTGATTGCGTCCATACTGCGAACAACCCTGTCCTGGGAGAAAGCGCTTCTGGCAGGCAGTTTCCTGGGTATTGTGACAGGCATGATGCTGCCCCTGCTGTATCCGGATCTGTTAAATGATCTGGTGCAGACCGGGGTCAGGTTTTACGAAGAGTACAATGCTGAAGTCGCCAGCAGTCTTGGCGACCGGCTGGAAACAGTCATTCGGCAGACCATGAACGCAAGCATGGCAGGCACTTACCTGGTTACCGGTGTGGGCATGACCATGTTGGCAAGATCCTGGCAGGCAGGGTTGTATAACCCTGGCGGATTCCGGGCCGAGTTCCACTCGCTCCGGCTGTCACCGGCAATCGCGGTTATCTGTGTGATTACCATGGTGGCAGGGCCCGTCCTCGGGCTGAACTCCATGCTGCTGGGATGGGCCGGAGGGTTGCCGCTGTTTCTGGCGGGGCTGGCCCTGGTTCATGGCATTGTTGGTCGTAAAAATCTGAGTGGTCAGTGGCTGATAATATTCTATCTGGCGCTGGTACTGCTTGGTCCCAGCCTGATGATTCTGTTAGTAGTTCTGGCTTTTGTGGATAGCTGGCTGGACATCCGGAGGCGAATAAAACCCTCCGGCCCGGCTGAATAAAGCACGAAGAGGTTAACGAGATGGAAGTTATTCTGCTCGAAAAAGTAGCAAACCTTGGTTCACTGGGTGACAAGGTCAAAGTAAAGGCCGGTTACGGTCGTAATTTTCTGCTGCCGTATGGCAAGGCTGTTCCGGCAACTGCCGACAACCTGAAGGCGTTCGAAGAGCGTCGTGCAGAGCTTGAAAAAGCTGCCGCCGAGAAGCTGGCCGAAGCCCAGGCTCGTGGCGAGAAGCTGGAAGGCGCCTCCGTCACTATCACCTCCAAGGCTGGTGAAGAAGGTAAGCTGTTCGGTTCTATCGGTGTGCGTGACATCGCTGATGCGATTACCGCCACTGGTACCGAAGTCGAGAAAAGCGAAGTTCGTCTGCCGGAAGGTCCACTCCGTGTGGTCGGCGAGTACGAAATTGAGCTTCAGCTGCATTCCGACGTGACCGTTGCGATTAACTTGGCTGTTGTTGCAGAGTAAGCAGTCGAGTAAATTGCACGTCAGGCGGTAACGCCGGGTTTCGACCCGGCGGCAGCCATACAAGCCCGGAATCCGCTCAGTTGGATTCCGGGCTTGTTGCTTTGTGGTGTATGATTTGTCCTTGCCCTAGCTAGACGAAGAAGTTTCCATGGCCAATCCGAATTTCAAACCGGTAAACAGCGACCCCGAAACCAGCCGGATCAAGGTTCCGCCTCATTCTGTTGAGGCCGAACAGGCGGTTCTCGGTGGCCTGATGCTGGACAACCGCAGATTTGATGAGATCTCGGAAATGATTTCCGCGGTCGACTTCTATCGCCAGGACCACCGGCTGATCTTCGGCGCTGCAGAACGCCTTGCCAGTGAGAGCGAACCGCTGGATGTGGTTACGCTGACGGAATTCCTGGAGCGTGCAGGCGATATTGAAGACGCCGGAGGGCTTTCCTACCTGGCAGAGCTGGCAGAAAAAACCCCGGGTGCCGCCAACATTCGCGCCTACGCGGAGATTGTGCGCGAGCGTTCAATACTGCGGCAGCTGGTGCAGGTATCCGGGCAAATCTCGGATTCGGCCTTCAATCCCCTGGGGCGAAACAGCAACGAGATACTGGACGAAGCCGAGCGCAATGTCTTCCAGATTGCTGAATCCCGGGTAAAGGAAGGCACCGGCCCGCAGACCATCAATCCGATTCTCACCAAGGCTCTCAGCCGTATCGAGGAGCTGTTTGAATCCGGCGAAACCACAACCGGCCTGACCACAGGGTTCAAGGATCTGGACGAGTGGACATCCGGTATGCAGCCGTCCGACCTGTTGATTGTGGCAGGGCGACCCTCCATGGGTAAGACCACCTTTGCCATGAACATCGTCGAGAACGCGCTGATCAGCACCAGCACGCCGATTTTGGTGTTCAGCATGGAGATGCCCGCGGATGCACTGGTGATGCGTATGCTGTCGTCCCTGGGACGGATCGACCAGAGCCGGATCCGCAGTGGCAAGCTGGAAGAGGATGACTGGCCCAGGCTTACCTCGGCCGTCAGCCTGTTGAAGGACAAGCCGCTTTACATTGATGACACGCCGGGCCTGAGCCCGACGGAGATGCGCTCTCGCGCCCGCCGTATTGCCCGTGAGAACAACGGCCAGCTTGGCCTGATCATGGTGGATTACCTTCAGTTGATGCGGGTGCCGGGTAACACCGAGGGCCGTACCGCCGAGATTTCCGAGATTTCCCGGTCCCTTAAAGGCATCGCCAAAGAGCTCAGTTGCCCGGTGGTAGCGCTTTCCCAGCTCAACCGCAGCCTGGAGCAGCGGCCCAACAAGCGCCCGGTGAACTCGGACCTGCGGGAATCCGGCGCCATCGAGCAGGATGCGGACGTGATCATGTTCGTCTACCGCGACGAGGTATACAACGAAGACACGTCCGACAAGGGCATCGCCGAGATCATTATCGGCAAGCAGCGGAACGGCCCCATTGGCACCGTTCGCCTGGCCTTTATCGGCAAGTACACCAAATTCGAAGACCTGGCCCACGGCGATTACGGCGGGGATTATTGATGCCACGGAAGACCGTTGCCCGCATTGATACCGGGGCACTTCGCCATAACTATCGTCTTGCCTGCAGGCTGGCCAGCCCGGCCCGGGCAATGGCGGTCATCAAGGCTGATGGCTACGGCCATGGCATAGGTGAAGTGGCACGGGCGCTGGCGGATGAAGCTCCGAAGTTTGCCGTTGCCTGTATTGAAGAGGCTCTGGCCATCCGGGAGGCGGGTGTTGATCATGCGGTGGTATTGCTGCAGGGTCCGCACAGCGTCGAGGATGTCGCCACCAGCGCCCGTGAAGGTTTCGAAATGGTGGTGCACAGCGGCTACCAGCTGGACTGGCTGGAGCAGGCACCGGCCACGCCGAAGTTCTGGCTCAAAGTGAATACCGGAATGAACCGCCTGGGGTTTGCACCTGCTGCTCTGGCGCAGGTGATGGCCCGCTTGAAGGCACATGGCTCAGAAGGGCAGGTTATAGGCTTCGTCACCCACTTTGCCTGCGCGGATGACACTTCCAGTGGTTTCACCGACAAGCAGACCCGGGTCTTTGCCGAGGCCGTGGTTGACTGGCCAGCGCTGGAAAAAAGTGCCGGCAACTCCGCAGCCCACTTTCTCCCCGGCCAGCCGCTGTTTGACTGGAGCCGCCCCGGCATCATGCTGTATGGCGCTTCTCCGACGCTTGGAAAAACCGGGCCGGAACTGGGCCTTGAAGCAGTGATGACGCTGGAAGCCGAGTTGACGGCGGTTCGAACGCTCCAGCCGGGGGAATCCGTGGGTTATGGCTGCTCCTGGACAGCGGAACAGGAAACACGGATGGGAATTGTCGGGATTGGCTACGGTGATGGTTACCCGCGCCACGCCGGCACGGATACGCCGGCCTGGGTGGCTGGTAGCCGTATACGTCTGATCGGTCGGGTGTCCATGGACATGCTGGCGGTAGACCTGACCAACTCTCCGGCCGCCCGTCCAGGAGATACCGTCGAGCTGTGGGGGCGGCATGTGAGTGTCGATGAGGTGGCGCAACACGCAGGTACCATCGGCTACGAGCTGCTTACAGGTATTACAGCCCGGGTGCCCAGGCTGTATGACAGTTCCGGCGATGGGCCAGTGTAGCTCAGGAAGCAACTTCCGGCTCGTGGATGATTTCCTCAATGAAATCGAGAATGGCCGCCAGGCTGCGGTCATCCAGTTTTTTCAGTACCTTGTGGACCACCATCTTGCTGCCTTTGAGCATGCTGCTGATGCCCATCCTGGCCATGCCCATCAGCATGCTGCTGGCATTCAGCCGACGCAGGGGTTCCAGGAAGAAAAAGTCCAGGCCGTTATCGGTCATCTCGACAATCAGTTCAAACAGCTTGTCGATGGCTTCCTTGTCGGCCTTGCCCCGTTCGCGGAGTTCGCTGACAGTGTAAAGGGCGCGGGTGCGCAACTCATCCGGTATGGGCGCGACGATGTGGCTTTGTTGTTTCAGCATATGGGATCCTGTTGTTGTATGCTCGTAGGGTCTGCTCGGTTCTCCGATACGCATTCTATGGGTTGGGGCACAGGTGCCATTGGCTTGAACGGTATCAGGTACCCGTCATATCAGTGATATCCCGGGTATGCGTTCCAACCGTCGGCTTGAACGATTACAGTATGGATAAAGACAGTCGACCGAAACCGGAGGCAATGAGCGCCCGTGCACGTTCTTGTTGTTCATGATTATGGCCCGTTGGGGCGGGTTTTGCTGGAGCGCTTGAGAAAAACGTCGCTTCACGTCAGTCCGTTGCTGATCAGTGAGCTGGAAACGGCGGATCTCACAGCACTGGACGGCTGGATTCCCCAGGATACTGACCTGATTGTGAACGCGTTATGGCTGGCCAACCCGGAAATTGCCGAACAGGATCCAGAGGCTGCCCATAAGGTATCCTTTTCGCTGCCTGTTGCGTTGGCGGAGTATGCCCGCGACCGGAACATGGCCCTGCTGCAGCTGTCGACCTGTTACGTGTTCGATGGCCGCAAGCAAAGTGCCTATATCGCTTCCAACCCTGGCCAGCCCAGCAATGAGCTGGGTAATTGGCAGTGGGAATGCGAGCAGGCAGTACGAACGCTTTTGCCCCGCCATATTATCCTGCGAACGGGCTGGAGCCTGGGGCGTTTTATCCGCAAGGTACAGTCCGTGGCGGCGCGCTCCGATGTCATCAAGCTGCCCGGCAAGTGCCATGGTCAACCGGTGACCGTAAGCGATCTTTCCCGGGTGATGACCGCGATTATTCAGCAGATTGATTGTGGTGCCGAGGTATGGGGAACCTACCAGTATGCCGGTGCAGAGGATATCTCGCTCTATGAGCTGGGCCTGGCCATCACCGGGCTGAGTGGTATTCCCGATGGATTGCGGGTGGTGGATGAGATGCCGGCCTGGGCCGCTCTCGAGCCTGCCAATACCACGATGATCTGCACCAAGATCCGCAATACCTTTGGCGTCAAACAGCTGCCCTGGCGTTCCGGGCTGGCGGAAGAGCTGGAGTTACTTTCGCTGAATGGGGACAGGGAGCTGATTGACGAACCGGCGAGCTGACGGCACCCGGTTCGTGGTCAAGGCAGACAGCGTCATCAGGTGTTCTGACGCGAAAATTCCCGGGTGACTGTCTGCAGTGCTTCCACATCCAGAAGCTCTACCTCCCGCCCCCGGGCGCTGATAATGCCCTGATTCTGGAAACGGGTGAACACCCGGCTGACGGTTTCTACCGCCAGGCCCAGGAAATTGGCAATGTCGTTGCGCGCCATGGGCAGGCTGAAGTTGGTGCCGGACATGCGGCGACGCTGGAACCGGCTGGACAACGACAGCAGCAGTGCCGCAATCCGCTCCTCTGCCGTATTCTTGCTCAGTAACATGGCCAACTGATGGCTGCCCTGGATTTCCTGGCTCATCAGGTGATACATGTGGTGCTGGAGATCCGGCAGGCTACTGGTGAGTTCTTCCAGCTTGTCGACCGGAAACTCGCAGACACTGGTGCGCTCCAGGGTCTTGGCGGTGCAGGCATAGTACTTGCTGCCCAGGCTGTCCAGGCCCACCAGTTCGCCGGGCATGAAGAATCCGGTTACCTGCTCCTCGCCATTCTCACTGATGATGGACGTCTTGATGGCCCCGCTCTTGACCGCAAAGCAGGAGCGAAACGGCGTGCTCTGGTCGAAGATATGCTCGCCGCGATTGAAAATCCGGCCCTGCTGGACAATATCTTCAAGACGGTCAAGTTCATTTTCTTCCAGAGCCAGGGGGAGGCAAAGATTGCTGAGACTGCACTGGTGACAGGATGCCTTGAGGGGGGACGCCTGGTGGAGTCTGATAGGTTGGGCCATGGTAGACGAGCCATCCATTATTGATTCATGTCAAAACCGTACTCTATTACGAACAGTAGGCTTTGCCAATGACTAATGCCATTGACAATTATAAGCATATACCCATTCAGCGGCGCTGAACGGGCCTGGGCGGTCAGTTCGATCGGATTGGCAAAAAATCCTCAGATTTTTTCGAACACCAGAGAGGCGTTGGTGCCGCCGAACCCGAAACTGTTGGACATCACTGTACTGAGATCTGCCTGTTTGGCGTCCGGCCCCACAACCGGCATGCCGGCGATGGTCTCGTCCAGGTTCGTCAGGTTTTTGGTGCCGGCGATAAAGCCGTTCTGCAGCATGATCAATGAATAGATCGCTTCTTGGACACCGGACGCCCCCAGGGAATGGCCAGACAGGGACTTGGTGGAGGAAATCTGCGGTATTTTGTCGCCGAAGACGTTCCGTACGGCTTTCATCTCCGCCACATCACCCACCGGTGTGCTGGTGCCATGGGCGTTGATATAGTCCACCGGCGCTTTCACCGTGGCCAATGCCTGCTGCATGCAGCGCATGGCGCCTTCCCCGGACGGCGCCACCATGTCGTGGCCGTCTGACGTGGCGCCGTAACCCACCAGTTCCGCAATGATGGTTGCACCACGATTGCGGGCGTGCTCCAGCTCTTCCACCACGACCATGCCACCGCCGCCGGCGATCACGAAGCCGTCACGGCCACTGTCGAAGGGTCTTGAGGCCGTTTCCGGAGCATCGTTGTACTTGGTGGACAGGGCACCCATGGCGTCGAAGAGCATGGTCAGGCTCCAGTCCTCTTCTTCACCGCCACCGGCAAACACAATGTCCTGCTTGCCGGCCTGGATCTGTTCGGCGGCATGGCCGATACAGTGGGCACTGGTGGCACAGGCTGACGACATGGAGTAGTTCACGCCGCGAATCTTGAAAGCCGTGGCCAGGCAGGCTGATACCGTGCTGGTCATGATCCTGGGCACCATATAGGGTCCGATGCGCTTCACGCCTTTCTCACGCATGATATCCACCGCTTCCACCTGGCTGGCGCTGGACGCACCGCCGGATCCGGCAATCAGGCCAGTTCGATCGTTGGATACCATGTCATCCGTCAGCCCGGAGGAGGCGATGGCCTGCTCCATGGCGAGGAAACTGTACATTGCCGATTGGCCCATGAATCGTCGGGTCTTGCGGTCGATGACCGAAGTGTCCACATCAACGGAGCCCGCAACCTGGCTGCGGAAGCCCATGTCCCGATAGGTCTCGTTGAAGCGGATACCGGATTTACCGGTTTTGAGGCTTTCCAGCACCGCTTCGGTGGAGTTGCCGAGGCAGGAAACAATGCCCATGCCAGTGATTACAACCCGTCTCATACCTTCCTCCTTTAAAAGGTCTGCTCCGAAAACCGGGCAGATCCTTTTCGCGTCTGACTGTAACTACCAGTCTAGGCGCTTTGGCGTTCGGGCGGTATTTGACCTTGGTAAGGGAGAAACCACTACCTGAAGGAGGCGTCAGGGTTTCTCATTTTTGGCCTGTTGGCGCTCGGCCTCTTCCCGGGCCTCTTTTTCCACCATCTCAGGTGTTTCCAGGGAGATGCGCCCCAGCTTGCCGGAACGGAATTCATTGAGCAGTATCTCCGACACCTTGTGCAGGTCCGGAACGCCGCCACGACCGAGGAATCGTCGCTTCAGTGCAATGCCGTCCATCAGTGCCAGTCCGTCCTGTGGCCTTTCCTCAAACCCGTAGCGCGCCATCACCAGTTCCGGGTACGCCTCCAGCAGATAGTCCGCCTCGAACATGGCCACGTCCTCGAACTCGATCACCGCACTCCGGATGGCGCCACTGATGGCCAGCCGATAACCACAGGCTTCCGGCGACAGCTTGGGCCAGAGGAACCCCGGGGTGTCATACAGCAGCACATTGCCTGGCAGTTTGATGGTCTGCTGTGCCCGCGTCACGGCGGGTTCATTCCCGGTCTTGGCGGCCGGTCGGCCAGCGATGGTGTTGATCAGTGTGGACTTACCGACATTGGGAATGCCCAGAATCATCACCCGCAGAGCCCGCTTCTGACGATCGTGGCCAGGCGTCATCTCACCCGCCAGGCGCAGGATATCCAGTGCTTCCGCCCGCTGGTTGTGGGTCATGGTAATGGCGCGCACGCCACGCTCCTGCTCCAGCCAGGTCAGCCACCGGTCGGTGATGGCCGGGTCGGCAAGATCACGCTTGTTGAGCACCTTGATCACCGGCGTATCGCCCCGCAGGGCAGGGACCAGCGGGTTTTCACTGCTGAACGGCAGACGTGCGTCGACGACCTCAATGATGAGATCCATCTGGGGCATTATCTTTTTGATCTCCTTGCGGGCTTTGTGCATATGCCCTGGAAACCAGTTAATGGCCATGTTTGGTACTCCGGAAATGGCTGAACGGCGCCATTATGGACGGGAATGACTAAATTTTCACATTTCTCTTAACCCGCCTGTGGCGGGAGCTGAGGGTTTCGAGGGTGTGAAGTGTGTATAAAAAGAGGAGGGGTCGGGGTGAAATGCCCAGTTGTTTTGTTTTAGGGTGTAGTTCTCGCAAACCTAAAGCGACCAAAAACCAACTAGTGGAGATATCTATGAAGCTCGTGAAACTGTTCGGAATTGCCCTGATTGCACTTGGGTTGTCTTCTCCGGCGATGGCGCAGCAATCTGGCGGGCAGCCGGACCAGGTTGATCAGCTGGCGCAGATGGTTGGCCTGAGTGACGACCAGCAGAAAGAAATCCGTGGCATCATCGAAGAGATGCAGGCTGAGATTCAAGAGCTTCAGGGCGAAGCCCAGCAACTGCAGCAGCAGATCCAGGCGCAGATCAAGCCGGATTATGACGAAGACGAGATTCGCGAAAAAGCGGAAGAGCTTGGTGACGTCACTGGCGAGATGACAGCCATGTCCACCCTCATGCAGGCCAGGGTTGATGCAGTCTTCACTGAAGCGCAGCGCGAAGAGCTGAACAAGCGTATGCAGCAAATGCAGCAGCAGATGCAACAGCGCCGCCAGATGCAGCAGCAACAACCGCAGGGTATGCAGTAAGCCCCGGTAGTATCGCCTGCCTTCCGGGTTAACACCCGGAGCATGAAAAAACCGCCCTGGCTTCTGGCCCTGGCGGTTTTTTTGTGCCTGTAGCCTGCTGGTTGGGAGTCAGGTCGCGGCGGGAAGGGCCTACACCGGTGCGACTATCGCCAATCTCAGAAGGCTAGGGGAACGAGAACTCCAAAACTCACCCCCGAATGCCGAACGGCTTAACCAGCACAATAAGCCGAGGCAACAGGGTAAGGGCGCCAACCAGAGCCATAAACATGGCAAAGCCGGTGAACAAACCGAAGTAGATGGTCGGAATAAAGTTCGAGAGCACCAGGATTGAGAAACCGGTGATGATCGTCAGCGAGGTGAAGAACATCGCCTGACCGATACTGCGGTGGCAGCGGTGCATGGTGGCGATGTAGTCGCCGTCTTTCTCGAACTCGGTCTTGAAGCGGTGGATATAGTGGATGGTATCGTCCACCGCAATCCCCACGGTAATCGCCGCCACCGTAATCGTCATCATATCCAGCGGAATACCCAGCCAGCCCATCAGACCCAGCACCGAGCCCGCGGCAATCAGGTTCGGCGCCATACCGATCAGCGCCAGCTTTATCGACCGGAACAGGATCAGGAACATGATCATGATGGCCAGGAATACCACGCCCAACGTCTTGATCTGGGACTCGAACAGGCTTTGCAGCATGTTGTTGTACATCACCGTCATCCCCGTGAGCTGGATCTGGTTGTCTTCAAAGCCCATTTCTTCGGTCAGGTGAGTACGTATGCGGTCCAGCAACGCCTGGCGGCGCAGGTCCGGTGAGGTCTCCAGAATGCGGATACTGAAACGGGCCTGGTCGTGTTCCTCGCTGATGTAGGGTGTCAGCAGGATATCCTGCAGATCGTCTGGCACCGCCGAGGGCACAAAGGCCAGCTCCAGGGCGTTCAGGGGCTCGCCGCCGTTGACCTGGGCCAGTATGTCCAGCGTGGTTTTGATCGACTGTACCTTGCCGGTTGCCGCCAGGCTGTCCAGATAATAGTGTACCTTGCTCAGGCGGTCCATCTTCTGGTAAGTGAACCAGGTATCCCGGTACTCCTCAGCGCCGTCGCAGTCGTCCACAAACGGGTCGCAGTCGCTGGCGAAGGGGTCACCGCCGCTGGCGCTTTCCGGGGGCTTGTCGTCCGTTATTACCACGTCCAGCGGGGTGGTGCCGCCCAGGCGGTCGTCGATGGTGATCATGCCCTGGTGGATTTCAGTGCTGGACTTGAAGTAGTCGATGAAGCTGTTTTCCACTGACAGGCGGTTGAGGCCGATGACGCAGAGTATGGCGAGGATGCCAGACCCAACCAGTACGGTTTTGCCATAGTGCTCGGTAAACCGTGCAAACATGTCGGTAAAGGGAACCCGGTCCGAGCGCACCCGGTCGTCCACCGGTGGCGGCAACAGCGCCAGCAGCGCCGGGAAGATCACGAAGGTGATGAGAAAAGCCACGGCCAGGCCAATGGTCATCATCCAGCCGAAATCAATGACCGGGCGGATGCCGCTGAAGGTGAGCGAGCCAAAAGCGACGATGGTAGTGATGGCCATGTAGAAGCAGGGCTTGATCATCGCCAGCAGGGTATTGCGAAGCGTGTCCCTGGGCGAGGCATCCGGCTCGTCGTGCTGGAATTCCCGGTAGCGAACGATCAGGTGGATGGTCAGCGACAGGGTCATGATCAGCAACAGCGATACGAAGTTGGAGGAGATAACTGTAACCGGCCAGCGCGCCCAGCTCAGATATCCGATCACCAGCCAGACAGTAAAGCTGCAACACAGCAATGGCACCACGACCCAGCGCCACTGGCGAAAAATGATCGCCAGGGTCAGCAGCAGGAATACCAGTACGCCGATGCCAAAGGTGGAAAGATCGTTCTCGATAAAGCGAATCATGTCCGCGACGATCATAGGCACGCCGCCCAGGTAAATTTCGGCCCGGTCCCGGTAGCTGTCGAGAATGGCGCGAACGTTGTCGATGGTGCGGTCACGCTCTTCGCCTTGGGCTTCGGTGAACTCGATAAACTCCTGGCTCACGGCTTCCAGTCGTTGCTGTTCTTCCTCGGTAGCGTCGCCGCTGTCGACCCTGTCCCGCAGGCTGTTGCGCTCATACAGCAACTCAAAATAGCGTTCCGGGGTGGGCAGGTTAACCTGTATCGCGGTGGTTCGTCCGTCCTCGCTGATCAACAGGTTGGGGTAAAGGGGGTTACTGAGCAGGGCCTTGCGGGCGGTTTCGGGTTCAACCCCATCTTCGTCGATCGTTTTGATCTCGGAGTCCACAGTGTCCAGGGTCAGGTCCGGGCTGTGAAGCAGGGGAACGTTGAGTATGCTGTTGGTGGAGCTGACGTTGTCCAGTGCCGCCAGGTCATCCCGCAGAGACGCCAGCAGTGCCAGGCCATCCTCACTGAACAGCTCTTCATTGGGAGTAAAGGTGACAACCAGAAAGTCGTCGGAGTTGGTGAACCGTCGGTTCACTTCCCGGTACTGCTCCAGGGAGCGGTCGTTCTCGAGAACCAGGGATTCGGCCGAGGCGTCCAGACGGAACTGGTCCAGCCGCAGGCTGGCAATCACCAGCAGCACACCGAACAGCAGAAGAATCACAACGGGACGGGGGAAAATCAGCCGGTCATAAAACGATCGAAGCCAGGACATCGAAAAGAGCACCCTTCACAATGGAAACGAGTGCAGAGTGTGCCACAAAGTGTCAGTCGACGGTGACTCTGTTTGACGCTTCTTCGAGGGAATCGATCAACTGTTTCAGACGCTTACTCATGTCCGCACTTTCAGTGAGCTGGGTAACCATGCTTTCGGTGGTGTCGCGGATGCTCTGAACGTTGGCCAGCACCTGGTCAGTGGACGACGTCTGGTCGGCGGAGACGTTGGCAATTTCCTGGTTGGTCTCGTCGATGCGGCTGACGACCGAGTTGATGGCATCCAGGGATTTGCGGGCTTCTTCGGATTCATCCACACAACGGGACGCGTCTTCTGAACTGCCGGTCATCTGGGTGACGGCGGCGTCCATGGCGGTGAGCAGGCGGTCGATGGTGCCCTGAATCTGGTCAGTGGAGTCCTGTACCCGCTGCGCCAGGTTGCGAACTTCGTCCGCCACCACGGCAAACCCCCGGCCCTGTTCCCCGGCCCGGGCCGCTTCAATGGCGGCGTTCAATGCCAGCAGGTTGGTCTGTTCGGCAATGCCCTTGATTTCGGCAACCGCGTGACTGATTTCGTGGCTGTTTTCGGCCAGCGCCTGAACACTGTTTGCCGATGTCTGGATGGCCGTTGCCAACTGACGGATGGAGTCCGCACTGCGGCTGACCCGCTCGCTGCCATCAATGGCGGTGTTTCTGGCTTCGTGGGACAGGGTCTTCGCAATACCGGCCTGTTCAGCAATGCCGGTAAAGCTCTGAAGCATGGTTTCGACGACCTCGGCGCTGCGATCGGCACCGGACTGCTGGCGGCTCAGGTCGTCCCTGCGGGCTTCCGCCGCGGTTGTCAGCGCCCGTACCTCATTGTGCAGGTGGTCGATCGCCTGTTTCATGCTTTTGACCACACCCATGGTGCGGTCCTGCATGGCGTTGAAGGCCTGGGCCATCTCCCCGATTTCGTCCGTGGAGTCAACGTGGGCCCGCTCGCTCAGATTGCCGGATGCCTGAACCGAAACCATGGTCTTTTTCAGGCGGTACACGTGTCGTTCGATAAAAGAAATCAGCAGTTGCGAGCCGGCCATCTCCAGTACCATCAACACGGCCACCACCAGCGCGAAGCCTCCGGCGGTTTCACTGAAAACGGCCGAGAAGGACTGGTCAGTCAGCCCGGCTATGGTGTTCATGGCGTAGAGCACCAGCAGGCAGAGCACTACGAACACAACGATATTGAGCAGCCAGAACTTGTATTTAAGCCGGGCATTCCTGAGCAGTTGTAGCATGGAGGATCTCAGTCAACGGCTTTTACGGGGATTTGCTGTGCTTTCGATGAAGCGGGAACTTCCGGCACAGCAAGGCCAAGGTTGTTCTTCTCGAACACCCGGTCGGCGCGATAGCTTGAGCGCACCATGGGCCCTGAGGGCACTTCCATGAAGCCTTTCTCCAGGCCGATTTCACGGTAGCGGTTGAAGTCTTCCGGGGTAACGTACTTCTCGACAGGCAGGTGGTTCTGGGTGGGGCGCAGGTACTGGCCCAAGGTCAGGATATCCACACCGACGGCCAGCAGGTCGTCCATGGTTTCCAGTATTTCTTCCTCGGTTTCACCCAGACCCAGCATCAGGCTGGTCTTGGTAAGCACGTCCGGACGGTATTTCTTGGCATGGGCCAGAACGCTGAGGGTTTTTTCATAGCCGGCGCGCGGGTCCCGCACATGGGTGGTCAGGCGTTTCACGGTTTCCACATTCTGGGCAAAAACATCCAGGCCGGAATCCACTACCTTTTCAACATGTTCCATCACTGCATCGAAATCCGGCGTCAGGGCTTCAACGGCTACGTGTGGTGTGCGTTGCTTGATGGCGGATACGCACGCTGCGTAGTGGGCTGCGCCACCGTCGTCCAGGTCGTCCCGGTCCACGGAGGTGAGCACGATATAGCGCAGACCCATGAGTTCCACGGATTTGGCGGTATTCTCCGGCTCTTCATGGTCCAGCCAGCCTTTGGGGTTACCGGTGTCGACGGCGCAGAAGCGACATGCGCGGGTGCAGACGGAGCCCATAACCATGATAGTGGCGGTGCCGTTGGTCCAGCACTCACCGATGTTGGGGCAGTGGGATTCCTGGCACACCGTGCTCAGGCGGTGTTCGCTGACGTTCTTGCGAACGGACTCATAACGCTCGCCACCGGGCATACGGGCCCGCAGCCAGGAGGGTTTGCGCTGGGTTCCTGTGTCGATAATGCCCGAACCCGACCGTTTGATTCCGTCCTTGATGGCGGAAAAACCATGTTCATTGCGGAACTTGGAACCACTGGTGACACGGGGTTTGGCATTATCGCTCATTACAACTGGACTCTTTGCGGCTGACTCGGGGCTTGGCTGATCTTAGAAGGGTAATCCGCACCCGCGAAGGATACAAGACAGGTACGGATAATCACGGGGATTCCGGGCACGACATTCGTCGTACCCGGTTGCCGGTTCAGGCCGTGGCCTTGTCCAGCGCCTGACTGATATCGGCAATGATGTCATCCACATGCTCAATGCCAATAGACAGCCGCACGAGATCCTCACTGACGCCGGCACTTGCCAGCTCTTCCGGGTTGAGTTGCCGGTGAGTGGTGGTGGCCGGATGGCAGGCCAGGGACTTGGCGTCGCCAATATTCACCAGGCGGTAAATCAGTTGCAAGGCATCGATAAACCTGGCGCCATTTTCCTTGCCACCGGTGATACCGAAGCTGAGGATACCGGAGGCGCGGCCGCCACAGATCTTGTCGCAGGTGGCCTTGTAAGGGCTGTCTGCCAGGGTGGCGTAGTTGACCCATTCAACGGACGGGTGATTCTGCAGGTAGTTGGCCACTTTTTCGGCGTTGTCGCAGTGGCGCTCCATACGCAGGCCAAGGGTTTCCAGGCCCTGCATGATCAGAAAGGCATTGAACGGAGCCAGGGCGGCACCGGTGTTACGCAACGGAACCACACGGCAGCGGCCGATGAAGGCCGCCGCGCCCAGCGCTTCGGTATAGACGACACCATGGTAGGAGGGGTCCGGCTCGTTGAGCATGGGGAATTTCGCCTTGTTGGCGGCCCAGTCGAACTTCCCTGAATCCACCACAACGCCGGCAACCGTAGTACCGTGACCACCGATGTATTTGGTGAGGGAATGAACCACGATATCGGCGCCATGCTCAATGGGGCGGCACAGGAACGGTGTTGCCACGGTGTTGTCGACGATCAGCGGAATGCCGTGTTTGTGGGCAATTTCCGCCCAGCGCTCGATGTCCACCACGTTGCCGGCCGGGTTACCAATGGATTCGCAGAACAGGGCACGGGTATTGTCGTCAATGGCCTTGTCCACGGCGTCAAAGTCATCGTGCCTTACCATGCGGCAGTCGATGCCCTGATTTGGCAGCGAGTGGGCAAACAGGTTGTAGGTGCCGCCATAAAGCTGGCCGGTGCTGACAATGTTATTGCCCACCTTGCAGATGGTCTGCAGAGCATAAAGGATAGCAGCCATGCCCGATGCCACCGCAAGTGCCCCCACGCCGCCTTCCAGTTGCGCCATGCGCTCTTCCAGTACGGCGTTGGTGGGGTTCATGATGCGGGTATAGATGTTGCCCTGGACCTTCAGGTCAAACAGGTCGGCACCATGCTGGGTGTCGTCAAAGGTGTAGGAAGTGGTCTGGTATATGGGAGTGGTAGCGGCGTTGGTGGTTGGGTCGCCGTTAAAGCCCGCGTGGAGGGCGATGGTTTCCGGTTTCATGATGTGCATCCCTTTTTATTGCGTACTGGTGTTGAGGTAGAGCGTACCGGGTGAGTATGCCACAGGCAGTGGAATGTGAGCAGAGTTTCATGTTCGTGTCATTGGCTTGTGACTTCCCTGATTTCGCGCTAGCTTCGGTCAGATATGACCCCTATCACCCAGCAACGAACAACCTTCATGAGGCACCGGCAGGCGGGGAGTGGCGTACGGCACACTCGCTGTGTCCGGGCCGCTCTGTTACTGCTGGTGCTGCTGGCGTTGGCGGCCTGCAGTGACGAGGGTCAGCAAAAGGCCGGTGATGAAGCCCTGGCGGCGGCGGATATCCGTGCACCGGAAGCGCGTATCCGGGAGCATCCGGAAACCGGCGAGAAACTGGCCCGCAAGCAGGTGCTGGTGCGTGGCAATGCCAGTGAACCGGCGTCGCTGGACCCCCATCTGGTGCAGGATACAGTGGGCGGCGCCATTGTGGTTGATCTGTTCGAGGGGCTGACCCGCAGTGGCCCAAGCGGTGATACCGAACCGGCTTTGGCGAAGTCCTGGTCGTCATCGGACAATAACCTGACCTGGACCTTCCAGTTGAGGGAAGATGGCCGCTGGAGTGACGGCACCGCTGTCACGGCCCATGACTTCGTGTACGGCTGGCGGCGGGCCGTAGACCCGGAGGTGGGGTCCAACTACGCCTACTACATCGAATCTGCCGGGGTGGCCAACGCCGGAAAGATCATTGCCGGGGAGAAAGCACCGGAAACCCTGGGTGTGCGTGCCCTCGACGATTTCACCTTCGAGGTGTCCCTGGCCGAACCCATCACTTACCTGCCGGACATGACCGTTCACTACACCATGTTTCCCGCCCCCAGGCAGGCCATTGACGCTCACGGCGCGGACTGGACCAAGCCTGGAAACATGGTCTCCAACGGCGCCTACCAACTGGACACCTGGCACCTT
Source organism: Marinobacter sp. SS13-12 (assembly GCF_030227115.1). Lineage (NCBI taxonomy): Bacteria > Pseudomonadati > Pseudomonadota > Gammaproteobacteria > Pseudomonadales > Marinobacteraceae > Marinobacter > Marinobacter sp. SS13-12. The sequence continues at coordinate 130,896 of NZ_JASSUA010000002.1, forward strand.
GGGGAGAAGCTGGTGGCGGCCCGCAATCCCCATTATCGCGAGGATGACAGCACCCTAATCGATCGGGTGGTGTATTTGCCCATCGAGTCGGCCTCTGCCGAGCTGCAGCGTTACGCCAGTGGGGAGCTCCACATGACCTCCACGGTGCCGGTTTCCCAGATGGCGCGGTTGAAAAAAGAAAGGCCGGATGAACTGGTGATGGCGCCGAGCATTGCCACCTACATGTACACCTTCAACGTAAACCGGCCGCCGTTTGATGACGTGCGTGTTCGCCGGGCCCTCACTTACGCCATCGACCGAAACATCATCGTCAGCTACATCACCCGTGGGGAACAGATGCCGGCCTTCAGCCTGACCCCGGCCTATGTCAGTGGCTTCGATTTCCGGCAACCGGACTACGGCACCTGGAGCCAGCCAGAACGGGACGAAGCAGCACGCCTGGAGCTCAGGAAGGCTGGTTACACTGAAGACAATCCGCTGGAATTCGAGCTGCTCTACAACACCGATGAAAGCCACAAGGCGCTGGCCATTGTGATCAGCCAGATGTGGAAGGAAAAACTGGGCGCAAAGGTCACCATCAGGAACCTGGAGTGGAAGACCTTTCTCTCCGAGAAGCAGGCTGGCAACTTCGGTATGGCCCGCCATGGCTGGAAAGGGGACTACAATGAAGCGTCCACCTTCCTGACGTTGTTAACCAGTGACAGCGGCAATAATGATGGCGGCTGGAGTAATCCCGAATACGATCAACTGCTGCTGGATGCCCGCTCCAGCGAGGATCCGAACCCTTATTATGTCAGGGCGGAGGAAATCCTGTGGCAGGAATTCCCGGTGGCGCCGGTGTATTTCAACACCACGGTGGCCCTGGTGAGCCCAACGCTGAAGGGCTACCCGGAGAATAACCCCCGAAACATTATCTACAGCAAGGATATGTACATCACTGCGGACTGAGGGAAGCCATGTTCAGTTTCATAATCCGGCGTTTGCTGGTAGCGGTGCCCACCGTTCTGGCATTGATTACCGTCTCTTTCGTGCTGATGCACGCAGCGCCGGGTGGCCCGTTCACCAACGAGCGTAATGTCCCCGAAGCGGTGATGGAAAACATCGAAGCCAAGTACAACCTGGATAAGCCTCTCTGGCAGCAGTACTTTATCTACGTAGGCAACGTCGCACAGGGTGATCTGGGGCCCTCGTTCCGCTACAAGGACTTCACCGTCAACGAGTTGATTGAATCCAGCTTTCCCCGCTCCGCCTATATCGGTGCCTGGTCCTTCCTGTTTGTGGTGGTGTTCGGGGTGGGGCTGGGTGTTGTCGCCGCCCTGAAACAGAACCGCTGGCCGGACTACACCGTGATGACCGCCGCCATGACCGGGGTGGTGTTCCCCAACTTCGTGATGGCGCCGCTGCTGGTGCTACTGTTTGCCGTTACCCTGCGCTGGCTGCCCGCCGGTGGCTGGGAAGGTGGACAGGTGGAATATATTGTGATGCCCATCATCGCCATGGCAACTTCCTACATCGCCCAGGTGGCGCGGATCACCCGCAGCAGTATGATCGAGACCCTACGCAGCCCGTTTATTCGTACCGCCCGGGCCAAAGGTATCCCGCGACACAAAATCGTACTGCGCCATGCGCTCAAGCCGGCACTGATCCCGGTGGTGTCCTACCTGGGCCCAGCTTTTGTTGGCATCATTACCGGCTCGGTGATTATCGACCAGGTCTTCTCCACCGGTGGCATTGGTCAGCACTTTGTGAATGGCGCCATTAACCGGGATTACTCGCTGATTCTCGGTGTCACCATTCTGGTGGGTGTTCTCACCATCCTGTTCAACGCCGCGGTGGATATCCTTTACACCTGGCTGGACCCGAGGGTGCGGTACTGATGTTTTTCTCTGACAAGCACGCCGGGATGGGTGAGCTGGCGGACACCCTGGCAGACGATGCCTATACCGAAGGCCGCAGCCTGTGGCGCGACGCCCGCCGGCGGTTCATGAATCACCGGGCAGCGGTGGCAAGCCTGGTGGTACTGGCACTGCTGCTGTTGTTTGCGGCTTTTGGCCAGCACCTGTCACCCTGGGACAACGAGTCCATCGACTGGGCCAGCCTGCCGAACCTGGATGAAGACGGCGTGCCGAGCCTGGCCAGCCAGCACTACTTCGGTCTGGACCCCATTGGCCGCGACCTGTACCAGCGCACGGTGCAGGGCAGCCGGATATCGCTGATGGTGGGTGTGCTCGGGGCACTGACGGCAGTGATTATCGGCACGCTGTACGGCGCCATTTCCGGCTACGTGGGCGGGCGAACCGACGCCATCATGATGCGCACCCTGGAAGTGCTCAGTGCCTTCCCGTTCATGTTCCTGGTGATCGTGCTGATGGCGGTCTTCGGGCGCAATGTGCTGCTGATCTTCATCGCCATTGGCGCGGTGAGCTGGCTGAACATGGCCCGTATCGTCCGCGGCCAGACCCTCAGCCTCAAGCGTAAGGAGTACATCGAGGCCGCCATGGCCGTGGGCGTGCATCCCATCCTGATCGTTATGCGCCACATCGTGCCCAATGTGCTGGGGGTGGTGATTGTCTACGCCACTTTGCTGGTGCCGGAAATGATCCTGTTCGAGTCCTTTATCTCGTTCCTCGGGCTGGGGGTGTCGGAACCCTACACCTCCTGGGGCGCGCTGATTTCGGAGGGGGCGGATGCCATGTGGACTGCTCCCTGGACGCTGATCTTTCCCATGCTGATGCTGGTGCTCACCCTGTTCTGTTTCAATTTCCTCGGCGACGGGCTGCGGGATGCCCTCGACCCCAAAGACCGCTGAGCCGGCAGGAACCCGATTTATGGCAATGCTGGAAGTCAACAACCTCAAAGTGGATTTCGACACGCCGGACGGCACCCTGCAGGCGGTGCGGGGGCTCAGTTACCATTTGGAGGCCGGGCAGACCCTGGGGATCGTGGGGGAGTCCGGCGCCGGCAAGAGTCAGGGCGTGTTTGCCCTGATGGGTCTGCTGCCGGACAATGCCCGGGTGAGTGGCGAGGTGCTGTTTGAAGGCGAACAACTGCTCGGCCTGTCGGAAAAACGTATGAACCGGATCCGCGCGGCCCGCATCGGCATGATCTTCCAGGACCCGATGACCTCCCTGAACCCCTTCATGAAGGTCAGCGACCAGCTCACCGAGGTGCTGGTGCAGCACAAGGGCATCAGCCGCAAACAGGCGCTGCGGGAGTCTCTGCAGATGCTGGATGCGGTGCGTATCCCGGAGGCCCGCAACCGCATCCACCGGTATCCCCATGAATTTTCCGGTGGTATGCGCCAGCGGGTGATGATTGCCATGTCCCTGCTGTGCCGTCCACAGCTGTTGATTGCCGACGAACCCACCACCGCCCTGGATGTAACGGTGCAGGCCCAGGTGATGGGCTTGCTGCGGGAACTGCAGCAGGAATTCAACACCGCCATCATCCTCATCACCCACGACCTGGGCGTGGTGGCGGGAAGCTGCGACCAGACCCTGGTGATGTACGGCGGCCAGATGATGGAATACGCCGCCACCCGGGACCTGTTCCGCGACCCGACCCATCCCTATACCATAGGGCTGATGGGGGCGATTCCGCGTATCGACGAGCAGATTGACGAACTGGTCACCATTCCCGGCAATCCGCCCAATCTGATGAATCTGCCGCCCGGCTGTCCGTTCTTCAGTCGCTGCCCGGTGGCCGAGCCTCGTTGCTATCACGAACTGGACCGGCCGGAGCATTTTGAGCCGGACCGGATAAGGGTATGTAACCTGCCACGGGAGGCCGTCCGATGAGCAAACAGCAGCCCCTGCTGGCGGTTGAAAACCTGCAGGTAACCTTTGACATCATGCCCCGCAACGCCTGGCCCTGGACCCGCCCGGAGCAACTGCGGGCGGTGAACAACGTCAGCTTTACCCTGAATGAAGGGGAGACGCTGGGTATTGTGGGCGAATCCGGCTGCGGCAAGTCCACCCTGGCAAGGGCTATCATGGGCATGGTCCCCAGCCAGGCAGGGAAGGTGGTCTGGCTGGGCGAAGACCTGCGGGGCCTGAGTCTGAAACAACTGCGCAAACGCCGCCAGCGCCTGCAGATGGTGTTCCAGGACCCGCTCGCATCCCTGTCGCCCCGCATGACCGTTGGCGACATCATCGCCGAACCCCTGCGCACCCACTACCCGGAGATCAAGGGCGCGGAGTTGAGGGAGAAAGTGGACGCCATCCTGGACCGCGTCGGCCTGCACTCTCACCAGAAAAACCGCTACCCCCATGAGTTCTCCGGCGGCCAGTGCCAGCGGGTAGGCATTGCCCGGGCGCTGATCCTGGAGCCGAAACTGATCATCTGCGACGAGCCCGTCTCTGCGCTGGATGTATCCGTGCAGGCCCAGGTCATCAACCTGCTGAAAAGCCTGCAGCGGGAGATGGGCCTGTCACTGATCTTCATCGCCCACGACCTGAGCGTGGTGAAACACATCAGCGACCGGGTGATGGTGCTGTATCTGGGCAGCGTAGCTGAAAACGCCACGCGGTCTGAACTGTTCGCCAACCCCCGACATCCCTACACGCAGGCCCTGATGGCCGCCGTGCCGATTCCCGACCCGGAGAGGGAGAGGGCGAAACCCCCAGCGGAATTGGAAAGCGATCTGCCATCTCCCATGGACCCGCCCAGTGGCTGCGTTTTTCGCACACGCTGCCCGCTGGCAACGGAGTATTGCAGCAGGGAGGTGCCGGTACTGGAAGACAAGACCGGGGCAGGGCATTGGGTGGCTTGTCATTTTGTGGAGAGAGATCCAGGATGAGAATGCCGCCTGAACTACTCCAGTGATTTGGACACAATGCCTGACGGGGGGCTTTCCCGGCCACTTTGGTCTACCACGGTGATCGCGAAGTGCCAGTGCCCCTTGGGCAGATCCTGAAAAGTGTAGGAATCCTGGTCGCTATCCACTTTATGGACGTTGCCCAGTTTTTTTGCGCTGTTGCCATACAGGATTCTGTAATGGTCAATTTCACTGAGCGCTATCGATGTACCATCCACTCGGGTCAGCGGGGCGGTCCACGACAGGCTTATGGTTTTGTTGGAGGCCTTGGGTTCCGTTCTGGCAGCAGGTTTGGAATCGGGAGTGATCACGGTGTTCGAGATGGGAATGCCAGCACCATTGGCAAGGTCGGTAATCGTCAGGTAGGCAAAAGCACGGCCTTTGTTTTCGCGATACTCCATGATCAGCGGTAAGCGCTGCCCGGCACTCAGTGAAACGTCGTGACTATGATGCTGTTTGCCCTGGCGCTTCCATTGGTTGATAACGGCCTCGTTACCGATATAAAGCTTAACACCGTCGTCGGTGTTGGTGGTAAACCGATATTGCCGCGTCCCTTTTCGATGGGGTGCCGTGAACAGCCCGCTCCAGCGCACACTGAAGCCATCCGCCGGGACCCCCTTCATTGGGTTGCTGGAGCTCCAGTTGAACTTGATGTTCGAGTCCACGCGGGAGTGGACCAGGTAATTGAAGTTATTGCCTTTGTAGTATTCGCCGAAAAAACCGGGAGTGGGATTGGTTTCGTTGGCGGATGTAGTGGCGGCAATGGCAAGAAAAAGGGAGCCTGCAATGTAGATCAGTTTTCTGAAAGTCATCGTGAGCCTCTTTTAATTGTTTTAAGCAGGAAGCGCTATTCCGGAGCGAACCTCTATGCGGGTGGAACGTATGGAGTATGCCAGCGTGGTTTTAAAAACCGGGATCAGGGTAGACCCGTTAGTGCGGAGTGTTTAATTAAGAATTGTTCAGTTTGTAACCGGGCAGGTATTAAAAAAGGGCCCACGCTTGCGCGAGGACCCTTTTGTAATGCTGGTAGCAAGGGGCGGAGTCGAACCGCCGACCCCGGCATTATGAGTGCCGTGCTCTAACCAACTGAGCTACCTTGCCATTTCGTTGCGGGACAAGCCCAAACGAGGCGCGTATTTTCAGTATTTGGGCACCTGCTGTCAAGGCTTGGGGCCCGCTTTTTCAGAAAATTACACGTTGAACCGGAAGTGGATGACGTCGCCGTCCTGAACGATGTATTCCTTGCCTTCCAGGCGCCACTTGCCGGCATCCTTGGCGCCGGCTTCGCCGTTGTACTTGACGAAGTCTTCGTAGCTCACCACTTCGGCGCGGATGAAGCCACGCTCGAAGTCGGTGTGGATGACGCCGGCGGCCTGGGGGGCGGTTGCACCGACTTTCACGGTCCAGGCACGGACTTCCTTCACCCCGGCGGTGAAGTAGGTCTGCAGGTTCAGCAGGCCGTAGCCGCCGCGGATCACCCGGTCCAGGCCCGGTTCGTCCATGCCCATTTCTTCCAGGAACATCGACTTTTCATCGTCTTCCAGTTCGGAGATCTCGGCTTCCATCTTGTTGCAGATGGGGACTACCACCGCGTTTTCGGATTCGGCGATTTTGCGCACCGTATCCAGGTGAGGATTGTTCTCAAAGCCGTCTTCGCTGACGTTGGCGATATACATGGTCGGCTTCACGGTAAGCAGGCACAGCTCGCGGATCAGTGCCATCTGATCCTTGTCCAGGTTCATGCTGCGCACCGGCTTGCCTTCGTTCAGCACTGGCATCAACTTCTCGAACATCTCCAGTTGCGCCTTGGCTTCCTTGTCGCCGCTCTTGGCGACCCGCTGGACCCGCTTGATGGCTTTCTCGACGGTTTCCAGGTCGGCCAGCGCCAACTCGGTGTTGATCACCTCGATGTCCGAGGCCGGATCGATCTTGTTGGACACGTGAATAACGTTGCCGTCTTCAAAGCAGCGCACCACGTGGGCGATGGCATCGGTCTGACGGATGTTGGCCAGAAACTGGTTGCCCAGGCCTTCACCCTTGGAGGCGCCCTCTACCAGGCCTGCAATGTCGACAAACTCCATGGTCGTTGCGACCACTTTTTCCGGCTTCACGATCTCGGCGAGCTTGTTCAGGCGCGGATCAGGCATGGCAACCACGCCAGCGTTGGGCTCGATGGTGCAGAAGGGAAAGTTTTCGGCGCCAATGCCGGATTTGGTCAGCGCGTTGAACAGGGTGGATTTGCCGACGTTCGGCAGGCCTACGATGCCGCAGTTAAATCCCATGGAATGCCTCTGCTGGGTATGAAAAATTTGGCCGGATTATACCGGTGTATGGGGGTGTAAGCGAATAAGGGGAAATCTTCAGGGATGTCGGATTACGCCTGCGGCTAATCCGACCTACAGTGGGCCAGGCCTGGTGTAGGTCGGACTGGCATTTGTCGGATTACGCTTTGCTAATCCGACCTACGTGTGTCCGGGTGCTCGGTGTCGTTGTAGGTCGGATTAGCCGCAGGCGTAATCCGACAGAGGCCGGCTCAGGGGGTCGGCTTGAAACTATGGAGCCGGTTCATGGCAGCTGAGAGTTTGCCGCTGGCCGCATCCGGCAGCACGCGGATGATCTCGTCGATCACGGCGTTGAGTTCTTCGGTTTCCCGCTTGCCGAGGCGGCCGAGTACGTAGCCGGTTACCTGGCGGCTGTCGCCGGGGTGGCCGATGCCGATGCGCAGTCGCTGGAAGTCGTTGGTGCCCAGGTGGGCAATGGTGTCCCGCAAGCCGTTGTGTCCGCCGTGGCCGCCGCCTTTCTTGAGTTTGGCAGTGCCGGGGGGGAGGTCGAGCTCATCGTGGGCAACCAGAATCTGTTCGGGCTGAATCTTGAAAAAGTCCGCCAGTGCCTTGATGGAGAGGCCGCTGCGGTTCATATAGGTGGAGGGATTCAACAGGTGCAGGTCCAGACCCTGCATTTGAATGCGGGCATAGAGCCCGTGGTACTTCTTTTCGGGGCGGAGCGTCTGGCCCGCTTCACGGGCCAGCGCTTCGACGAACAGGGCGCCGGCGTTATGGCGGGTATTCGCATAGTCGGGGCCGGGGTTACCCAGCCCCACCACCATGAGAATATCCTGTGCCATTTGCCGTCGCCCTCGTCACTACAGTAGCGAAAGGAGCGATTACTCCTTGTCTTCGCCTTCTTCACCTGCTTCGCCTTCTTCGCCTTCACCGGTATCTTCGGTCTTGGCAGCGCGAGGCTTGTGGATTGCCACTACGGGCAGATCGTGATCTTCACCCTGCAGCAGTGCAGCGATACGAACGCCTTTGGACAGCTTCAGATCGCTCAGGTGAATAACCTGATCCATTTCCACTTCGCTCATATCAACTTCAATGAACTCTGGCAGGTTCTGCGGCAGACAGATGACTTCCACTTCGTTGATCTGGTGGTGAGCAACGCCGCCCTGGAGCTTGATGGCCGGTGCAGACTCTTCGTTCAGGAAGTGCAGCGGTACGTTGACGTGGATCTCGTGATCCTTGTCGACGCGCAGGAAGTCGGCGTGGGTCAGCAGCGGCTTGTACGGGTGACGCTGCAGATCTTTCAGGATCACGCTTTCTTTCTTGCCGTCCAGTTCGATGGTCAGAACGTGAGAGAAGAAGGCTTCGTTCTCCAGAGCTTTTTTCAGCTCGTTGTGCCAGATGGAGATAGAAACGGCTTCTTTTTTGCCGCCATAGACGATGGCGGGAATTTTCCGTTCCTCACGACGCAGGCGGCGGCTCGCACCTCTCCCCTGATCGCCACGAGGAAATGCTTCAATAAGAAATTCCTGAGACATGGTTATAACCTCACTTTTCACCCGAGCGGCCCGCGACCAGGTCCTGAACAGGTGACATTTTCGAAATGCCGGAAGCTTTTCCGGCGGACTAAACAGACCGGGAGCCCACTGGGCTCCCGGTCCGGATTCTTTTCAGTAAATCAGGTTGTTAGCTAATCAGGCGTTCTCGAACATCGCGCTGATAGACTCTTCGTTGCTGACGCGACGAATGGATTCTGCAAGCAGCCCAGCCATACTGAGGATGCGGATCTTATCACAATTGCGCGCTTTGTCACCCAACGGGATGGTGTCACAGACAACCAGCTCGTCCAGTTCGGAAGCGTTGAGGTTGTCAACAGCCGGTCCGGACAGGACGGGGTGTGTGATATAGGCGACCACTTTGGAGGCCCCGTGCTCTTTCAGAGCATTGGCGGCTTTGCACAGAGTGCCGGCGGTATCGATGATGTCGTCCACCAGGATACAGGTCTTGTCTTTCACATCACCGATAATGTGCATGACCTGGGATACATTGGCTTTCGGGCGACGCTTGTCGATGATGGCCAGGTCGGCATCGTCCAGGCGCTTGGCCACGGCGCGGGCACGAACAACGCCGCCCACGTCAGGGGATACCACAACAAAGTTTTCGAAACGCTGCTTTTCGATATCCTCGAGCATCACCGGCGTGGCGTAGATGTTATCCACCGGAATGTCGAAGAAGCCCTGGATCTGGTCGGCGTGCAGGTCCAGTGTCAGAACCCTGTCAACGCCAATATTGGAGATCATGTCTGCAACCACTTTCGCGCTGATGGCAACACGGGTGGAACGAACGCGGCGGTCCTGACGGGCGTAGCCGTAGTAGGGGATAACCGCGGTAACCCGGGTGGCGGAGGCACGACGCAGGGCGTCAGCCATCACGATCAGTTCCATCAGGTTGTCGTTGGTGGGGTTGCAGGTGGGCTGGATGATAAAGACATCATGCCCGCGAACGTTTTCATTGATTTCGACAGTGGTTTCACCGTCGCTGAACGTTCCAACGGTGGCCTGGCCCATGGGGATGTGGAGTTTCTGGGCGATGGCCTTGGCAAGCTCGGGATTGGCGTTGCCGGTAAAAATCATCAGTTTGGACACGACGGCATCCTTCTCGGTAACGGCGTTTGATTCAGAAGAAGCGGGAGAAAGGTGGCTGGGGTGGCAGGATTCGAACCTGCGCATGACGGGATCAAAACCCGTTGCCTTACCACTTGGCGACACCCCAGTATCGTGCTTTTTTGGCATCATTTCAGCTCTGTCAGCTTTTTGTGAAGTGGTGAAATGTTCACCCCTTGAGCTACGAACCCCGTGATGCCGGAGGGTTTGCTTTCCCAGATAATCCGGGCTGCGGATTCTGTCGGGAAACGTCCAAATATGCAAGCCCCGGTTCCGGTTAATCTTGCAGGTCCGAATTGTGCAAGCCACTCCAGGCTTTGATGAACCTCAGGATACAGTCTTCGAACTACATCCTCACAGTCGTTTCGGTACCTCGAGGCGTCTCCCTCAAAAGCGGGCGCTATTTTGATTCCGGGGGTATCCCTTGTCAACCCTTGCTCGGAAAAAATCTCTTTAGTGCTTATATCGCACGGTGGTTTTATAACCACAAACCAGTCTTCCGGAGGGTTGGCGTCGGTAAGCCGTTCACCCACGCCTTCACCCCACGCTGAGTGGCCACGAACGAATACCGGGATATCGGCGCCCAGGGCCAGTCCAAGCTCGGCCAGCTCGTCGAGAGAGCGGTCGAGACCCCACAGGTGATTCAGCCCCAGTAGCGTGGTGGCGGCATTGGAGCTGCCGCCACCCAGGCCGCCGCCCATGGGCAGTATTTTGTCGATGGCGATGCTGACGCCGGCAACCGGGTTGTTGGCCGTTGCCGCGAGTTGTCGGGCTGCGCGGAGGACCAGGTTGTCTTCGTCGGCTACGCCGGGCACGGATTGCTCGAGCACGATCCGGTCATCCGTGCGGGGCGTCAGGGTGATCGTGTCGCCATAATCCAGAAACTGAAACAGGGTCTGCAGTTCGTGGTAGCCATCGGGCCGGCGACCAAGGATGTGCAGGAACAGGTTCAGCTTTGCCGGGGAGGGTAATGCCAGGCGGGTCACCGGCCGTCTCCATCCGTCTGGTGCCAGGTGGTCACTACCAGCCTTACGCGTTTCTTGCCCTTGACTGCGGTGATCCGGGCCGGCAGGGGCGGATAATCGTTGATGAACGTTTGCCAGCGGTCGTAGCGGATTTCCCAGCCCAGCTGGCGGATGACGGCCAGCCGGTCCTGATCGTCAAAGAACAACCGGAAATCACCTTCAGGGCCGGGCAGGCCCCTTATCCACCAGGCCAGGCTGTTGATCGGCAGTTGCCAGCCGGTGGCGGCATTGACCAGGGCTTCCGGATCGCCGGACTGGTACCGCTCGCCGTCCGGAAGCGTGAGTTCGATAAAGCCGGGCATGCCCTCAAGGGTAGTGCGGCCCATGCCGAGGAAGGACGAGGACAGAGCCAGTTCGTAGGCTTCCTGGTCCTGTTTCCAATAGTTGATCACGGCAGTACCGCTGTCCGAGGGTTGGCGGACAGCCAGTTTGCCCGTCAGTTCCCAGTGCCGGAACTGGTCGCGTTGAGCGCTGGTTGTGCTCCAGTCCGCCGGTGGCTGCTCGGTCAGGCCTTCGGGCAGCGGGTCAACCTGCAGGGAAGTACAGCCACCCAGAATCAGGGCGGCGAGCGTCAGAGCAATCGCGTGAAATCTCACGGGGATTGCTCTCCGGTCAGCCTCTCAACGGTCTCGATCAGTATCGGGTGATCCGGGTCCTGCTCGAAACCTTCTTCCCAGATGATGCGGGCCTGTTCCTCTTCGCCGGTCTGCCAGAGTACTTCGCCGAAGTGGGCGGCCACCTCCGGGTCGGCATAGGCTTCCCAGGCGCGAGAAAGGTACTCAAGGGCTTTTTCGGTGTCACCCTGCTGATAGAGTACCCAGCCCATGCTGTCGAGGATGGCAGGGTTTTCCGGGTCAATTTCCAGCGCCCGCTCAATATAATCCCTGGCTTCCGCGTAGCGATTCGAGCGGGTAGTGATGATGTAACCCAGGGCATTAAGCGCAACCGCATTCTGTGGCTGCTCGTCAATGATCTGTCTCAGGTCTGCCTCCGCCTGCGCCGAATCGCCCATGGAGTCCAGCAGCATGGCGCGCGCATAGCGGATGCGAATATTGTCCGGGTAGTCTTCCAGGGCCTTGTTGGCCGCCTTCAGTGCCTGCTCGTTTTCCTCCCTGTCCAGTAGCAGGTTGATTTCCAGCAGGTGGAAGTTCTCTTCCTGCGCCGGGTTGTTCTCCCTCAGCTGTTGTATTGCGGCCAGTGCCTCGTCAAGATCGCCCTGCTCCGCCATGAGTTCGCTCGCCCGTGCCAGGGCGGGGAAGTAATAATTACCTTTCTCCACGTTGTTGTAGAAGCCGATGGCCTGCTCGGTGTTGTCCTCCTCGTCGGCAATCCGGCCCAGGTAATAATGGGCTTCATCGGTATGGTGGCCCTGTTCGATCAGCCGGGTCAGTTCTTCCTCTGCCAGGGCGCTCTGGCCGTTCTCAAGCGCCACAAGCGCGTGGGAAAGGCGTAGGCCGGGTACATTGGGGAAGCGCCTGACCAGCCGGCTGAATTCGTCCTGGGCTGCCTGCAGCTCACCTTCGCCGATCAGCATGCGGCCATAAAGAGTGCCCATCTGGCGGTTGTCGGGGAAGCGCCGGGTGTGACGCAGAAGGTGGTCGAGTGCCTTGCGCTTCTCGCCGGCCTGGTAGAGCAGGTCTCCTTTAAGAACCAGGGCGGGCTGGAAGTCGGGCTCATCGTTCAGCAGGGGAGTCAGTTTATCCAGGGCCTGCTGGGGTTCGCCGGTAACTTTCAACAGCAGGGCGATGCTGTACTGAAGTTCCGCATTGCCCGGGTGTCGTTGTTCCATTTGCCGGTAGAGCTGGAGCAGCTCCTGCTGTTGTTCGGGCGGCAGGTTGCCCGCCATGGCTGCGAGGCTGTCAAAGTCTGCATCACCACCCAGGTCCATGATGCGCTCCATGTGCCCCAGGGCAGTCTCCAGATCGTTGTTCTTTACCGCCTGGATGGCCGAGATCCGGTGCGCCTGCATGTTGTCCGGGTCCACATCCAGCCACAGTGTGGCCAGCTTCTTCTGGGCGTTGTCGGCGTTGAGGGACTGGGCAATGCGCATGGTTCTTTCGATCACTGCCTTGTCGCGGGACTGCTGGGCCGCTTTCATGTAATTGACAAGAGTGACGTCAAAGCGCCCGCGTTGGGCGGCTATCTCGCCGGACAGGAGCAGGTAGAGCACTTCAGGCTCGAAATCAGCGTAGCGGATTTCCGGTTCCTGATTCTTTTCCGCCGAAGGCCCGGTGTTTTCGGTATTTTCCGGCGACGTGTCGGGTTGCTGTTCCTGATCACCCTGGAGAAAAGCGCAGCCGGACAGGGAAAGCCCGAACAGGCAGGTAACAAGCAGTAATGCGGACTTTTGCATGCAACATCCCATGATCTGTGTACAGTGCACCTGATCGGCCGGAAGTGACTCTGGCGGCAGTCTCAGATGTGGCGTAATAAGACGAGGTTCTATGATGGCACAAGCGCCTGATATTGCCCAACCTGTCAGCAGTTCCCGATATCACTGTGGTTTTGGGTGGCGATAGAGGCCTCTGGCCGTTAAAATACCGTTAATTCTCCGTCTTCCGGCATAAGGCAGTCTAACCCCGATATGGCACTGGTCACCCTCGGAATCAACCATCGTACCGCACCGGTCGAGTTGCGTGAGCGCGTCGCGTTCACTCCCGAGCGCATGGCTGAGGCCTTTGCCGAACTGCGAGCCACCACCGGGGCCAGTGAGGCCGCCATCCTTTCCACCTGCAATCGCACCGAGCTTTACCTTGCCGGGGACGACGATTGTGCGCCCGCCGTGCTGCGCTGGCTGGCCGGATTCCATGACATGGAGGCCGGGGATCTGGAAGAAGTGCTTTATATTTACCGGGACTCGGAGGCTGTGCGCCATATCATGCGGGTAGCGGCCGGCCTGGATTCCATGGTTCTTGGTGAACCCCAGATCCTGGGGCAGCTCAAGGATGCCTACGCCCTGGCCCGGGAGCATAACGCCAGCGGAGCCTTCCTGTCGCGCCTGTTCGAGCAGACCTTCTCCGTGGCCAAGCGGGTACGCACCCAGACTGCCATTGGCGAGAACCCGGTGTCTGTCGCTTACGCCGCCGTCAGCATGGCGCACCATATTTTTGCGGACATGTCCCGCAACAAGGCCCTGCTGATTGGTGCCGGCAAGACCATTGAACTGGTCTCCCGGCATCTGGCGGATGCCGGCGTAACGAATTTTCTTGTTGCCAACCGCACCCTGGAACGTGCCCAGGCGCTGGCGGAGTCCCGTGGCGGGAAGGGGATTCTGCTCTCGGAGATTCCCGACCACCTGGCCGACGTGGATATCATCATTTCTTCCACCGCCAGCCCCCTGCCGATTCTGGGCAAGGGCGCTGTGGAGCGGGCGCTGAAAAAACGCAAGCACCGCCCCTATTTCATGGTAGATATCGCGGTTCCCAGGGATATAGAGCCGGAAGTCAGCTCGCTTGCGGACGTTTACCTCTATACCGTCGATGACCTGCGTCAGGTTATTGAAGAGAACGTACGCTCCCGCGAAGGGGCGGCCCGGGAAGCAGAAAACCTGGTCACTGACGGTGTACAACAGTTCCTCAGCCAGCTGCGGGCGCTGGATGCGGTGTCTACGCTCAAGCAATTCCGTCAGCGCGCAGAAACCCTGCGTGACGCGGAAACCGAGAAGGCCATCCGCGCGCTGCGCAATGGTGCCGACCCGGAAACCGTCTTGCGGGGCATGGCCCGGGGGCTGACCAACAAGCTGCTCCACGAACCTTCCATCCAGGTCAGGAAGGCGACAACCGAAGGCAGAACGGAAGTCACCGAATGGCTCCGAGAGCTGCATCAGCTTGATGCGCTGGATGCCGACGCGCCCATCATCCCGGAAAAACTATGAAGTCATCGATTCAGTCACGCCTTGAGCAGCTCACCGACCGCTTCGAGGAAGTCAGTGCGTTGTTGAGTGATCAGGGCACTATCGCCAATCAGGACAAATTCCGGGATCTTTCCCGGGAGTTCGCGGAAATTGAGCCCATTGTTCACTGCTTTCAGGCCTGGCAGAAATCCCGCGAAGATATCAGTGAAGCGGCAGAGCTGGCCCGCGATGGTGATGCTGACATGCGTGCCATGGCGGAAGAGGAGCTGAGCCTTGCGGAACAGAAAAGCGAGGAACTGGACGAAGAGCTGCAGCGCCTGATGCTGCCCAAGGACCCCAACGACGGCAAGAACGTGTTCCTGGAAATCCGTGCCGGCACCGGTGGTGACGAGGCCGCTATCTTCGCAGGTGACCTGTTCAGGATGTACATGCGATACGCCGAGCGCAAGCGTTGGCAGGTGGAGGTCATCAGTGAAAACGAGGGAGAGCATGGTGGCTACAAGGAAATTATCGCCCGTATCGCTGGCAGTGCGGTCTATGGCGCCCTGAAGTTCGAGTCCGGCGCCCATCGTGTGCAACGGGTTCCGGAAACCGAGTCCCAGGGCCGTATCCACACCTCTGCCTGCACGGTGGCGGTGATGCCGGAAGCGGACGAGGCCGAGGCTGTGGAAATCAACAAATCCGACCTGAGGGTGGATACCTTCCGTGCCTCCGGTGCCGGCGGCCAGCACGTGAACAAGACCGATTCTGCCATTCGTATCACCCATATCCCCAGCGGTATTGTGGTGGAATGTCAGGAAGAACGCTCCCAGCACAAGAACCGCTCCAAGGCCATGAGTTTTCTGGCCTCCCGTCTCCAGAACGAGGAAATCGAGCGCCAGCAGAAATCCATGGCGGCCACCCGCAAGAGCCTGGTGGGCAGCGGTGACCGCTCCGAGCGCATTCGTACGTACAATTTTCCTCAGGGCCGGGTGACCGACCATCGCATCAACCTGACCCTGTACAAGCTGGACGAAGTGATGTCCGGTGACCTGGACGCGGTTATCGTGCCCCTGCAGCACGAACATCAGGCCGATTTGCTGGCTTCACTGGCTGATGAGTGACGCGCCTTTATCCTGTGAGGCACTGCTGAAACAAGCCGCTGACGTTATCGGTGGCGATACCCCGCGCCTGGATGCCGAATTATTGCTCAGTGACGTGACCGGATGGTCCCGGACCACCTTCCGGGCCTGGCCTGAGCGTCAAGTGAACGTTGCCGAGGTTGCCCGATTCTGCACCCTGGTGGAGCAACGCTGTGAGGGCCGACCGGTGGCGCACCTGTTGGGCGAACAGGAATTCTGGTCACTGCCACTGAAGGTTAACCCCTGCACACTCATTCCCCGGCCCGATACCGAGTGCCTGGTAGAAGCCGCCTTGGCGCTGGAGTTGCCGGAAAACGCCAAAGTGCTCGATCTGGGCACCGGTACCGGCGCCATCGCGCTGGCGCTGGCCAGTGAACGGCCCGGCTGGCAGGTTTCCGCATCCGATGCCATCACCGAAGCGGTAGAACTGGCCGCGGAAAATGCCACCCGCCTGGGCCTGCCGGTGACGGTGAGGCAGAGCAACTGGTTTGCAGATCTGCCAGCTGGCTGCTTTGATCTGATTGTCTCCAACCCTCCGTACATTGCGGACACGGATCACCATCTGGGCGAAGGAGACGTACGGTTCGAACCGGCGTCGGCCCTTGTTGCCGGCAATGATGGCCTGGATGATATCCGGCGGATCACCGCCGAAGCGCCGGCCTGGCTCTCGCCGGGTGGCTGGCTGATGCTGGAACATGGTTATGAGCAGGGTGCGGCGGTGCGGCGGCTTTACACCGAATCAGGCTTCGCCAGTGTGGAAACCCGCCAGGATTACGGCCGTCGTGATCGCTATGCCCTTGGGAGAAAACACCATGCTGAATGATGAAGAACTGCTGCGCTACAGCCGGCAAATACTGATGCCCCGATTCGACATCGCCGGCCAGGCCAGACTGAAGTCTGCGCGCGTTCTGGTCGTTGGCGCCGGCGGCCTGGGTTGCCCGGTGGCTCTTTACCTCGGCGCTGCGGGTGTTGGCCATCTGACTCTGGCCGACGACGACAGTGTAGAGGTAGCCAACCTGCAGCGTCAGATAGCATTCGAGCAGTCCGATCTTGGCGAGTCCAAAGCTGAGCGTCTGGCTGATCGTGTGCGGCGTATAAACCCGGAGGTGTCAGTAACTGCATTGCCCGAACGACTGGAGGGGGACGAGCTACAGCGTCAGGTTGATTCTGCCAGCCTGGTGGTTGACTGCACGGACAACTTCAATACCCGTTTCGCCCTCAATCGCGCCTGTGTCGCGGCCCGTGTGCCACTGGTTTCTGGCGCGGCTATCCGCGGGGAAGGGCAGTTGGCGGTTTACGATGTGCGTGATGAAGCCAGCCCTTGTTACCACTGTTTGTATGCCGAACAGGGCAATGAAGACCTTACCTGTTCCGAGGCCGGCGTCATTGGTCCATTGGTTGGCATGATTGGCGCTTCCCAAGCCATGGAAGCCATCAAGGTAATCACCGGCGTTGGCAAAACCCTTACGGGCCGGTTGCTGATCCTCGATGCCTGGCAAATGGAATGGCGTGAAATGAAACTGGCAAGAGATCCGGGGTGCCCTGTTTGCGCAGGCCGGCGAACGGGGGAGTAGAAAACCGGCGGGTAAGCTCTACCAAAACACGCTGTAAATACGTCCCTGTACGCTCGGGCTCCGCCATCCCTGGCTCCGCACGGTTTTGGCCGAGCTTACCCGCCGGTTTCCCCCTACTTTTTCAGGGCCTGAAACTTTGCTATCGCCTCTTTTCTGCTTTCCTTGAGGTCAACAATCGGTCTCGGGTAGCCTCCCGGGATGACACCAGAGATCCAAGGCTGATGAATTCGCTTGCTATCCAGTTTCGCCAGCTCCGGAACATATTTACGGATGAATTCGCCATCGGGGTCGAAACGCTCACTCTGGGTGGCCGGATTGAAGACGCGGAAGTAGGGCGCTGAATCGGTGCCGGTGGAGGCGCTCCACTGCCAGCCGCCGTTGTTTGAGGCCAGGAATCCGTCGACCAGTTTCGACATGAAATAAGCCTCACCCAGGCGCCAGTCGATAAACAGGTTCTTGGCCAGGAACATGGCGGTGATCATCCGCAGGCGGTTATGCATCCAGCCGGTCTGGTTCAGCTGGCGCATGGCCGCATCCACAATGGGGATGCCGGTGTTGCCGTCCTTCCAGGCCTCAAACTTCTCGTCAGGTGAATTCCATTGCAAGGCCTCGGTCTCAGGCTTGAAAGCCCGGTGCATGCTCACCCTGGGGTAGTGGTAGAGGATGTTGATGTAGAAATCCCGCCAGGCGATTTCGTTGGTCCAGGTGGCCAGGCCTTCCTGATTGCCGCCCATGCCCTGATGCTGGCGGGCGGCAATCAGGCATTGTCTGCCGGAGAGCACACCGTTGGCCAGGTAGGGCGAAAGCATGCTGGTGCCATCCACCGCAGGCAGGTCCCTCAGATTCTTGTAGTCGCCCGCGCGGCTGTCGAGAAATTGCTCCAGTTGACGATGGGCTGCATCTTCGCCGGTTTCAACCAGGCGGGGAGGAAGGCTCTCGAAACCTTCGGGAGTCTCGTCAAAGCTGGATGCCTCGACGACATCGCCAACCGGCTCGGGGATGGCAAACAGGGTTGGCTGCGCTGCGTCGATCCAGCTACGCCATCGGCGGGAGAATGGGGTGAAGACAGAGTAGGGCTCTTCCTGCTGGGTCAGGATGCTGCCAACGGGTGCCACGGTCTGGTCCCGGTACTTTTTGACGCCGGTGCCAGTGGATCCGAGAGCCTGTTTCAGGGCTTTGTCCCTGCGTCTTTCGTTAACTCCGTATTCCTCGTTGAAGTGAACATGCCGGATACTCTCGCGCCGGCAGAATTCTTTGAGTTTTTCAGTGCTGTCCGTAAAGGTTGTTGCGGTGATAAACGATAGCGGAATACCCAGCTTTGCCAGCTCTTTCGACAGGGCGTTGGCGTGGTCCAGAACGAAGCAAACACGGGCCGGGGACCAGTCGTGCTCTCGCCACTGCTCCGGGGTGACGATAAAGCAGGCGCGTACCGGTTGCTGTTGTTTGCAGGCGGCAGTGAGGGCGGCGTTATCGGCCACGCGCAGGTCGTTTCGGAACCAGACGAGCTGAGTCATTGTGCTTCCTGTATCTGGTGGAGGGTTGATGACGACGATGGATATTCGCCGGAACGTGCTGATTGGATTATAGTTAATCGCAGAATTCATCAATAAAGGGCCGGAATGGCAACGAGTCTGGAAACACCGCAAACGATGCAGGATGGCCAATGGGGAGTACACTACGCGCTGGAACCCGGACAGACACAGTACCATGAGCTCTGCCATACACGGGTTTGGGCAACCTTGCTGGAGCAGGAATGGCAGATCCGTTATCAGCGCATGCCGGAAGACGACGATCAGGAACGCTGGCTGCAGCGGGTAACCGATACCCTACCGGATGCCGAACTGGGTGTTCAGCGATTTGTGCGGCCGGACGATGGTTGCCAGCTTCATTATCTGCCGGCCATGTCGAGCCTCGCCACGGTGATTCGTCCCTATCAGCCGCTGACCATTCCCGCCGACAGTGAATGCACGATCTACGTGGGCACGCTCCTGTGGATGCGAATTCAGGCCGGGAGCAAAGGGACACACCTGATGGAGCTGCCGCTGGCGGATCCGTCTCTCACCTGGGTCGGCCGGACTACGATGGAAGGGGAGCTTTGCTACTCTGCTGCCACTTTCGCGCGGCTGGTGCTGGATGCGGTGCCCAAACGCCCATGGCGTGCCATCACGCCCGTGAGAATTGTCAATGAACGGCAAGAACCGCTGTTGCTGGAGCGCTTTAATCTGCCAACCCCTCTGCTGTCGCTGCACCGTAATGAAAAGGGCCATCTGTGGACACCGGGTGTGACGGTTATCTGTGAAACGGATATGAATTCAGCGCGCCTGCGGGTTGACCATGATCTTATTGCTGCTGCCGGGCACTGCGAGCTGGTGGCTCCCGCCCGGGAGCAGACCGCTCGGGGTGGCCTGGTACGAGCCTACGACCGCATATTTGGCTGACAGATCCAGCTGTTTGTCGTTACCCATGCCGCAGATGGAGTTACCTTTTTGATTGAGCAGGTTGAAAGCAGTCTGATGCAGTTTTTCGGTGCCATTGCCTGGGGTAAGTGGATCAGCACCCTGTTTTTGCTGGTTCTCGGCATCGTGCTGGCTTCCTTCGCGGCCCGGGCCATTTCCCGGTTCATGGAGGATCGGGCCTCGCGTCACCACACCGTGATGGTAAGACGGCTGGTATTCTACCTGGTACTGGCCATATTCTTCTTTGCTGCGCTGAGGGAGGCTGGCTTTTCCCTGGATGTGGTGTTGGGTGCGGCCGGCATATTGACCGTTGCCATTGGCTTTGCCTCCCAGACCTCCGCCTCCAACATGATCAGTGGTCTGTTCCTGCTGGTGGAAAAGCCCTTTGAAATCGGTAACTTTATTGAGGTGGAGGGCACCATTGGCGAAGTCGTTTCCATTGATATGCTGAGTGTGAAGCTGCGTACGCCGGACAACCTCTATGTGCGCATCCCCAACGAAACGCTGATCAAGACCCGGGTGGTCAATCGCTCTCGCTTTCCCATCCGCCGAATGGACCTGACTGTAGGGATTGCCTACGCCGAGGATGTGGCGCGGGTGGAAAATCTATTGTTGGACCTGGCAAGACAAAGCAGTGTCAGTCTGGAGGAACCAAAGGCGTTTGTACTGGTGACCGGGTTTGGTCCATCCTCGATAGATATGCAGTTTTCTTTCTGGCTGCCTAGCGACAGGGTATTGCAAGGGCGCAGCCAGATGATGGTGGCCGTCAAGAAAATGCTCGATGAGGAAGGGATTGAAATCCCGTTCCCTCACACAAGTATCTATGCCGGAAGTCACTCCGAGCCTTTCCGGGTGGAACTGCTTCGGCCTCAGACCGACACCAACAAGGGAGAACCGGATGCCGACCAGAACGGATGAAGCCACCAAAGCCGGCCAGGCGCCGGACACCGACGGAAAGCTGGCCCTCGGCTGGCGTGAATGGGTTGCCTTGCCGGAGTTCGATATATCCCGTATCAAGGCGAAAGTGGATACTGGCGCTCGCACCTCGTGCCTTCACACGTTTCGTACCGAGCCATACACTGACAGCGGCGAGCGTCGGGTCCGCTTCTGGGTGCACCCTGTCCAGAATGATCTGCATCATGTGGTGGAATGCGATGCGTTGGTGCTGGACGAACGCAATGTGTCGGACTCCGGTGGTCACAAGGAGCTTCGGCTGGTGATCGAAACCCGCATCGTGCTCGGCGACACCGAATGGCCGATTGAAATGACCTTGACCAACCGTGACTCCATGCGTTTTCGTATGCTGCTTGGTCGAACGGCAATGGCCCGTCGCGCCATTGTACTTCCTGAATGCTCCTATCTTGCCGGTAAACCGGCCCTAAGGACGAAAAAATGAAAATTGCGATTCTGTCGCGTAACCGTCATCTCTACTCGACACGTCGTCTGGTGGAAGAGGGTGTTAACCGGGGCCATGAAGTGAAGGTGATTGACTGCCTGCACTGCTCCATGAATATTACCTCCGCTGACCCGAGGATCCACTACCACGAGGAAGTACTGGAAGACTTCGATGTGGTGATTCCCCGTATCGGTGCTTCGGTGACTTTCTACGGCACAGCGGTGCTGCGCCAATTCGAGATGATGGGGGTTTTTCCCGTCAACGAGTCCGTGGCCATTACCCGCTCCCGAGACAAGCTGCGCTCACTGCAACTGCTGGCCCGCAAGGGTGTGGGCATGCCGGTGACCGGGTTCGCCAACAAGCCCGATAACGTGCCGGAACTGCTGAAAATGGTGGGCGGTGCACCGGTGGTGATCAAGTTGCTGCAGGGTACTCAGGGCATTGGTGTGGTACTGGCGGAAACCCGCAAGGCGGCTGAAAGCGTGATCGAGGCCTTTATGGGCCTGAAAGCAGACATCCTGGTGCAGGAGTTCATCAAGGAAGCCGGTGGCGCCGATATCCGCTGTTTTGTCATTGGTGACAAGGTGATTGCAGCCATGAAACGCCAGGGTGGTGAAGGTGAATTCCGGTCCAACCTGCACCGCGGCGGCACTGCATCGCTGATTCGCATCACACCGGAGGAGCGTCGAACGGCAATTACTGCGGCCAAGTCCATGGGCCTCAACGTGGCCGGTGTGGATCTGCTGCGCTCCAGCCGCGGCCCGCTGGTGATGGAAGTCAACTCCTCGCCGGGCCTTGAAGGTATCGAGAATGCCACCGGTAAAAACGTGGCCGGCATGATCATGAACTGGACCGAGAAGAATCAGCAGCCCTGGAAAACCCGCACCAAGGGGAGGGGCTGAAATGGCCGCTCGGGCCCCCTTCGTCATGGCCGGCTATGAGATCAAGGCCGGAACCCGGCAGACCGTGGAAATACCGGTCGCCAAGTTGTATACCCACACACCGCTTCACGTTCCTGTTGAAGTGGTGCATGGCCGCCGCAGTGGCCCTGTGTTGATGGTGTGTGGTGCGATTCACGGGGATGAAATCAACGGTGTGGAAATCGTGCGCCGGGTGCTGACCAACTCCGCCTTGCGTCATCTGCGGGGTACCCTGGTTGCTGTGCCGATCGTTAACATCTTCGGATTTGTACAGCGTACCCGCTACCTGCCGGACCGCCGTGACCTGAACCGCTGCTTTCCGGGTACGGAGTCAGGCTCTCTGGGAGGGCGCATCGCTTACCTTTTGCGTACCCAGATCATGGAAAATGTTACCCATATTATTGACTTGCACACGGGGGCCATACACCGGTTCAACCTGCCACAGATTCGCGCAGAGCTGAAGAATCCGGAAACCATCCGCATGGCGGAAGCCTTCGGTGCGCCGATCATCATCAATGCCAGCTTGCGGGAAGGCAGCCTACGGGCCTACGCTGATTCCCAGGATATTCCGGTGGTGACCTTCGAGGGCGGAGAAGCCCTGCGGTTTGACGATGTCGTAATCTCCAGTGGCGTGAAAGGTGTGATCCGGGTGATGCGGGAGCTGGAAATGATTCCCGCCAAGAAGGGCCCTAAGGCGCCGAGAAAACGCTCGGAAACCGCCGCCAACTCGCAATGGGTACGTACCGACACAGACGGCATCATGCGCCCGGTGGCAAGCCTGGGGCAGAAGGTGCGCAAGGGCCAGAAACTGGCCATGGTTGCCGACCCGTTCGGCGAGTCCGAGACGGCCGTGCTCTCACCCTGTTCCGGCATTGTGATCTGTGTGAACAACCTGCCGCTGGTTAACGAGGGCGAGGCCATTTATCACATCGCCCGGTTCGATGAACTCAACGAGGCGGAAAAGGCCATGGATTATTTCCGCAGCAGCTACGAGGGGGACTTGGGCGACGATATGATTCCCGTTCACCCTTGGGATGACCGGCAGAGATAACGACGAGGTGGGCTATGATCTGGGATCAGACTTTTATTGAACTGGCGCCCCTGCCCAGGGGCTTTCACCTGGTGACCAATGAAATCCTGGCCCAGGCGCCTGCGTTGCAGAATTGCCAGGTAGGGCTGCTGCACCTGTTCATCCAGCATACCTCTGCCTCCCTGGCCATCAATGAAAACGCCGATCCGGACGTGCGCGGTGACCTTGAGCGGCATTTCAATGTGATGGTGCCACAGAACGCACCTCACTATGAGCACACCACCGAAGGCCCGGACGATATGCCTGCCCACATCAAAAGTGTTCTGGTTGGCCCGTCGCTCACTATTCCGGTGAACGATGGCCATCTGGCCCTGGGTACATGGCAGGGCATTTACCTGTGCGAGCACCGGGATAGTGCCGGCGGCCGGAAAATTGTGGCCACGTTGCAGGGGCGCTGGTAGAGGGCCGGTGTTAACGGCCGTTATTGGGCTGTTGTTTCAACCGGCTCGTACCCGAAACTGTTTCTGCCGCTCTCCTTGACCTTGTAAAGCGCCTTGTCGGCCGCACTGACAAGGTCCTCCATTGTAAGGTCGCTGTGGGGTACCACCGTTGAAACTCCGATGCTGATGGTCAGGTAGGGCTCAACCGGGTTGCAATCGTGCTCAATTCCGGCCGCGATGATCTGCTCCCGTATCAAGGCAGCAATCTCCATGGCGGCATCGACATCGGTTCCCGGAAGCACCAGCAGGAATTCCTCGCCGCCGTAGCGGGCTGCCATGTCGGATTTCCGCTGCACAGCGTTCTCCAGAATAGCCGCAACCTGCTTCAGGGCGTCGTCTCCCGCCTGGTGCCCATACCGGTCATTGTAGCGTTTGAAATGGTCAATGTCGGCAAGCATGACAGTGAGAGGGTCGCCGGTTCGGCTCAGGATTTCCCACGCCTGTTGCAGCTTCTTTTCAAGAGCCAGCCGGTTTGAAAGACCGGTAAGAGGGTCGTGCTCGGACAACCGTTTCAGTTCGGCATTGGCGCTCTGGAGCTCGCTCTGGATTTCAAGCACCTTTTGATGCTTTGACGTCAGCTCGGCATTCAGCCGCAACAGTTCCGTATTGTTTGACTCGATCACCCCCAGCATGGAATTGAACTCCCGGGACAGGGCTCCGATTTCATCGTTGTTTTTGATGCTGGCCCGAAGGGAGTAGTCCATGGCATCGGAAATACTGGCTATATCGGCTTTCAGACTCATGATCGGCTTCACGATCATCCACCGGAACAGTGCCAGCAAAGCTGCTGCGAGAACGGCGCACAGGAACACGAGCAGTGCCACGCCATAGAAGGTGATTTCTTTACCCAGCTCAGTGATTTCGCGCGGTAGAATCGCGGTTGCCCGCAAGCCAGGTGTGCCCTCGATGCTGTAAATCTTTGAGGCGGAGAGTGTACTCCGGTCAATGGTTTCAAGTGTGTACGTATCCGCGCTGGCCGGAACCCCGGTATCCGGGACCGGTTCGATACTGAACTCCAGGACAATCTGCTCTGAAAGCGTGCTGACCAGCTCTTCATCCAGAAACTGGCCAAACACCACATACCCCTGGTGTGGGCCAGAGCCATCGCTTTTCACGATCGGGCGCATGGCAAAGAGAACCGGAATGCCATCCACCTCGACAATGCCGCTGGTGCTCTGGTCATCGATGTATGCCTCGGTGTCAATCCGCTGTCTGAAGCCTGCTATGGCTGCGACAGCCGCATCGAGGTAGCTTTCTGACAGATCGACGTAGTCGCCTTCAGGTGGAAAGTCGAAAACCCTTCCCCAGACGGGTTGCCCGTCAAGGTCGAGGAACAGGGCAACATCGAACCCGAAGTTCAGAAAGGTGTCCGGATACAGATTGGACTCGATGTACTCCGGATCACCGGTTTGAATGAACGAATAGGTGTCATTCCATGCCGACCAGTCGTAAACGGTGAAATCGATAGTTTCACGCTGGGCTTCCAGCCGCCGGACGACCCGGTCAATGTTGTTCCTGGCGTAATCGACCTCGATATCATGAAAGGCGGGATAGATAACATTGCGCTGGATAAAAAAGGCTGACACCGAAAGCAAAAGCCCCATCAACAGAATCAATGCGGTGGTTTTTGCAGAAATCGACATGGCATTGGGCCTTGCGTACGGGCGGCTGTTCCGGAGTGGGCTGGGTTCAGTCTCACTATCAAGGCTGACCTGATTATAGTTTGACCAGTTACGTTTCCCGATGGAAGGCATTGGACAAGATTTGACAGTCTTGGCCGATCTCCACCCATTGCAGGGTTTTAATGGGTGTGTTTCTACCCATTTTGATGTTCTGAAATGCCATTTTATTCAATAGGATATTGTTTTAAAAAAAGTTTCCGAACCTGGTCTGCTCCTTGCTCCCTTCCCGTCACTGAAGCCTGCTGTGCTTCGTTGAGCACCCAACAAACATAATGAAACAGGGAGCACCCTCTATGAAAACCCAAGCCGTAATTGCGTTGGCACTTGCCTCTACTTTCGCTGTTACCAGTCCGGTTGTTGCACAGGACAAGTCCGGCTGGCCAGACAACTTCACGGTTGGTACTGCCAGCCAGGGCGGAACCTACTTTGCGTATGGTTCCGGGTGGGCCAATTTTGTTGCCGATAACCTGGGCGTGTCTGGTGGTGCCGAAATCACCGGTGGCCCGATGCAGAACATGGCGCTGGTACACACCGGAGATCTGCAGTTCGGTCTGACCACCATGGGCCCCGCCCGGGAGTCCATGGAAGGTAACAGCCCGCTCGCACCGGGTCTGAACATGGATAACGTCTGCGCCATCTTCCCGATGTACCAGACGCCCTTCTCCGTTACGGCACTGTCTGATTCTGGCATTACCTCGATTTCAGACATTCCCGATGGCGCGACCATTGGCTTCGGGCCCGCCGGCTCCACCTCTGATACCTATTTTCCGCGCATGATGGAAACCCTGGGGGTGAACTTCGAGCGCCGCAACGGTAGCTGGTCAGACCTGGGTACCCAGTTGCAGGATGGCCTGATCGACGTGATTGCCTTCGCTGCCGGCATTCCCATCCCGGCCGTCAGCCAGCTGGAAGTTCAGACCGACGTGAACATCATCGGCATGACCGACGCAGAAGCCGAGAAGATCACTGGTAACTTCCCGGTTTCCGAGTTCATCATTCCGGCGAGCACTTACCAGTCCCTGGAAGAAGATTCCCGTGTGGTATCCATGTGGAACTTCGCCATCGCCAACTGTGACGTTCCGGAAAGCCTGGTGTATGAAATTACCAAGCTGACCATGGAGAACAACGATCAGATGGTGTCGATCCACAAGGCGGCACGCACGTCGATCCCGGAAAACTACGACAAGAACAACGTTCTGCCCTGGCATCCGGGTGCGGCTCGCTGGTTCAACGAAAATGGTTACGAGATTCCCGAAAGCGAGATCAAGTAACTATCGTTGCGTGTCAGGGGGTTCGGCCGGGCCCCCGTCGGCGGCCGGCTTAATGCCGGCCCAGTTTTTCTGTAGACAGGGCTTATCATGACCACCGAACACTCCCCCAAGGATTCGACCCCGACGGTAATGTCGGACGAGGACCATATTCTTGCCCACAACGTGGACGAGGAGCCCGTTGAGGCCAATCGACGAATGTTTGATGGCTGGTTGCTGAAATTCGTTACCTTGCTGACGATCGGCTATTCATCATTCCACCTTATCTCGCTGAACATTGCTCCGATGGAAACCTGGAGTTATCGTATTGTCCACGTGGCGGGCGCCCTGGTGCTGGGGTTTATACTGTACGCCGGTGCCAGGTTTGCCACCCGGGAAGAGGGTGGCGTACGTCATAAGTGGACCACCTGGGTTGGTGGCGTTGCCCTGTTGCCTGCCCTTTACGCGCTCTACCAGACGTTTTCCTTCAGCCAGATAGTGGCCGGCGGCGCCCTGCGTATTCCGCCGGAGCTGGAAACCTGGCATTTTGGCTGGCCTCTGCTGGCAGCCACCGCCATTGGTATTGTTCTGAGCTGGTTCCACCAGCGTGAGCGCTCGCGGTTCAGCGTACCCGATCTGGCGCTGATCGTGTGCTCGATTGCCGTCGCGGCCTATTTCCTGGTGGCTTACAACACGAATATGCGTATGAGCACGGGCACCTCGTTTGCGCCCGTGGGCATTTCTTTCGCCGCCGTTGCCGGCACCGCCCTGATCATGGAGCTGACCCGCCGGGTTGCCGGTCTGGCGCTGGTGGTGATTGGCCTGGTGTTCCTGGTGTATGTGTTTGCCGGTCCCTACCTGCCTGGCTTCCTCGGATACCCCGGATTGTCGGTGCAGCGCTTCTTCAGTCAGGTGTATACCGATGCCGGTATTCTGGGGCCCACCACAGCGGTTTCTTCAACCTACATTATCCTGTTCATTGTTTTTGCCGCTTTCCTGCAGGCGTCGAAGGTGGGCGATTACTTCGTGAACTTCGCCTTTGCGACGGCCGGTCGTTCCCGTGGCGGTCCGGCCAAAGTGTCGATCTTTGCTTCGGGTCTGATGGGTATGATTAACGGCACCAGTGCCGGCAACGTGGTTTCTACTGGCTCGCTGACTATCCCGCTGATGAAAAAGGTGGGGTACTCCAAGAAATCCGCCGGTGCGGTCGAGGCTGCTGCGTCGACCGGCGGACAAATCATGCCTCCGATCATGGGGGCGGGCGCCTTCATCATGGCGGAAATCACCGGTATACCCTATACCGAAATTGCCATTGCGGCGATCATTCCTTCGATCCTGTACTTCGCATCGGTCTATTTCATGGTGGATTTCGAGGCAGCGAAAATGGGCATGCGTGGCATGCGTGAGGATGAACTGCCGAAGCTTCGTAAGCTGATCAAGCAGGTGTACCTGTTCATTCCCATCATCATTCTGATCTATGCCCTGTTCCAGGGGTATTCGGTGATTCGCGCCGGTACGCTGGCTACGGTGTCTGCTGCGGTGGTGAGCTGGTTGACGCCCAACAGGATGGGGATACGCTCCATTCTGCGGGCGCTGGATATTGCGTCCATGATGGCGATCCAGATTATCGTGGTGTGTGCCGCTGCCGGTATTATTGTGGGTGTGATTTCACTCACCGGTGTTGGTGCCCGGTTCTCGGTACTGCTGCTGGATGTGGCCGAGGCCAGCCAGCTGCTGGCGCTGGTTTTCGCCATGTTCATTTCCATCCTGCTAGGCATGGGGATGCCAACAACCGCAGCTTATGCGGTGGCCGCGTCGGTCGTGGCGCCGGGCCTGGTGAAACTGGGAATTGACCCGCTCACAGCGCACTTCTTTGTATTCTACTTTGCTGTGGTGTCGGCCATCACGCCTCCGGTTGCCCTGGCGTCCTATGCGGCGGCCGGTATTTCCGGGGCCAATGCCATGGAAACGTCGGTGGCTTCGTTCAGGATTGGCATCGCGGCATTTATCGTACCGTTCATGTTCTTCTACAACAGTGCGCTGTTGATGGACGGGGACTGGTTTGTTATCGCCCGCGCCCTGGTCACCGCAACCTTTGGTGTGTACCTGCTGTCTGGTGGCGTATTGGGCTGGTTCGGCAAGGTCAGCGCGCCCTGGCTGGTTCGTATCATGCTGATTGTCGCGGCGCTGCTGATGATCGAAGGTGGGCTGTGGACGGATATGACTGGCGTTACCCTCGCGGTAATCTCATTCCTGATCCAGCGCCAGCGCAGACAGCGCATTGCGCCCATGGCAGTCTGATCCCGCAGAAAGCAGGTCAATCGCACCGGTGTGCGGTTGTCCTGCCCAATGCCGGGCGTTACGCTAGCAGTTTTCTCGGGAACCGGGTTATATGTCCTACCGGATCGGTGCTGTCCTCATATTCTGCCTGACTCTTCTGGTCTCCTGGGCGGTGGGTGGCTGGGTCGGTTACAGACAGGTGGAGCAGGAAAGCCTGGAAGAATCCTTTCGCTACCGTCAGCTCGTGGCCAACGAACTCAATCGCTATCTGCCAATACCCGAGTTGATGGCTGAGCATCCGTTACTGGCGGAGGCACTTAGTTCGCCAGACGCGGCCCGGATCATCCTGCAGGCCAATGTAGAAATGCAGCGGATGGCGACCATTGTCGGCAGTTCCGATGTGTATCTGCTGGATACAACCGGGCTGACCATCGCGGCCAGTAACTACCTGCAGAACGACAGTTTTGTAGGCCAAAGCTACCACTTCCGGCCCTATTTCAGTGATGCCATGGAGACCGGTGAGTCGGCCATCTATTTCGCGCTGGGCTCGATGTCCGGTGTTCGCGGCCTGTATTTCTCCCATCCCGTTCGTAACGAACGTGGCAACATTCTGGGGGTTATTGCAGTCAAGGTGCTGGTGCAGGAGCTTGAGTCCCAGTGGCATCGGCCTGCCACGTTACGGGAAGCCGAGATGGTGGTGCTGGATCCGGCCGGTATCAGCTTTCTGGCCAGCAAGTCCAAGTGGTTGTACCGGGATTTCAATGGCCCGGAATCGGCTGCGCCCGGCAAGGCCTCCCGCCGGCGATACCCGGACCGGGAGCTGCGCCCCATCAATTTTGAAGTGCTGGAGAAGCCCCCCGGATTGTCCGGGCAGTCTGGCAAAATCCGGATGATGGAAGAGGGTGTGGCCCGGGAATACCTGAGTATCAGAACCCCGTTGCCGAGGCTGGACTGGACCCTGCAGGTGATGGTGAGCACCCGGCCGGTGCTCTGGACCCGTCTCGGGTTTGTAGTGGCCGGAATGGTCGTGTTCTTCGGTGGTCTGCTTACCTGGCTGTACCTGCGCGAGCGATATCGCCGTGAAGCGGAACTTGCGCTTCGTGGGGAGCAACTGGAGCGCAGTGTCGCGGAGCGGACAGTGGATCTCGAGCGTTCGAATCAGCAGTTGCTGGAAGAGGTGCGCGAACGTGAGCGCACCCAGAATGAGCTGCGCGAGACCCAGCAGGAGCTGATTCAGGCGGCCAAGCTGGCCGTGCTGGGGCAGATGTCGGCTGGCCTGAACCACGAGATGAACCAGCCGCTGACAGCCATTCAGACATATGCCCGCAATAGCCGGCGCTTCCTCGAAAAGGGCGCATCCGAGATGGTGGAGGCCAACCTCGTTGAGATCGTCAGTCTGTGCGACAAAATGGCCGAGCTTACCCGTCAGTTCAAGGTCTTCGCCCGCAAATCCGAGGGGCCACCCACTGTTGTGGACCTGCGGCAATCGGTAGATGCTTCGCTGAAGATCATCGCGGCCCAGGACAACAGTTCCGGTATTGATATCCGCTGGAACCGCCCGGAGCATCCGGTAATGTGTCACGGTGACCTGATACGGATCGAGCAGGTGATGGTGAACCTTCTGGCCAATGCGGTTCAGGCTGTAGATGGAACTGAACAGCAGAAGATTACGATTGATATTGATGGGGACAATGAGAACTGGCGGTGTACCGTGCGAGACAGTGGTTCCGGTTTGCCGGGTAACAGCGAGCAGATTTTTGAGCCCTTTTTTACCACCAAGTCGGTCAAGCAAGGACTTGGTTTGGGCCTTTCAATATCGCGCCAGATCGTGGACGCCCTGGGCGGAAGCCTGACAGGGCGCAACCGGAGTGACGGCCCCGGTGCGGAATTTGTGCTAACTCTGAAGAAGCGGGAGACCACGGAATGACAGACGTATCGGTAATCTTTGTGGATGACGACCCGCACATACGCCAGGCAATCGCCCAGACCCTTAACCTCGAAGACATGCCGGTTGCCTGTTTTGAGGATGCTCCATCCGGCCTGGAGAAAATAACATCCGAGTATGACGGCGTTGTGTTGTGTGACTACAACATGCCGGGTATGGATGGCATCGAGATGCTGGACCGGGTAAGGGCTGTGGATGAGACCATCCCGGTGATCATACTCACGGGGCAGGGCGACATAAGCACGGCGGTGACTGCCATGCAGCGTGGCGCCTATGATTTTATAGAGAAGCCGTTTGATGAGGACGAGCTTCTTGAACTGCTGCGCCACGCCCTGGAGAAACGTAACCTGGCTCTGGAAAACCGTCGCCTGAAAGCTCAGTTGAAGCAGCTGGCACGGCCTGGCCCCCGTATTCTGGGGAATTCTCCGAGCATGCAGAAGGTGGTGGCGACCATTGATCCGATTCTGGATATTTCCGCCAATATTCTGCTGCAGGGGGAGACCGGCTCCGGTAAGGATGCAATTGCACGGTATATCCATGAGAACAGCCCCCGCAGTAGTCACAACTTCGTGGCCATTAACTGTGGCGCGGTGCCGGAGCACCTGATTGAGAGCGAGCTCTTTGGCCACGAGGCCGGCGCCTTTACCGGCGCGGACAAACGCCGCATTGGTAAAATCGAGTATGCCCACAAGGGCACCCTGTTCCTGGATGAACTGGAAAGCATGCCCATGGCGCTTCAGGTGAAGCTGCTGCGGGTACTCGAAGAGCAGCGCGTTGAACGCCTGGGTAGCAATCAGGTGCAGGAAGTGGATGTGCGCATCATTGCTGCCACCAAGGCTGACCTGAAAACACTGAGTGACGAATTTGAGTTTCGGGCCGACCTGTACTACCGTCTGAACGTGGTGAAGGTGGATATTCCGCCGTTGCGTGAGCGCAAGGAAGATATCCCGCTGCTGTTTCACCACTTCGTACTGATCGCAGCGGCCCGGTATGACCGCGAGAGTATTCCACTCGATGCCAGCCAGGCAGCACGGTTGATGCAGCATTCCTGGCCGGGCAATGTGCGGGAGCTGCGCAATCTGGCAGAACGTTACGTGCTGCTGGGGCCAGCGGCACTGAAAGAAGACGACCCGTCCGCGACCGCTAATGTGGCGGCGCGCCAGACCCTGTCGGAAATGATGGACGGGTTCGAGCGTTCGGCGATCATAAGCGCGCTGAATGCCTGCCAGGGCAGCATCAAGGACACCATGGTCCAACTCGGCATCGCCCGTAAAACGCTGTACGACAAGATGAGAAAGCACGGGCTTGATAAGTCGCAGTTCAAGGATTGAACCGCACCACAGGCCGTTGATCTAGATGTGGTAACGCCTTTCCGGGCGCCCAACGCTGCCGTAAGTCACTTCCGCCGTCAGCTCACTCATGCCCACCAGGAACTCCAGGTAGCGGCGGGCAGTAGTTCGCGATGCCCCCATGGCATTGCCGACTTCTTCCGCGCTCCATTGGCCGCCCGATGAGACGACCTCGCGGATTTTATCCAGCGTAATACTGTCAATGCCCTTGGGCAGTCTTTCCGGCCGCTTCGGCGGGGAGGAGTCGCCACTTCTGGGTAGCAGGACATCAACTTCTTTCTGTGCGACCTGCACGAGGCCCGACAGGTGCTGCAGGTGGTCGCGATAGCGGCTGACGGCCTCCTCGAGACGCTCAAAGACCAGGGGTTTGAGAATATAATCGAAAACGCCACCACGCAGGGCGCTCCTGAGAGAATCTACCTCCTTGGCAGCGGTGATGAGAATGACATCGCTACTGCTATCCTGAGCCCGGAGCTCCCGGAGCAGTTCCAGCCCGTTGCCATCCGGAAAATAGATATCCAGCAGGATCAGGTCGGGTGCCATGACTTCAGTGAGATCACGGGCGTCTTCGAGGCTGTGAGCGATGCCACACAGCTCCACGTCGTCAAGCCGCTCCACAAACCGTCGCTGGATTTCGGCAATCCTGCGGTCATCTTCGACGATCAGGATTCGGATAGTGGTCACTGGTGATCCCTCCCTTTACCGTGTTTCGGAAGGTAGAGTGTGAAGCGGGAGCCTTCCCCGGGGAGATCGTCAACCGTGATGGAGCCTCCCCAGCGATTCAGGAACTGACGCACCAGGTGCAGACCATAGCCGTGTTCCGTGCCCTGCTTTGTGCTCACGCCTTTCTCGAAAATTTTCTGCCGCGCGTCTTCGGGAATGCCCGGCCCCTGATCCTGAACCTCGAAGATCAGTTCATGGCCGAGGTCTGTCATGGACAGCTGAACAATTCCACCAGCACCGGTCTGCTGGCGTGTTGCTTCCAGGGCGTTGTCGATCAGGTTGCCCAGCACGCTGACCAATTGGTCACGGGGCAGGTCCGGTGGAATATCCGTCATGCGACTTTCGGAATCAATATGGAGCCGAAGGCCCATTTCCCGGGCCCGGTTGTATTTGCCCAGAAGGCAGCCGGCGATCACGGGATCGGGGACGGCATCCAGCAGCAAGTGAATCAGAGCCTGGTGATCGCTGACTTCGCTGCCGATCAGGTTCAACGCCTCCTCGTAGGCTTCGATCTGGATCAGGCCGGCAATGGTGTGGAGTTTGTTGGAGTATTCGTGGGTCTGGCTTCTCAAGGTATCAGCGTATTGCTGTATGCGGGTAAGTTGCCGGCTCACCTGGTCCACTTCGTCCCGTAGCCTGAAACTCGCCACCACGCCGATAATTTCTGTGCCCTGGCGGACGGGTAACCGGTTGACGATCATTTGCCGATTTTGCAGCCAGACTTCCCGGTCAAAGTCGGGAACACCGGATTCCAGTACCGAAAGCAGGTCACTTTCCGGTAGCACTTCGAGAATTGGCCTGCCTGTAAGGGGAGTGTCGGGATCAATGCCAAGAGTTTCCAGGGCAGTCCTGTTAAATGTGGTAATGACGCCGTCACGGTTGATGGCGATGATGCCTTCCCTGACCGACTGAAGCGTGGCGTCCCGCTCCTGGAACAGGCGTGCGATTTCCTCCGGTTCCAGTCCGAATATGGCGCGCTTGAAACGGCCGGCAATGACCATGGCAATGAATATGCTGACCAGGAGGGTGAGACCCACAACGCTGTACAGCACGAAACTGTAGCGTCTGATAATCGCATCCACCTGATTGACCCCATAACCCACCGACACAATGCCGATAATATCCCCGGTATCCGGATCAATCACCGGTGCCTTGCCACGCATGGATTCGCCGAGGCTGCCCTTGGCTCTTGCAACGTAGGCCTCGCCCTCCTTCAGGGCGCGCAGGCCCCAATCGCCGTCATCGTCTGCCATGGAACGGCCGATGCGGTCCGCGGTGGGATGCGCAAGCCTGATGCCGTAGTGGTCGCCAATAACAATGAAAAGGGCTTCGTTGGTCAGTGTCATACGGGTTGCCAGCCGGTTCAGTTCGTCGATGTCCCGCTGCTGCACGCCTTCAATGACTGAGGGGGCTGCCGCGACGGTTTTCGAGACCATAAGCGCCCGTTGTCCGATTTCATCAAACAGGGAGTCACTGAGGTAATAGCCGGCGAACACGCCAATCAGGATCGTCTGCACAGCGCTGACGAATCCGAGCGTGAGGATCATCCGGGTTTTCAGTCTGGTTTTTCGGAACACGTTGTCAGCAATGATTGGTTCGTTGTCGTTATAGGGTCAGGTTAAATCACCGGTTGCTGTATTACCCGTAAATTTTATGAACTAAACGCCCTTTAGTTTCTTTAAAGGCATTACGCGCACAAGCTTCTGGCTGCATTGGTCAGCCTCTAACCTCTGCCTTGTACCGCTCTCCGTTGGCTCTGCCCCGGAAGCGCTCATAACAACAAGACAGAGGTGACAATCATGATGATCAAACGATGTCTGTCGTTCGTCGCGGCAGCGGCTTTCAGCCTTCATGCCACCGCGTGGCAACCTTCCGGAAAAGTTGAATGTATTGCCCCGTCAGATCCGGGCGGTGGCTGGGATTTCACCTGCCGCAGTGCCGGCAATGTGCTCAGGGACCTGGGACTGGTCGATGGCAGTGTGCAGACGGTGAACATGGCAGGGGCCGGGGGTGGCGTTGCGTACGCTCACACCGTCAGCAAACGCGCTGAAGATGACAAGCTGATCGTAGCGGCATCAACAGCAACCACCACTCGTCTGGCCCAGAAGCAGTTTCCCGGTCTGGACGCGGACATGGTGACCTGGATCGGCGCGCTCGGTGCAGATTATGGCGTTATTGCCGTGGGCAAGGACTCTCGGTATGAGAATCTGAATCAGCTGCTGGACGCTATCAAGGAGAACCCCAAGTCCGTCAAGTTCGCCGGTGGCAGCGCCAGGGGCGGCTGGGACCACCTGAAAGTCCTGATCGCCGCAAAGGCTGCGGGTGCCGATCAGCTGCCCGCCATTCCCTACCTTTCCTACAACAACGGCGGCGAGGCCATGACCCAGGTAGTTGGCGGTCAGGTCGACGCCTTTACCGGTGACGTCTCCGAAATAACCGGCTTTATGTCATCCGGTGATCTTCGTGTGTTGGCGGTGCTGGCGGATGAACGCCTGCCGGGTGATTTTGCCGATATCCCGACAGCGAAAGAGCAGGGCATCGATGCGGTTGGCCCGAACTGGCGGGGCTTCTACATGCCTAAAGGCGCCTCCAGTGAGTCGAAGACATTCTGGACCAACACGATCAATACCCTCTACGCCAGCGAGCAGTGGAAAAAGGTCATGAAGGCCAACGGCCTCATCCCGTTCCATCCTCCTGCAGGCGAGTTTGACGGGTTTGTTCGGCAACAGGTGCAGGACATTGAGGACCTGTCCCGGGAAATAGGGCTGCTGAAATGACTGGCCTTGGTGATCGACTTCTTGGGCTGGGCCTTCTGGTTCTGGCAGTTGCCTATGGCTGGATTGCACAGCAGTGGCCCGAGCCCTTTGGCGGCGCGGAAACCGTGGGGCCGGAAACCTTCCCCACCATCCTCGCGGTTGTTCTGGCCGCCGGCAGCATCTACCTGATGGTCAAGCCGGACCCGGACGCCCAATGGCCGCTGGGCAGGACAGCACTGGAGCTCGTGGTGTCCCTGGTTGTTCTGGTGGTGTACGCGATGTTGCTTGAACCCCTGGGGTTTGTCATTTCGACAACCCTGGCGGTGGGCACCCTTAGCTGGCGCATGGGTGCTCCGCTCAGGCGCGCCTTTGTGACCGGGCTGGCAAGCGCTGTGGTGGTGTTCGTGCTGTTCAACTACGGCCTGTCCCTGAACCTGCCCGCCGGCCCGCTGGAGGTGAACTGATGGAAACGCTTGGATTTCTGATGGAGGGGTTCGCGGTTGCCCTTACACCGTACAACCTGATGTTTGCCCTGTTCGGCGCCTTTGCCGGCACCCTGATCGGCTGCTTGCCGGGTCTCGGCCCCGCCAATGGTGTGGCAATTCTTATTCCTCTGGCATTTGCCTTGGGGCTGCCCCCGGAAACAGCCATGATCCTGCTCACCTCGGTGTACGCGGGCGCCATGTACGGTGGTCGCATTTCTTCCATCCTGCTCAATATC
This sequence comes from Marinobacter sp. SS13-12, assembly GCF_030227115.1. Taxonomy (NCBI): domain Bacteria; kingdom Pseudomonadati; phylum Pseudomonadota; class Gammaproteobacteria; order Pseudomonadales; family Marinobacteraceae; genus Marinobacter; species Marinobacter sp. SS13-12. The sequence continues at coordinate 167,232 of NZ_JASSUA010000002.1, forward strand.
CCCGGTGATGAGCCGGCCATGATGACCTGTCTGGACGGTTACCCCATGGCCAGAAAGGGGCGCGCCGCAGATGCGCTGGCAATCTCTGCCATTGCGTCCTTCTCCGGCGGTCTCATCGGCACGATCGGCCTGATCATGTTGGCGCCTGTGCTGGCAAGGTTTGCGCTGAGCTTCGGGCCAGCCGAGTATTTCGCGCTGTTCCTGCTGGCCTTTGCAACTCTTGGTGGTATTACCGGTAAAAATCCGATGAAAACCGTTATTGCCGCCACACTGGGGATCATGATCTCGACCGTAGGTATCGATATTTCCACCGGCACCCAGCGCTATACCTTTGGTGTACTGGAGCTGTATGAAGGCATCGACTTTATCCTCGCCATCGTTGGCCTGTTCGCCATCTCTGAGCTGCTGTTTTTCGTCGAGTCACGCATGGGTGGCGGGCGCGAAAAGATGAACGTGGGTAAGTTGACGCTTACTTTCAAGGAGATCATGTCAACCGTTCCCACCCAGTTGCGTGGTGGTGTGCTCGGGTTTATCTCGGGGGTCCTGCCAGGTGCAGGTGCTTCTCTGGGCAGCTTTATCAGCTACACCCTGGAGAAGCAGGTGCTGGGCAGGAAAGGCAACTTCGGGGAAGGCGACATTCGCGGCGTAGTAGCTCCTGAAGCGGGTAATAACGGTGCGTCATCGGGCGCACTGGTTCCCATGTTGACCCTGGGTGTACCGGGAAGTGGTACCACGGCGGTTCTGCTGGCGATGCTGATTTCGCTGAACATCACACCCGGCCCGCTGATGTTCACCCAGAACGCGGATATTGTCTGGGGCGTTATCGCAGCCCTTCTTATCGGGAACGTCCTTCTGTTGCTGCTGAACATTCCGCTGGTCGGGTTCTTTGTGCGGCTGCTGTCCGTTCCCCCCATGTACCTTTTGCCCATCGTGACCATGGTGGCTTTTGTAGGCATCTATTCGATCAGCAACAGCGCCTTCGACCTGTATTTCATGGTGGCCTTTGGTGCGGCGGGGTATTTCCTGCGCAAGCTGGAAATACCGGTGGTGCCGATCATCCTCGGCCTGTTACTGGGGCCGGAAATGGAGAAAAACCTCGGGCATGCCCTGGTGCTGTCTGACGGTGACTGGAGCGTCCTTTGGGCCAGCACCCTGGCCAAGAGTTTCTGGCTTGTTGCCGGCCTGAGCCTGGTGCTGCCTTACGTGGTTGGCCCCATGCTGCGTCGCCGCATGAACGCAGCCATGAAGGAAAGCCCGGTAAGCGATTGAGCGTGGTCCGGCTCATTTCAACGGATCTTTGTCAGTCCTGAAAAGCAATAAATACAATCAAGAGAGGAATTATCCGATGAGAAAACAAAAACTGATGGTGTCATGTGTTGCTTTGGTAGTTTGCGGTTTCTCCGCACCCGGAGTGTTTGCCCAGTCCAAAGTGCCGAAGGTTTCCAGTGAGGTGCCAGTGTCGGACGTCGCCATTGATGTCTACGGCCAGCTGAACTACGGCGTTCTGGTCGGGGACACGGGGGATGGCAGCGAGCACTTCATTGTTGATAACGACAACAGCGGTAGCCGGATCGGGGCCAGGCTGAAAGGCGATCTCGATGGCACGAATCTGGCAATCGGTGCCCATGTGGAGCTGGAGTACCAGCAGAATGCTTCCAACAAGGTGACCCTTGAAGAGCGGTCAATCAGTGGCGAATTCAACGAGCGTCAGCTCAACCTGTTTGTTTCAGGTGGATTCGGCAAGTTATCACTTGGTCAGGGCGACGGGGCGGCAAACGGAAATATCGAACGGGACCTGTCGGGTACCAAGGTTATTTCCTACACCAACCCCAGCCTGGTCGGTGGCAGCCTCGACTTTCTGGATGATGCCACCAGTACCCGGGTCGCGCTCGGGGCAACAACAAGTGACCAGGACTTCGAGAGCCGTTATAGCCGTGTGAGATACGACCTTCCCGCCATGGGAGCGTTCAAGCCCGTGATAAGCCAGGGTATTAAAGGCGGTGATGATGTGACGGAAGTTGGCGTCAGGTTCTCTGGTGAGTTTGGCGGCAAGATTGACGGTGCATTGGGGTATTCCGTCAGGGATATTGGTGGTGTAGCTGGCGATTCTGAAACAATGGGAGGCTCACTGTCATGGTTGCATGGCAGCGGTATCAACCTCACGGGGGCCTACTCAACCACCAGCGACGATAACCCGGCCAATCCCGATGCCGATTTCTATCTCGCCAAACTGGGCTACAAAATCGGCAGGCACGCCTTCGATATTCACTACATGGAAACGGAAGACCGGGCGGAAAAGGGCGATTCGGCGGAAACCCTCGGGGTAGGTTATGTCTTTACCCCGATCAAGTGGTTTGAGACCTATGCCGGGTACAACAACCATTCCCTGAATCGCTCAGGCGCAGACTTTGACGATGTCAGCACTGTGCTGGTCGGGGGGCGCCTCAAGTTCTGAGCGGCCCGCATCTGTTGTTGTGCCCGGGTGAATAACCCCCACTTTGCCGCACCGGCTTCCCGGTGCGGCTTTTTTGCGTTTACCTGAACGATCAGAGATTTGCTTCCGCGTATTCCGCCAGTACCGACCTGGGCACGCCCTGCAGGTGAATATGCCCGCCATGGCGGAAGCTCTTGAAGCGTTCGGTCATGTAGGTCAGGCCTGAGCTCAGGGCACTCAGGTACGGGGTGTCGATCTGCGCCAGGTTGCCCAGACAGATCACCTTGGAGCCGTTGCCAGCACGAGTGATGATGGTCTTGATCTGGTGTGGTGTCAGGTTCTGGGACTCGTCGATGATGATCAGGCTGTGCTGGAAGCTGCGCCCGCGAATGTAGTTCATGGATTTGAAGTGCAGGGGCACCTTGCTGAGGATGTAATCCACGCTGGCGGTCATGTTCTCGTCGTCTTCGTGGAGCGCTTCCAGGTTGTCCACAATGGCGCCCAGCCAGGGCTCCATTTTCTCGGCCTCGGTGCCGGGCAGGAAACCGATATCCTCGTCCAGCCCCTGAGTGCTGCGGGTAGCGATAATGCGTTTGTAGATCTTGCTGGCAACGGTCATCTCGATGCAGGCAGCCAGGGCCAGGATGGTTTTTCCGGAGCCGGCGGAGCCGGTGAGGTTCACCAGGTGAATGTCCGGGTCCAGCAACAAGTTGAGGGCAATGGCCTGGTAGATATCCCGCGGCACCAGACCCCAGACTTCCTCGTTCATCAGGTCGTGCTGATGCAGGTCGCGGATGACAATCTGGTTGTCGCTCAGGTCAGACACCTTACCCACGAAACCCTGTTCATCAATCACGAACTCGTTGATCGTCAGCTTGGCCAGGTCGCCCTCGCGACGCAGGATGTGTTCGGTGATGCCCTCCCGCTGGATGGTTTCCACTTTTTCGATGGTGTCCCAGAAGGAATTGGCGAACTCCTTGTAGCCCTTGGGTAACAGGTCGATGTCGTCCAGCAACATGTCGTTGTGGTAGTCCTGGGCTTCCACGCCGAAGCCCCGGGCTTTCAGGCGCATGTTGATGTCTTTGCTGACAAGGATGATATCGCGGGACTTGTGGCGGGCCTGCAGGGCGGCCAGGGTATTGATGATCTTGTTGTCGTTGAGGTGTTCCGGCAGGCCGTGATTGCCATGATGTTCGGTGCTCATCAGTATGGACAGTGCCCCCAGGGGTTCTGCCTTCTTGCCGCGCACGATAGGAACGCCTTTCTCGATGTCTCCGGGGCTGGCGTCTCCCAACAGCTTGTCGATATTGCGTATGGCCTGGCGGCAGTCTGCGGCGACCGCCTGCTTGCCGGATTTGAGACTGTCGAGTTCTTCAAGGACCGTCATCGGGATAATGACGTCATGTTCTTCAAAATTCAGGAGGGCGTTCGGGTCGTGGATGAGGACGTTGGTGTCGAGGACATACATCTTTCTGCGAGCCTGCGGTGCTCTTGGCATAGGGTGTGATACCTCTCTGGTCAGCCGTTCCCGGCACAGCGGTTGGTGAGCTCCTGGTCGGAGATCAGTTTGAGCATGTCATACGTGGTCACAATACCGGTGATCTTTTCGTCTTTGGTGATGAAAATCCGGTGCAAATGTTCACGCATCATCATGTCGGCAATGTCGCGCACCGGAGTCTGCTCGTCAACCGATAGAACAATGGGCGTCATGATGTCGCGAACTTCCACCGGTACCTTGCCCATTTCCTCGAAAATGGCCATGCGCAGGCGTCGGGCTTCCTGCTCTTCTTCCGGAGTCATGCGGGTATCAGTTTCCGGCCGGCTGGCGTTCCAGCGAAATTCGGTGATGTCCTTGAGGGTGGCAATACCGACGATCTCACCGGTTTCATCGGTAACAGGGCTGCCGGTTATCTCATTGTCGGTGAGGAATCTTGCCAGCCGGTCCATCGTCCATGACTCGGGTACGGCCTTGATACTCGGGGTCATGATCTCGTAAGCGAGAACGGTCATTTACGGTTCGGCTCCGTTAACAGGTCCATTGTAAAAGAGCTTAGCTGTTAGTTACTGGCTAGTCATCCCCTGATTGAGTTTTGGGGGTCACACCCTTCAGTTTGCCATCGTCGTCGTAAACCAGCTCGTGGTTCTGGTAGCGATCCCACCGGGCCACACGCTCTAGCTGTTCGATTGAGCGGATGGGAATATCCACCAGCAGGGTGTTTACCAGCCAGCCGGGTATCGATCCGTTGGGGTTGGTGTGCTGTATCCAGATCATGCGGGTCTGGTCGCCCTCGGGGATGAACCGGTACAGGGTGTCGGACTTGTCGACGCGGACATAGTCACTTTCTTCCTCACGCTGGTCGGGGATGGCGTTGAGGTCCATCACGATCTCGCCGTTGTTCTGGTCACCCCGGGTGCGAATGCGGATGACATAGTCCCGGTCGGTGACTGGCCAGGGCATGTCGTTGACCGAGTAGGCGTAGCGGTCATGGAAGCTGCCGTCACCGAAGGCGTAGGATTCAGAGCAGTTGTGCACCCATTCCACGCAGGACTCCGGGTTGACCATCACGGCCATGAGATTTTCGATGGGCACGTCGAGAACCGCCTCGGCCTTGAATGCCTGGAAGCTGGAGTCGGGCTGGTCGATGGTGAGTACCCGGATGTTGTCGGTTTCCTTGCGAAGGCTCCAGCCGTCGGCGTTTTCATCCGGCAGCTGCGCCAGTGCAGTGGCCGAGACCATGGCGGACACAATGGTCGTCATCAACAGTGTGGTCAACGCCCAAATCCGGCGGTTGATGCCCGGGGCCTTCAGGTTATGCATAGGTTTCACATCCTTGGAAATGTCCGGGCGAGTCTATCATGGGTGGTGTCTTGCCTTGCGGATGTAATCGGGGGATTGTGAACTGGGTAACTGACTGAAATTCTGAAGGTAACTTTTGGCCTGATTTGATGGGCAGAATGGGCAGAGTGAACGACTCCGGCAGGTTCCCTGCCGGAGTCGGAGGAAAAAGGGCGGGTCCGGTCAGTGCTCCGGCAGGGTCACATTCAGTTCCAGCACTGAGCAGCTGTCGTTGCGGTCGACTTCCACCTGCACCATATCATCGCTGATCTGAACGTACTTGCGGATGACCTCAAGCAGCTCTTTCTGCAATGCTGGCAGATAGTCGGGCTGTTCGCGCTGGCCCCGTTCGTGGGCAACAATGATCTGCAGACGTTCCTTGGCAACACTGGCAGAACGGTTGTCCTTCTTACTCTTGAAATAGTCGAAGAAACTCATCCGTCAGCCCCCCTTGAACATCCGTGAGAAGAAACCCTTTTTCTGGGATGACATAAACCGGTGCTCACGCTCCTCCCCCAACAGACGGGCAACAGCATCATCATAGGCCTGCCCGGCGTCGCTGTCTTCCTCAAGAATCACCGGAAGCCCCTGGTTGGAGGCGTTCAGTACAATCTGTGATTCAGGAATCACACCCAGCAGGGGGATAGCGAGGATTTCTTCCACGTCTGCCACCGACAGCATTTCGCCCCTGGCCACCCGGTCCGGGTTATAGCGGGTCAGTAGCAGGTGTTCCTTGACCGGATCCTGTCCCATTTCGGCGCGGCGGGACTTGCTCTGCAGAATGCCCAGAATCCGGTCGGAGTCCCGTACCGAAGACACTTCCGGGTTGGTGACCACTACCGCTTCGTCAGCGTAGTACAGGGCCATCAGCGCACCGTGCTCGATGCCGGCAGGGGAGTCGCAGACAATATAATCGAAGCGCTCGGACAGCTCGTTGATAACCTTCTCGACACCCTCTCTGGTCAGCGCCTCCTTCTCCCGGGTCTGGGATGCAGGGAGGATGTAGAGGGTATCAACCCGTTTGTCCCGGATCAGGGCCTGGTTCAGCGTGGCTTCGCCCTGGATCACGTTCACGAAGTCGTACACCACCCTGCGTTCGCAGTTCATGATGAGATCCAGGTTGCGCAGGCCCACGTCAAAATCAATGACCACGGTCTTGTGGCCACGTTTTGCCAGCCCGGTGCTGATAGAGGCGCTGGTTGTGGTTTTACCTACGCCACCTTTTCCTGAGGTAACGACAATGATTCTAGCCAAGGTTGCATTCCTGTTTTGCGGTGGATTCATCGTTTTCCCCGCCTGTGCGGGTAGTTACGTTCTGATCAGGCCTTTTCCAGTGGCGTTACCACCAGCAGGTCTTCCCTGAGCTGGATCTGGACGGCGGTTTTCCAGCCGTTGTCCTGAAGATCTTCGGAGATTTTATAGTGTCCGGCGATGGACACAAGCTCTGCTTCAAGAGACTGACAGAATACCCGCGCGTGCTCGGCACCATGAATGCCCGCCAGGGCCCGGCCGCGTAGTGGTCCGTACACATGGATGTTGCCCGCTGCCAGCACTTCAGCGCCGGCCTGTACTGGCGCCAGAATGATGAGGTCACCGTCCGGGGCGTATACCTGCTGGCCAGAGCGCACCGGCTGGTTGATGATTCTGGCGGGCGCGGGTTCGCCATGGTTTTCCACCCGTGGCGGTGTCGGGCTATCGATGGCCTCCGTGGTCTCAGTGTCCGGCCCGGTGTCGATTTCGCGGTCTCTCTGGTTGCCGCCAGGAAGCAGCGCCAGGGATGCGCCCCGCGCCAGTCGACGCTGGTCGTCGTTGCCGCCGCGCACGCCGATCACATGAATATTGTGACGGCGGCAGGTTCCGATAATCTTGAAAAAATCCAGTTCGCTGCTTATGCCCTCGTACTTCTCGAGGCTGACGATCAGCGGAATATCCTTGAAAAAGCCCGGGGCCTGGCTGATTTTGTCCCGCAGAGTGCTTTCGAATTCCTCGTCGTCGAAGAAATACAGCTCCAGTGCCGTCATGGACACGCTGGCACTCTTGAGCTGGAAACATTGTTTTACCCCGGATACGGCGGTCTCGCTCATGGGTGGGTCTCTTCCGTGGTGTCGTCCTGAGTGGTAGCCGGGCGCTTGCGAAGTGCCGGGCCGTCAAAGCGGATACCGGACCAGCCGGTGCCGATAAACTGGCGGATATTACCGTGGCTCTCCCCCGCGGGCTCATCAAGAACCTGCCGGTAATGCTGCGCAAACAGGCGCAAGGTGTCGGCTTCGTTCAGGTTGCAGTACTGAGCCAGAGAAAATACCCGGCAGGAGCCGGCATTCTCGCCAGCGCCGTTGTACAACGGCCCATTGTGGAACCCGGTGGGCCGGTACTCGAAAAACCGGTCAATCAGGGCCAGGGTGTCTTCAAAGTCGCCGTGGCCGGCATCTACGGACGCCAGATGTATGCGAACCGCGTCATTGAGGTTCATCAGCCGTGATCCCTCTTCGGGCCTTGCTGATACCGGGCTTTCCACTCCTCGTAAGGCATCCCGTAAACGATTTCGCGGGCCTCGGGATCGGATAGCTCGAAGCCTCTCTCTGTGGCTTCTGCGCGATACCATTTGGAGAGACAGTTGCGGCAGAATCCGGCCAGATCCATCAGGTCAATATTCTGAACCTCGGTGTGTTCACGCAAGTGACTGACCAGTTTTCGAAACGCGGCTGCTTCGATTTCTGTCTGTGATTGTTCCGGGATAGGGTTCGTCATGGTCGCTTGCACCTGTGTATGGAGTTGACGTTGTGAGCTCCTGACATTCTCGGCATGTTACCGTAAGATACAAGGCTGTACATATGTACAGATAATTTACTTGATTGAAGAGTCATGGCCCAGCGCAAGATTATCCATGTAGATTGCGACTGTTTCTACGCCGCGGTGGAGATGCGGGACGATCCATCCCTGAGCGACGTTCCCCTGGCGGTCGGTGGTGAGGGTGGCCGTGGCGTGGTCACCACCTGCAACTATAAAGCCAGGGCTTTCGGGGTGCGGTCTGCCATGCCCGGTGGTGAGGCGCGGCGCCTTTGCCCGGGGCTGGTCACCGTACCGCCTGATATGGCCCGCTACCGGGCGGTATCGAAGCAGGTGATGGCGATTCTGCGGGACCTGACCGACCTGGTGGAGCCGCTATCCCTGGACGAGGCCTTTCTTGACGTCAGCGAGGTCAGTGATCACAAGGGTAGCGCGACCCTGATGGCGCAGTATCTGCGGCAGCGGGTGAAGGACGAAGTGGGTATCACCATCTCTGCAGGCGTGGCTCCCAACAAATTTCTGGCAAAGATCGCCAGTGACTGGGAAAAGCCCGATGGCCTGTTTGTCATTCGCCCGGAGGACGTGGATGGCTTCGTGCAGGACCTCAAAGTCGAAAAGCTGTTCGGGGTCGGACAGGTCACAGCCGGCAAACTCCATGGTTTGGGCGTTACGACCTGTGGCGATCTGCAGAACATTGCCGCCGAGGTCCTGCTGGAGAAATTTGGCAAGCAGGGCTATCGGCTACGGGAAATGGCCTTTGGCCGGGATGACCGCGACGTGGTGGTGTCCCGCATTGCCAAATCCGTCAGTGTAGAGCGCACCTTTTCCCAGGATCTTCCCGACAAGCGCGCCTGCGAGTCGGTTATGGCGTCACTGGTGGCAGACCTGAACCTGAGGCTGAGCCGCAAGGCCGCCCGCAAGCCTATCCACAAGCTGTTCATAAAGATCCGCTACAGCGACTTTTCCACTCACACCCTGGAGCGGGTTCGGGAGCAGATCCGGGAGCCGGGGCTGGAAGATTACCGGCCGCTGCTGGATGAACTGGTTACCGATACCGGGCGCCCGGTGCGTCTGCTGGGGCTTGGGGTCAGGTTCCGCAACGACGAGTCGCCGGTTATGCAGTTGCGGCTGTTCGACTGACCCGTAAAAGTAGGTTTGGCCGTTATTTGGCTGTTTTAGTTCAGGGTGCTATCTTTTTAACAGGGCACACGGAGCCTGAACTATGGACAGTTTATTGGCCTCTGAAGCCTTCGAGTTCGGACTCGGGGCTTTTTTCGTCATATTTCATGCTTATGGCCGGTTCAACACACCGGTCTCCAACCGCAGCTCCACCACTCGATGGCGCTTCAATGGTTGCTTTGTGTTGTATTCCGGCGCCCTGGTGCTGATCTACTGGCTGGTTACGTTCTTTGCCTGGGTCTCGCCGGAAGTGGTTGACCGGATACTGCCACTGCTGGGATGGCCCGCTGGATCCGAGATGGAGGGTGGCGACCTCTTCCGTAGCCCGCTGACGATTGCACTGATTTTCACCGCGTTGCTGCCGAACTTTCCGGTGCTGAAGAAAGTAGACCATAAGCTGCTGCAGATATTCTGGGACCTGGCGGAAATACCCGGGCATGCGGTCAAGCTTGCCCATCAGATGTACCGTGCCCCTTACCATATTTTCCCCATGAAATTTGACGAGATGGAGCGGGATGCCAAGGCCTTTGACATTCCCGCAAATCGTGGCGAGTTAACAGATGACCATGCCTCTCCGGCCTTCGCCTGGGCAACGGCCTGGTCATTGATCAATGAGGTAAGGCATTGGCACGAAGGCCGCTCGCGCTATCACCGTTTTATCCAGGACCGGGAGGGCGAGTATGAGGCCCTGAGTATGGAGTTCACCACGCTCAGCTCACGAATTGCCGCTTATTATCGACGGCTGGAGGAGCTGGGAGGGCGCCCGCAGCGTATCGAAAAAGACCTCAGGGATTCCTTGGTGAGCGACGGGCGCGACCTGTTCATGAGGCTGTGTCGCCTGCTGGCCCACGCAGTGCTGGACATCGAGATCGGACCGGGAGCACGTCGGCGCGCACTGGAAACCTTCGGGTTCGAAGTTCCGGACGATGAACCGGAATCGCTTGGCATGGCAAAGCTGCTACAGGTCGTTGCGATAGCAATGGCGGCTTTTATGGCGGTGTCATTTATCCGCTATACCATCGAGGGGGGGAATGGAGCGCCTTTCGGTACCGTCGTATTCTTCGCGCTATTGATGGGGGCCAATTTTGGCGTATCGGCTCACGCCGGCACATTTCCCAAAAGCCGCTGGCGATTCGCCGATATCGAGGCAAACCGCAGCCGTCCATGGGGTGGCTATGTTTTCTCTGGCGTCCTGGCAGTCGCTGCCAGTCTGGTTGTGATCTCCGCGTTGCGGTTCACCCGTTATGTGTTTGACGGCAGGACTTATCAGGCAGGGTTTGACCAACTGGTTGTCGACCTTTCCTGGTCCTTTCCCTACCTGTTCCTCTCGTTTGCCATAGGGTTCGGTGTTGCCTGGGTCTGTGATACTGAATGGCGGCGTTGGCCGGCCCGCTACAGGCGATGGCTTGATGCGTTGGCCCTGGGCATCATCGGTGTTGTCGGTGCCTATATCTGTTACAGCGCCATGCATGGTTTTCTCCCCTTCGAGGGAACCAAGGCGCCCCAGTTCCGGGATGCGAGTGTCGCGGGTGCAGTGCAGTTCATTGTTCAGAGTGCGGTGGCCGCCGCGCTGATTGGTGCGTTGGTCCCTGGTTGGTATCGGCAAAACCGCTATCGCAGTCCGGTTCAACGGGTCTGTCGTTATATTGACCGCAACAGCCATGACTTGAGGATCGAGGCGGGTAAGCTGGCACCCTTCATGTTGAAAAACCTGCTGACGAAAGTTGCTGCGTCGTCTGCTATGGCTGATGGACTGCTGGATCATGCCGAGCGGGATGTTCTGCGGGACACGCTTAACAAAATGGCAGAACATAACCTGCTGGATTTCACGGTAGACGCCGGAATGGAAGAGATGATGCAGCAGGTCGAGCGCTGGCGTGAGGAGGACGCGGAAGCGTTGAGAAACGAGATGCTACAAGCATTACAGATGCTGAGAGGCAGCGAGTATCTGGCGGGGCTGATGGTTCAGTTGAGTGCAGCCACCGGGTATGCGGACGGCGTGTTCCAGGTACCGGAACAGTACATTCTGGAGTGCGTCGCCAGGGCTCTGAACCTTGATCCCCAGAGCGAGCTTGCAGCCTGTAGCCTCTGCCGGGGATGGGTGGGGCCCGGGCCGGGCGTTACGGTTCAGGCTGCAAACAGGACCGACAGCGGCTCGCCAATGGTGTAGACCGAAACCAGACCCAGGCTACCGCCAATCAGGGCTCCGGCGGCGACGTCACTGGGGTAGTGCAGCCCGAGTACCACACGGGAAGTGGCGACGCTCAGGGTAAATGGCAGGAGCATCCAGGCCAGCTCTGGCGTGGTCATGGCCAGCACAGTATTGAAGCAGACAGCGTGTAATGTGTGGCCGGAGGGGAAACTGTACCGGTCAAGGGGTGGAGTGCCGCAGTTGATGGATGGGAATGAAATGAATGGCCGCTCGCGGATCAGCCAGCGTTTCAACAGCTTGTAGCTGATTGTGCAGGTCAGCCCGGTGACCACCATCAGCAATGCGATGGCCAGCCCGTTTTGCGGCCTGATCAATGGCATGGCCAGGATTACCAGATACCACAACCAGCCGTCGCCCAACCGGCTTACTACCTGGAAGTACCCCTGAACCGGGCGAAACCTCAGGCTACGGTTGATGGATTGGCAGAAGGCAAATTCCCTCTGGTCCACCACGCTAAAGAAGCGAGATGCTTTGGTGTTTGAGGGCATTGTGGTGGGTCCTTTGTGGCTGGTTCAGTATCAGGCGCTCGAACTGATCGATCTGTGCCGCCCAGTCCAGTTCCAGTGCATCCAGGCGCGCCTGAGCACGAATTCTGTTCATCAGTGTTGGCTGATCGGCCAGTCGCAGGGCGTGGTCTACAAAGCCCTCGTCGTCAAGCAGGTGGGCTTTCATACCGTTGTCCTCGTGGCGAATATGCTCGCTGGCGGCAGCATCATCAAAGGCAACGACAGCGAGGCCGCTGGCCATGGCTTCGGTGACCACATTGCCAAAGGTGTCGGTTTTGCTGGGAAACAGGAAAATATCACCGGATGCATAATGCCGGGCCAGGTCCTCGCCCCTTCGGGTGCCGGCAAAAACATAGTCCGGATGGCGCTCGGTCAGACGCTTGCGCATCGGCCCATCACCCACCAGGATGAATCTGGCGTTGGGATGCAAGCCTCGAATGCGCTCGAAGCAGGACACGGCCATTCGCAGGTTCTTCTCCGGGGCCAGCCGGCCGACATAGAGAACTGCCCGATCATTGGGTTGCAGCCCCCATTGTTGTCGCAATGCCGGGTCGCGCTTGTGAGGCGCAAAACGCCTGCAGTCGACGCCACGGCTCCAGACAGAGGTAGGGTGAATGCCCATGTCGGCAGTGGTGCGGGCTATTTTCCGGGTCGGCACCAGGGTAAGGGCGGTCCGGTTGTGGAACCAGCGGCCGTATGCGCACAGCAGTTTTTCCAGAAAGCCGGCGCCGTAATAGCGGCTGTAGGCATGGAAGTTGGTGTGAAAACCGGAGCTGACCGGTATGCCCGCCTTCCGGGCCGCTGAAACCGCGACAACACCAAGGGGGCCCTGAGTCGCTACATAGACTGCGTCGGGGCACTGGCGCTTCCAGAGAGAGGCCAGGTATGCGGCGCGGGCGATTCCAAATCGTAATTCGCCATATCCCGGCAGTGGCAGGCCGGTAACGACATACTCCTGCGAGAACAGGCATTCACCCGCCTCGGAGAACTCGCCTTTTGTCTCATGGCCCTGGCGAGGGCGGATAACCGTTACCCGGTGCCCGCGCCGCATCAGCCCCAGGCACAGATACCAGAGGGTGTTGGCCACGCCATTGATTTCCGGAGGAAAGGTCTCGGAAACGATGGTAATGTGAAGCCTGCGCCCTGGGGCCTGGGTGGTTCCGGTCACGATGTTTCCTGCGCTGTGCTTTTTCATGCCTCTACTATGGAAATCCGGCATGACAGTTCCGGGACACTTTCGTGACAATCCCTTTACCCTTTCAGCGATCGACTCTTTACCTTTTCAGCATCGAACATGGAGGAAGCATGAAAACCCGCAAATTGGGCAGGACCGATATTGATGTCAGCGAGATCTGCCTGGGCACCATGACCTGGGGAGAGCAGAACACCGAGCAGCAGGCGTTCGACCAGCTGGATTTGGCAACAGCCGAAGGTGTCAATTTTATTGATGCGGCCGAGATGTACCCGGTGCCGCCACGGCCCGAAACGCAGGGGCTGACGGAAACGTATCTGGGCAACTGGCTGACGAAACGCGGGCGCAGGGATGATCTGGTGATTGCCTCCAAGGTAGCCGGGCCGGGGAATGGCCTGACGTATCTGCGACATGGACCCCGCCTGACCCGGGACCATATTCGCCAGGCCTGTGAAGACAGCCTGCGCCGGCTCAAGACGGACTATATCGATCTCTACCAGGTGCATTGGCCGGACCGAAATGCCAACTTTTTTGGCAAACTTGGCTACAGGCACAATGCGGATGAGCAGGCCACGCCCATTGAGGAAACGCTCGAGGCGCTGGCTGAACTGGTAAAGGAAGGCAAGGTCCGCCAGATTGGCCTGTCCAATGAAACGCCCTGGGGAACCAATGAGTACCTGCGCCTTTCCCGGGAGCGCAACTGGCCCCGGATTGTCAGCGTTCAGAACCCCTACAATTTGCTCAACCGAACCTTTGAAGTGGGAATGGCGGAAATCGCCTGTCGCGAAGAGGTGGGTCTGCTGGCTTATTCGCCCCTGGCATTCGGTATGCTCTCCGGCAAGTACCTGGATGGCAAACGCCCCGAGGGCGCCCGGATGACCCTGTTTGAACGGTTCACCCGATACACCAGCGGACGGGGTGCCGACGCTACCCGTGCTTATGTGGACCTCGCGGCCAGCCAGGGGCTTTCCCCGGTGCAGATGGCGCTTGCCTATGTCACCAGCCGTGATTTTGTCACCAGCAATATTATCGGAGCCACCACCCTGGACCAGCTTCGGGAAAATCTGGGATCGACGTCTGTTTCCCTGGATGACGATGTGCTAGAGGCGATCGAAGACCTTAACAGGGAGTACACCTACCCCTGCCCGTAGCCGTGCCGGGGTTACGGTTCCTTAATAGTCAGTTTTCCGGCACCTGCTATCCCATGTCGCTAAAAGATACGGGATAGCGACCCTGATTACAGTCTGAAACGCAAGTTGATGCTTTTTTGACAAAACCATGGCGATCTTGTGACAAAAAAGCGTCATAAATGTGTGCGAAATCACATCTTTCTGGCCATTAATCATTAGACTTAAGCATTACGTGACAGTAGACTTCCGTTTCGCTAACAGGTCGCCAGAATAATCATGATTATCCGTATCTTCATCGCACTCCTTGCCCTCAACATGATTGCTTTCGTGGTTCGCGCCGAGGCCAGTGAGCGCTATTTTGCCGACGAAATGCCTGCTGAAGATATCTACCAGCTTCAGGACCAGATGTCGGGTGATTTTGAAAGTGACGAGGTAGACATGTATACCAACCTGGGTTCACGTTTGCTGAGTCTCGGTTTCAGCCGCTCAGATTCCCGGGAAAAGAGCTATGCTTCGGACCGTGCCCGGCCGGATCACGGTATTGCACTGCTTGAGGAAGGCGCCTGTCTTAACCTCAAATGGAACTTCTGACTCGCTCCAGGACCCGCTTTCCCGCACCGCGAACCGATTTCAGCTACCCCTCCCTGTATTGACTGTCCCGATCTGACGTTTATATGACCAGGCTCATTGCCTGAGGCGTTTTCGCATGTGATTATTCCTGTCAAAGGCATTTTCACGCACAGAAACGGAGCATGGCCATGGCAAAGGAACAACCGGTAACGATGGAAAGTAGCGCTGAGTGTGTGGACGAGCTGATCCGTCGGGTAGGAAAAAAGATCACGCTCGGTCTGCCTCTTGGTCTTGGCAAACCTGTCCGCTTCGTCAATGCACTGTATCAGCGCGCGAGGGACGACTCTTCCATTCAGCTGCACATCGTGACGGCGTTGTCCCTGACCGCTCCGGGTGGAAGTTCATCGCTGGAGAAGCGTTTCCTGGGGCCGTTCGCCGAGCGGCTCTACGGCCAGATTCCGGAGCTCGAGTACGCGCGGGATGTGATTCAGCAAAAGTTGCCGGATAACGTGAAAGTGTCGGAGTTCTTTTTCAAGGCAGGCTCCTTTCTCAACAATGAGACCCAGCAGCGAAATTACGTCTGTACCAATTACACCCACGCCGTCCGTGACCTGATGGCGCTGGGTGTCAATGTGGTGGGACAGATGGTGGCGCCTCCCACGGAGCCGGAACAACAGGGCAACTTCAGCCTGAGCTGTAATCCCGACCTGACCCTCGACCTCATTCCCTTGCTGAGGGAGCGGGAAGAGGCGGGAATGCCGGTCGCGATCGTGGCAGAAACCAATAGCCATCTCCCCTATATGGGTAACGATGCTGCCGTGGAGCAGTCTCGTTTTGATATTGTTCTTGAGCAGGCTTCCTCTGACTATCCGCTGTTCTCGGCTCCGCAGATGTCGGTGAGTCCGGAAGATCACCTGATCGGATTCTATGCCAGCGCAATGCTGAAAGACGGCGGCACCCTCCAGGTGGGCATCGGATCCCTGGGGGCGGCGCTGGTCCACAGTACAATCCTGCGGCACACAGATAACGACCACTGGAAAAAGGTGTTTGACCACCTCGGAATTGCCGAGCGCTTTCCGGTGGTTAACGAGTACGGCGGTACCGGAACGTTCACGGAGGGCCTGTACGGCTGCAGCGAAATGATGGTGGACGGATTCATCTACCTGATGGAAGCCGGAGTACTTGACCGGGAAGTATTCGACCATGCCGGTCTGCAGACGCTGATCAACCGGGGCGAGCTGGCTCACACTGTTTCGCTGGACACACTGGACGTGTTGCGCCGTGAAAAACTGATTGTCTCGCCATTGCGGGCCCGTGATGTGGAGTGGCTCTGTCGTTATGGCATCTTCCACTCCGGGGTGGAGTTCAAGGGAGGGCGCCTGAGAATTGGTGACCAGTCGCTTGAACCGGACCTGGACAGTGACGACGCCAGGCAGGCGATTGCGTCACTGGCCCTGGGGGAGAGGCTGGCCGGGGGGGTTGTCCTCCATGGTGGTTTCTATGTCGGGCCGGAACAGTTCTATCAGCGCCTGAGGGACTTGCCGCCGCAGGATCGGCAGCGTATCTGCATGACCAGCGTGAACTACATCAACCATCTTTACGATCACGCCTTTGGCAATCAGCGCCTTAAGGTTGCACAGAGGGTTCACAGCCGCTTCGTCAACTCGGCGATGATGTATACGCTTAACGGAGCCGCAGTCTCCGACGGTCTGGATGATGGTCGCGTGGTCAGTGGCGTAGGGGGACAGTACAATTTTGTGGCCATGGCCCACGAGCTGCCGGGCGCCCGATCTGTGCTGACTTTGAGCAGTACCCGTAATTCTGCCGGTAAAACCCTGTCCAACATCGTGTTCAGTTACGGCCACTGCACCATTCCCCGTCACCTGAGGGACATCGTGATTACCGAATACGGCATCGCGGACCTGCGTGGTCAGTCCGATGAGCAGGTATACCTGCGTCTGATCCGCATTGCTGACTCCCGGTTCCAGCAGGACTTGCTGAAACAGGCGCAGAACGCCGGGAAAGTGGATGCGTCGTTCCGTTTGCCGCCAGAGTGGTGCAACAACACGCCGGAGGCGATTCAGGCCGCGATCCAGGCGGCTGGAGACAAAGAGGTATTTCCTCCGTTCCCGTTTGGCAGGGATTTTACCGATGAAGAACTGAGGTTGGGCAAGGCGTTGCAGAGCCTGAAGGCCGCAACGGCAACTCGCCGTGGTAAACTGGCAACGTTATGGCGTGCAGTGAAGGCAAAGGACGACCAGGATCGGTACCGGTCGTTGCTAGAGCGCATGAGCCTGGACAATCCCAGAGGGCTGAAAGCCAGGCTGGATCAACGCCTGGTTATTCACGCACTGAATCTGACTGATACACCGGAAACAGGAAACCGTACTGCCTGATGCAAAAGCCTGCCGTATTTACCGTTCATTATGTTCTCAAGAACAAAGTAGGAGAGCTGGTCGACACTTCCGAGGGCAGCGAGCCGCTGTATTTCCTGGAGGGTAGCCCCGAAATCATTGAAGGCATCCAGAAAGCGGTGAAAGACCGCAACGTAGGGGACTGCCTGGAGGTCACCGTGCCGCCCGCCATGGCCTATGGTGAGCACAATCCGGAGCTTATCCGCACGGTGCCCCGGTCCATGTTCGAGGGCGTGGAAAACCTGCAGGTGGGGATGAAGTTCCAGACCAACACCGGTGATACCGCACAGGTTGTCCAGGTGGTGGGTATTGACGGTAACCTGGTGCGGGTCGATGCCAATCATCCGCTGGCTGGTTTCACTCTCTACTTTGACCTGGAGATTATCGGCAAGCGTGAAGCCACGGAAGAAGAAATCAACGCCGGCCATCCCCTGAGCTGACGTTAGACCTCCGGGCCGGCAACCGCCGTCGGCCCGGCCGTTTCCCGGTTTGACAGCCGCCCGGCCTGGATCTGCCACAAGCCTTCCTGAACCGTTTTCTGCAGTTCCCTGGTTATCTCCGACATTTCGCAGCCGTCTCTCAGGGATACTACGGGGTGGGCGATAACACCCACTTCAACGGCCGGCTGGCGCAGCATGCGGACCAGATGGTGCTGAAATTCGTCATCGCCGATAAAGGGCGCCAGGTGGTCCGGGTGCCCGCGCCGCAGGTAGCCGATACTGACAGGCTGGATATCCACCCCGGCATCCGCTGCGGCGTGAAGCAGACGGCTGTGAAACGGCAGAACTGTCACACCTGCAGTGGTGGTACCTTCCGGGAACACCAGTACTGACTGTCCGCGAATGAGCGTGTCGGCAATTTCACGGCGGGTCTGCCCCGCCATGCCACTGCCGCGCTGAATAAACAGTGTGCCGGCCTGAGTTGCCAGCCAGCCGATGACCGGCCAACGACCCACTTCCGCCTTCGACAGAAATCTGAGGGGTACCATACCGCCGAGCACCGGAATGTCGGACCAGGAAATATGATTGCTGACGTAGAGCACGGGCCTGGGGCTGAACGCACCCTGTGCCGACACGCGAAAGCCCAGGCAGCGGCTGGCACCGTTGAAGCAGAAACGGGCGAAGGGCGCGCGGTCGATCCGGCTGCGGAACAGAGCATCAGTTAACAGCAGGGCACCGGCAAGGGAGGCCGTCAGGGCCAGAAAGCCGGCAAACAGCGTGAGTCGAGTGGTCAGACGTAGCAATTCCATGGCCGGTACCCGGGTTATTATGTTGGTTCTGATCACTTACTGGCCCTGTTTACGCATGAAGTGGCGGCTGTAGCGGCTGGCCAGATTGTTGACATCCAGCACCACCAGCAGGTCTGCGCAACGGAAATCCGGGTCCCAGCACGGCTCTCCGCACACACGGGCACCGAGCCGCATATAGGCCCTGATCAGCGCCGGCACATCGACCGGCCGGTCTTCACTGACGGCGTGGGTAAGGTGGGGCAGCGCCCGCAACGGGGTTACCCGGTATTCTTCGCTGGCCAGGAATTCCCGTTGCAGGTAGCGCGCTATCCGCCAGGCTTTCAGGCCACCATCAGACATGCCGATACTGGCACAGCCAATCAGGTAGTCCACATTCCGCGACACCAGGTATTCCGCCACCGATGCCCACAACAGGCTGATGGTGGCACCGTTGCGGTAGTCGGGGTGTACACAGGTACGCCCGAGTTCGGCAACGGTTCCCGGAAGCCGATACAGCGAAGAAAGTTCGAATTCACCCTCGGAATAGAAGCCACCGGCCTCCAGGGCCTTGCTGTGATGAAGTACTCGCGTGGTCGCTACCAGCTCGCCGGTGTTGTCGTCGGTGACGACCAGATGGTCGCAGAAGGGGTCAAACTCGTCCGCATCGATTCCGGGAACTGCGGCACCCAGATCCGAACCGTACTCTTCCGAAAATACGTCATATCGCAATCTCTGCGCGGATTCGACCAGATCCGGCTGCCGGGTGATTACGGTTTTAAGTCGGCGGGCCGGGCGGGATCGGCGGGCTGTCTGGGCGTTCATGGCTATGCCTCTTTGTGTCCTCTTTTGGACAAGGCTATGAATTCGGTGTGACATCGAAATGAACCGCGGGTGACAACTTTGTGACACCGGCCGGGGCAGGAACTGGACTGTGACGTTTGTCACGGGCTGTAACGAACCGGCGCTTCCATGTATATTTCTGAATAGCATGTATAATTGCTGTTACAGGAGGTAGCCTGTATTGTCAGTTACATGGCAGATCTTCTGACATACGATTCTTCTCCGTCCAGGTGGGGTGAACCTGGCCGGAAGCTTCAGAAACCGGAAAAACAAAATCAGAGATGGACGGCGTGGAACAGACGAACGAAAGTTGGCGGATTCTTATAGTCGAAGATGATGAGAGACTGGCGGAGCTGACCAGGGAGTATCTGGAAAGCAATGGTCTGACGGTCGCTCTTGAAACTCACGGTGGCAAAGCGGTAGAGCGTATCCGTCAGGAGCAGCCTGATCTGGTCGTGCTTGACCTGATGTTGCCCGGCGAAGACGGGCTTTCGATCTGCCGGCGTGCCCGGCCATTCTATCCCGGCCCCATCATCATGCTCACTGCCCGCACGGATGACCTTGACCAGGTGCTCGGCCTGGAAATGGGAGCCGATGATTACATTGGCAAACCGGTTCAGCCCAGGGTATTGCTGGCAAGAATCCGTGCCCTGCTGCGGCGAGTCACCGAAAACAGTTCGGCGGCTGCCGAAGAGGGCAGTGGCGAGGAACCTGTCAGGTTGCAGTTCAATGACCTGATTGTCGATCGCTCCATGCGCGAGGCGTGGCTGAACGATGACAGCATTGATTTGACCAGTGCAGAGTTTGACCTTCTGTGGCTGCTGGCCAGTAACGCCGGCCGCGTTCTCAGCCGTGAGGAGATTTTTACCGCGCTGAGAGGGATCGAGTACGATGGCCAGGACCGTTCGATCGACGTCCGGGTTTCGCGGATACGGCCAAAAATTGGTGATGATCCCATTCATCCGAGGCGCATCAAAACCGTACGCAGCAAAGGCTATCTGTTCGTAAAGGAAGCCTGACTGTTCAGTCTCTGGCGCTGGCCCGTTCGGGCCGGCGTTCATTGCCAGGGTTATCGCAATGCCCCTCAAGTTTTTTCTCAAGCTTTATGCCCGCCTGATTGGCCTGACCTTTCTGATTCTCCTGCTTTGTGCCGCACTTTTTCTGGGTGTGAATTCTGTACGGGAGCAGTTCTGGCAGGAACGGTTTTCGGGGTCTTTGCTGCACTGGATCGCAGCTACTCCCTATCCGGAACAGCAATACCACTGGCTTGAGTCATTTTATGATCTCCGGGTAACCCCTCCCGGTGACCTGCCGTTCTCTGAGGTTATTATGGAGCGGCTTGCCTATGGCCAGGTGGTGGCGCTGGAAACCAGCATTGGTCAGCAGGTAATGATTCAGGATGGTCAGGGCCGAATTCTCGACCTGCGATTCCGGGATATCTACAGCGATGTTGCCGAGGCAACGGCCCTGATTGCCCGCATCCACCTTGACGACATGCCGGCAGAAGGCCGGGAAGACGCCATGGTGCAGATCTCTGAAGCGCTGGCGGTGGAAATGGACCCTGTTCAGGATCAGTCAAAACTCCCTGATTCGGACGTTCTCGAGCGTGTTTCCGAGCGAGGCATCTCGCTCTATCATCACCCCTCGCAGGACCGGGCTCATGTGCTTCTTCGCCTCGACGATGGCACCCTGGTGGATCTGGCAATGCCGTCGCCGTTCAATCCCTGGGCCTGGCCAGTAGTGCTGCTGCTACTGGTCGTAGCGGGCAGTGTACTGGCGTTGGCGCTTTATCTCGCCCTGAGGGATGTAGACAGCAACCTCCGCGCCGTGGAGTCCGTCGCCATCCGCATTGCCCGTGGCGAAATGGGTGCTCGAGTCGATGCCGGCGACAGCCGTCTGGTTTCCCGGTTGGCGGCAGCCTTCAACAGCATGGCGGAGCATATCCAGAGGTTGGTGGGCGTGCAGCGGGAAATGATCCATGCGGTGTCCCACGAATTGAGAACGCCGGTGGCGCGCATTCGTTTTGGCGTCCAGATGATTGAGAGTGCCAGCAGTCCGGAAGCGTTGCAGAAACAGCTCGACGGCATCGATGGTGATATCCAGGAACTGGATGAGCTGATTGACGAGATACTGACCTACGCGCGGCTGGAGCAGGGCGGGCCGGTCTTCGCCCTACAGGAAACATCGGTGTCGGACATCGTTCGCCAGGTGGTGAGCGAGCAGCAGATGACCCGCCCTGAGTACAGCATTGAGGCGGATATCGACGAAGAGTCAGAACGCTGGTCGCTGTCGGATGTAGAACCCCGGTACCTGCATCGGGCGGTTCAGAACCTGGTAGGGAATGCCGCTCGTTATGCCACGCGGAATGTCAGGGTCCACTGCCAGTTTGATGAGGATAATTGCCGTATCGATGTCGAGGACGACGGCCCCGGCATTCCGGAGGAGGACTGGGAGAAGGTGTTTACGGCCTTTGCCCGGCTTGATGACAGCCGCACCCGGACGTCCGGTGGTTATGGTCTTGGCCTGTCCATTGTGAGAAGAATTCTGTACTGGCACGGCGGCCAGGCATTTGTCAGCCGCAGTGACGAGTTGGGCGGTGCCCGATTCAGCCTGGTATGGCCCCGCAAGAAGCCGACCGAACACAGCCTGTGACCGGTTTTGTGACGGGTTTCTCGGCGCCTAACCGGATGTAACAAACCAGCAACACAACCACAACTGACGCCCAGGGTGATCAGCGGGATACTGATCGTGTAAGGGATGACTTTTGAGGTTGCAGTTCTTACGAACTTTCCTTGTTTCATTCGTCATTTGAGGGCCGGTTTTCCGGCCCTTTTTTTATGGTTGTTTTCCCTGTTATTTTCTCCGTCTCCATGGTGTTCTGCCCATAGCGTTCTCCCCGATCCTTTGAGAAGATTGCTGCATTCAACAAGAATGATGCTGATCAATCTGAAAGGACGCCTGAAATGACCCAGTACCTGCTCGCCATCGACCAGGGGACCACCAGCTCCCGCGCCATTGTATTCGACGCATCCGGCACCTCTGTCGCTACCGCACAACAGGAATTTCACCAGTATTTCCCCAAAGACGGCCAGGTTGAGCATGACGCCCGGGAAATCTGGGACAGCACCCTGTCGGTCTGCCGAAAAGCGCTCAAAGAGTCGGGCGTTGATGCCTCGGAGCTGGCGGGTATCGGCATCACCAACCAGCGTGAAACCACCGTCATCTGGGACCGGAAAACCGGTGAACCCATTCATCACGCCATTGTCTGGCAGGATCGCCGCACGGCATCTGTCTGTGCAAAACTCAAATCCGATGGTCATGAAAACACCGTGGTTGATCGCACCGGCCTGCTAATTGACCCCTATTTTTCAGCCACCAAGATTGCCTGGATTCTGGATCACGTTGAGGGGGCGAGAGCCAGAGCTGATGCCGGGGAACTCGCCTTCGGCACCGTTGACAGCTGGCTGCTGTGGAATCTTACCAATGGCCGCTCGCACCGCACCGATGCCACCAACGCCTCCCGCACCGCACTGTTCAATATTCACGAGCAGCAATGGGATGGGGAATTGCTGGCGCTGTTTCGGGTTCCCCCGGCGTTGCTGCCGGAGGTGCTCGATTCCGCGGCGGACTTCGGCGTCACCGATGAACACTGGCTGGGTGCCCCCGTGCAGGTAGCGGGTATTGCCGGTGACCAGCATGCGGCACTGGTAGGCCAGGCGTGCTTTGAGCCTGGCATGGCGAAAAGCACCTACGGAACCGGCTGCTTCCTGATGCTGAACACCGGAGAGAAAGCACTGCGTTCGGAGAACCGGCTGTTGACAACCATGGCCTATCGCCTCAATGGCAAGCCCTGCTATGCCATGGAAGGCAGCATATTTGTTGCCGGGGCTGCCATGCAATGGTTGCGTGACGGGCTTCGGCTGATCAAGCACGCCAGTGAGTCCTCTGCCCATGCGGCTGAGGTGGGCGTGGACAATCCGGTCTACCTGGTGCCGGCGTTCACCGGGCTTGGCGCACCCCACTGGGACCCCCATGCCCGCGGTGCGATTATGGGACTGACCCGGGATACCGGTATCGCCGAAATTGTTACCGCTGGCCTGCAATCCGTGTGCTATCAGACCAAGGATCTGATACGGGCAATCCTGAACGATGGCGCGTCCCTGCAGGCATTGCGAGTGGATGGCGGTATGGTGGTGAATGACTGGGTGATGCAGTTTCTGGCGGACATTCTCAACGTCTCGGTGGACCGCCCCAGGGTAACGGAAACCACAGCCCTGGGGGCAGCTTACCTGGCTGGCCTGCAAACCGGCGTGTACCAGAGTCTGGAGGAGATAGCGCAGTTGTGGGAGCGGGAACGCCGTTTTGAGCCGGAGATGCGGCCGGCCCTGAGGGAGAAACTCTATGCCGGATGGCTGGACTCGGTTGAGCGGATCTGTAATAACTGAATCGGTGAAGCTTTCCCGGTTCAGGCTCGCTCGAATGCGATCAGGTGGTCGGCTTCCACCCGCACCGGTACATGTTCGCCCAGATAGAAATCCAGGTGGCTGCGGAACAGCGCTTCGAATTCGGTGTCTTCCGAGCAGCGGAAGCGATAGAGGGTTGAGGTACCGGCAAAGGTCTTTTCCACAACCCGGGGTTTCAGGTCCGACTCTGCGTCGTAAACAATGTCATCCGGCCGGATCAGCACATCCACCAGCGTGCCTGCCTTCCACTTGTAGGCCCGGTTGCCGCGTATAACCCCGAGCTCAGAGTCGATCGTATCCGGCCCCAAGGTCTTGCCCGGTATGAACCCACCCTGGCCGACAAAGCCTGCCACAAAGCGATTGGCGGGCTCATGGTACAGGTTGTAGGGCACATCCCACTGCTGGATGCCACCATCCTTGAGGACCGCCACCTGATCACACATGGCAAACGCTTCCTGCTGGTCATGGGTAACCAGGATGGCACTGATGCCGAGGGTCTTGAGAATTTCCCGGACGTCCAGGCTGAGCCGGCGGCGAAGGTCTGCGTCCAGGTTCGAAAATGGCTCGTCCAGAAGGATCAGCGTGGGCTCCGGGGCCAGCGCCCGGGCAAGCGCCACACGCTGCTGTTGGCCGCCGGACAGTTCATGGGGATAACTCCCCGCGAGATCCTGAAGGTGAACCAGTTGCAGCAGTTCCATGACCTTCTGGCGTTTTTCTTTCCGATCTTCGCTACGCAGGCCAAATCCGACATTTTCAGCAATCGTCAGATGCGGAAACAGCGCATAGTCCTGGAATACCATGCCGATTCGACGCTTTTCCGGTGCCAGGGTCCGGCCGGGAAGGCTGATGGAGCTGGACTGCAGGCGGATCTCACCGGTATTGATGGGCAGGAACCCCGCCAGGGCTCGCAGGATGGTGCTTTTGCCGCAGCCACTGGGGCCAAGCAGGCAGCCGATGTCGCCGTGGCTGAGGGCAAAGCTGACGTCTTTCACGACAGAGGTGCCGCCATATCCACAGGACAGGTTGTTTACTTCCAGCAGCCAGTCAGCGGGCTGTACCAGGCTTTCAGTCATCCAGTCAGTCCAGTCGATTGAGAATCAGGAACTCGAGCAGTGCTTTCTGTGCATGCAGACGGTTTTCGGCTTCGTTCCAGACCACGGAGCGGGGATGCTCCATCATGTCTGCGGAGATCTCCTCACCGCGATGGGCAGGCAGGCAATGCATGAACAAGGCGTCCTTGTCCGCCAGGTTCATCAGTTCAGGATTGATCTGATAACTGCGGAAGGCCTTTTCCCGCGCTTTCTGCTCATCCTCCTGGCCCATGGAGGCCCAGACATCAGTGACCAACAGGTCAGCCCCTTTGGCGGCCTCAGCCGGATCGCGAACAATGGAGACATGCTGCCCCTGGCCTTCGATCAGCCTGTTGTCGGGCTCATAACCTTCCGGGCAGGCCACGCGAAGGTTGAATCCGAACTGTGCGGCCGCATTGATATAGGACTGGCACATGTTATTGCCGTCGCCGATCCAGGCTACGGTGCCGCCGCGTATGCTGCCGCGATGTTCACGGTAGGTCTGCATGTCAGCCAGCAGCTGGCAGGGGTGGAAGTCGTCTGTGAGCGCATTGATGACGGGAGCTCTCGATGCTGCCGCAAACTTCTCAACAGTGCTGTGGGCGAAGGTTCGGATCATCACCGCGTCCACCATGCTGGAAATTACAATGGCAGAATCTTCAATGGGCTCTCCCCGGCCGAGCTGGGTGTCCCGGGGAGACAGGAACAGCGCAGCGCCACCGAGTTGTGTCATGCCAGCTTCAAAGGAAACCCGGGTGCGGGTCGAGGATTTCTCGAAGATCATGGCCAGAACACGGTTCTTCAGGGTTTCCCGAAAGGTTCCACCGCGCCACTCATTGCGGAGTCGGGTACCGTGATCCAGCAGTTGCTCCAGCTCGTCGGAGCTCAGGTCATTGAGTGTGAGAAAATGTCTTGCTGCCATGCTATGGCCCTTAGTTGATCGATAACCCTGTCTCTGAATTCCGGGGCATGTTCGTGGTTACAACCGGCCCGCAGCAGTCATTGTCCTGAAACGACAATACGCCAGCAGGCGGCGAGGGCCGCACTGGCGGGATACAAAGACGGGGGTTGCCTGGCTGCCTGAAAGACAGGGGCTCAAGTCTAGCCCGTCAGGGTTCTGAAGACAACGCCACCGGCCGAGTGGTTGCGCTGGATCAAGGTCGGTGTTTGGTGCCGATGCCGGTACGTGTACAATGGGGTCAATCAGGTGGCCGCAAGGCGATCCCGTTTTCAATGAGAGGTAAGTACCCATGGATATCAACGAAACCATCAAGAGCCAGCTTGAGGAAAACCCCATTATCCTTTACATGAAAGGTACTCCTCAGGCCCCACAGTGTGGCTTTTCCGCCAAAACCGTTCAGGCCCTGATGGCCTGTGGCGAGCGGTTTGCCTTCGTGAACATTCTTGATAATCAGGAGCTGCGTGAAGGCCTGAAAGTCTACTCGAGCTGGCCGACCTATCCACAGCTTTATATCAGCGGCGAGCTCGTTGGTGGCTGCGATATCATTCTGGAAATGTCCGAGAGTGGTGAGCTGGCCGAACAGGTCAAGGCTGCTGCCAAGCAGGCTGAAGCCTGAGATAGATAACCGCTTTTACAGGCGTTCCGGGGTGAAAATCAGTTCAACCCGGAAACGCTTCCTTCCTGAATGTTCCTCTGGTGGCTCCGGGTAGGGGCTGGCAAGCAGTGCAGCCTGATAAACAGCCCTGTCGATCTCCCGGAAGCCCGTTGACCGGGTCACCTTCGCGCTGGTCAGCGCGCCACTTCCCATTAGCTGCAGTTCCAGTTCCATGGCAACCGGCTCCGCAACACGGTGGCTTGATGGAACCGGGCGTTTGTCCAGTTCGCTGCCAACCCGGGCTGCCAGGCTCACCAGGTAGGGATCGGTCTGCTCTGGCGAACGGCTGACCTGTGTTATCGGCTTCGGTTCTGTCTCAGGGGTTACCTCCGGGGTGCCTGCGGCTGAAGCAACGGAATCGCGAGAAGGTGCGGATTGTTCCGGGGGCTGGTCAGAGGTCTGTTCCCGGGAAGGAGAGCGTGAAGGTTCCCCGGCGGCGCGGACCTGCTTGCCGGGAGAGTTCAGGGTGACAATGTCGGGCCGGATAGCGGGTCGTGAGTTAGCCGCTACTGGCGCGGCACGTGCCGGTTGATTTTCACTCGTTTGTGCCGCCGCACTGGCTGCGGTTTCGGACGAGGGCTCGCTGCCGGGGCTCACCAGCTCCACCCGCACGGTCCGGCGATGGGATTCCGTCTCCGGGGGCGTGAAAGGCAGCGCTGACATCACCAGGGTATGGAGTAGCAAGGCAATCGATATTGCGAGGGTAATCCGGTATTTGCCCGGAAGACCGGTAACACTGCCATACTCCAGCATTGACGCCAGCTTACCCCGCCTTGCTCCGCAAGCTGCCCACAACGGCGTCCAGCGCCCGATCAATCAATGCGCCCTGCTCAAGAACAGTCAGGCGTCCGCGCCGCATTTCGTGGGCGAGATCGGTACGGGATTTCTCAATAACCTTCAGCCCCATGCGGTTAACAAAGACGAAACTGTCTGCTTCTTCGATAATCGCAGACAGCTTGCAGCGGAAGCTGGCACCGTTGACCAGATTGAATTCCACCCAGTTGCCGATCTCAATGGCGTCGATCTGTGCCACATATTCGGCAATTGCCGCGTCCTCCAGCTCCTGTTGACGCTGTATCGCGGTTTGGTGGCTGATGGGATCATCGTCCTCATCTTCCGGTTCTGGCTCGGGAGCGTCTTCCATGGCTTCTGCAAGTGCGTTGGCACGGAAGGCTTCGGTCAGCTCATGCTTGAGGTCCGACATCATTTCATCCAGTTTGGATGAATTGTAGGAGACTTCCTCAAGGCCGGCCCTCAGTGATTTCAGCAATCCGGGCACCACCCGGACCCACTGGTCCCGCTCCTCGTCGTCCTGGTGGGGATGCAGGCACCAGATCAGGTCGTCCACAACCCGGACGGTCTGGGGCCAGCGATGCTCCACGTCGTCTCGCAGGTAAGCCAGGAACATGACCCGGCTCCAGCCATTCAGCAAGATATTCCGTACCGGCTCCTGGAGTTTGTAGCGCGCCAGCTTCTTCTGCAGCAACTGATCCACGGTCTCCTGGGCTTTCTGTGACTTGATGCGGCCGCGCTCGGATTCCCGTGTGCGCTGCTCCACCAGGGAAGCCTTGCGATTCTCTCTGGCCAGGAACTGCTCAAATTCCTCGCACAGGGTTTCGAACAGGGTTACGTCGCCGTCAAATTCGTTCAGGATGCGGGCAACCACCGCATGAATCTGCTCATACAGCTTGTCCCGGGTTTTTTCGTCGCTCTCACTCCAGCCGATGCCGGCCCGGGCAAGTGAGTTAAGCAGGCGACGGGCAGGATGGGTGGCTTTGCTGAAGAACGTCTTGTCCTTGATGACCACTTTGAGAATGGGAATCTGAAGCCGGCTGATCAGCACCTGTACCGGCGCCGACAGGTTGTAGTCGTCCAGAATGAATTCGAACAGCATGGACACCAGGTTAATCAGGTCCTCGTCCATTTCATTCAGTGCCGGCTTCTTGCCGTCGCTGGTGTTTCCGGTTTGCGCAAGCAGCTGCTGGACAACCTGGTACAGATCGACCATCACCGGCTTGCCGGCACTCAGGTTGCCGCTGACCTGCTCACCCGGGGGTTGCTGGGGGAGCGCTCCGAGCAGGCTGGCAAGCTCTGCGCCTCCGATAACATGAACGTTCGGGTCTGACGACCGGGGCGGAATACCTGCATTGGCACGCTGATGGGCGAGCATTTGCCGGATTTGCTCGAACATGGCACCTTCGTGATGCCCTTGCTGCTCGCTTGCGGCAGATGCGGTTTCACCGGGCGCCTGGCCGGCAGTTGTGCCCGGGGCAGAGCTGTCCTGTTGCTTGCCAGCTTTGCCGTGGTAGCGGAAGTTAGGAATGACGCCGGCCTGGATCAGTATCCGGTTGGCTTCATCCAGCAACATGCCAAGGTTGGAGACGACATAACGGTCAAACTGCTTGAGCAGGATCAGGCGCTCGCGAATCTGGATCTCGAGGGCCTGGATTGCTTCCACAAAGGCGCTGCACAGGTGTTCGGGAGCCATCGGGTTGACGGGTATGTCTTCACTGGCGCCCGGGTATACCACACTGAATCGGGTTTGCAGTTGAAGCAGGGGGCCCTGGAAGTGAACCCTGGATTTGGTGATCATGGCGTTGAGGGCGACCTGTTCCTCCAGGTCGTCGTCACCCACCAGCGACAGGCTGTCGGAATTAGTCTGGCTGGCCAGGCTTTCATCTGCGGCTACGGTACCGCTTCGGGGCGGGTTCGCAAACAGCTGGGCCACCGCATTCTGGAAATGGCGCTCGACACCCTTCCGTTTGATGCGGATTTCGCGCATGGCTTCAAAATAGCGGTTCTGCTCGTTGTTGCTCCTGGCATTGTTTGCCAGTTCGAACAGCGAGTCATCAACTGCGTCAAATGCACCCTGCAACAAATCTCCCAGTCCGGCAACGACAGTGTCACGGATACGGACCACCTGTGCAGGTACGGGATTTGAACTCCCAGCCTCCCGGTGCTCGCGGAGATAATGTATGCCGGACTGCTTATTCATGGCCGACTCCTGTGTACGCCTCAACCGGATACATGACCGAGCTTACGACTGCGTTTATTATTTATACGTTAAATCTACCTCATTTTAACACTCGGTAACATAACCAAATGCCAACTGAGCCCAGAAATAAAAAAATCCCGGGATACCCGAAGGTGCCCGGTTTTCAGATGTAACTGTTGGCAGGTGTCAGCTCACATACACCGGACCAATACCCACACTCCATATCACCACGGTAATTGCCAGCAGGGCAACGAACATGACCAGGCCGACAGTCAACACGGCAGAGGCGAACATGAATCCCCGCTCTTCCGGTATTTTCATCAATATCGGTAGCCCTTCATAGAGCAGATAGACGGCATAGGCAATGGCAATCAGCCCCACGATCATGTTGACCCAGATATTGGGATACACTGCGGCGATGCCCAGCAAAAACACCGGTGTTGCCGTATAGGCTGCCAGCGTAACGCCTCGCGGGTTACTGTCCTTGACGTCGTAGGTCGCGGCAAAAAAATCGATGAATCGGCCAATAATATAAATGCCTGTCAGCATGGCCAGGTAAAAGAGAGCTGTCAGCTGCAGGGCGCTGGTGGTTGTCAGTCTGATCACCTGGCCGTCACCGATTTGCCAGCCAACCTGGGTGCTGCCGTAGAAGCCGGCAATGGCCGGGATGAGCCCCAGCAACAGAACATGGCCCAGGTAAAGCTTGCCAAGGGATTCCGGCTCGTTGCGAATGGCTTCCCATTCACGATCCGGGTGCGTAAGCAGACCCAGGGTATGGGTTAGACTCATGGACGTACTCCTGTTCATTATTGTTATATCTCAAGCCTTCAGTTTTGGTGGGAAAGGCTTTTGGGTCAAGAGAAAGATTAAACTTTGATATTTCTAACAGAATTCTTGTTATAACCGGATAGCCTACTTGAGAGAGCGTTTTTTTCGCTTCTTGGGGTGAACGATGGCTGCCTTGACCACGTTATCCTTGATCTGCAGTACTTCAACCCGGTGCCCGCCTACTTTAAGGCAGACGTTCGTTTCCGGAATGTTTTCCAGGGTCTCGGTGATCAGCCCGTTAAGAGTCTTGGGGCCGTCAATCGGAAGCTTCCAGCCCAGGGTTTTGTTGATGGTTCGGACTGCGGAGGTGCCGTCGATAATAAAGGTGCCGTCATCCTGGGGAATGATGTCCGGGCTGGTGGCGGCGTAATCGGTAGTAAACTCGCCAACGATTTCTTCCAGTATGTCCTCCAGGGTGGCCAGGCCCAGAACTTCTCCGTACTCGTCAACCACGATGCCGAAACGCCGCTTTTGCTTCTGGAAGTTGATCAGCTGTGTGTTCAGTGGTGTGCTTTCCGGAATGAAGTAGGGCTCCCGGCAAAGCTGCATCAGCATGGCCTTGTTGATGTCATCCTGCAGCAGTAGCCTCGAGACATTTCGCAGGTGAAGCACGCCCTGTATGTTGTTGATATCGCCTTTGAAGACCGGCAACCGGGTATGCTGACTGCTTCTGAGCTGGCGCAAAATGGTGTCCAGATCGTCATCCAGGTCGATACCGACCACTTCATTGCGGGGCACCATGATGTCATTCACGGTCACCTTTTCAAGGTCCAGGATGCTGACCAGCATGTCCTTGTGCTTCGCCGGTATCAGGGCGCCCGCCTCGTTGACCAGGGTCCTGAGTTCCTCCCGGCTGAGGTGTTCGTTGGCAGCGTCGTTGGCGGACACGCCGATGATTTTCAGTATGGCGCCGGTGAACAGGTTCACCGCCCACACCACCGGGTAAAGAATCTTTAGCAGCGGGCCCAGTATATGGGAGGCGGGGAAGGCAATTTTTTCCGGAAACAGGGCTGCGAGTGTCTTTGGGGTTACTTCCGCGAATATCAGTATGACAATCGTCAGCAGCACAGTGGCAATGGCAATGCCGGCATCCCCCCAGATACGAATGGCGATGACGGTCGCAATCGCGGAAGCAAAGATATTGACGAAATTGTTGCCAATGAGGATGACGCCGATCAGCTGATCCGTGCGGTTCAGCAATCCCTGGGCCCGTTTGGCGCCCTTGTGGCCAGTCTTGGCCATATGCTTCAACCGGTAACGATTGAGCGACATCATGCCGGTTTCGGAGCTGGAGAAGAAAGCGGACAGCAGGATGAGTCCCGCCAGGATGATGAACAGCGCGGTGAGCGATGTCTCGTTCAAGACTGAATGTCCTTATTTTGCTGATAAGTTGGGAAAATAGGCGGTTGGTGATCGCGGTGTCAAGTGTGTACCGGAACGGGGGCGGCTACGAAGTTCGTCAGCCGCCCCGGTGGAAGACCAGTTCAAGCACAAACTTGCTGCCGTAGAAGGCGAGCATAAGCAGGGCACAACCGGCGAGAGTCCAGCGACTGGCGGTTATGCCGCGCCACCCACGTGTGTAGCGCCCGATCAGCAATGCCAGGAAGACAGCCAGGGACAGAAGTGAGAATACAGTCTTGTGGGCCAGGTCCTGGGCAAAAATATCATCAATGAACAGTGCCCCGGTGACAATGGCCAGCACCAGCATCACCACGCCCGCCCAGACCATTTCGAACAGCAGGGATTCCATGGTCTGCAACGGCGGCAGGTTTCTGATCATTATGCTGTTGTAGTTGTGCTTGAGCTGGCGATTCTGGAGGTACAGCAGGGCTGCCTGTATAGCCGCCAGCGTGAACAGGCTGTAGGCTGTGACCGACAGCGCGATGTGCGACAGCATGCCGTAACTGTCTTGCGGGACCAGTTGGGAAGAAGGGTGGGTGATCAGGCTCATGACGATGGTCAGCGCTGCGATCGGATAAACACCAAGGAAGAGGCTCTGGACCGGCTTGCTAAGGTTAAGTCCCAGCAAAAGAAACACAATCAGCCAGGAAATGAGCACCGAACTCTGGAAGAATCCGAAATCGAATCCGCCTTCCTGGTGGACAGTCTGGGCAATCAGCAGGCCATGGGCGGTCAGCGCCAGCATGCCGATAAGGGTGGTTATTGCAATATTGGTATGTACCCGCCCCCTGAAGCTGAGCGCCTGCAGGGCAGTACCAATGCTGTATAGTAATAATGAAGTGACCGCGAGAATCAGCGTTCCCATGACTTCCTTTTAACCACTCTCTGACTGGGGTGCGGCGGGCTTTCGCGCCGATTTGACCGGGCTGGTCGTTTCAGGGCGATAGTCTGGTTATAATGTCGCGATTATGCAACAGGAATCAAG
The DNA here is from genome assembly GCF_030227115.1 of Marinobacter sp. SS13-12. Classification (NCBI taxonomy): domain Bacteria; kingdom Pseudomonadati; phylum Pseudomonadota; class Gammaproteobacteria; order Pseudomonadales; family Marinobacteraceae; genus Marinobacter; species Marinobacter sp. SS13-12. The sequence goes on from NZ_JASSUA010000002.1 coordinate 199,918, forward strand.
GAACCTGATCGGGTTCCCGTGTTTCATGCACTCAATTAATCCGGGTACGGAAGATCAACATGTTTGAAAACCTCCAGGACCGACTTTCCGGCAGTCTGCGCAAGATTTCAGGTCAGGCGCGGCTGACCGACGACAACATAAAGGAAACGCTGCGTGAAGTTCGCATGGCGCTTTTGGAGGCAGACGTTGCCCTGCCAGTGGTCAAGGCATTTATAGAGGGCGTGCGTCAGCGGGCCATTGGCCAGGAAGTCCAGCGTAGCCTGAGCCCGGGCCAGGTATTCGTGAAAGTGGTCCAGCAGGAGCTGGAGCGCGTGATGGGGGACGGCAATGAGTCTCTCAATCTGGCGGTAGCGCCCCCGGCGGTGATCATGATGGCCGGTTTGCAGGGTGCTGGTAAGACCACCACCGTTGCCAAGCTTTCCCGGTTCCTGAAGGAGCGGCACAAAAAAACCGTGATGGTGGTGAGCGCCGACGTATATCGGCCCGCGGCAATACGCCAGTTGGAAACCCTGGCAGGGGAAGTCGGGGTCGAGTTTTTCCCCAGCACTGCGGACCAGGACCCGGTCGATATCGCCAATGGTGCGTTGGATGCTGCCCGCAAGAAGCATATCGATGTGGTGATCCTGGATACCGCCGGCCGCCTCCACGTCGACGAGCAGATGATGGGCGAGATAGGGCGGCTGCACAAAGCGGTAAACCCTGTCGAGACCCTGTTCGTGGTGGATGCCATGACCGGTCAGGACGCGGCCAACACCGCCAAGGCCTTTAACGATGCGCTGCCGCTGACGGGTGTGGTTCTCACCAAGACCGATGGCGACGCCCGTGGCGGCGCCGCGCTGTCAGTGCGCCACATTACCGGCAAGCCCATCAAGTTCCTCGGTGTGGGGGAGAAATCGGACGCCCTGGAGCCGTTCCATCCGGACCGGGTGGCATCCAGAATCCTCGGTATGGGGGATGTGCTCTCCCTGATAGAGGAAGCCGAACGCAAGATTGACCAGAAGAAAGCCGAAAAACTGACGAAGAAGATCAAGAAGGGCAAGAACTTTGACCTGGAAGACTTCCGCGACCAGTTGCAGCAGATGAAAAATATGGGCGGTATCGGTGGCCTGATGGATAAGCTGCCGGGTATGGGGCAGATGGCGCAAATGGCCCAGCAGCAGGTGAATGACAAGTCCATGGGGCAGATGGAAGCCATTATCTGCTCAATGACCCCCAAGGAGCGCCGCTATCCGGATGTCATCAACAATTCCCGCAAGCGCCGCATAGCAGGCGGCTCCGGTACCCAGATCCAGGACGTCAACCGGCTGCTGAAACAGCACAAGCAAATGCAGAAAATGATGAAGAAATTCGGCAAGAAAGGCGGAATGGCTAACATGATGCGGGGTCTTGGCGGTATGATGCCGCCGGGCGGAGGCGGTGGCGGAATGCCACCCCGTGGACGTATGTAGAAACCGGGATGTATTCCCTGTTTTCTTTGGCGTTCATTTAGCATAGAATAGCGCCCCTTTCGAGTATGGGTCTTCGCGCCAGCCTTGGTTTGGCGGGTGTGAATCGTACAAAGTTCGTACAACAGAACAGGATATTGGTCGAAATGGTAATAATCCGTTTGGCTCGTGGCGGCTCCAAGAAGCGCCCGTTCTACCATCTGACAGTGACAGACAGCCGCAAATCCCGCGACGGTCGTTTTATCGAGCGCGTTGGCTTCTTTAACCCGGTCGCTCGCGGTCAGGAAGAGCGTCTGCGTATTGATCGCGATCGCATTGATCATTGGCTGGGCCAGGGCGCTCAGACCAGCGAGCGCGTTGCCCAGTTGCTGAAAGGCGCTGCGGCAGAGTAATAGAGTTAACGTTTCATCACCGGGGTTAGGGCATGGCTCAGCATTCGCAGGAAACTGTGATTGGTCAGATTACCTCGGTGTTTGGGGTTAAAGGGTGGCTTAAAGTCCACTCTTACACGGACCCCAGAGAAGGGATACTGAACTACCGTGACTGGACTTTGGTCCACAATGGCAAGCGTATCCCTGCAAAGCTTGAGGAAGGTCGCCGGCAGGGCCAGGGGATCGTTGTCAGGCTGAAAGGCATTGATGATCGTGAAATGGCTCGCAGTTACTGCGGCGCCGACGTTATTGTGCCCACCGAAGAGTTGCCAGAGCTACCCGAAGGGGAATACTACTGGTATCAGCTGGAAGGGCTTGACGTGTTCACGACTGAGGATGAGTGCCTCGGCAGGGTGCATCATCTGATAGAAACAGGCTCCAACGATGTCCTGGTGGTGAGGGCTACTGATGCCTCCATCGACCAGCGTGAGCGGCTGATTCCCTACCGTCCGGACCACGTTGTCCGGAATGTGGATCTGGCCGCTTCGCGTATGGTAGTCGACTGGGATCCGGAGTTCTGACGGGTGTGGATTGGCGCAGTCAGTCTGTTCCCGGAGATGTTCGCTGCGGTGACCGAGTATGGGATTACCGGCAGGGCGGTCAGAGATGGTTTGCTGACCTTCAGTGCCTGGAATCCCCGGGAATTTACCCACGATCGTCACCGCACTGTTGACGACCGGCCTTATGGTGGTGGTCCGGGCATGCTGATGAAAATTCAGCCGCTGCGGGATGCCATACATGCGGCACGGGCGTCGGCACCCGGCAAGGCCTGCGTGGTTTATCTGTCTCCCCAGGGGGAGCCGATGGACCAGAGCGTGGTTGAGTCACTGGCGGCAGAACAGAACCTCATTCTGGTAGCCGGGCGGTACGAGGGTGTTGATGAACGCCTGATATCGGCCGAAGTCGACCGGGAGGTGTCACTGGGAGATTTTGTGCTCTCCGGTGGCGAACTGGCAGCCATGGCTGTTATTGATGCGGTTACGCGCCTCATCCCCGGAGCGCTGGGTCATGCGCAGTCGGCAGAGCAGGATTCCTTTGCTGACGGTTTGCTGGATTGTCCGCACTACACCCGGCCCGAGGTTTACGAAGGTCAGGCGGTGCCGGATGTTTTATTGGGCGGTCACCATGATCAGATCCGGCGTTGGCGGCTCAAGCAGTCGCTGAGGCGAACCCGGGAGCGACGCCCCGACCTGCTGGAAAAGCGGGTGTTTACGGACGAAGAGCGTAAGCTGCTGGAAGAGATTTTGAACGAACCGGGTGCCTCTGAATCATCAGGGCATTAAAAGATTGGGTATCAGGAGCACTAACGATGAGCGGTAAGAACAACATCATCAGTCAGATTGAATCAGAGCAGATGACCAAGGAAATCCCTGCCTTTGCGCCGGGTGACACCGTGGTTATCCAAGTGCGTGTAACTGAAGGCAACCGCGAGCGTCTGCAGGCGTTTGAAGGCGTTGTCATTGGCAAGCGCAACCGTGGCATGAACTCTTCCTTCACTGTACGGAAAATTTCCTACGGCGTTGGCGTTGAGCGTACCTTCCAGACCTTCTCCAAGCTGATCGACAGCATCAGCGTGAAGCGTCGCGGCGACGTTCGCCAGGCCAAGCTTTACTACCTGCGCGACCTGTCTGGCAAGGCAGCTCGTATCAAGGAAAAGCTGGGCTGATCAGCAGCGGTTGCTGGTCAAGTTCGTTGAAAAAGGCAGCCTTTGGCTGCCTTTTTCGTGTCTGATCTCCATAACTGCATCGGCGCGGTACGTTTCGAGTAAGCTGTTATGAGCCGGAAGACCAACTCCAGAGCTGAATTGCGTCCCCCCGATGAAGCAATCATTGTGCGCTTCACAGATGCCGTCTGGCTTGAGGACGGGCTGGGTGAGAAAACCCGCGAGGCATACCGCAGCGATCTCGAACGCCTGGCGGTATGGCTGCAGGAGCAGCCGGGAAAACCATTGCTGGCAGACGTGCGTCGTACCGATTTGCTGGCCTGGATCGCCCGGGGTTTGGCCGATGGCTTCAAGACGTCCACCGCTGCTCGTCGCCTGTCTGGTTTGCGGCGTTTCTATCGCTACCTTTTACGCGAAGGGTTGATCTCAGAGGATCCGACATTGCGCATTGACAGCCCCAGGCTTCCGCGGCGCCTGCCGGATTCCCTGTCGGAGGACGATGTGGACAATCTGCTGTCGGAGCCCGACCCGGAGGTGCCCATCGAGCTTCGCGACAAGGCAATGATGGAAATTCTGTATGGCTGCGGTTTGCGGGTGTCGGAACTGGTGGCGTTGACCGTGGACGAGGTGAATCTGCGTCAGGGTGTGGTCAGGATAGTAGGCAAGGGAAACAAGGAGCGGCTGGTGCCCCTGGGAGAGGAGGCCATTGACTGGCTGGTGCGGTACATGAAGGAAGGGCGGGGTGAACTTCTCAGGGGGCGGCCAAGTAATGCGCTGTTTCCCGGAAACCGGCCGGTCGCCATGACACGGCAGACGTTCTGGCACCGGATAAAGCACTATGCCCTGCGGGCAGGCATCCACAAGCATCTTTCCCCACACACCCTGCGGCATGCCTTCGCCACCCATTTGCTGAATAATGGCGCAGACCTGCGGGTAGTGCAGATGCTGCTGGGGCATTCGGATCTTTCCACCACACAGATATACACCCATGTGGCGCGACAGCGATTGCAGTCCCTGCATCAGTCCCATCATCCCAGGGGCTAGTGTCATGTCTGGTTGCGGTGGCGATGCGCCTTGGTACACTGAACTTTTTTTGGTGGCCGGTGTCGCAACTCTCTCGACGCTATTAACTCTCTTGGTTTTTTTAACGACGCGGCGGGAATCGCGCTGCCGTGAAGATTGAACACCCTGTGAGCCCTTTTAACTGGAAGCCATTATGTTGATCAAGAGCCTGTTCAAGTCCTGCCTGCTGTTCGTTACCGCTACCCTGGTCATGGCCGGAGCATCAACCCTTCAGGCGGGTGAAGTAGAGGACAAGATTACCGAAAAACTGACGGCAGCTGTTCCTGGCCTGAAAATCTCCGAGGTTCGCAAGTCCGAAGTCAAGGGCCTGTACGAGGTGTACAGTAATAACGGGGATACCATCTTCACCACTGCCGACGGCCAGTACCTCCTTACCGGGGACCTCCTGAAGATTACCAGTACTGGCATCGCCAATGTCTCGGAACAGGGAAGGGCATCGCAACGGGCCCGTACAATGGACGATTTTGGTGGCAAGGGGGTGATCAGCTATGCTGCCAAGGGTACGGAGAAGGCCTCCATTGCCGTGTTTACCGATATTGATTGCCCCTACTGCCGTAAGATGCATGATGAAGTGCCACAGCTGAATGACATGGGCATTACGGTTCACTACTACGGTTTTCCCCGCTCCGGGCCCAACACACCCTCATTCCGCAAATATATTTCTGTCTGGTGTTCCGATGACCAGCAGGCAGCCATGGATGCCGCCAAGCAGGGCCGCCCTGTAGAAGAGCAGAGCTGTGACAATCCGGTCAGGGAGCAATTCCAGTTGGGCGGTCGCGTTGGTGTGACCGGCACCCCGGCGATCGTGCTGGAAGACGGTAACATGGTGCGTGGTTACGTGCCGGCCCAAAAACTGGCTGAAGGCCTCGGGCTGCTCTGATAGTCTACCGGTCTGAAGCTTTGCCCGTTGTGTCGGACAGGGCTTATTCGGGCGCACGTTAACCGTTATACTATCGCTCCCCACAGCAACCCATCGGGAACAGAGGTGAAAGCTTGAAAGACGTCAATGTCGGAATCTGCGGACTGGGAACAGTCGGTGGTGGTACGTACAACGTACTGACCCGGAACGCCAGCCTGATCACGGGCAGGACAGGTTTCAATATCCGGATTGCCAGGGTGGCGACACGCACACCCCGCAGCGATATTGATCTGGGTGATATCCCTTTCAGCACCGATGTGTTCGACGTGGTGAATGACCCGTCCGTGGATATTGTGGTGGAACTGATTGGCGGCTACGAGACTGCGCGGGAGCTGGTGCTGGCAGCCATCAAGAATGGCAAGCACGTAGTAACTGCGAATAAGGCCCTGATTGCGGTTCACGGCAATGAAATCTTTGAGGCTGCTGCGAAGAAAAATGTGATCGTTGCCTACGAAGCGGGTGTCGCCGGTGGAATTCCGGTCATCAAGGCCGTTCGTGAGGGCATGGCGGCCAATCGGGTCGACTGGATTGCCGGCATCATCAACGGTACCGGTAACTATATCCTGACGGAAATGCGTGCCGGCCGTGAATTCGCTGAGGTGCTCAAAGAGGCCCAGGATCTGGGTTATGCAGAGGCTGATCCCACCTTTGACGTTGAAGGTATCGACGCCGCTCACAAGTTGACCATCCTGGCCTCGGCAGGTTTCGGTGTGCCACTTCAGTTCGAAAAGGCCTATACCGAAGGGATTTCCGAGATTACCCCTTACGATATCGCCCATGCCGAGGTTCTGGGGTATCGCATCAAGCATCTGGGCATTGCCCGCCGTCGCGATGAAGGCATCGAGCTGCGCGTGCATCCCACGCTGGTTCCCCGTAGCCACCTCATTGCCCAGGTTGATGGTGTACTGAATGCAGTACTGGTGGATGGCGACGCCGTCGGCCAGACCATGTATTACGGCCCGGGTGCGGGCGACGAGGCCACAGCCTCTGCGGTAATTGCCGATATCATCGATGCCGCCCGTTCCGTCGCCGCTGAAAGCAACCAGCGTGTGCCTTACCTCGGCTTTGAGCCGTCGGCGATGGAAGATCTTCCGGTGCTGCCCATGGAGGATGTCCAGTCTGCCTATTACCTGCGTATCCAGGCGTTGGACCGCCCCGGCGTGCTGGCGAAAGTGGCGTCTATCCTGAGCGAGCACGGCATCAATATCGAGTCCATCATGCAGAAGGAATCGGAGCTGAAGGATGGCCGCATTCCGGTGATTATCCTCACCCACACGGTTCAGGAGCGCCAGATCAACCGCGCCATTGAAGAACTGGAAGCTCTCAGCGATATCGACGGAAAAGTCATTCGCATCCGTGCCGAAAACTTTAACTGACAGGAACGCGCAAGGTGAGATACATCAGTACACGGGGCGAAGCTCCCGCCCTGGGTTTTGAAGATGTCCTGCTGACAGGCCTGGCCACCGACGGTGGCCTGTATGTCCCGGAATCCCTGCCCCATTTCAGCCTGGAAGAAATCCGCAGCTGGCGCGGGCTTTCCTACAGCGAGCTGGCCTTCAAGGTGATGCATCCGTTCGTGGACGATGCCATTCCGGCAGAGGATTTCCGCAGGATGCTGGACGAAACCTACGGTGACGCATTTGCCCACAAGGCGGTCGCGCCACTGGTTCAGCTGGATAGCAATGAATGGGTCATGGAACTGTTCCGTGGCCCTACCCTGGCGTTCAAGGATTTCGCTCTGCAGCTGCTGGGGCGCCTGCTGGACTATGTGCTGGAGAAGCGACAGCAGCACGTGGTGATCATGGGGGCGACGTCTGGCGATACCGGTTCCGCCGCCATTGAAGGGTGCCGTCGCTGCAAGCATGTGGACATATTTATCCTGCACCCCCACGAGCGTGTTTCCGAGGTGCAGCGTCGCCAGATGACCACCGTGAAGGGTGATAACATCCACAACATCGCGGTGCGCGGCAACTTTGATGACTGTCAGCGGATGGTCAAGGCAAGCTTTGGCGACCAGTCGTTCCTGGGCGGAAAAACCCAGCTTGCGGCGGTGAATTCCATCAACTGGGCTCGCATCATGGCCCAGATTGTCTACTACTTTCATGCGTCGCTGGCCCTCGGTGGTCCGGATCGCAGTATGGCGTTTTCCGTGCCCACCGGTAACTTTGGCGATATCTTTGCCGGTTACCTGGCCAAAAAAATGGGCCTGCCCATCTCCCAGCTGGTGATCGCCACCAACCGCAACGATATCCTGCATCGTTTCATGAGTGGCAACCGGTACGAGCAGCTCAAGCTTGAGCATACCCTGTCGCCGAGCATGGACATCATGGTATCCAGCAACTTCGAGCGTCTGTTGTTTGATCTGCACGGACGCGATGGAATCGCTGTGAAAGAGCTGTTGGAAAATGCTTCCAGGGGGCCGGTCAGCATTGAAGACTACCGCTGGAAGCATGCCCGCAAGGTGTTTGATAGCGACGCGGTCGACGATGAAGGCACCACGGACACCATCCGTGAAATCTTCGAGCAGAATGAATACCTGCTGGATCCGCATACCGCCATCGGCGTTCGCGCAGCCCGCAACTGCCGTCGCGACCCGGCCATTCCCATGATTACCCTGGGCACCGCTCATCCGGCCAAGTTCCCGGATGCTGTGTTGCGCTCTGGTGTCAAGGCGGAGCCGGCGTTGCCGGTGCACATGGCGGACCTGTTCGAGCGGGAAGAGCAATACACCGTGCTGGATAATGACCTGCCTGCTGTGCAGGACTTCATCGCCAAACACTGGAAGAATACCTGACCGGTATGACACCAAAAAAAATCCTGCGTCGCCCCAGTCCGGAAACCACGCCGGACTGGGGTCAGAATCTGCCTCCACTGCTCCGCCGACTCTACGCCGCCCGTGGCGTTACTTCTGATGAACAGCTCAGTTATACCCTGAAGCACCTGGCCTCACCCATGGACCTCCGGGGAATCGACCGCGCTGTCGCTCTGCTGACTGAGGCAATTATCAGCCAGCAACGGGTACTGGTTCTGGGCGACTTTGACGCCGATGGTGCCACCAGCACGGCGGTGGCCATGCTGGGCCTGGGCATGCTGGGGTTGAACGACATCGATTTCCGCGTGCCCAGCCGCTTTTCCGATGGTTATGGCCTGACGCCCGGTATAATCCACCGGCTACAGGAAGAGGGCTCCCTGCCGGACCTGATGGTTACCGTGGACAACGGCATTTCTGCGGTTGAGGGTGTCCAGGCAGCCCGGGATCTGGGCATAAAGGTGGTGGTGACCGACCACCACCTGGCCGGCGAAACCCTTCCCGATGCCGACGCCATCGTGAACCCCAACCAGCCCGGATGCCCCTTCCTGAGCAAGAACGCGGCGGGTGTGGGTGTGATGTTCTACGTGCTGACAGCCTTGCGCAAACATCTCCGAGAGCAGGGCCTCCTGCCAGATCCGCAGCCCAATCTTGGCAACCTGCTGGATCTGGTTGCCCTCGGCACTGTGGCGGACGTGGTACCGCTGGATCACAACAACCGCATCTTCGTCGAACAGGGCCTGCGCCGAATTCGCCAGGGCGAAGCCCGCCCGGGTATTCTGGCGTTGCTGGAGGTGGCAGGTCGCGATCACAGCGAAATCAGCTCCACCGACCTTGGGTTTGTGGTCGGCCCAAGGCTTAATGCTGCCGGTCGCCTGGATGACATGAGCGTGGGCATTGCCTGTCTGCTGGCTGACAGCCGCGACGAGGCCCAGCGCCTGGCCCGGGAGCTGGACACCTTCAACCGCGAACGGCGCACCATCGAAAAAGACATGAAAACCCAGGCCCAGGACCTGCTGGCGTCCATGTCGCTGGATATTGAAGGTTTACCCTGGGGGCTGGCCCTGTTCGACACCGACTGGCACCAGGGCGTGATCGGCATACTGGCCGCCCGCATCCGTGAGCAGACCCACCGCCCGACCATTGCCTTTGCGCCGGACGACAACGGTGAAGACATCAAAGGCTCCGCCCGCTCCATTCCCGGCCTGCATATCCGTGATGTACTTGCGGTGGTCGACGCCCGCCACCCAGGCATGATGAAAAAATACGGTGGCCACGCCATGGCGGCCGGCATGACCCTGTCCCGCAATGATCTTGAAGCCTTCAGCGAGGCATTCGACAGGGCCGTGCGCGATACGCTGCGAGCGGAAGACCTGGAGGCTGCCATCACCACCGACGGCCCCCTGAACCCGGACGAACTACACCTGGAAACCGCCACACTGTTGAAGCGGGCCGGCCCCTGGGGTCAGCATTTCCCGGAGCCGCTGTTCGACGGCAACTTCCGCGTGGTCAGCCAGCGTATTGTTGGCGAGAACCACCTGAAACTGGTTCTCCAGCCGGAAGAGGGTGGCGCCATCATCGACGGCATCGCCTTCAACACTGGGCCGGAAGTGCCCGACTACACCCGGACCGGGGCCCGGGTGGTGTACAAGCCTGACGCCAATACCTTTCGCGGGCGTACCAACTTGCAGCTTCTGGTGGATTATCTGGAGCCTCTGGCCTGATTTTTCGGGACTTCGGCTTTTGGGGGCTGGGCCTGGGGTGGGGACTATTTTCTTTGGAAAAAGAACTCGCTTCGCTCAGACACCTTTTTCTGGCAGAAAATAGCCCCCCACCCCAGGCCCGACCAAACTCGAGAGTTAACGCTGTATAACGTAGGTCGGATTAGGCCCAACGGGCCGTAATCCGACAAAAAACCCAGAGAGCCGACGCCAAAGGCATAATTAACAAAACAAACCGAAGCCGAGTGATGGCGGATTTCAGGGTTGGCCGGGGTGATTGACCGGGCACTGTTGGATTACGAGGCGTTGCCTCTAATCCAACCTACGGTTCTGGCGTTAACTGTGAGCTCCGGGCGCCGATCGGGCAGGCCCTTCCGGGATCGTCAAAAACATGGATGTTTTTGTCGAGCGTACAGGGACGTATTCACCGCGTATCCCGGAAGGGCCTGCCCGATTGGTGCTTTCACCGAAGTCAGGTTGACGCAAGCACCGAAGTCGCGGTTAGCACCGGCTGATTTAAAAACAGATTTCCGGTAGAATCTCGCGTCTGATTTTGATCGCATCCATTTTCCGAGAGTGAGTAAGGATTTCATGGAAATCAATCCCATTGTTACGAAGATAAAAGACCTTCGTGAGCGCACTGAAGCGCTCAGGGGGTATCTTTGACTACGATCAGCGTAGTGAAAGACTGACCGAAGTAGAGCGCGAGCTGGAAGTGCCCTCGGTGTGGGAAGACCCCGAGCGGGCGCAGGCGCTGGGCAAGGAAAGGTCCGATCTTGAGTTGATTGTACGTACCATCGACAACCTCACCTCCGGCCTGGATGATGCCGATGGGCTGCTGGAAATTGCCGCTGAGGAAGAGGACGAAGGCACGGTTGCAGAGATTGAAGCAGACCTGGAAAGCCTCGACAAGGAGCTGGAAAAACTCGAGTTCCGCCGTATGTTCTCCGGCGAGATGGACGCCAATAACGCTTACCTGGACATCCAGGCAGGCTCCGGGGGCACCGAAGCCCAGGACTGGGCCAACATGTTGCTGCGCATGTATCTGCGCTGGGCCGAGCATCGCGGGTTCAAGGCCGAGATCGTCGAGTTGCAGGACGGCGACGTGGCAGGCATCAAAAGCGCCACCGTTCACGTTCAGGGCGATTATGCGTTCGGCTGGTTGCGCACGGAAACCGGTGTTCACCGGCTGGTTCGCAAGTCACCATTTGATTCCGGCAACCGCCGCCACACCTCGTTCTCGTCGGTGTTCGTATCCCCGGAAGTGGATGACAGTTTCGTGATCGAAATTGATCCGTCTGATCTGCGGGTGGATGTTTATCGTGCCTCTGGCGCCGGTGGTCAGCACGTTAACCGGACCGAGTCCGCGGTGCGCCTGACCCACAATCCGACCGGTATTGTTGTGGCCTGTCAGGCTGGCAGAAGTCAGCACCAGAACAAAGACCAGGCCATGAAACAGCTGAAGGCCAAGCTGTTCGAGCGCGAGATGCAGGAGCGTAACGCCGAGAAACAGAAGGCGGAAGACGCCAAGGCCGACATTGGCTGGGGCAGCCAGATTCGCTCGTACGTGCTGGACGATGGTCGGATCAAGGATCTTCGTACCAAGGTGGAGACCAGCAATACCCAGGCGGTGCTGGATGGTGACATCGACAAGTTTATCGAAGCCAGCCTGAAGATGGCGCTGTAACCAGCGCCTTCGCCATGCTGACCCGGACAATTCCCGATTTTGTGAGCCAACATGACTGAACACACCCAGAATGCACAGCCCGAGGACAACAAGCTGATTGCCGAGCGTCGCGCCAAGCTGTCTGAGATGCGCGAGCAGGGCAATGCCTTTCCGAACGACTTCCGCCGCGACGCCACCGCCGCCGAGCTTCAGGCCAAATACGGTGACAAGAGCAAGGAAGAGCTGGCGGAGATGGGTATCGTGGTGGCCATTGCCGGCCGGATGATGCTCGACCGCAAGGCGTTCAAGGTGGTTCAGGACATGACCGGCCGCATCCAGATTTATGCCACCAAGGATGTCCAGAAAGACACCAAGCACTGGGATCTGGGCGATATCGTGGGTGTGCGTGGCGTCCTGTGCAAGTCCGGCAAGGGCGACCTGTATGTGAGCATGGACGAGTACACTCTGCTCACCAAGTCACTGCGCCCGCTGCCGGAGAAGCACAAGGGCCTGACTGATACCGAGGCCCGGTACCGTCATCGCTATGTTGACCTGATGGTAAACGAAGACAGCCGCCGGGTGTTCTATGCGCGCTCGAAGATCATAAGTGTCATGCGCCAGTACTTCACCGACCGGGACTTCATGGAAGTGGAAACCCCGATGCTGCAGGTGATCCCGGGTGGGGCCACGGCGCGACCGTTCGTGACCCACCACAACGCCCTGGGCATCGACATGTACCTGCGCATTGCGCCGGAGCTGTTCCTCAAGCGCCTGGTGGTGGGTGGCTTCGAGCGGGTGTTCGAGATCAACCGCAACTTCCGCAATGAAGGGCTCTCCACCCGTCATAACCCGGAATTCACCATGGTGGAGTTCTATCAGGCCTACGCAGACCACAACGACCTGATGGACCTGACCGAAGACATGCTGCGCACCATCACCCAGAAGGTGCTGGGAACCACCACGGTAGTGAATACCCGCACCCTGATCGATGGTGAAGAAGAGACCATCGAATACGACTTCGGCAAGCCCTTCGAGCGCCTGACTGTGGTGGATGCCATCCTGCGCCATAACCCCGATATCAAGGCTGAGGCACTGGCTGACGAAGCCGGTGCCCGCAAGATCGCCAGGGATCTCGGCATCCATATCAAGAATGGCTGGGGACTGGGCAAGGTCCAGATCGAGATTTTCGAGGCAACCGCCGAGCATCGGCTGATGCAGCCGACCTTCATCACCGACTACCCGAAAGAAGTGTCCCCGCTGGCCCGCTGTAAAGACAACGACCCGTTCGTGACCGAGCGCTTCGAGTTCTTTGTGGGCGGCCGCGAAATCGCCAACGGCTTCTCCGAGCTTAACGACGCCGAAGACCAGGCCGAACGCTTCCAGGACCAGGTAGCCGAAAAAGACGCCGGCGACGACGAAGCCATGTTCTACGACGAAGACTACATTATGGCACTGGAATACGGTTTGCCGCCGACGGCTGGTGAAGGCATCGGCATCGACCGCCTCGCCATGCTGCTGACCAACTCCGCCTCCATCCGCGACGTCATCCTGTTCCCGGCCATGCGCCCGGAACACAAGGCGGAAACGAAGAAAGACGAGGGCTGACCATGCAGCCGGTGGAGATACTGGCAAACCAGCTCAAGCCCGACCGGGGCTGGTCAGAGCACCTTCGCAACGAATTCAGCCAGCCATACATGCAACAGCTGGCTGACTTTCTTGCGGCGGAAGAACAGGCCGGAAAAACCCTGTTCCCTGCTAGCCACCTCTGCTTTAATGCATTGAACAGCACCCCGTTGAACCAGGTCCGCGTCGTCATCCTCGGGCAGGACCCCTACCACGGCCCCGGCCAGGCCCACGGACTGTGCTTCTCCGTACGCCCCCACGTTGCCACACCACCGTCACTGGTCAACATCTTCAAGGAAATCCAGGAGGATATGGGTGTCCAGCCCCCGGACCACGGTTGTCTGCAACCCTGGGCCGACCAGGGCGTGCTGCTGCTCAACAGCGTCCTCACCGTCGTCCAGGGCCAGGCCGGCGCCCACCAGGGTAAAGGCTGGGAAACCTTCACTGACAGGGTCATCGAAACCATCAACCGGGAACGGCAGGGCGTGGTGTTTCTACTCTGGGGAAGCTACGCAAAAAAGAAGGGTCAACATATCGACCGCAGCAAACACCTGGTACTGGATGGTCCACACCCATCCCCATTAAGCGCCTACCGCGGCTTCTTCGGTTGCAAGCACTTTTCCCGGGCCAACGAGTGGTTAAAGCAAAACGGGCTACCCACCGTCGATTGGTCTTTGCCAAGCAAGTCAGAGTTACTGAAACAATACGGGAAAAGTCAGTCCAGCTCGTAAAGAGACTTCAAAGCGCGGCCCGCAACAAAGTCTGATCGGCCGGAGGCGGGGGTATTTTCTCTGACAGGAAAAGGTGTCTGAGCGCAGTGAGTTCTTTTCCCGAAGAAAAATACCCCCGCCTCCGGGCAGCCCCCAATTTTTCAGGCCCCCTGGCCCAGCCCCCGAATTATCAGGCTATTTAAGAAGCGCCATAGCCGCTTCCATCTGCGCATTCAGATCCTCTTCCTCGCTCATATCCACTTCCGGATCCAGCCCAAGCCGATCAAACGCCGAAATCGTCTTCCAGTCCACCTCAGTCCAGGGGTGATCCGTCCCCGCAATCAACTGCAGATTGGCAACCAACACCAGATCCGCATAATCCGCCGCCGGCACCTCACGATGCAGATTCGCGTATTCCAGAGGCACATTCTGCAGCTCCTTCGGAAAATCCCACTTCTGCAGAATGGTGGCGCCGATGCGAGGATGAATCTCATCAATCACATTATCCAGCATGATACTGCTGATCTGGATATCACGGTCCTCTACGTAACGCAGAATCGGCAACACCCCGATCAGGTGAACCAGCCCCGCCAGAGTGGCCTGGTCCGGTTTGAGTTTGGTGTAATGCTGCGCCAGCACATGGCACACACCCGCCACCTCGGTGCTCTTCTGCCAGGTGGCACGCAGACGCTTGTCGATCATGTCGGATGTGGCCTGGAACATCTGCTCCATGGCCAGGCCCATGGCCAGATTGCTGGTATAGGCCATGCCAAGGCGGCTGACGGCCATGTTCAGGTTTTCAATGGCACGGCTGCCACGGAACAGCGGGCTGTTGCAGACACGGATGATGCGGGCAGAAAGCGCCGTGTCGTTGCTGATGCACTTCACCAGATCAAGAATGGCGGAGTCTTCATTTTCGGCGATTTCCCGGACCTGCAACGCAACTTCGGGAAGCGTCGGGAGTACAAGTTTGTCGTTTTCAATGGCATCGGTCAGATCGGTTTTTATGGTTTCGACAATGTTCGACATGGTCAGCTGTGGTCCGCCTGTTGAATGTTGCCTGGCCGGCAGAAGAATCCGGAAAGGCCAAAATGTTCAGGTATATGAAGTACTTTATAGCAAATTCTCAGCATTCTTCCTGTCAACTTATGTATCAGACGGCCCCGTTTGTTCACGTTCTGATACCGAATAGGGCAGCGGGCGCAGGGAAAGGGTAGTGTCTGGCGCACTCTCTGGTGCCAGGCTGAGCTCCGCCGCATCATGCCGTACCACGGCAAGAAGTTCGGCGCTGCCATCAGCAAAACCGACAGAGTTGATCACCGTGCCTACCGGACGATCGCCATCCCGAACCGCTTCGCCGGGGGCAGGCAGGGTTTCGGTTTGCCCGGTCGCGAAGCGGTAAAGGCTTTTCTTGAGTTGCCCCAGAAAATGCATGCGGGCAATCACTTCCTGCCCGGTATAGCATCCCTTTTTGAAGTGAATGCCTCCCACGTGCTGCCAGTTCAGCATTTGCGGTACAAACCCTTCTTTGGTGGCCGGGGTAAGCGCCGCTACACCGGCTGCAACTTCGGAGGCATGCCAGTCGGACAGGGTAGTCTCGGGAATGTTGTTCAGCGCTTGCTGCAGCGACTTGTCCAGAGCTCCGGTCTGCCACAGCTCGTAGCGGGCCATGCCCTCAGCGGTCGTCATTGTGCGGATGAGGTGGCCACCCTGGATTGTCACTGAATCCCCTGCCGTCGCCAATCTGCCGGTGGCGTCGGGCAGCAGTTGGCTCACCGTGGAGTCGCCCATCAAACCGATTATCCGGGCGTCGGACTCCACTTCCATGGAAGTGCCACGGAAAAGCATCAGGTATTTGCGCAGATGAGCGACGGTATCGTCTGCCAGATCGACCGGTAGCTCCAGGAGTACGTCGTCGCCATCCCGTACCAGTCTGGTCAGACAGTAAGCCCGGCCTTTCGGGGTGCAGGCGGCAGCCCTCGGGGCGTGACTTTGAGTGACGTCATCAATCTGCTGGCTGAATTGCCCCTGCAGAAACTTATCGGTTCCCGGGCCGGCTACTCGCACCATAACCCGGTCGGAAATGGTAACGCGGGACGGATGAGGCAGCGGATGGCTGGCAGCCGGGTTTTCGGTGTCTGACATGGAACGCTCCGGAATCAGTGGGTTTCCTGAACATTGAGGGGTTGCTGGCCCAGGCGAAGCCATACCCGCAACTGGCGGAAGGCTTCTGGTGAGGTGTTGCAGAGCCTGGGTGTGAGCGCAACAAGAACAACAGGGTATGTGCCTGATATGGTGCCGGTACGTCGCAGTTTCAAGATGGTGAACCCCGCGCTCACCCGGCTTTCACCGGAGGGTAGCACGGCAACATCCTCGCCGGCGCCCAGGCGTGCGTATAGCTGTTGGTTTTCAACTTTCAGGCCGACCACTGCGTTCGGGCCTGACAGCAGACCGTTACGACGATACTGGTAGATGGCACCGGCGGAGGTGAGTGTGGTCAGTAGCAGCCCAGCCAGGCCATGGTCGCTGGCCAGAAGCGCCATCAGGGCGGTCAGCAACAGCCAGGGCAGGGCGCAGAGAATACCCACCGGATGGGATGGCGAGATTGGCAGGTTAATCCGGCTGGACACGTTTCAGAATGATATCGACGATGCGTTGAAGGTCCGGGTCTTCCGGGCGGCTGCGCTGCATGAACCACTCGAACATATCGTTGTCTTCGCAGGTGATCAGTTTGTGGTAGCGGGCCTGGTCTTCTGCCGGTAAGTCCCGGTAGGCCTCTTCCAGGAACGGGATCAACAATACGTCCAGCTCAAGCATGCCGCGACGGCTGTGCCACCACAGGCGGTTAAACTCGGTGTTGTCAGACATGAATGCTCTCAGTTGCCCAATGGGATCAGTTTGGACCGGCCCGGTTACGGGGACGGTCGTCTATAGGTTGTAGGAACCAGTACGGTATCTTTTGCTTCGTGGAGCAGTCCCGGAAAATCCAGTGTGTAATGCAAACCACGACTCTCCCTGCGCTGCAGGGCCGAGCAGATGATCAGGTCGGCAACGGTGACCAGGTTGCGCAATTCCAGCAGGTCATTGGACACCCGGTAATTGCTGTAGAACTCGCCGATTTCCCGCTCCAGCAGATCAATACGGTGTTTGGCGCGC
This sequence comes from Marinobacter sp. SS13-12, assembly GCF_030227115.1. Taxonomy (NCBI): domain Bacteria; kingdom Pseudomonadati; phylum Pseudomonadota; class Gammaproteobacteria; order Pseudomonadales; family Marinobacteraceae; genus Marinobacter; species Marinobacter sp. SS13-12. Next base: position 217,144 of record NZ_JASSUA010000002.1, read on the forward strand.
TGCAGACGTTTGGTGGTACGAACGATGCCCACATAGTCCCACATGAAATGCCGCAGTTCGTCCCAGTTGTGGGAGATTACCACGTCCTCGTCGGAATCCCTCACCTGGCTTTCGTCCCAGTCGGGGGCCATTGGCGGTGGGGGGATATCCGATTCCCGCCGCGCGATATCAGCGGCAGCGGCACGGCCGTAGACCAGGCACTCCAGCAGGGAGTTGCTGGCCATGCGATTGGCACCGTGCAGTCCGGTAAACGCGGCCTCGCCAACGACATAGAGCTGGTTGATATCGGTACGGGCCCGGTCATCGCTGAGCACCCCGCCACAGGTATAGTGAGCGGCGGGTACCACCGGAATGGGTTGTCTGGTGATATCAATTCCGAAGAGCAGGCACTTTTCGTAGATGGTCGGGAAATGGTGCCTGATAAAATCAGCCGGCTTGTGGCTGATATCAAGCAGCAGATGATCTGCGCCCAGGCGTTTCATCTCATGGTCAATCGCACGGGCAACGATGTCTCTGGGGGCCAGTTCGCCCCGTTTGTCGAACCTGTCCATAAACCGGGTGCCGTCCGGCAGCAGCAGCACACCGCCTTCGCCCCGCACCGCCTCGGTAATCAGGAACGATTTGGCGTGAGGGTGGTACAGGCAGGTGGGATGAAACTGGTTGAACTCCATGTTGCCGACCCGGCAGCCCGCCCGCCACGCCATGGCGATGCCGTCCCCCGACGCGCCATCGGGGTTGGTGGTGTAGCGGTAGGCCTTGCTGGCGCCACCGGTGGCGATGATGGTAAACCGGGCCCGGAAAAGTTCAACGTGGTTATCTTCCAGGTTCAGGATATAAGCGCCTACACAGGCGTTGCCCGGTAGCGAAAGTTTGCGGTTGGTGATCAAGTCTACCGCGACCCGCCGCGACATGAGTGAAATATTGGAGCGCGCCTGGGCCTGTGACGTCAATGTTGTGGAGACCGCATGGCCAGTAGCATCAGCCGCATGGATGATGCGTCGGTGGCTGTGCCCGCCCTCCCGCGTGAGGTGATAGTGTGACTCGTCATCGCGGGTGAAGGTGACGCCGCTGTCAATCAGCCAGTCAATGCTCTCGCGGCCATGCTCCACGGTAAACCGCACGGCGTCCTCGTGGCAGAGCCCGCCCCCGGCGCTGAGGGTGTCGCTGATGTGGTTTTCCAGGGAGTCGGCGTCATCCAGTACCGCTGCAATACCGCCCTGGGCCCAGAGTGTTGCTCCGCTGCTTATGTCGCCCTTACTGACAATGGCAACCTGCAGGTGTTCGGGCAGGTTAAGCGCAGCGGTCAGTCCGGCTGCGCCGCTACCGATTATCAGAACATCGAATTCGTAGGATTGTGGCATCGGGTCGTTATCGCAGGCCATAATGTGGAGGTGTATTGAACTAAACTTTGTGCCTGCTGTCTATTTGGCCTGACGGGGTGCTCCCGGTAAAGTGGGTGCACCATAGCCTAATCGGACATCAGGCAGCAGCATGAATCCACCGAAGCAAAGGCAAGCTGACCCTACGGTCGCTCACTATGGAAATCCCGGCACTCCGTCCATGACTGCGGATACAGAACGACACAAGGAAGAAAACAGCGAAAGCCAGACAGACCTTCAGTTGGTAAGGAAGGTTCGTCATGGTGACCGGCCTGCCTTTGACCTTCTGGTGGTCAAGTACCAGTCACGGGTAGCGTCGATCATCAGTCGGTATGTGTACGACAGCCAGGAAGTGATGGACCTGACCCAGGAAACCTTCGTCAAGGCCTATCGCGCGATAGACCGCTTTCGCGGTGACAGTGCCTTTTATACCTGGCTGTACCGGATTGCGGTGAACACGGCGAAGAATTTCCTGGAGTCCCGTGGTCGCCGTCCGCAGGGGAGTGCAGACGCCGTTGAAGCCGAGAACTTTGACGACGGCTCAAGGCTGAGAGATATCGCATCACCGGAAAAACTGTTACAGCGGGACCAGTTGCAGGAAGCGCTCAGGGTGGCCATAGGCAACCTGCCGGAGGAACTCCGGTCAGCGTTTCTGCTCAGGGAGTATGACGGGCTGAGTTATGAAGATATCGCCGGTATTCTCGAGTGCCCGATTGGCACAGTCAGGTCGCGGATTTTCAGGGCGCGGGATGCGGTGGATCGTCACCTCGGCCCCTTATTAAACGATTCCCGGACATAATGAGGTTGCGTCCTATGGATGATCGTCTCAAAGAAACCCTGTCGGCAATGATGGATGATGAAGCGGATGAACTGTCTGTCCGCCGGTTATTGTCTCACGGTCGCCAGGATGAGGTTCGTTCCCAGTGGCAGCGTTGGCAGCACGTGCGTGACCTGATGCATCAGGGCAACCTGTCTGATGACCGGGTGGATGTCAGTGCCGGTGTCAGGGCAGCACTGGATGGCGGTGTGCAGAAAGCTTCCGACCCGGTAACGTTGCGCCAGAATGGCAAAGAGCGAAACTGGCACTGGCCTGCGGTTGCAATGGTAACCCTGGCATTGGCGGTGGGTTTTGGTGCCGGCGCCGGGTGGGAGTCCGTGGACAGTGCTGACTCGATCGCCAACGCCGGTATTGCGCCTGAGCAATCTGAGGGCCAGGGGGCTGATGCTATGGGTGAGCCGGTGCAGGAAGTTGCCCTGCAGGGGCTGGATGAAGAGCAATGGGAGCACGTCAGCCGCTACCTTCTGGAGCATGCCCAGCATAACAGCGTCGGGGCAGGCCGTGGCTCGGTGGGTTACGCAAGGCTGGTAAGTGCATCCGGACCGGGCTACTAGGCTTGTGATTTCATCCTGAATACAGTCGGAGTTGAATATTTGATGCGCAAAACGGGAACCGGAATCACAGCTCGACGACTGAGCCCTGGCAGGCGCTTGCTGTGCCTGTTCGCGATTCTGGCTGTTTTTCTGTCCGGCCAGGCACTCGCTGATGCTGACAGCAAAGACGCGGAATACTGGCTTGGCCGTCTGGGCCCAGCCCTGAACATGACCTCATACCGCGGTGTGTTTGTCTACGCGCGGGGTGATCAGGTAAGTTCCATGCAGATCGCCCATCGCTATCAGGACGGCGTCGTTGAAGAGCGACTTGTTCCCCAGGATGGTGCCAATGGTGAAATCGTCCGCAAGGGGATGCGTGTTGTGTGTGTGCTTCCGGATCACGGGCGCATCCAGTTGGACCAGGTGATTCCTTCCGGTCCGTTTGCAGAAGCATTTTCAAGTCAGCTCATGCCGGTCAGCCGCTGGTATCAGCCAGAGCTGGCCGGAGATGATCGCATTGCCGGATACGACGTGGTCAAGCTTGCCCTGAAGGCCAAAGATGGGCTTCGGTACAGTCACCAGTTGTGGCTGGAAAAGTCCACCGGTCTGCTGGTAAAAAGCCATGTGCGTTCATCTACAGGCAAGGTCCTTGAGCATTTCCAGTTCACCAGTCTCGAAATTACCGACAGGCTGTCGGACAGCGAATTTGTGATTCGCACCGAGGGCGATGAAATTGCCAGGGAGCTGGCGCCCAAGGCAACCGCTTCCCCGGCGCCGCGGATGGACGGCTGGACTCTGGAATGGCAGCCGGATGGATTCATCCCTGCGGCGGCGCCACGTTCCGGAAAGGGGCAGGCAGTGGCTTTTTCAGACGGTTTGGCGGCATTTTCAGTGTTCGTCGAACCGGCTCGCAAGATTGCGATGCCGACCGGGGCTTCACGCATCGGTGCAACAACCGTATATATGAAGCAGCTTGAAATTGACGGCGTGGACTTTTTTGTGACGGTGGTTGGAGAAATTCCTCCGACAACTGCCCGCAAGGTCGCTGAGTCCGTTAAAGTCGACGATACGCTGGCCTTCGGAGCTATCGGGCAATGATTACGGAAACGGGCAAGGTCGTGGCGCTCAGTGGGAACCGGGTCTGGGTGCAGACAATCCGGACCAGTGCCTGCGAGAGTTGCTCGGCGCGCAATGGCTGTGGTCAGCGGGCATTGGCCGGTGTGTCTGGCGGCCGTGCCAACCAGGTGCTGGTTACCAACAGCATGGGTGCGAGGGTTGGCGATGAAGTGACGGTCGCCATTGACGAATCTGCGCTGCTGGGCGCGTCCCTGCTCGTGTATGCGTTACCTCTCGTATTGCTGGTGCTTGGGGCTGTTGCCGGTCATCAGCTGTCAGGGGGGCTTGATGCGGTAGCCATGTTGGGTGCCGCCCTGGGGATGGCGGCGGGTTTCGTGGTCGCCCGGCGGGTGGGCTCGAACCCTGCGCGGGACTATGAACCACGGCTGGTAAAAGTCGGACAGGCTCTGTCCGACCCCGGCTGCTGAATCACTGTCTTGCTGTTGAAAATCCCGGTTTTGACCACACAATATTCTGTAAACAATCGCTGATCAGGGGGTTCTGAATGCTCAAAGTAAAGAATGACCGTGAAATGTCGTTCTGGCTCGGGGGCCGGAGGATGACAACGGTCGGTTTGTACCTTCTTTGCCTGCTGGTGCCTTTGTCGCTGGCTCAGTCTGTAGCGGCTAGCGGCTTGCCGGATTTCACTGAGCTGGTGGAAGAGAACTCCTCTGCGGTGGTCAACATCAGTACCACAACCGAACCGAAGTCCGGCGGCAGCCGGCCCCATGGGCTTCCGTTCGATGAACGCCAGCTTGAACAACTGCCTGACTTCTTCCGGGATTTCTTCGGTGGCCCCCAGTCGCCTTTCGGGGGAAGCCCGGGCGGGTCCGCCCCTCGCCAGTCCATGGGTTCAGGCTTTATTGTCTCCAGCGATGGCTATGTATTGACCAATAACCACGTTGTGGAAGGTGCGGATGAGATCATTGTGCGCCTGAACGACCGCCGTGAGTTGCCTGCCAAACTGGTGGGCACTGATCCCCGTTCAGACATGGCGGTACTGAAGATTGAAAACGGAGACGACCTACCCGTCGTTCGGGTGGGAAGCTCAAAGGACCTGAAAGTGGGCGAATGGGTGTTGGCCATCGGCTCCCCCTTCGGCTTTGATTATACGGTAACAGCCGGCATCGTCAGTGCCCTTGGCCGGTCGCTGCCGTCTGAAAACTATGTGCCCTTTATCCAGACCGATGTGGCTATCAACCCGGGGAACTCCGGGGGACCTCTGTTCAACCTGGACGGCGAGGTTGTTGGCATCAACTCGCAGATCTACACCCGCTCCGGCGGCTTTATGGGGGTCTCGTTTGCCATTCCCATTGACGATGCCATGAATGTGTTCCGGCAGATCAGGGACGATGGTTCGGTTTCCCGTGGCTGGCTTGGCGTCCTTATCCAGGAAGTGAACCGCGATCTGGCGGAGTCCTTCGGCCTGAAACGTCCGCGAGGCGCCCTGGTTGCAGAGGTTATGTCAGGTTCGCCTGCAGAAAAAGCTGGTTTGAGGGCCGGTGATATCGTCCTTGAGTACGACGGCGAGGACGTAACCCTGTCTTCCGATTTGCCGCCCATGGTGGGTCGCACTCCTATTGGCGAGACCGCCTCCCTGGAAGTGATGCGGGAAGGCAAGCAGATTACCCTGGATGTTGAAATCGGTAAGCTGCCGGAAGAAGGCCAGGAGCGTGCTTCCGCCCCGGCTACTGGCACAAACGGACCGTCATCCGCGCCACTGGGCATGACGGTTGAGCCGTTGCCGGAGGACGTCAGGGACGCACTGGGGGTTCCCGGTGGTGTGCTGGTGTCAGACATCGCCCAGGGGCCCGCAATGAATGCCGGAATTCGCCCCAATGATGTGATTACCGAGCTCAACCGCCGTTCGATCAGCTCCGTGGAGGACTTCCGGGAAGCGGTGGCGTCCCTGCCGGAAGACAGCGCGGTATCGGTGCGGGTTGTACGCCAGGGCCGTGCGATTTACCTGGTCATGAAGCCCTGATCACTCCGGCCGCTGCCCTGAGGCTGCGGTCACAAATTGGAACAGAATTGAGAGCCCGGCTGGTTGTTGGTTAAACGACAGCCAGCCGGGCTTTTGTTATAGTGGCCTAAAATAAACAGATTACTGGCCATGGATCGGACCTGCCCGAATGATGAAAAAAAAGGATCTACCCCTCCGGAAGCTGCTCCAGCCCCGTTATTCATGGGTTGCCTGGTTGCTGTTGATCGCGTGCCTGGCCGTGACCGCGTTGCTGTGGCAGGTCTCTATTCGCCTGGTTGATGATCGTACCGAAGCACGTTTCAAAACCCAGTCCCTGCAACTCAAAACCGCCATCGAAGAACGCCTGTTGAACTATGAGCAGGTATTGGCGGGCAGTGCTGGTCTGTTCGCTGTTGCCGGTGACGTCACCAGGGGGGACTGGCGGGAATATATCGACAATGTGGATATCAATCGCTATTACCCGGGCATCCAGGGCATCGGTTATGTCCGGAAGATCGGTGTCCGCCAGATGGCCGATCACATAGCATCTGTCCGGCGTGAGGGGGTTCTCAATTATCTGGTAACGCCGCTGGGCACCGGCCCGGATTACTACCCGATGGTGTATCTGGAGCCCGGTACCGAGCGAAACCGCAAGGCCCTGGGGTACGATGCGTTCAGCGATCCGGTGCACCGGCGTGCCATGATGCGCGCCAGGGATCACGGCGAACCCAAGGTGACCGGCAAGGTGGTGCTGGTACAGGAAGAAGTGGCCGAAGATCAGGCGGGCTTTCTGATGTATTACCCCGTCTATCAGGGGGGCGATGTGCCGGAAAGTCGTGGCGAGCGCCAGATGATGCTGGCGGGGTATGTCTTCAGTGCGTTCAGGATGAATCATCTGCTGGACGGTATTGTCGGCCTGATTTCTCCGTTTCTGGATGTGAAGATCTACGATGCCGGGGAGATCTCCCGGGACTCGCTGATGTACGGCTCCAATCTGGGCTCCCTGGACGAGGATTTCAGCTTTGCGATGAGCCAGACGATTAATCATGGTGGTCGGGACTGGCTGTTGCAGACCCGTTCTACGCCAGCCTTTGATTATCTGGCTTCTGACCCTCGCCCGCCTATTGTCCTCGGCTCCGGAATTCTCATCAGCCTGCTGATGTTCCTGTTTGTTCTTACCATGATTCGCAGCCGGATCATGGCGCAGATCAGCGCTGGTAGGTACCGGGCCATCACCGAAGGGGCCGCCAATGTGACTCTGGTTCTGGAGCGCTCCGGCAACCCCCGTTACGCGAGCCCGTCCAGCCGCGACATCCTTGGTTTTGACCCGGAACAGGTTTACCGCCTGGATCTCGACACCCTGGTTCACGCGGAAGACAGGCCTCAGTTAAAGGCCGGTTTTGACGAGGCGATCAAATCGCCCGGTAAACAGATGCCGGTTATCCGTGCCCGCATACGGGATTCGGAAGGTCAGTGGCGAGATATGGAGGGTACCTATACCGCCATGCTCAATGTGCCCGGGGTCGATGGTGTGGTGCTCAGTTTGCGAGACCTGACCCAGCTCAAGGCGGCCCAGTCGGAACTTCACCGGCTGGCGTTTTATGATCCGCTAACCGGCCTGGCCAACCGCCAGTTGTTCAAGGACCGCCTGAGCCACGTGGTGCGCAGAAGCCGCCGCAGCGAGGAGCCGGCTGCCCTGATGTTCCTGGATCTGGATGGCTTCAAGCGAATTAACGACACCCTGGGCCACGACTCTGGTGATGAGTTACTCAAACAGGTATCCCAGTGGCTTACCGGCTGCGTAAGGGAAGAGGATTCGGTGGCAAGGCTGGGTGGTGACGAGTTTGTTGTGCTGTTGTCGCGCATCAGCGGCCCGGACGCCGCAGGTAAGGTTGCCGAAACCATACTCCGGCGCCTGTGCCAGCGCATTCGCCTGAACGATCATGAAGTGGGCATCACCGTCAGTATCGGTATTACCATGATTCCCCACGACAGCGAAGACTCGGGCACGCTGATGAAATATGCGGACCTGGCCATGTATCGGGCCAAGGAGCTGGGGAGAAATACGTATCAGTTCTTCACCCCTGCGATGAACATCAAGGCAGCCCGGCGTCTGTTGCAGCAGGAGGAGCTGGCGACGGCACTGGATGGCGACCGCTTTGTTCTGCATTACCAGCCCAAGATTGATCTGGTGAGCGAGCGGGTCATCGGGGTTGAGGCATTCCTGCGGTGGCATCACCCGGAGAAAGGGCTGGTCAGCGCCCAGCAGTTTATCTCCCTGGCGGAGGAAACCGGGCTGATTGTCAGGCTCGGTGAGATGGCATTGCGACAGGCGTGCATCCAGGTGCAGGCGCTTGAGCGTGCCGGGTTCGAGTCACTGAAAATGGCGGTTAACCTTTCCGTGCGTCAGCTGACGGATTCCGGCTTCCTGGACATGATGCGCCAGGTGATTACCGAGACCGGCGTGTCGCCGGAGCGTCTGGAGCTTGAAATGCCGGCGGAACTGCTGAATGAGGATCCGCGGATGCTCAGGGAGCTGCTGACATCTCTCCACGATTTGGGCGTTTGCCTGATTCTGGATGATTTCGGCACAGGCTCCTGTTCGCTGGTTGCCCTTCAGCAGCTGCCGCTGGATGTGATCAAGATCGACCACCGGTTTATCCGCGACATTCCCTACAGCGTCAGCGCCACGGACGTGGCGTCGGCGGTTATTGCGCTGGCCAGAAAATTACACCTCACCGTGGTCGCCGAAGGAGTGGAAACACCGCAGCAGTTGAGTTTTCTCAAAAGCGCCGGCTGCGCCCAGTGCCAGGGCAACCTGTTCAGCTATCCGCTGGATGAGGATGCCCTCATTGGCTTCCTGATTCGGCAATATGAGCGGCCGCTGACGTCCTGATCATGGCAATGGGGGCCGGTAACCGGTAAAATCACGCCGTCGCCGGACACCGGCAACGGCCCTTCCGGGCTCAATCCTTCGTATTTTTATGAGTATTCATTGTCTGTGACTGAACTGAGCCGAATCCGAAATTTTTCGATCATCGCCCATATTGACCACGGTAAATCCACGCTGGCAGACCGTTTTATCCAGATCTGCGGCGGCCTCACGGAACGTGAAATGGCCGAGCAGGTGCTTGATTCCATGGATCTTGAGCGTGAGCGCGGCATCACCATCAAGGCCCAGAGCGTGACACTCAATTACACGGCCCGGGATGGTCAGGAATACAAACTGAACTTTATCGATACCCCCGGCCACGTGGACTTCTCCTACGAAGTGTCGCGGTCGCTCTATGCCTGCGAGGGTGCCCTTCTGGTGGTGGATGCGGGCCAGGGTGTCGAGGCGCAGTCCGTGGCCAACTGCTATACCGCCATCGAGCAGGGCCTGGAAGTGGTGCCGGTGCTGAACAAGATGGATCTCCCGCAGGCTGAGCCGGAACGGGTCGCCCAGGAAATCGAGGACATCATCGGTATTGCCGCCACCGAGGCGGTCCGCTGCAGTGCCAAGAGCGGCATTGGTGTGGAAGACGTTCTGGAAGACCTGATTGCCAAGATTCCGCCACCGAAGGGCGACCGCAGTGCGCCGCTGCAGGCGCTGATTATAGACTCCTGGTTTGATAACTACCTGGGTGTGGTTTCCCTGGTTCGGGTGACCGAAGGCACTTTGAAAAAGGGCGACAAGATTGTCCTGAAGTCCACCGGCAAGGCCTGGAATGCCGACAAGGTGGGCATTTTTAACCCCAAGCCCAAGGATACGGATATTCTGGAAGCCGGGGACGTCGGCTTTGTAGTCGCCGGGATCAAGGACATTCATGGTGCGCCGGTAGGCGACACCATTGTGCAGCAGAAAGGGTCGGACGATATCCCGATGTTGCCGGGTTTCAAGAAAGTGAAGCCCCAGGTTTACGCCGGGTTGTTTCCGGTCAGCGCGGACGACTACAACGATTTCCGTGATGCGCTGGAAAAACTGACGCTGAACGATGCCTCGCTGTTTTTCGAGCCTGAAAGCTCGGATGCCCTCGGCTTCGGTTTCCGTTGTGGCTTCCTCGGCATGCTCCACATGGAGATTGTCCAGGAGCGTCTGGAGCGTGAATACGACATCGATCTGATTACCACGGCACCGACAGTAATCTATGAAGTCGTTACCAAACAGGGTGAGACCCTGTCGGTAGACAATCCCTCCAGCCTGCCGGATATTGGTTCCATTGAGGAAATGCGTGAGCCGATTGTGGAAGCCAGCATTCTGGTGCCTCAGGAACATCTGGGTAATGTCATCAAACTGTGTGAGGAAAAACGCGGCATCCAGAAAAACATGCACTTCATGTCAACCCAGGTGCAGGTGACTTACGAGTTGCCGATGGCGGAAGTGGTTCTCGACTTTTTCGACCGCATCAAGTCGGCCAGTCGCGGCTTTGCCTCACTCGATTACCACTTTGTGCGTTTCCAGACCGCTAACCTGGTGAGACTGGACGTGCTGATTAACGCCGAGCGCGTGGATGCTCTGGCGCTGATTGTGCACAAGGACCAGGCCCACTATAAGGGTCGCGCCCTGGTCGAGAAAATGAAAGAGCTGATTCCCCGGCAGATGTTTGATATTGCCATTCAGGCCGCGATCGGCAATCAGGTGGTCTCCAGGGTAACCGTTAAGGCGCTGCGTAAGAACGTAACGGCCAAGTGTTACGGTGGTGACGTCAGCCGGAAGAAGAAACTGCTGCAGAAGCAGAAAGAAGGTAAAAAACGCATGAAGCAGCTGGGTAATGTTGAGGTGCCTCAGGAAGCGTTCCTTGCCGTACTGAAAGTGGATAACTAAAAGGCACCTGAATGGATATTGATTTTCCCCTGGTTCTGGTAGTTCTGACGTTTGTAACGGGGCTGATCTGGCTGTTGGACATACTCTTCCTGCGCAAGCGCCGGCTGGCAGCGGCAGGAATGGCGCCAGGTGAAGGCCGGGCAGAGGAAGAACCAAAAGAGCCCTATCTTGTGGATCTCAGCCGCTCCTTCTTTCCGGTGCTGGCTGTAGTGCTTGTTTTGCGATCGTTTCTGGTGGAGCCGTTCCAGATTCCTTCCGGTTCCATGCTGCCCACCCTGGAGGTGGGAGACTTTATCCTGGTGAACAAATACGCCTATGGACTGCGGTTGCCCGTGGCGGGCACGAAGATACTGGAAGTGGACGACCCCGAGCGCGGTGATGTCATCGTATTCCGGTATCCGGAAGATGGCAGTACCAATTACATCAAGCGGGTTGTTGGTATGCCCGGTGATCGCATTCGCTACCAGGATCGTGAGTTGTTCATCAACGGTGAAAAAGTCGAGTCCCGCTTTGTGGCGAGATTGCCGCCCGTAGAGTTGTGGCGCGAAACGCTCGGCGATACCCAGCACGATGTGTTCCTGACCCTGGGGCGGACAGGCCGTTCCGGAGAAGGCGAGTGGCTGGTGCCGGAAGGCGAGTACTTCGTGATGGGTGACAACCGGGATAACAGTAATGACAGTCGCTATTGGGGCACGGTTCCTGATGAGCTGGTTGTGGGTAAGGCATTTGCGATCTGGATGCACTGGCAATCGCTGACCAGTCTGCCATCCTTTGATCGTGTGGGCGGCATAGAATAAGTGCGTAGTCATTCAGGGGTGTCTCTATAATGAAGAAAAACAGTCTCTCATCCATGCGAAAGCAGTCCGGTGCTTCGGCACTGGTGATCATGATCATGGTGCTCTTTTTCGGTGGCCTGCTTACACTGGTGATCAAACTGGGGCCCGCTTACCTGGATGACATCACCATTCAGGAAGCACTGGAAAGTCTTGACGGGACCGAGGACCTCTCCACTATGGGGCCTGCCCAGGTAAGAAGTCTCATCAACAAGCGTTTGAGCGTCAACAATGTAAGAGGCTTTGACGCCAAGAACATCACCGTTGAGAAAAACGGCGAGTTTGTGGTGATCAATGTGGATTATGAAGTCCGCAACAACCTCTTCCGTAACGTGGATACGGTTATCCACTTCCAACACGAGTACGAGATGAAGGGCAAGTGAGTTCACAACCGGATCTGGAACAGCTGCAGCGACGTATCGGTTATCAGTTCAACTCTCCCGAGCGTCTGCTGCTGGCGCTTACCCATCGCAGCTATGGCAACCAGAACAATGAGCGCCTGGAGTTTCTGGGCGATTCCATTGTCAACATGGTCATAGCGGAGCATCTTTACCTGCACTTTGAGAAGGCCCGGGAAGGGCAGCTGAGCCGTCTGCGGGCCCGTATGGTCAAGGGTGTTACCCTGGCGGAAATCGGCCGTGAATTCGAGCTGGGAAAATACCTCCGGCTGGGCTCCGGGGAGCTCAAAAGCGGTGGTTTCCGCCGCGAATCCATCCTTGCAGACGCTGTGGAGTCCATCATTGGCGCTATTTACCTGGACAGCGACTTTCATACCTGCCGGGAGCAGGTGTTACGCTGGTTCGAGCTGCGCCTGAAGCAACTGGATCTGCAGGACACTCAGAAAGATCCGAAAACCCGGCTGCAGGAATATCTGCAGTCACGACAATTTCCGCTGCCGCTCTATGACGTCATTTCCGTGGATGGTGAAGCCCACGCCCAGACGTTCCATGTTTCCTGTGCCATGCCATCACTGGACCGGAAAACCACCGGTACCGGCAACAGCCGACGAATTGCCGAGCAGCAGGCCGCCCGCAACGCCCTGAAACAATTGGGTGTGGAGAATGATTGATGAATGATGTTACCCGTCCGGAGAATCCGGACAGCCGTTGTGGTTTCGTGGCGATTGTTGGCCGTCCCAATGTGGGCAAGTCCACGCTGCTGAACCATATTCTGGGCCAGAAGCTGAGCATTACCTCCCGCAAACCCCAGACCACGCGTCATCAGGTTCTGGGGATCAAGACCGAAGGCCCGGTTCAGGCTATTTACGTGGATACACCGGGTATGCACGAGGAAGAGCCTCGCGCCATCAACCGGTACATGAACAAGGCCGCCACGTCGGCATTGAAGGGTGTTGACGTGGCGGTGTTCGTGGTTGACCAGATGGCCTGGACCACCGCCGACGAAATGGTGCTGGAAAAACTCAGCAGCCTGAAGTGTCCGGTGATTCTGGCAGTGAACAAGGTCGACCGGATCGAGAATCGGGAGGCCCTGTTGCCGCATCTGGACATGCTGTCCCGGAAACGGGACTTTGCCGAAATGATCCCGCTGTCTGCCCTGAAGGGCATGAATCTGGAGCCGCTGGAGGAAGCGGTAGGGCGTTTCCTGCCACAAAGCGTTCATTTCTACCCGGATGACCAGATTACCGACCGCAGTGAACGGTTTATGGCCTCGGAGATGGTGCGGGAGAAAATCACCCGGCAACTGGGCGCCGAGCTGCCGTATTCCGTGGCCGTCGAGATTGAGGAATTCCGCAAGGACGGCAAGACCCTGCACATATCGGCGCTGATTCTGGTGGAGCGCGAAGGCCAGAAGAAAATCATGATCGGTGACAAGGGCGAGCGCCTGCGCCGTATTGGCCAGGAAGCCCGGGCTGACATGGAGCGCCTTTTCGACAGCAAGGTCATGCTGAGGCTATGGGTCAAGGTCAAACGTGGCTGGGCCGACAGCGAACGGGCACTCAAAAGTCTTGGTATGAACGACTTCTGAGGCGTCTATGACGGGGCCAATACAGCAGGAGCCCGCTTACGTCCTCCACCGCCGGCCATGGCGCGAAACCAGTCTGATGGTGGATATTTTCTCTCTCAATGCGGGCCGGTTAACCATTATTGCCCGTGGTGGCAACAGCGCAAAAAGCCCTCTGAAGGCACAGCTTCAGCCCTTCCAGCCGTTGCTGCTGGACTGGACAGGCCGCAGTGAGCTGAAGACCCTCACTCAGGCGGAAGTGCGTGGCGGGCCCGCGCTCAAGCGCACCCTGTCGCTGTACAGCGGGCTCTATGTGAATGAATTGTTGCAACGCCTGCTGCCACTGGCAGATCCCCACCCCCGTCTCTTTGCTTCCTATATCGACGTCATTGCCGAGCTGTCAGAAGCCAGTGATGTCGAGCCGGTTCTACGACGATTTGAACAGTCCTTTGCAGCAGAGCTGGGCTATGACTTTGCCTGGGATCTGGCTACCGACACCGGGTTTGCGGTCGAGGCGGGTGAGTATTATTGCTATGATCCCGAGCAGGGGATTCTGGCCACGCCGTCGGTTGGTGCCAGGCTTCAGAACCTTCCCGGCGCCACGCTGCTGGCGCTCGCTTCCGGGGATCTGGAATCAACAGAATGTCGGCGTATTGCCAAGCGGGTAACCCGGGTACTGGTGGACTACCTTCTGCAGGGCCGGCCCCTCAACAGCCGAAGCCTGTTCAGTCATCATCGAGGAGATCGTAATGAACCCTAGCCCAACGAACCCCAGAGTGCTGCTGGGCGTCAATATCGACCATGTGGCAACACTGCGCCAGGCCAGGGGCACCCGCTATCCTGATCCGGTTCAGGCGGCCATACTGGCGGAAGAGGCCGGGGCTGATGGCATTACCATTCATCCCCGGGAGGACCGCCGACATATCCAGGATCGGGATGTACTGCTGCTCAAGGAAATACTGACCACCAAGATGAACCTGGAAATGGCGGTTACGGACGCCATGCTGGCCTTTGCTGAACAGGTGCGCCCGGAATGCGTATGCCTGGTGCCGGAAAAGCGCGAAGAGCTGACCACGGAGGGCGGGCTCGATGTGGACGGCCAGGAAGCCCGTGTCGCCAAGGCTTGCGAGCGGTTGGCAAGGATCGGCACAGAGGTGTCCCTGTTCATTGACCCGGACATTGCACAGATCGATGCCGCTGTCCGGTGCGGTGCGCCGGTGGTGGAGCTCCACACGGGCGAATATGCCGAAGCTGCTACGCCAGACGCTGAAAATGCCGCATTTGATACCCTGTTGACTGCGGTTGAGCATGCCCGGAAAAAGGGCCTGATTGTGAATGCCGGTCATGGCCTTCACTACCATAATACCGAACGCGTTGCGGCCATCGGCGGCATCAACGAGCTGAACATTGGCCATGCCATCATTGCGAGGGCTGTTTTCACTGGTCTGAAAGAAGCGGTCAGGGACATGAAGGCCATCCTGGGAAGCGCCCGCGGCTAAGCGGGCGCCTCACACACTTCAATCGGCAGTAGCCTGCTGATTTTGCTGGCGGAAAAGTTGCTGCCAGTCGGTCTGTTCACTCCAGGTTTGCAGGCGCTCCATGGCAACGAGCAACTGGTCTTTCTGGTATTCTGCATCCGGTGAGGCGCATTTCAACGCCGTTTCCAACTGGTTGGCGGCGCCTCGCAGTTCCGGTACTCCGCAGTATCGGGTGGCGCCGTGCAGTTTATGCACGCACTCCAGTAATTCTTCCCGCTCACCGTTTTCCCAGAGTCTGTTCACCCGGTCCAGGTCGGCGCGAATCTGCTCAACCAGCATGCTGAACAATTCCTCTGCCAGGTCTGCTTTGCCGGCAGCCAACTGGATGCTCTCGGCGATGCTGACGCAATCCGGCTGTTTCTTGCGGGTGGAGGGGCGCAGTGCCCGGCGGGTATCGCGAACCTCCGGTACAGGCAGATACCCGGTCGCGGATTCTGCATCGCAGCTATACCCGGTGTAGTCGTAGATAATGTCGATCAACTGGCTGTTACTGATCGGCTTGGCAAGATATCCGTCGAATCCCTGGCGCGAGAGCCGGTCCTGCTCTTCGGCCAGTGCATGGGCCGTGAGGGCAATGATACGGGTGCGATGGCTGTTGCCATCAAGGCCGCGCAGTCTTTCAGTGGTCTCGACACCATCCATTCCCGGCATCTGCAGGTCCATGAAAACCAGATCAAACGGCTTCTGCCGTGCCTTGCTGAGGGCTTCGAAACCACTGCTGGCACCCTCGGCTTCAATCCGGCAATCGTGTAACAGGGTCAGCACCAGTTTCAGGTTGGCATCGTTATCGTCCACGGCCAGCACCCGCGGTACCCGGCCAGACTGTTGGGCTGTCGCCCGTGCCTCGGCCGGCACCGGAAGCTGTCGCTGTCTGCTGCTTATACCGTGTACCAGTAACAACAGCTCATCGTAGAGGGAGTCACGGCATACCGGCTTGGTAAGGTGGCCGCTGGCCAGGCCGGAGAGCGGTGTGTCATGTGTATCCAGCGTCGGGGTCAGCAAAAGAGTGCGGCAGTCTCTCTCCAGTTCCAGGGTCCGTACCAGCGAGCAGTACTGGCTGGAGTTAAGCAGATGCCGGGTGATGCCGAGAAGGGCAATGGCGTAACCGGATTGTGCTTTCTGGGCCTCCTCGATCTGCTCCTGCATGGCGCCTGGCGAGGCAACCCGGTCCACCGTCATGCCCCATTCCCGCAGCAGGTGTTCTACTGCCAGACCAGTGGTTTTCTGTTGCTCCAGATAGATAACCCGCTCGCCGCGCAGGGCATCTTTCGGTGCGATAGCCTCTCCGGTGGAGGACAACTCCGATGTCAGGGTAAACCAGAAGGTGGAGCCCTTGCCGAGCTCGCTTTCCAGGCCAATCTTGCCGCCCATTTCCTCGACCAGGCGCTTGGATATGGCGAGTCCAAGACCGGTGCCACCATACTGCCGGGCGGTGGAGGCGTCCGCCTGGCTGAAGGCATTGAACAGGGACTGCTGCTGGGCCCGGGAAAGGCCAACGCCGGAGTCGGTAATGCTCAGTCTCAGGGTCATCCGGTTACCTTCCTTGTCTTCTTCCTCCAGGCTGGCCCGTAAAACCACTTCACCGGTCTGGGTGAACTTGATGGCGTTGTTGACCAGATTGGTGATCACCTGCTTCACCCGCAGCGGGTCACCCATGATGTTGTCCGGTACATCGTTGTAAACCAGTGATACCAGGTCCAGATTCTTGCCATGGGCCGCCGGAGCCAGCATGACCATGACTTCCTCGACAATGTCACGGAGCTGGAACGGAATGCGGTCGAGAATCAGTTTGCCGGCCTCGATTTTGGAGAAATCGAGAATATCGTTGATGATCGTCAGCAGGATTTCCGACGACTTGCGGATGGTGCTCAGGTGGTCCCGCTGCTGACGGGGCAGGGGGCTTTTCAGCAGCAGTTCGGTAAAGCCGATAATGCCGTTCAGGGGCGTGCGGATCTCGTGGGACATGTTGGCCAGGAATTCCGATTTTATGCGGCTGGCTTCAAGCGCTTCCTTGCGGGCAAAATCCAGTTCGATGTTCTGGATTTCGATGGTCTCCAGGGTTTCGCGCAGATCTTCCGTGGCCTGGTCAATGTTTTGCTGCATCTCGGCCTGGGCGTTGCTCAGTTCCCCGGCCATGGCGTTCAGGCCGGATTCCAGTTGCTCGAATTCCGGGCCGGCCCCGGTGTAGACACGGGTGTCCAGCTTGCCTTCCTTCAGCCGGGCAACGGCTTCGTTGAGTTCGAACACCGGGTCTGTAAAGGCGCGGCTCAGGCGCAGTGCAATCACCAGGCTGAGGAGGACCCCTCCCAATACCAACAGCAGAGAAATCAGCAGGGCCTTGTAGGTTTCCTTCTCGGTGCGAACATGTGACATCTCCACCGTGACCCAGCCAATCGGCTCCTTGTTGTCATTCGCTGCATCGGGACGGGAATCCGGGGACAGCATGCTTTCAATCATCAGATCCTGCAGGTAAACCGGAGTGACAAATAGCGTGCTGTCCGGTCTGCTGATCTGCTTGGCTTCGTCGCCGGTCAGGGCTTCCTTGCCGACGTCATCCGAGCTGCCAGGGCCGGTGTGGAGCAGCCGGCTATGCTCACTGTCGAAGAAGGTGATGGAACGAACGTCCTGCTCTTCCAGCAGGGCGTTGGAAAGGCTGCTCAGGAGGCTGCGATTGGCAGTGAAAAGGCCATACTCCGACCCGGCAGACAGTTGCCGCGAAAGGGATTCGCCACGATCCTTGAGCAGGTTTTCAATATTGTTGACCCAGCTGTAGGTAAAGAAAAGCCCCAGCATCAGGGTGGTCAGAAGGGTGGGGACGAGCGTCACCACAAGTACTTTTTTGCGTATGCCCCAGCGCCGCATAGTGTGTTCCCGATTGACTTCGCCGGCCGGATATCCGGCATTCTTCCCTGTCAGAATAGATGATTCCAACCAGTCTGGCCGTGTTGGAGCTCCCGGATATAGCCCGCAGTCATGGATATAGCGAGAAGCTGTATTGGGAGGCAGCGGATATTCCGCGTATCATGCGAACCCGGAGTGTACCACAGGCTTGTGTTGTCGGCGTTAATGGCTGGCCGCGGGTTGCGGAAGATTTGAAGAAGGTAAAAGCATGCATTTCCCGACCATAGAAGATTACGTAGGGCATACGCCCCTTGTCAGGTTGCAAAGGCTTCCGGGTAAGACCAGCAACGTGATTCTGGCAAAGCTGGAAGGCAACAACCCGGCAGGTTCAGTGAAAGACCGCCCCGCGATCAGCATGATTCAGGAAGCGGAACGGCGCGGCGAAATAAAGCCTGGTGATACGCTGATCGAGGCCACCAGTGGTAACACCGGTATCGCCCTGGCAATGGCGGCGGCGATAAAGGGTTATCGCATGGTTCTGATCATGCCCGAGAATGCGAGTGAAGAGCGCCGGGCCTCCATGCGGGCCTATGGTGCCGAGATCGTCAGTGTTACTAAAGAGGGTGGCATGGAAAGCGCTCGGGATCTGGCTCAGAAAATGGAGGCGGAAGGCAAGGGCAAGGTGCTGGACCAGTTTGCGAACCAGGACAACCCGCTGGCGCATTACCGCACTACTGGCCCGGAAATCTGGGAGCAGACCGGAGGCAGGGTTACCCATTTTGTCAGCTCCATGGGCACCACCGGGACCATCATGGGTGTCTCCCGATATCTCAAAGAGCGCAATCCTGATATCCGCATAGTGGGCCTGCAGCCAAAAGAAGGTGCATCCATACCGGGTATCCGTCGCTGGCCGGAAGCCTACCTGCCGAAAATCTATGAAGCTTCCCGCGTCGACACCGTGCTGGATATTGGCCAGCAGGAAGCCGAAGACACCATGCGTGCACTGGCCAGTGAAGAAGGCATCTTCTGTGGCGTTTCCTCCGGCGGCTCCATTGCCGCGGCACTGAAACTGTCTGCACAGGTTGAAAACGCGGTGATCGTGGCCATTATCTGTGACCGGGGCGACCGTTACCTGTCTACCGGTGTGTTTCCCGGCGCCTGAATTAACCAAGACCAGACCCCAGCAAGAGACGTCCTATGAGCAGAAGACGCAGGAAAGTCCTGCCCAACGAGCCGGTGCGTTGTGTTATTGAAACCCTGAGTCACGACGGCCGCGGTATCTCCCGTGATAATGGCAAGGCCCGGTTCGTTGACGGTGCGTTGCCGGGTGAGACGGTGATGGCCAAGGTGATCAGCTCACGCAGCAAGTTTGACGAACTGCGGACAGTCGAGGTGCTGGAAGCCGGTGAAGGCCGGATTACGCCACCCTGCGAGTTTGCGGACCTGTGCGGAGGCTGCAGCCTGCAGCACATGGACAGCGATGCTCAGATCCGGTTCAAGGAAGACACCCTGAGGGAACACTTTGCCCATTTCGGGGGCATCGAGCCGGAAGAATGGGTGCCCCCCATGCGATCACCGGCACTCGGCTATCGTCGCAAGGCCAGACTGGGGGTGAAGTATGTGCCGGCACGAGAGTCGGTCCTGGTGGGGTTTCGTGAAAAACGCAACAGCTTCCTGACCGATATCGACCGTTGTGTGGTTCTGGATCCGCGTATTGGTGACCGCATTACCCCGCTGCGGGAAATGCTCCATGGCCTGGAGGCCTATCGTCGCATTCCCCAGGTAGAAGTGGCCTGTGGGGACCAGGAGGCTGCAATGGTGTTCCGCAACATGGACCCCTTGAGTGAATCCGACACCGCAGCGCTGATCCGCTTCGGCCAGGCCCATGAATTGCATATCTACCTGCAGCCGAAAGGGCCGGATACGGTGCACAGAATCTGGCCGGATTCCGGCGAGGAACGTCTGTCCTATCGCATGGAAGAATTCGACCTGACCATGAAGTTTCATCCCATGGACTTTACCCAGGTCAATGCAGGGATCAATCGCACCATGGTACACAGGGCCGTGGAGTGGCTGGACGTCCAGCCTGGCGAGCGGGTGCTCGACCTTTTCTGCGGGCTGGGGAATTTTACCCTGCCGTTGGCGCGTCGTGCCGCTCAGGTGGTTGGCGTGGAAGGCGATGATGCCATGGTGGTTCGTGGTCGGGAAAACGCGGAACTCAACGGGCTTTCGAATGTCGCATTCCACGGCGCTGACCTGCAGGCGGATTTTACCGCACAGCCGTGGGCGGCAGAGGGGTTCGACAAGATCCTGATTGATCCGCCACGTTCCGGCGCCCAGGAGGTTTGTGAATACCTGACCGCTTTCGGCGCGAAACGGATCGTGTATGTTTCCTGCAACCCGGCCACGCTGGCCAGGGACGCAGGGGTTATGGTGCGCAATGGTTACCGGCTGGTGAGGTCGGGTGTTATGGACATGTTCCCCCACACCACGCACGTTGAATCCATGGCAATGTTCGAACGCGTGGATAACTGATGAACTTCGGTGCCGGTCACGGATGGCCGGATAAACGACCAGGAAGAACAAGAGCGATATGGTAAAAGTTCGCGAAGATTACGCAGTCACGGGCGATGGACAGGTGGATATCGAACGCTGGGTTCGTCAGATCGAATCGCAGACACACCTGGAAGATGCCGAACAGTTCCGGCGGGCGTGCGAAAAAGCGGCAGCTATCGATTTTCAGGCAGTCCGGGAAGACCGCGTATGGGCACCCGGCGCCAGCAGCTTCCGTACCGGTATTGAAATGGCCCAGGTGCTGGTGGAGCTGCACCTGGACCAGACCAGCCTGGTGGCGGCGATTCTCTACCGGGCTGTGCGCGAAGAGCGTATTCCCCTGGAGGAGATCCGTAAAGAATTCGGTGACGAAGTGGCCGGGCTGATTGATGGTGTTCAGCAGATGGCGGCCATATCGTCGATTCACCATCCGCTCAAGGGCAATGTGCTCGGCCAGACCGAGGGCCAGCTCGACAACGTCCGCAAGATGCTCGTTACCATGATTGACGATGTCCGGGTGGCATTGATCAAGCTTGCTGAGCGGACCTGCGCCATCCGTGCGGTGAAAAATGCGCCCGAAGAAAAGCGCATGCGCGTTGCCCGTGAGGTTTTCGACATCTACGCACCCCTGGCGCACCGCCTCGGCATCGGCCATATCAAGTGGGAGCTGGAAGACCTCTCTTTCCGCTACCTGCACGAATCGGCCTATAAAAAGATTGCCAAACTGCTGGATGAAAAGCGGCTGGACCGTGAAAGTTACATCAAGCGGGTGATCACCTCCCTGAAAGACGAGCTGGGGGCTTCCGGCATAGAGGGGGAGCTGTCGGGGCGCGCCAAGCACATCTACAGCATCTGGCGGAAGATGCGCCGCAAGGGTATCGATTTTTCCCAGGTCTACGACGTACGTGCGGTACGGATACTGGTGCCGGCCGTGCGTGATTGCTATGCCGCACTCGGCATTGTGCATACGCTGTGGCGCCACATCCCCAACGAATTTGATGACTACATCGCCAATCCCAAGGAAAACGGCTATCAGTCCCTTCATACCGCGGTGATCGGCCCGGAAGGGAAAGTGATGGAGGTCCAGATCCGTACCCATGCCATGCATGAAGAGGCGGAGCTCGGGGTTTGTGCCCACTGGCTTTACAAGGGCATGGACAAAGGCAACCGTTCGGTGGGCTACGACGCCAAGATCAACTGGCTGCGGCAGGTCCTGGAATGGCAGGAAGAACTTGGCGACCTGTCCGGCCTGGCCGACCATCTGAAATCGGACGTGGCCTCCGACCGGGTGTATGTGTTTACGCCGGAAGGCCACGTGGTGGACCTGCCCCAGGGCGCCACGCCTGTGGATTTTGCCTATCGGGTTCATACCGAGATTGGCCACGCCTGTCGTGGTGCCAAGGTCAACAGCCGCATTGTGCCGCTGACCTATCCCCTGAAAACCGGCGACCAGATATCCATTCTCACCTCTAACAACCAGGCGCCGAGTCGTGACTGGCTGAACCCCAGCCTGGGCTATATCCAGACCTCTCGCGCCCGGGCCAAGGTGACCCACTGGTTCAAACAGCAGGACCGTGACCGCAACATCATTGACGGCAGGGCGATCCTGGAGGATGAATTCAGGCGGCTGTCGCTTTATGACGTGGATCTGAACGACCTGGCCCGCAAGGTGAATTACCAGGCGGCCGAGGACATGTTTGCGGCGGTGGGAGCCGGCGACCTCCGTCCGACCCATGTCGCCAATATCGCCCAGCAGATGCTGGAGCCGAAATCGGAACAGCTGGACCTGAAGCTCAGCACCCTGAGGCGCAAGCCCTACGATACCGAGTCGGACATCCAGATCCGGGGCGTCGGCAAGCTCAAGACCCAGGTGGCGAAATGCTGCAAGCCACTGCCCGGAGACCCGATCGGCGGCTACATTACCGTGGGCCGCGGCGTGACTGTCCACCGGCAGGACTGCATTACCTTTCTGAGCCTCAAGGAGTTCGAGCCCAACCGGATTATAGAAGTAAGCTGGGGTGGTCAACCCGTTGCCGTTTATCCGGTGGATGTGGAGATCCAGGCGTATGACCGTTCCGGATTGCTGCGGGATATCACCCAGGTGCTGTCATCTTCCAAAAGTGACGTGCTGTCGCTGAACACCATGTCCAACAAGGATGAAAACACGGCCACCATGACGGTGACGGTGGAAATATCCAGCCTCGACCAGTTGGCCCGGTTGCTGGCTCAGATCCGCAATCTGCCCAACATCATCGACGTCAGGCGCAAACGCTCATGAGCTATACCATTGACGACCTGAAAACCCTGATGGCACGGCTGCGGGATCCTCAGGCCGGGTGCCCGTGGGATACCCGCCAGACTTTTAGATCCATCGTGCCCCACACCCTGGAGGAAGCCTATGAGGTAGCCGATGCCATCGACCGGGAGGATTATTCGCACCTGGAGGACGAGCTGGGCGACCTGTTGTTCCAGGTAATCTTCTACAGCCAGATGGGGAAAGAGCAACGCCATTTCGATTTCGACTCGGTGGTGGACAATCTGGTGCGCAAACTGGTCCGGCGCCATCCCCACGTGTTTCCGGATGGCACTCTGGAAAGCCGGATCGACCCGGACAATCGCCCCGGTGAGGCCGAGATCAAGGCCAACTGGGAGCGCATCAAGGCCGAGGAGCGGGCGGCGAAACCGGAAGAATCAGCTGATTCCGGGCCTGCAAGACGGCTGGATGGTATTGCCCGGACACTCCCCGCAATGGTGCGTGCTGAAAAACTTCAGCGCAGGGCAGCCAATCACGGCTTTGACTGGCCGGATGTCGAACCGGTGTTCGACAAACTTCATGAAGAGATTGATGAGCTGAAAGAAGCCTGGTATGACGCCTGCTCCGGCGCCGGCCCGGTGGAGGCTGTCGAGGATGAGCTGGGGGACCTGCTGTTTGTCTGCGTTAACCTGGCACGGTTCATGAAGGTTAATCCCGAGCAGGCCCTCAATAGCACCAATCACAAATTCGAGGCGCGATTTAGTGCCATTGAGGAACACCTCGAACGCGAAGGCCGTGATATGGATGGTGAGTCACTGGAGGCGCTGGATGCGGTCTGGCAGGCTGTCAAAGGGATTGAAAAACAGCGGAAAAAGTAACGGATAAGTACAATCCGTTACCATTATTTCCGCCCCCGGTGCGGTTGCTTCGTCTACACTTCCGGTTACGGATGCACACCTTTTGTGCGTCTGGTGGGCCACCAAGAAGATGCAGGAGTGAAGGCACCATGAAAATCAAAGATCTGGTCAATTACTGGGACAAGCATGCACGTGGTCGGCTGACCCGGGATGCGTATTTTGCCAACCTGTCCGACCAGCATCACCAGCGACTGGAAAAACTGGCCGCGTTGTACCCGATGAAGTCCTCCCAGGATCTTATGCGGGACCTGATCTCCGCTGCTCTTGACGAACTGGAGACCAGCTTTCCTTACGTCCAGGGCTCAAAGGTTGTCGCATTCGATGAGGACGGCTTCGAGATCTATGAAGATCAGGGCATGACCCCACGCTTTATCAGCCTCAGCCAGAAGCATATCCAGAAGCTCAAGGCACGCCAGCTGGAATCGGTTGCCTGATCAGGCCAGCAGCCTGATCACAACAGACCTGCGATAACCACGGGGTGGTCCCGCCACCCCGCAGTAGACTGCCCGCCGTTATTTTTCCTTGCCTTCCAGTTTGTCCTTCAACGGGCTCAGCCGGACCAGGTCGTCCAGTGCTGCACCGATCATGTCATTCAGAATATCGCTTTCCGAACGGTCCGGGTAAAGTTCCGCCAGCGCAGCTATGCGCGCAGCATCTTCCAGCGGCAAACGGAGATTGTAATCGTGGCTCCGCTCGACAGGTTCTTTCTTGCCTTCCCAGTGTTTGGGCAGATCGGTTACTTTCATGAATACTCCTTGCGGCCACAGGCTTTAATCGTTAGACAGGCTTTAAGAGTAAATAGTATCGTAAGTTTACTTCGCCTCCGTCAATTTAAAAGGACGTCAATGTGACCGAGCTACACCCCGAACTCCGAGAAAACGTGCGCATGCTGGGTGAGTTGCTGGGACAAAGTATCCAGCGCCAACCTGGCCAGGACTGTTACGAGCTGATTGAAGAAGTGCGCGCGGCGGCCAAGGCAGATCGTCTGCAGGAAAGTGGTTCCGGTCAGCGTCTGGTCGCCCTGCTGGGAAAATTGCGTGATGACGAGTTGCTACCGGTAACCCGCGCCTTTAACCAGTTTCTCAACCTGGCCAACCTGGCTGAGCAGTATCATGGCATCCGACGTAAGCGCGGCCACCAGTCGGATCTGATGGTCGAATCCCTCAGCGAGGTATTCACTCGCCTCAAGAACGGTGGTGTCAGTGCGGAGGATCTGCACCGGCGGGTTGCCGACCTGCGTATAGAATACGTGCTCACCGCCCACCCGACGGAAGTGGCGCGTCGCACACTGATCATGAAATACGACGAGATGTCCGACTGCCTGGCCCGCCTGGATCATGATGACCTGATGCCCGCGGAGCGCGAGGAAATCGTGGACCGGTTGGCGCAGCTGGTCACCGAAGCATGGCACACGGACGAGATACGCCACGAGCGACCAACGGCGGTGGACGAAGCCAAGTGGGGATTTGCCGTTATCGAGAACAGTCTGTGGCAGGCCCTGCCGCGTTTTCTCCGTAGCCTTGACCTGTCGCTTTCCGAGGCTACGGGGAAGGGGCTGCCGCTGGAGGCTTCGCCAATCCGCATTGCCTCCTGGATGGGGGGTGACCGTGACGGCAACCCCAACGTCACCCATGAAGTAACTCGCAAAGTGTTTCTGCTGGGTCGGTGGATGGCCGCCGATCTTTATCTGCGGGATATCCAGGCGCTGCGTGCCGAACTTTCCATGTGGCAGGCCAGCGATGAATTGCGTGCAGTCACCGGGGATTCCCGCGAGCCCTATCGCATAGTGCTGGCAGGGCTGCGGGAAAAGCTGATCAAGACCCGGGATTGGGCGGAAGCCAGCGTTGCCGGCGAGCCGGCGGATACCAAGGATATCCTGTTTGCCAACGAGGATTTCACCGGTCCCCTGGAGCTGTGTTATCGCTCCCTGGTTGAGTGCGGCCTGGAAACCATCGCCAACGGACCGCTGCTGGATACCATTCGCCGGGCTCACACCTTCGGTCTTCCGCTGATTCGCCTGGACATTCGTCAGGAAGCATCCCGCCATGCAGCGGCGGTTGCTGAAATGGTGGACTACCTGGGAATGGGCGACTACCTGTCGTGGTCAGAACAGGAGCGCCAGGACTTCCTGGTGCGTGAGCTCAAGGGTCGGCGCCCATTGGTACCAAGACACTGGCGGCCCTCGGAAGAGGTCGGCGAAGTGCTGGCAACCTGTGAGGTAGTGGCGCAACAGACACCAGAAGCCCTGGGCTCTTATGTCATTTCCATGGCCAGCAAACCGTCAGACGTACTGAATGTGATTCTGCTGCTGCGCGAAGCCGGCATGGAAAACCGGATGCGGGTGGTGCCGCTGTTCGAGACTCTTGATGACCTGCGTGGTGCACCAGACAGCATGGCGGCGCTTTATAATGTGGATTGGTACCGGGATTATTGCGAGGGCCGCCAGGAAGTCATGATTGGCTACTCCGACTCGTCCAAGGATGCCGGCCAGATGATGGCTGCCTGGGCTCAGTACCAGGCCCAGGAACAGCTGACGGAAGTTGCCACGGAGCACGGCATTCACCTGACGCTGTTCCATGGCCGTGGTGGCACTGTGGGCCGTGGCGGCGGTCCCGCCAACCGCGCGATTCTGTCCCAGCCGCCGGGGTCGGTTAATGGCAGCTTCCGGATTACCGAGCAGGGCGAAATGATCCGCTTCAAGTTTGGCCTGCCCCGGCTGGCGGAGCAGAGCCTCACCCTCTATACCACGGCCGTGGTGGAGGCCACCCTGGCACCACCCCGTGGACCGGAACCGGAATGGCGCGAGGTCATGGACTGGCTGACGGAGCGGTCCCTGAAAGCTTACCGGGACGTGGTCCGGGATAACCCCGAGTTTGTTCCCTATTTCCGCCAGGTCACCCCTGAACAGGCCCTGGGCAAGCTGGCCCTCGGCAGCCGTCCGGCAAGACGCAAACCCGGCGGCGGCGTGGAAAGCCTGCGGGCCATTCCCTGGATATTCGCCTGGACCCAGATGCGCCTGATGCTGCCCAGTTGGCTGGGTAGCGACGTTGCCCTCGAAGAGGCTTTCCGCGAGGACCGTGTGCCGGTGCTGCGGGAAATGATGCAGAAATGGCCGTTCTTCAAGACCTACGTGGATATGCTGGAAATGGTGCTGGCCAAATCTGATCTGCGAATTGCCAGCTACTATGAACAGACCCTGGTCAGCGACCCTGAATTGCTGGAGCTGGGCAGAAGCCTTCGGGAACGCCTGCAGGGTTGCATCCGCCACTTGCTGGAACTGAAGGAGCAGGAGACGCTCCTGGAACAGGAACCTGTATTTGCCCATTCCATGCGTGTACGTAATCCGTATACTGATCCGCTACACTACTTGCAGGCCGAACTGTTGAAACGCGACCGCGAAAGTGAAGGCAAAGGCGAAGTTCCGGACATGGTAGAACGTGCCCTGAAGGTCACCATGGCAGGCATCTCGGCAGGTATGCGGAACACCGGATAATGAAACGGACCACAGGAGTAACGCCGTGGCGTTAGCGGCAAGACTGGAAGGTTTTCTGACTCGCAAGGGCATCGCCTACCGTGAACTGGCGATTGATCAGGTGCTCAACTTCGATGCCGCGGTTATGGCGTCTGGTCGCTCGCAGGACGAGTTTATCCGTGCCACGCCGTTGATCGACATCAATGGCGTCGTCATGGCTGTCCATGGATACAACACCAGTCTCGATATGGATCTGGTCCACAAACTTACGGGCAGGCGCTTGCAACCACTGACCGCCCGCCAGTCCGCACGCCTGTTTGCAGACTGTGACCCGGGGTTCCAGCCACCGGTAGGCGCTGCCTATGACATACCGGTATTGGTCGATCAGGACGTACTGGGTTACTCGCGCACGCTGATGTGCTGTGGTACCGACAACACTCTGTTGGAACTCGACCGCACGTCATTGGCCAGGGCATTGGCCGATGCAACACCGGGACACCTGGTGATTCGTGGCCAGAACAACGGAGAACGTGAGGCACTGACGCTGGAAGAGGTGGCCGATAAACTTCAGAAGTTATATCGCCTGCCGCCCATGCCGGCATTGGCATTACGTATTCTGAGGCTGACTGCCAACACCGAGGCCACCGCCCGGGAACTGGCGGAGCTGATCGAGTTTGATCCGAGTCTGACGGCGCAGATCATGCGCTACGCCCGGTCAGCACTCTTCAACTATCCCGGCCAGATCAACTCCGTGCAGGAAGCGGTTACCCGTGTACTTGGCTTTGATCGCGTCGCCCACATAGCCCTGGGTATCGCGTCAGTCCGCGCTTTTGAAGTGCCCCGTCAGGGAATGCTGGGGATGGATCAGTTCTGGCGGCATTCGCTGTATTGCGCCTTCCTGTGCCAGCGTATGGCACCGAAGTGCAATGCTGACAAAGGGCTGGCCTATCTTTGCGGATTGCTGCACAACTTTGGCCTGTTACTGATCGGGCACCTGTTCCCACAGGAGTTCAACGAGCTCAACACCCTTCGCGAAGCCAATCCGGAAGCCAGCATGCATTCACTGGAGCAGCAGGTATTCGGTGCCGATGACAACCAGCAGATGCTGGCCGTCGGCCATGGTGCCATTGGCGGTATTCTGCACCGGTTGTGGGAATTGCCGGATCCGGTCGTCAAGGCTGCGGGCATGCACCAGCACCAGGGATATCAGGGCGAGCATGAAAGCTATGTGCTGATGGTTCAGCTTGCCAACGGGTTGCTCAAGGAGAAGGGCATCGGGGATGAGTTCAACCCGGATGATCTGACTGCCCTGGCAACCCCCCTTGGGCTGACAGACGGCGATGTCACACTGCTCAGTGAGGAGATCGACAAGGTTTCCGGAGATCTGGACGCGTTGGCACTTTCCCTGTCATCCTGACCCCGAATGCTTGCAGATGACAACCTGATGGTACCTTTTGGTGCATGCTACGGAGGTCCACTTTCTCTGAGGTGGCTGAGTTCGTATAATGCGCCTTCTTCGGCATGGCGCGTCGGGCTGTGGCCGGCGAGAGGCTGTCGCAAAGCCGCAGGGTTTTGCCACAGCTTTTCAAATGATAATGACTACAACGGGAGCACAGCGTTATGAGAATCATCATGTTAGGCGCGCCAGGCGCGGGCAAGGGGACTCAGGCCCAGTTTATAACCGAGCGGTTTGGTATTCCCCAGATTTCCACCGGCGACATGCTGCGCGCAGCGGTCAAGGCCGAGTCGGAGCTTGGTAAACAGGTCAAGGAAGTGATGGCTTCCGGGGGCCTGGTGTCTGATGACATCATCATTGCGCTGATCGAAGAGCGGGTCAAACAGCCGGACTGCAAGAACGGCTTCCTGCTGGACGGTTTTCCCCGCACCATTCCCCAGGCTGAAGCCCTGAAAGATCAGGGTATCGACATCGACTACGTGGTCGAGATTGCCGTTGACGACGAGGAAATCGTAAGTCGTTTGTCGGGTCGCCGGGTGCATGAGGGCAGTGGCCGCATCTATCACGTGAAATATGATCCGCCCAAAACCGAAGGCAAGGATGATGAAACCGGTGAACCTCTCGTTCAGCGCGCCGATGACCAGGAAGAGACGATTCGAAAGCGCCTGAAGATTTACCACGAGCAGACGGCACCGCTGGTCAACTATTACCAGGACTGGGCGAAGAAAGACCCGGCTGCTGCCCCGCAATACGTGCGTGTTGAAGGCGTTGGTGGCCTTGATGACATCCGCGATCAGATCCTTACCCAATTGAAGTAACGGCGTGAAACTACTGGCACTGGATACCTCGTCCGAGGGCTGCTCGGCGGCTCTGTTGGTGGATGGCAGCGTGGCGGAGCGGTTTGAACTTGCTCCCCGGGGGCATACCCGGCTGCTGATGCCGATGGTCCGCGAGCTTCTTGCTGAACAGGGTCTGGTGCCCGCTGAGCTTGATGCCCTGGCATTTGCCTGTGGTCCGGGGTCTTTTACCGGTCTGCGAATTGCCACGGGGGTCGTTCAGGGCCTGGCCTATGGCCTTGACGTGCCTGTTGTTCCGGTGTCGTCACTGGCCGCCGTCGCGGCGGGTGCCATTGCCCGTTTCTCACTGTCTGACGGTGCCGGTATCGCGGTGGCGTTTGATGCCCGTATGGGCGAGGCCTACTGGGCGTGCTATATCTGCCGGGCCGGCCAGCCAGAGCTGATGGGTGACGAGCAGGTATGTGCGCCGGAATCCGTTGCCCTGGTCTCGGGCAGTTCGGACTGGTTTGGTGCTGGTCAGGGTTGGGCGTTGCGGGACAGCTTTCCGGCCGCCGTTACCGGCGCGATGACGAAAATCGATGCATCCCTGGTGCCCAGAGCTTCCCGAGTCGCTGAACTGGCCGCCCTTGCGTTTCATGAAGGTGCCGGTGTTTCTGCTGCAAAGGCCCAGCCTGTCTATATTCGCGACGAAGTTGCCTGGAAGAAACTCCCCGGCCGTTGATAACCTCCCCGCTACCACCCGGAAACACTGCCCATGGAACTGTGGCACATTATTGTATTGGCTGTTATTCAGGGGCTGACGGAATTTCTTCCGATCAGCAGCTCCGCTCACCTGATTCTGCCGTCGCAGATTCTGGGCTGGCCGGATCAGGGCCTCGCCTTTGATGTGGCGGTGCACGTGGGCACCCTGGCGGCGGTGGTCTGGTACTTCCGCAAGGAAGTTGTCAGGCTCACCGTTGCCTGGGCAGGAGATACCGCCCGTGGCCGGGTGGGGCAGGACAGCGGGCTTGCCTGGGCGGTTATCGCCGGTACTGTTCCGGCCGGTCTGGCAGGGATCCTGCTCAACGATTTTATCGAGTCCTCCCTGCGTTCGGGGCTGGTTATTGCCGCCTCTACCGTCGGCTTTGGCCTCGTGCTCTGGTGGTCGGATGCGGTAGGGCGCCGTGCCCGGGAATTGCCATCCCTGACCATGAAAGATGCCGTGATCATCGGGTTGGCCCAGGCGCTGGCTCTGATTCCCGGCACCTCCCGCTCCGGTATAACCATCACCGCTGCACTGTTCCTGGGCTTTGGCCGGGAGGCAGCGGCACGCTTTTCGTTCCTGCTCTCTATTCCGCTGATCCTCGCCGCCGGCCTGTTGAAGACGCTCGAACTGGTGGAGCAGGGTGGGGCAACCGACTGGGCTGCCATTGCACTGGGCGCTGCGCTGTCGTTTGTCAGCGCGGTGATCTGTATCCACCTGTTCCTGAAGTTTCTTGAGCGGCTCGGCCTGATGCCGTTTGTCATCTACCGGATGGTGCTTGGTGTGTTGCTGATTGTCATGCTGTGGTAGAGAGCAGAACAAAATGTGACCAGCCAGCTTTTAAAACCGGGTTAAATCTTTCATAATCCGGGTTCAGTTATAACCACAACCGGTGTGCCTGAAATGATTGGTGGTGTAAATCCTAACAGCGGCCTTCCGTTCCAGTCCGGCAATAACAGCCCGGTCAGGGAACGCAGTGATGTGGCCCGTGCACCAGCGACAGCGCCGGATAACAACAGCGATGCGGTCCGGCGGGACCTCTCGGACACCCGTTCCCGTAATGCCGAAGCTCGGCCAATACCTTCCGCAGAGTCCCTTGAGCGGCGCATTGAAGCCCGCCAGGCGGCAGAAGATGTTAGGCTGGAGCGTTTTCGCGCCGACGAAGTACCCCTGAATACCTCAAGAGCCTTATCCACATTTGCCGATGTGGCCGCCCGGGGCGATGCCCCTGATAATGTCCTGGCCGGCATCGATATTCTGGTTTGATGTCTCCCCCGAACAGCCCCCCTGAACTCGCCGTTGCCTGCAGCCCCCTGGGTGATGGCCTTGCTGCGAAGCTGATGGCTGAACAACTCTCGCTGCCGTTTCTTGGTACGGTGCGCCCACGCGATGTCCGGGATTATCCGATGCTACTGTTTTCCGATGAAAACGGCCTTGGCCTGCAGGTAACTGGCAAAGGGGCCCCGGGCCCGGTCCGGGCAGAATTCGTAACGGGAAAGGCGGGATATCGCAGAGAGCATGGCGGCGGTACCGGCCAGCTGATCGCTAAAGCGGTTGGCCTGCAGAAAACAAGGCAAGCGCTGCATGTTCTGGATGCGACTGCCGGCCTTGGTCAGGACGCGTTTGTGCTGGCGTCCCTGGGCTGCAAGGTGACGCTTTTCGAGCGCTCACCGGTTATACATGCGTTGCTCAGTGATGGTCTTGCCAG
Source organism: Marinobacter sp. SS13-12 (assembly GCF_030227115.1). Lineage (NCBI taxonomy): Bacteria > Pseudomonadati > Pseudomonadota > Gammaproteobacteria > Pseudomonadales > Marinobacteraceae > Marinobacter > Marinobacter sp. SS13-12. The sequence goes on from NZ_JASSUA010000002.1 coordinate 248,850, forward strand.
GGCCGCCCTGAACGAGCAGAGCGCGCCGTTGGCTGCGCGCATGGCGCTGCAGCCGGGGAACAGTATTGACTGGCTTGGGCGGGCGGAGAAAGGTGCAGTGGATGTCGTTTACCTGGACCCGATGTTTCCCCACCGGGACAAATCGGCACTGGTAAAAAAAGAGATGCAGGTATTCCGCACGGTGGTGGGTGACGACGACGATTCCCCCGAACTGCTGGCAGCGGCTCTGGCAGTGGCAACCTACCGGGTGGTCGTCAAGCGCCCCCGCAAGGCCGGCCCGGTGAGCGGCCCGGAGCCGACCACCCGTACTGAGGGTAAAAGCAGCCGCTATGATATCTATTCCATCAAGGCGCTACCCGGCAGTTAATGTACCCGTAACGCCACATACTCAGGCCCCGAGCATGGTCACCTGCTGGATGGCCTGGCGTTTTTCCACGCTCAGAACCAGTCGGGCGTCTTCTGCAACTTCATCAAGACCTTCGCTGTAGCACAGCAGCCCGTTTTCGTCGGTGGTGATCACGCCATTGTGCTGCATGTTGGCAATAAAGCTGCGGAACAGGGTTTTATCAAAGAATTCCGGGGCATTGAGGCCAAACAGAATCGACATGCGCTCGGCCAGCAGGGTGCTCTGCTCTTCCAGCTCGGTGGCAGTGATCTTGCCAGAACCGTACTTGCGCAGTATGCCGATGGCAATATGGTAGCGCTCCAGCGTCTGGATAATGAATCGCGACAGTATCCGTAGACGAAGCATGGCATCGGTGCCCTCTTCGGGGCGGCTGATCCTGTCATCGTCTTCCTCGAAAAGCAGGCCCCTGGACACCAGCACGTCGATCCACTGATTGACAACACCGGCAATATCGTCCGGATGATACTTCAGGAACAGCTCTGATCTGAGGTAGGGGTAGGCAACGCTGGCAAGGAACTCGATCTTCTCCCTGCGCAGTGACTGCTTGTTCTCGAACAGGCTGGCGATCAGTGACGGCAGGGCGAACAGATGCTGAATATTGTTGCGATAGTAGGTCATCAATATGGCGTTGCTGCCTTCCAGGGCAATGATGTCGCCAAGCTTCTGGGGCTGGCGGGTAACCAGCCCCATGTTCTCACAGTAGGCCACCCAGTCCCTGCCATTGCCTTCCGGCAACGTGATGGTCTCCGCGTAGGGGTAGGCTTTCAGCAGGTCTGCGTACTGATCCATCAGGCGGATCAGCTGTCCCTCATCCATGGCCAGCCGCTCGGTGCCCAGCAATGCGGTGGCGGTAATGCCAATGGGGTTGACTGCAACCGCGGCATTGATATTGGAAGCAACACGGGTCGCCAGTTCAGACACCGCCTGACTCAGCCACTTTGGCCGGTATTCGGAATCGTAGGCTTCTTCGCGCCAGCTGGGCTCGATTTCGTCCAGCACACTGGCAAGTGGAATCGCTTCGCCGAAGTTCAACGCCACCCTGCCAAAGGAGTTGTTCAGTTTGCGGACAGTCTTGGCCAGGGCGAACACGCTTTCCTTCTGTTTTTTCTTGCCCCGCAGCTCACCCAGATAGGAGCGGCCTTCCATCACCTTCTCGTAGCCAATGTAAACCGGTACAAACACAATGGGCTTGCGGTGGTCCCGCAGGAAACTGCGGACGGTCATGGACAGCATGCCGGGCCGCGGTTGCAGCATTCGTCCGGTGCGGCTGCGCCCACCTTCGACAAAGTACTCAACGGAGTAGCCCCGCGAGAACATCACGTGCATGTACTCGTTGAACACTGTGGCGTAAAGCGGATTGTCACGGAAGCTCCGGCGCATGAAAAAAGCACCGCCACGACGCAGGATGGGGCCGACAAGGGGCATGTTCAGATTGATGCCTGCGGCAATGTGTGGCGGCATCAGGCCGTTTTTGTAGAGTACATAGGACAGCAGCAGGTAATCGATGTGGGAGCGGTGGCAGGGAACATAGACCACGGCATTGTCCTGGGCCATTTCCTTGGCCACCTGGATGTTGTTGATGGAGATACCGTTGTAAATGCGGTTCCACAGCCACGACAGCAACACTTCCATTACGCGGATGGTGACAACAGACATGTTTGCGGCGATTTCATCGGCGTACTTGTAGGCCTTGGCGCGAACTTTCTCCGGGGGAATGTCGTCCATGCGTGCCGTTTCGCGGATGGCTTCCTTGACCGCCTGGGTGCGCACCAGGCCGCCGACCAGTGTACGGCGATGTGACAGATCCGGGCCCAGAACGGCCTGGCGTACACGGCGGAAATGGGTGCGGAGCATGCGTGCCAGTTTGCGGTTGGCGCGATCCTCACTGTGACGGTATTCGTCGATGACCTGTTTCAGGGACAGCGGCTGGTTGAACTGCACGTAAGTGCTGCGACCGTGCACCAGAATGATCAGGAACTTCTGCAACCGACCAGCCACCGACCAGGTGTCTGAAAGCAGAAGCTTGACCAGAGATTTTTCCTTGTCCGGGGAGCGCCCCCAGAACAGCGATACCGGCACAATCTGTACGTCCTGCTCCGGGTGCTCCAGGCCGTGGCGAACCAGTGCACGGAATTCACTGGTGGGAATCGGTGTCCGGCGTCGCTGGAACAGGCCACCAATCCTGCGATACAGGAAGAAAAACGAATGGTTTGGCCCGTTTTTCACCGGAAGGGAGGATTCTGCCCCTGGCAATCCGGCGCTCAACACTTCCTGCTCCAGTACCAGCCGGCTGGAGAGAGAGCTGTACTGCAGCACGTAACAAACCGGCTTTTCCGGATCCAGTCCCAGCGCTTCGGAGCTATTACCGCTTACATCCGTCCGGACCCACAAGAACAGGATCTTGCGGAAAAGGGTCAGGATCAGGCTGCGAAGGCCCAGGAAAAAACGCATAAATGGTCGCTCCGGTTCACAAAAACAGGCGCTAAGTTTACTTGGTTGCGCACGGTGCCGAAAGACATGATGTCGTTCAGTTGTATTGCACCGGTATGGTACATTTTCATCTCATGCCTTCATGATAGCTGCAGGATCCGGATTATGGCGATATGGACACCCGGTTGGTCGACAAAAGCCCCTGGCGATAATGACCTTGTGTTGGCCATTGCTGGCGACGCGGTACTGAAGCCGGATTCCGGGTGGCTGCATCCGTGGCAGGCAGTATCGCCATGGATCAGGACTGAGACCGGCCCGATTTATGTTGGTCAGTGGGGCTGTCAGGACGCCTATGTTGCCGAAACGGACACCGATGCCCTTCCGGGCCGGCCTGAGCCCGTGCCATTGAGGGATGCTCTGTTGATGATGGAAGACGCACCGGCAGATATGCTGGGGACCGCGTTCCAGGTTCACCAGTGGTGGCGGGACCATCAGTTTTGTGGCCGTTGTGGTGGCACTACCGGCATGCATCCCCTGGAGCGGGCGAAGTGGTGCGACGCTTGTGGCATTCCCTGGTATCCGCGACTCGCACCCTGTGTGATTGTGGTCATCCGCAGGGATGACCACATGCTTCTGGCCCGTTCCTCACGGGTAAAACGCCACTTTTTCAGCCTGATTGCAGGGTTTGTGGAGCCAGGCGAGAGCATTGAAGAGGCCGTGGCCCGGGAGGTCAAGGAAGAAACCGGTCTGGACGTCAGCAATGTCCGTTACCAGGCTTCCCAGCCCTGGCCATTCCCCCATCAGCTGATGTTGGGTTTTTTTGCGGATTATGCCGGCGGTGACCTGGTGCTGCAGGAAGACGAAATTGCCGAGGCGGACTGGTATCGGCCGGGTGAGTTACCCCCGGTGCCGCCTTCCACCACGATTGCCGGTCGGTTGATTCATGCCATGGCAGGGGAAATCAGTAGGAGGGGGGCACAATCGTGACAACGCCCAGGGTGCTGGTCTTCGATTCCGGTGTTGGCGGCCTGAGCATCGCTGCCTGTATCCACAACCAGTTGCCCGCAGTCCGGCTAGTGTACCTGGCGGACAACGCCGGCTTCCCCTACGGTAACCAGCCGGAATCGGTGGTTATAGAGCGTAGTCAGGCCCTGATCACGGCCGCCACAGAGGCATACCACTGTGACGTTATTGTCGTTGCCTGTAATACCGCCAGTACCGTCATGCTTCCGCATTTGCGGGCCATGACAACCATACCGGTCATCGGTGTTGTACCCGCCATAAAGCCTGCCGTGTCACTGTCTGTTAATCGCCGCATCGGTGTACTGGCAACGCCGGCAACAGTGCGGCGCCCCTACCTGGAGAACCTGATCACTGACTTCGCCGATGGTTGCACCGTTGAGCGCCTGGGGCATCCGGATCTGGTGTACTGGATTGAGCGTCTTGTCACCGGTGTGCCGGTCCCTGAGGCGTTGTTATCAGAAGCGCTACAACCGTTTCGTGAGGCGGGGGTGGATACGGTGGTGCTGGGCTGTACCCATTACCCTTTGATCGGGGACCTGTTAAAAGCGCAATTGCCAGAGGTGAAATACTGGGTGGATTCCGGTGATGCCATTGCCCGCCGCGCAGCCTGGCTACTGGAACAGCAGGGTCATGCGGCTGACAGCCTGAAGTGCCCGATTGATAAGAGGCCTGTTGAGGCAGCTCTGTTCACGGGTGAGGCGCCAGGTGGCCTGGGTGTGTTCCTTGATCAGCTTGGCCTGGGCGGCACAGATATCCGGGGGCAGTGGCCGGCTGCGGTTGAGCCTGTTACAGCAGCCGGGTCAGTTTGAACATTGCCAGGAATTCCAGCGCTGGTAATGAGCGACGGTGGCAGCAATAGGTCTTGAAATTTTCGCCACGGAACCTCGACTTGGTGAACTCCAGCCCCTTGAAGTTGTAGAGGAAATTACCCTTCTCATACAGCCCGTGCATGATGCGCTTGAGCAGGCGGCTTTCCTGGTGCTCGGTAGCCCGGTCCAGTGACAGCGGGATCAGTCCCAGATCCAGGAAGGGCACACCTTCGGCCTTGAACACATCCATGGCATGAGCCATCAGAGTGTAGAAAATACCCTGACGGAAATCGGCATTGGCCCTGGAAATATTGGGCACGTAGCTGATGATCTCGTTGTTGCGGTAGATGGGGTCAAAATAGATAAAGCCCACGGCCTTGCCATCCTGGTAGGCATAGAAGTGACGCTCGTTTTCCCGGTATTCCATCTCCATGGGGCGAATGAGGAAACGGATTTCCTTGCTCTTGCATTTGCGCGTGCGAATCCAGGCGTCGGAAATTTCCCGCGTATGGTCGTCGCTGAAGCGCTCCTTGACAGTGATGCTGTTCTTCTCGGCCTGGTTCAGGGCGGTGCGCAGAATCTGCTTCTTCTTGCCGGTCAGGGACCAGTTTTTCAGGTTGATGCGGGCCTCGCTGCCAAACTGGGTGCCATACAGGCCGAATCGGCGATAGAGATAATCCACAACCGGTTTGGACACCTGAATATAGCAGGCGTTGGGGAAGCGCTGATGGAACTTTTCCAGGACGAGTTCAAAGTGCTCCGGCGCGGTGACCGGGTCAGACAGAACAAAGGTTCCGCCCCACTTGCGCATGTAAGCCAGGTAGCCGATGCCGGGGACGTCGAAATACTGCATGCCCGGCTGCAGCGTGGAAAATGACTGGGAGTGGGTGCCGTACTTCTTCAGGTAACCGACACGTTCCGGGAAGGTAAAGGCGCACTCATCCAGCGACTGGATGCCGTCGAGCGAAAGAATCTGATCTGACATGGTGTTGCTCCCCCGGTTGTTGTTTTTTAATTGGCGCGAGGACTGCTGGCTACGCCTGTTTCTGTCCCAGAATTGACCAGTAGCAGTTCATGTTCAGCAGCTTGAAGTGCTTCTTCTCGGTAACCTGAAGGCCAAGACGCTGCATGTGCTCGGGGTAGTTGTAGATCTTGTGGAAAGCGTTGTTGGCAAACAGCCAGAAGATGAAAACGGCCATGTACCAGTACATCTTCTTGAACAGGCGGGCGACAAGGTTGCCGGTGGGGTAACAGAAGTCGCCAACTACAACCCTGGCGTCGGCTTTGCCCAGGCGGATCAGGTGCTCCAGCACCCGCACCATCATCTCTTCGTCAAACACATTGAGGAAAAAATTGGCCACCACCATGTCGTAGTGCTCGTAGTCATCCACTTTCATGATGTCGCTGTGAATACGGCGGATAGTGAGGTGTGGGGCCTCTTTTTCCTGGGCTTCTGCGAACTTTCGCAACATGGTTTCAGACAGGTCCACTACGGTGACATCGGCGCCCAGCTCTGCTGCGCGGATGGCATCACGACCATGGCCGACTCCGGCAAACAGGATGCGGTCACCGGGCTGGACGGTTTCCACATCAAGCATGGCGGTCTTGCAGCGGTGGATGTTCTTGCCGCTATAGAGGTTGCTCAGAAAATCGTAAACCGGACCAATGTATTTGTATTTGTCGTGCATGGTGACTTCTGCCTGTCCATATCCAGTGGAGGCTTCCATCGTTCTTGTAATGGTTGGTTCACCGTGTGGTGAATTCGATGGAAGCACCTGATGGATTTGAGCTTAGAGAAGCCGATGGGGGAATTATGTGCAGTGATGCGCATTTTCGGATACATAAAGTAACGAACAGCAACACTTTGCAAACCAGATCAACATTTTAGATCAGAGTGTCCGACAATGGAGTATCGGTTATTTCGGCAGGTCAGAATGCGACGGCGCGGGCAGGAATGTGGCCGAGGGTTTTCTCGATGACATCGGCCGGCCGCGCCGGGCCATAGAAGAAGCCCTGAACCTGGTGGCAGCCAAGGCTTTTGAGGTAGGCCAGTTGTTCGTCGGTTTCCACGCCTTCTGCGACGATTTCCAGCTTCAGGCCATGGGCCATGGCAACGATCGCATTGACGATGCAGGCGCCGTCCTCGCCACTGCGAATGGCCTTGACGAAGGACTGGTCCACTTTCAGGGTGTGGATGGGCAGGCGGTGGATGTAGTTCAGGGAGGAGTAGCCGGTGCCGAAATCATCAATCGCGATCCTGACGCCTAATGCAGCCAATTCACGGAGTTTCTGACTGATCTGCTCAAGATCGTTCATGATCACGTTTTCAGTGATTTCGATTTCCAGGTTTTCCGGTGGAAACCCATGGGCGTGGATCTGCTCCATCAGAGTCTCAACAAAGCGTGGATGTTCCACCTGCACCGGTGACAGGTTCACAGCCAGCCGCAGGTCGCTGTGGCCATCACGGATCCATTGGCCGACATCGCGACAGGCCCGGTCCAGTACGCATTCGCTGAGTTTGGCGATCAGTTTGGTTTCTTCCGCCAGGGGCAGGAAGTCACGTGGGTAAAGCAAGCCACGCTCGGGATGCTGCCAGCGTACAAGTGCTTCCAGACCCACTATCCGGTTGCTGGTGGAGCAAACCTGGGGCTGGTAGAACACCCGCAGCTCGTCTCTCTCAAGCGCCAGCCTCAGGTCCCGCTCCAGGTTCAGGCGGTTGGCGGTATCAATGCTCATGCTCTCGGAGTAGAAACGATACCCGTCCTTTCCTCGGGCTTTGACATGGTACATGGCGATGTCGGCATTCTGGATCAGGTGGTCCATCGACTCACCCGCTTCCGGATAGATGGCGATGCCGATACTCACGCCAACAAACACCTCGTGATCACCCAGCTGGAATGGCGCTCGCAGGGCCTTGATCAGTTTCTTGGAAATCTGCCGGGCATCTTCATGGCTGTGGATCGATGGTAGCAGGAGGGTGAATTCATCCCCGCCAAAGCGGGACAGGGTGTCGCCCTTGCGCAGGCAGCGTTCCAGCCTCTGGGTCACCGCCTGCAGCAGGCGGTCGCCCATGGCGTGGCCCAGGGTGTCGTTAATGACCTTGAAGCGGTCCAGGTCGAGAAACATCACCGCCAGTTTCTGTTCACTGCGGCGGGCATGGGTAATCGCCAGATCAAGCCGGTCCTTGAACAGGGCACGGTTGGGCAGTCGGGTCAGCAGATCGTGATAGGCCTGGAAGTTGATAAAGGCTTCTGCTTCCTTGCGCTCGGTAACATCGCGCGCGGTGCCGTAATAACGGGCTTCCCGGCTGGCATACTTGCCATCTTCGTCGTTGGAGTGGGGCCAGGTTTCCGGGTCGATGGGGAAGGCGGTGATTTCAAAATGCCGGTTGGCCTTGCGGCTGCCCCGGGTTTTCAGGCGTACTTCCAGGGTGCGGGGGTTGTCCGCGGAAATATTGGGGCCCTTGAGGGCATAGGTGCCCCTGGCAATGTCCCGGTCGTCCAGTATGTGGCGAAAGTGCCGGCCACAGAGCTCGGTGGGCTGGTAGCCCAGCAGGCTTTCAATCTTGCTGTTCACAAAGCAGAAATGGCCGTCGCCATCGAGCATGAACACAATGTCGGGGGAACTGTTGACGATGTAACGGTGAAGTTCTTCCGACTTCTCCAGGCGCATGCGTATGTGTTCATGGGCGCGCATCAGCGAGCGCTTGCCCAGAACGCTGTTTACAGTCGTCAGCAGTTCTTCCGGGTCAAAAGGCTTGCGGATGTAGTCCAGTGCACCCCTGCGCAGGGCCCGACTGACGGAACTGAACGAGCTTTCCCCGCTGACAACGATCACACCACAGTCTGGCTGTTCTGATGACAGCCGCTCCATGACATCGAATCCATCCACATCAGGCATGCGCAGATCCAGCATCGCCAGATCAAAGGATTCAGTCTCGAGAATCCGGTAAGCCATGCGGCCGCCTTCTGCCTCGGTGACGTCATACCCCTTGCCCTTGAGCAGTGATGCCAGGCCGGATAGCAGTCTCGGGTCGTCATCGACGACAAGAATACGTGCCTTTGCGCCGTTGCCGGTGGTCCATTCGGTGCTCGAAGGTTTCATTATTTACGCCCGTCGCTTTTCGTCATTCGTCATCGTTTTTGTTATTTGCCGCCGAGGGGAACAGTATTCGGAATGCTGTCCCTCCACGCCCTGTGCGGCAATTAATGATGCCCTCCATGTCATCAATGAGTTGTTTTACCACGCTCAGGCCGAGGCCGCTGTGGCCCTTGCCTTTGGTGGATCGAACCGGAGAAAACAGGGTGTTGCGGATGTCGGCAGGAATTCCTTTGCCTGTATCCGCTATCTCCAGTTCAACCCAGGTTTTTCCGCTTTGCCAGACAGGAGCCAGGGTGTGGATAGATACGTCGCCACCCTCGGACAGGCTCTCGGCTGCATTGCGGACCAGGTTGATCACCACTTGCCGGATCACCGCGCGCGGAACTGAAACATCGGTCGGTTCGTCGCAAAGATCCAGGGTCAATGTTTTTTCGTCGCCGCTGAAAAGACTGTCTTCCAGCAGGTCCCGTAGTGTTCGCAGTTCATCGTTCAGATTACAGGCCGCGGGCATCTCCGGAGAGTCATAGCCCGGGGTGCGGCTGATCTGCAGTAGAAGATCGCCGGCACGGTCCAGTTCATCCCGGATAACATCCAGCTCCTCCTGAACCTCGTCATCGTCAAGCCGGTTTCTCAACTGATAAATATACTGCCGGATGATGGTCAGCGGATTGCTGACTTCGTGAACCTGGCGGCGGATAGCGTCGCGGGTCAGCTCAGCGTCGATGCTTTGCTGGTTATCGTCACTGTCGGCCAACAGGGTAGCCACCGCTTGCGACAGCTTTTCGCTGAACAGTTGTCCCAGTTCTTCGGTCTGCCCGGAATTATCGTTATCGGTACCTACGGCAAAGACCCCGACGCAGTCTTCGTCACCATTAACGGGAATGGCCACCAGTGAGGGGGTCTTCAGCAGGGACAGCAATTGCCGGTCCAGCACCGTCGGCGAACGGTCGTCCAGGCAAAGGGCAACGCCACTGGTGAAAGCTTCGGTCAGCACACTGGTGGCTGGCCCGCTGGCAACCGTGAGATCGGGGATGTCGCCGTTGCTGGCAGACAGCAGGGTCAGGCCATCACCGGCCTGGCCAAAATACAGTGCCGGCAGGCCGGTGATCAGCGTCAGGCTGTTGACCGTTGCGGCCAGGTACTCCTGAGCGCTGCCGCGTATCGGCGACAGGTCCAGGGCCTGGTTGGCCATGGCCTGTTTCAGTATTGTCTGCTTGAGTTTGTGGTTGGAGTGGCTGGCATCGTATTCATCGGACAACGGTATACCAAGGGACTCGGCCACGCCACTGACTTCCTGGTCAATGCGCCGGTTGATTTCCCGCGTCAGTTCTTCGTTCAGTCCGAAAATGGTGCCGGCGGCGGCGATACCCGCGGCATCGGACTGCGCCAGCCTTGTGGCAAGGCTGATCAGTTTGACCAGGTGGCCCGCGTCGCGGATCTCTGTGGGCATGGCCTGCTGGTAGCGCATGGCGTCGGCGGCCATGGGGCCAAGGCCCCAGGAGCTGACCAGCTCCGCAGCGATGTCGGCCTGATGGTCGAAATAATACTGTTGCGTATCTCCCGGCGGCGTCTTGAGAGCAATCAATTCGCCCACGTTGTGAAGCATGCCGAGCATGAAAGCCTGGTCGGGTTCGGGGTAGCGTGTCAGCGTTGCCAGAGCACGGGCCGTCAGGGCTGTTGTCAGTGAGTGTCGCCAGAAATCCCTGAGTTGCTGCCACTGGTCTGCCCCGAGTTCATACAGGATCTGTCGCAGCGCGGCAGTCAGTACCAGGGTGTGAAAGCGGCGCGTTCCGAGTCGCAACAGGGCCTGGTCTATGCAGCGAATTTCGGCGACGGCGCCGTAAAGCGCCGAGTTGGCGAGCGCCAGCACCCGTGACACCAGCGCAGTGTCGGCAGAAACAATGTCACTAATCCTGCGGTAGCTCTCGTCCTGATGACAGGCCTCCAGCGCCCTGAGGGTAACCTCCGGGAGACTTGGTAACTGTATGTCAGGGGCAATCTGCATAAGCCTGCCTGTGTGCAATACCTGATTAGTCGTTAGATTCTGACAGTTTGTTCATGAAAAAACATCGGATCTGAGCTTAGACAATAAGCTGACTATATTAAACAGTTATTGGTCCTTTTTTGGGCAGAGTATTACCCGCCTTGTGATGTGTGTAAACTTTTTACAGATATAATGTAGTCGATGCGTTCATTTTGCGCGATCAGATAGCACGTTTTTGGCTACAGTTAGAGCACTGTCCGGGTTACACTTTGACGCAGTGCACAAAATTCCCCGAAATTGTGCCAGTCAGCGGGTCAGACGGCGCCTTATAAGAATTCATGATGGACTCCCTCACAGCCAGGCAGCACCAGAGCCAACCCAGAACACTGGCGATTACCGGTGGCAAGGGAGGTGTGGGTAAAACATCCGTCGCACTCAACCTTTCTCTTACCCTCGCCCGTGAGGGATACAGGGTTCTGCTGCTGGACGGTGACACTGACCTTGCCAATGTCAGCATTATGCTGGGGCGGTATCCGACGCGGACCCTGGCCAATGTGATGGCCGGGGAGTGTGGCCTTCGCGATGTCATTATGGAGGCAGAGTGGGGGCTACATATCATTCCTGGTGCGTCCGGAGTGGAGCAGTGTGTGGAGATGGCTGCGGATGAAAGCCTGCGTGTTCTCAGGGCGCTCTCCCGGCTGGAGAAAGATTACGATTACGTGATAACCGACACCGCATCCGGCTTGCAGAAGACAGGCATGCACATGATTGCTGCTGCAGAGCTGGCCTGCCTGGTGGTCACGCCCGATCCCGCTTCGTTGACGGATGCGTTTTCGCTGATCAAGTTGCTGATTCGCCGTGGCTATCGAAGGACGCCCAGTGTGTTGGTCAATATGGCTCAGGGCGCCAGCCAGGCAAGGTCCGTTTTTCAGCGCCTGGACGCTGCCGCTCAACGCCATCTGGGGGTGTCGTTGCATTACCTGGGGGCTGTCTGGCGGGATGAAACGCTGCGCCAGTCTGTACTGAACCAGCGCCCGGTGGCTCTGATGCCGCCTTCGGACCCGTCCTGTCGCCAGTTTCGTACGCTCTCCGACATGCTGAATGTGCGGTTACGCCAGCTTCCCCCGCGAAAGGCCGGGATTGCAGCCTACTGGCACCGGGTATCGACGGCACCGGGGGAATCTGCTCCGGCCACTCTTAATAGTGACCCCGGCCAGCCAGTGGATCCAGCGGCGGAATGTAAGCGACTGATCGCCGATATTGGCAAAGTGCTGACCAATAGCAATGATGCGGCCTTGCTGCGTTATGAAGCGTTCAATGGCTTTTTTGCACTGCTGGGGCGCACTATGGATGCAGACACGATCGAAATCCTCCAGACAGGCCTGGCCGCTCTCGACTGGGAACGGCTTGGCAAGGATCAGCGGGCCCATCTGGCCACCCACCTTCACCACGTAGCCAGCCAGATTGATCCGGACTCTGTCCAGCGCGATTCCATTCAGCACGACTCAGTCAAGAACAGGGCGCAGCAGGGCGGGCCCGGAAGGGGGCGTGAGCCCTACTATGACCGTATCAGCTTTGGCGACCAGAGCCGGCTGGTGAGAGCGCTCAAGGAGCAGCCTTCCGATATTTCCCTGGATCAGTTGTTACGGTCCCTGGCGGATACTGACAGGAACGGATCCTGACTGTTTTTTGTCTCTTCTTTATTCCAGGAAATCACCTTATATTATTGTCATTTTTTTTACGTTCTTTGTAGCGTAACTTTGCAGTGTGTCACCGCACTGTAATGGCGTCTGTGCAAATATTGACCTTATTCCCCGGAATCGTGGCCCGCAATATGCAGTGGTCAGGAAACCGTTATTTTTAATCTGAAACCAACTGCACTTATTGGCTGCACAGTGACTACGAGAAGGAGTTCACGCCATGGAAAAACAGCACCTACAGACCGGAACGTCGGCGTCCGGCGTTCTTGAACAGCTTCGCGGCAAACACGTGCTTGTCACCGGTACTACAGGATTTCTCGGTAAGGTAGTGCTGGAAAAGCTGATCCGTGCGGTACCCGATATCGGCGGCATACACCTTCTTATACGGGGCAACAAGCGCTACCCAGTAGCCCGGGAGCGTTTTAACAACGAGATTGCCAGTTCGTCGGTATTCGAACGTCTCCGGCAAGACGATAACGAAGCCTTCGAGAATTTTCTGGAAGACCGCGTTCACTGCATTACCGGTGAGGTCACGGAGCCCCGATTCGGCCTGACGCCGGACCGCTTCCAGGCGCTTGCCGGCCAGGTCGATGCCTTTATCAATTCCGCGGCCAGCGTCAACTTCCGGGAAGAACTCGATAAGGCGCTGAAAATCAACACCCTGTGCCTGGAGAATGTGGCGGCCCTGGCAAGGCTGAACAGTAAGATGGCCGTGATCCAGGTATCCACCTGTTACGTGAATGGCAAGAACTCCGGGCCGGTGACCGAATCCGTTATCAAGCCTGCCGGCGATGCCATTCCCCGCAGTACCGATGGTTACTATGAAATTGATGAGCTGGTGCATCTGCTGCAGGACAAGATTGCCGATGTTCGCTCCCGTTATTCCGGCAAACTGCTTGAAAAGAAACTGGTGGACCTGGGGATTCGCGAAGCCAACATTTACGGCTGGAGCGATACCTATACCTTTACCAAGTGGCTTGGCGAGCAGTTGCTGATGAAGGCGCTGTCAGGCCGGTCACTGACCATCGTACGCCCATCCATTATCGAGAGCGCCCTGGAAGAGCCTTCGCCTGGCTGGATTGAGGGTGTGAAGGTTGCCGATGCCATTATTCTGGCTTATGCCCGAGGCAAGGTGTCGCTGTTCCCCGGCAAACGCAGTGGCATCATTGATGTGATTCCGGTGGACCTGGTTGCCAACAGCATCATCCTGTCCCTGGCTGAAGCGATGACAGAGCCGGCCCAGCGACGGATTTACCAGTGTTGCAGCGGCAGTTCCAATCCGATTTCACTGGGTAAGTTCATTGACCACCTGATGGCCGAGGCGAAGTCCAACTACGCTGACTATGAACAGTTGTTCTATCGCCAGCCCACCAAGCCTTTTATTGCCGTAAACCGCAAACTGTTCGATGTGGTGGTGGGTGGTATGCGACTGCCGTTGTCCATCGCCGGCAAGGCGCTGAGGCTGGCGGGCCAGAACCGGGAGCTGAAAGTTCTGAAAAACCTGGATACGACCCGGTCGTTGGCCACCATCTTCGGGTTTTACACGGCGCCGGATTATGTTTTCCGCAACGATGGACTGATAGCGCTGGCCTCCCGTATGGGCGAACTGGACCGGGTGTTGTTTCCGGTGGATGCTCGCCAGATTGATTGGCAACTCTACCTGCGCAAGATTCACCTGGGCGGGCTCAATCGTTACGCCCTCAATGAACGCAAGCTGTATAGCCTGCGCGCCGCCCAGCCCCGAAAGAAAGCAGCGTAAAACCTGCAGGATGTCGGATCCCCGCCTCCCGGGGATCCGCTTTTCACTTGTTGTTTCTGCCAGTGGGTCTATCCTTTATGGCAGGTTCCTGAACAACAGCGTCACCCCTTGTGAAGTCGTCATTCTGGCTAAAAGTGCTGGCGCATTAGGACGTTAGTCTAATTCATTGTTCACTGGCACGCATGTTGAACTATGGGTATCCGTCTTCAGGGCTTTTTTGCCCGCACGCTCTACATTACAAAACCGATAATGACAACAGACTCTAACTAAAGGGGGAGCACAATGACTGATAAACAGGTTTATCCGGTAAGCCCGGATGTGGCCAAAAGGGCCCTGCTGAACCGGGATCAGTACGAGAAAATGTATCGCCAGTCGGTAGACGACCCGGAAACCTTCTGGGCCGAACACGGCAAACGCCTTGACTGGATCAAGCCGTACTCCAAGGTGAAAAACACCACGTACGATTACGACAACCTCTCCATCAAGTGGTTTGAAGACGGCCAGCTGAATGCGGCCGCCAACTGCCTCGACCGTCACCTGGAAAAGCGCGGTGACCAGACAGCGATTGTTTTCGAAGGTGATGACCCCGCCAATTCCCGTAATGTGACCTACCGCGAACTGTACGAAGAAACCTGCAAGTTCGCCAACGTCCTGAAAGATCAGGGCGTCAAGAAAGGCGATGTGGTCACCATTTACATGCCCATGATCGTGGAAACCGGTGTTGCCATGCTGGCTTGTGCCCGTATCGGTGCGATCCACTCTGTTGTCTTCGGTGGTTTCTCGCCGGAAGCACTCGGCGCCCGCATTGCCAACGGCAAATCCCGCTTTGTCGTAACCGCTGATGAAGGCGTTCGCGGTGGCCGCAAGATTCCGCTGAAGAAGAATGTGGACGCGGCACTCAATAATGAAGCCGGTGCTGACGTCGACAAGGTAATTGTGGTCAAGCGCACCGGTGGCGATGTGCCCTGGAAAGATGGCCGTGACCAGAGCTATGAAGAGCTGATGAAGGGCGCGTCTACGGATTGTCCTGCCGAGCCAATGAACGCGGAAGATCCGCTGTTCATGCTCTACACCTCAGGCTCCACCGGCGCTCCGAAAGGCGTGCTGCATACCACGGGTGGTTACATGGTCTTCACCTCCATGACCCACGAATACGTGTTCGATTACCACGACGGCGACGTTTACTGGTGTACAGCAGACTTCGGCTGGGTCACCGGCCATAGCTATATTCTGTATGGCCCGCTGGCTAACGGTGCAACCACCGTGCTGTTCGAGGGTGTGCCCAACTACCCGGACACCTCCCGCATGGGTCAGGTGGTGGACAAGCACAAGGTGAATATCCTCTACACCGCGCCCACCGCCATCCGCGCCCTGATGGCGGAAGGCGAGTCCTGCATGGACGGCACTACCCGCGAAAGTCTGCGCCTGTTGGGCTCCGTGGGTGAACCGATCAATCCCGAAGCCTGGGAGTGGTACCACCGCGTTATCGGTAACAGCAAGTGCCCGATTGTCGACACCTGGTGGCAGACAGAAACCGGCGGCATCCTGATTTCGCCGCTGCCCGGCGCTATCGACCTGAAGCCAGGGTCGGCCACAGTGCCGTTCTTCGGCGTTAAGCCTGCGCTGGTGGACAACGATGGCAACATCCTGGAAGGCAAGACTGAGGGTAACCTGGTTATCCTTGACAGCTGGCCCGGCCAGATGCGCACCATCTATGGTGACCATGAGCGCTTCAAGCAAACCTACTTCAGCACCTACAAGGGCATGTACTTTACCGGTGACGGTGCCCGCCGTGACGAAGACGGTTATTACTGGATTACCGGCCGCGTGGACGACGTGTTGAACGTGTCTGGCCACCGTCTGGGTACCGCCGAGGTCGAGAGTGCCCTGGTATCCCACGACAAGGTTGCCGAGGCCGCGGTGGTAGGCTATCCGCACGAAATCAAGGGGCAGGGCATCTATGTCTATGTCACCCTGGTTCACGGTGAGGAACCTTCCGACGAGCTCAAGAAGGAGCTGGTACAGTGGGTGCGTAAGGAGATTGGTCCAATCGCATCTCCGGACGTGATCCAGTGGGCACCGGGACTGCCAAAAACCCGTTCTGGCAAGATTATGCGTCGGATTTTGCGTAAGATTGCATCTAACGAGCACGACCAGTTGGGCGATACTTCCACGCTGGCGGATCCGGGTGTGGTGGATGACCTGATCAGCGGTCGTGCGAACAAGTAAGGCCTGTCTGTGATCAGGCTATGCACCTGTGAGGAATCTGTTGAATGACACAAACCATTATCGTCGCCGATGATCACCCGCTGTTTCGAGCAGCTCTGAAGCAGGCGGTCAATCAGGCGGTACCTGATGCCAGAACAGTGGAAGTGGACAGCATCAAGGCGCTGCAGGCGGCGGTGGAGTCGCACCCGGATGCGGATCTGGTGTTGCTGGATCTGAACATGCCGGGCGCCCATGGCTTCTCCGGGCTCGTGTTCATGCGCGGGCAGTATCCGGGGTTGCCGGTGGTGGTGGTGTCAGGATCGGAAGAGATGCAGGTAATGCGCCGCTCGATCGACTACGGGGCGTCGGGCTTCATTCCGAAGTCCGCGCCATTGCCGACCATTACCGAGGCGATTCAGGCAGTCCTGGAAGGGGACGTCTGGCTGCCGGAAGGTGTGGCGGACAAGATCGAGCGCATGCATTCGGACATGACGGATTTTTCCGAGAAGCTGGCGTCACTGACACCGCAACAGTTCCGGGTGCTGGGTATGCTGGCCGAGGGGCTTCTGAACAAACAGATTGCGTACGATCTGGATGTGTCGGAGGCCACCATCAAGGCGCATATTACGGCGGTGTTCCGGAAACTGGGGGTTCGTAACCGGACCCAGGCGGTGATCGCGATTCAGCAGATGGAGATTGATCCTTCGGATACGTCGTTGTCGGGTAGCTGATTGGTTTGAAGGTTTTATTGAAGGAGGTTTGGTTTTGTCGGATTACGGCTTCGCCTAATCCGACCTTCGTTCCGGGCCTGCGTCTCATGTAGGTCGGATTAGCCGAAGGCGTAATCCGACACCTCAATTACCGTCGTACTCCAACCCACTCACTTACTCGCATACCCCAACTTCTTGTCCACAAAATTGAACAATTCCTGGCCCTTGTGCCACCGGTCCAGGTTCTCAAGAAACTGGTCCGTCAACGCCCGTTTCCAGCCAATGAAATCCCCGGACATGTGCGCGGTCATAATCACGTTCTCCATGTCCCATAGCGGATGATCCGCCGGCAGGGGCTCTTCCTCGAAAACGTCCAGGGCAGCGCCGGCGATATCGCCGTTGTTCAGGGCGGTAATCAGGTCGTCGGTTTTCACCACCGGGCCACGGCCGATGTTGATCAGGCGGGCAGATGTGCGCATGGCCTTGAATGCTTTCTCGTCGAACAGGCCTTCGGTCTGTGGGGTGAGCGGGGCGGCGATCACGACAAAATCCGCCAGGCCCAGTTGTTCGGTCAGATCGTCATTGCCGTGTACTGCAATGAAATCAGGGTCGTCATGGCGAGGCTTGCGAGCAACGCCGTGGGGCTTCAGGCCGGCCGCCTTGCACAGCCGGGCGATCTGGCCGCCAATGGAGCCGGCGCCAACGATGAGCACCTGCTTGCCTTCGGCTCTCTCGGTATCCCGGTGCTGCCATTTGTGTTCGGACTGGAGCTTCAGTGAGCGAGGGAAATCCTTGGCGAACATCAGGATGGTACACAGCACGTATTCGGCAATGGTTCTGTCAAAAATGCCCCGGGCGTTGGTAACGATGACATCGCCTTTGATCAGATCAGGAAACATCAACGCATCCACACCGGCACTGGTGGCGTGAATCCACTTCAGCTTGTCCGCCGACGGCCAGGCGGCAGCCAGTGCCTCAGTGCGGAAGTCCGTCACCATCATCACGTCGGTGCCCGGCAGGGTATCTCGCAGGGTAGGCTCGTCAGAGGCAAAGCGAACCTCTGCCCGTGCCCTCAGTGCATCCATGCCGGGAGGTTCTTTCTCTCCGGGTGCTGTCAGAACGGTCACAACCGGTTTGCTGTGTTGGGTCATCTGTCCTCCGCCATGCTGTTTGTCCGCGTCCGGTCGCGGGAATCGACAGTCCGGATGTCAGGCTTACAGTCTGGTATCTGACTGTGGGCTGGTCAACCTGAGCCGTTATAGGATAAAGGTCGTAGACCCTGTAATGACGGCGCTGGCAGCCTTTCAGTTTATCTGTTGAATCTTTCTGTTTAATGTCTTGTACGCCCCCTGTTTACTGGCTAACCTGCAGGGGTATCTATTTTTTGCCCCGTTTCAGGAGGTGTTTTATGGCAGAAGCCGCCAATAAAGAAACCGGCCAGACCAAACCGCGTAAAGTGAAATACCGGAAGAACAAGGCCAGTTGGAACCCTGCGATGCAGGCGGTTCCGGTGCCGGGCATTCGTCGCATGGTGAATATGGCGGCCACCATGAAGGATGTCATTCATCTTTCTATCGGTCAGCCGGATCTGCCAACACCCAAGCATGTTATCGATGCCTATATCGATGCCCTTAACGCCGGGCAGACAGGCTACACCATGGATGCAGGGCTACCTGAGCTACTGGTAGCACTGCGCGATTATTACGGGGCCCGCTACGATCGCAAGCTGACGCGGGACAATATCCTGATCACCAGTGGCGCCACCGAGGCCATGTACCTGGCGATTTCGGCCACGTCCGCTCCCGGGCGTCAGTTCATTGTGACGGATCCTTCCTTCCTGCTTTATGCGCCCCTGATTCGCATGAACGGCGGTGAGGTGAAATTCGTTCCCACCCGCGCTGAAAACGATCACCAACTGGATCCCGATGAAGTCATCAGGGCCATGGGGTCTCGTACGTTTGCCCTGATCCTCAACAATCCGAATAACCCCACGGGGGCTGTTTACCCCCGCAGCACCATAGAGACCATTCTTGAAGAGTGTGCCTACCGTGGTATTCAGGTATACGCGGATGAGGTCTACGATCATCTGATTTTCGACGATGATGACTTCGCCAGCGTACTCAACTGCTCGATGGACCTGGATAACATCATGTGCATCAGCAGTTTCTCCAAGACCTACAGTATGGCAGGGCTGCGGGTAGGCTGGGTGATTGCAAGCCAGGCTGCCATCAAATCCCTCCGCCGGTTCCACATGTTCACCACGTCGGTGGCAAACACGCCCTCACAGTTTGCCGGTGTGGCCGCCCTGACAGGCGACCAGCAGTGCGTCAGGAACATGGTGGACATCTACCGTGAGCGCCGGGACAAGGTGGTAGAGCTGATCGACCAGACTCCCTACATGACCGGTTACAAGCCTGGAGGTGCCTTCTTTGCCTTCCCGGATCTGCCACCCCATGTGGACGGATCTGATCTGGCACTGCGGATGCTCAAGGAAACCGGCGTCTGCCTGGTTCCCGGTGATGCATTCGGTGAAGCCTGCACCAACGCCGTCCGTATCAGCTTCTCGACCACCTGTGAGAAGCTGGAGGAGGCGTTCGACAGGATTATCCCCTGGATGGCGAAACAGCAGTTCTGACCGCCATGTCAGCCCTGGACTCGGTGCTCATCCAATGCCCCTACTGCTGGGAGACGCTGGACATCAGCGTCGACCCTTCAGTGGCTGATCAGGAGTACGTAGAGGATTGCCAGGTGTGCTGCCAGCCCATCGTGGTTCATGTGGTCCTGGACGAGAATCTGACACCAACGGTGGATGTCCGGGCCGAGAACGAATAAGGAGATTGCCCTGATGTTCACCACCCCTTCCCGACTCATGTCGGTTGTCATGCTGATTTCCCTCGCGTTACTGGGAGGCTGTGCCAGTCTGTCTCCCTATTCCATATCCGAGGCAACACTGGAGCGACACCTTCAGGACACGGTCAGCGAGTTTGACCGCCAGCAGTTGCAAAGTGGCTCACCACTGAGCCTTAACCTGAGCAATGCGGACATCACCCTGGGGCCGGATGGTCGTGACGTAGCGGTGATTGATTTGCGCGGCCAGGTGTCCCTGAATGCCCTGTTGGCAAAGCTGCCTGTGGATATTGCCCTGAAAGTGGAGGGGGCTCCGGTCTACGACAGCGAAGAGAAGGCCATTTACATTCGCCGCCTGCAATTGCTCGAGAGCAGCATTGAGTCGCCGTTTTTTAAGGGCGACCTGAAGCCCGTAACGGACACGGTTATGCGGGCAGTTGCCCAGATGCTGGAAACCATGCCGGTCTACCGGCTGGATGAAAAGGACTTCACCCAGCGGATGTTCGGAATGGTCCCCATGGGCGTGCGGGTAGCGCCCGGGCGGCTTGAGTTTGTTATGGCCGAGTAGTCATTTCAGGCGGTCGCGGACAGCCTTGCCAATTTCCTGGGTGCCTCGTCTGGCACCGGCATTCTCGGCCAGGTCGGCAGCGACGGCATCAAATAACTCCCGGCCTGCGGCAGCGACTGCAGGGTTGTTACGCCCCAGCCAGTCCAGCATGCGTGCCGTGGTAAACAGCATGGCGGTCGGGTCGGCGAGCCCCTGGCCGGCGATGTCCGGCGCGCTGCCGTGGGTTGGCTCAAACATGGACGGCATGTCGGGGTCGTCCGGGTTCAGGTTGCAGGAGGGGGCTACGCCCATGCCACCGGAGAGCACAGCGGCCAGATCGGTCAGTATGTCGCCCTGAAGGTTGCTGGCAACCACCACATCGAAGGCCCAGGGGGCCTGGACAAACTTCATACAGGCAGCGTCCACCAGTTCATGGTGTGTTGCTACATCCGGATATTCCCTGGCCATCTCCTCGAAGGCCTCGGTGTACATATCGCCCCAGTAGCGTAGTGCATTGCGTTTGGTAACGATGCACACCTGGCTTTCGCAGGTTTTGCCATCCAGTGTCTTGAAATGACGGGTTCTGGCTTCTTCAGCACGGGCAGCCGCACGCAGGCGGGCCTGCTCGAAACCATAGCGGATTATCCGGTCGGTGGCGCGGCGGGTGAACACCTCCATCTGGGTAGCGACTTCGTCCGGTGTGCCCTTGCGAAGTCGGCCGCCCTGGCTCACATACTCGCCCTCGCTGTTTTCCCGGATCACCAGCATATCAATGTCTTTGGCGCGTTCGTCGGCCAGATACTGACGGGCACCGGGAAGAAGCCTGGCAGGCCGTTCGCAGACCCACTGGTCAAACCCTTTACGCATGTCCAGTAGTGGTGCCAGGGAAATGCTGTCAGGCAACAGGTAACGGTCAGGGTCATCAACCGGACCGGGATCGCCCAGCGCACCCAGAAGAATGGCATCGTACTTTTGCAACTGGTCGAGAGCATCGGCGGGCATGGATTCCCCGTTTTCTTCGTGCCAGGCGTGGGATGGCCAGGGGAAGCGGGTCCACTCCAGGGGAAGATTGTGGCGAGACCTCAATGCTTCCAGGCAGTGCACTGCCTCGGCAACCACTTCAGGGCCGATTCCATCACCGGGGGTGACGGCAATACGGATTTTCTGGGCCATTCAGGATACTCCTTCGGGTCGCTTTGTACGTATCGAAAGTTGTGTGCTTCAGTGTAGTCATGTGACACAAGGAATCCACACGATTTAACAAGACATAGCTTTCACCGGCAATGGTTTGATGGCTATAGTTCAATTTATTGCTTTAGGATGTGTTGTTATGACTATTGAGCCGTTAAATTGGTCTGGAGTTTGAGTGGATAATAAGCCTGCCGTTCTGTTTGATGAGTCTCATTGCGAGCAATGCGCTTGTGGAGAAGGCCTCGATTTTGCGTTTACCTTCGCTTTCCAGCCGATCGTGGATATCACCAGCGAGAGCGTCTACGCCTACGAAGCCCTGGTTAGGGGGCCAGAGGGCGAGGGGGCATACAGTGTTCTCTCGAAGGTGAACGAGAAAAACCGCTACTCCTTTGACCAGATATGCAGGGTAAAAGCCGTAAAGCTTGCAGCACGTCTGGGTATGGAAACCAGGCTGAGCATCAACTTCATGCCCAACGCGGTCTACAATCCGGAGTATTGCATCAGGACTACGCTTGCTGCCGCACAAACGTACAAATTTGATACCCGCAAAATCATTTTTGAACTGATCGAGACCGAGGACCTGTCTTCGCTTGATCATCTGGTGAATATCATCAATTCCTACAAGGAGATGGGGTTCCATACGGCCCTGGATGACTTTGGCGCCGGTTATTCGCGCTACAACATCCTGATCGCCAGTCCGCCAAATCTGTTGAAGCTTGATATGGCCCTGGTGCGAGACGTTCATAAAGAGCCGAACAAGCAGGCAGTGGTAGCTGGTATCATTACAATGATGACGCAGCTCGGCGGGCGAATCGTGGCTGAAGGCGTGGAAGAAAAGGAAGAGTATTTCTGGCTGCGGTCTCAGGGTATTACGCTGTTCCAGGGGTATCTGTTTGCCAAGCCGGGGTTTGAGTGCCTGCCGGAGCCTTACTTTCCCTGTTAGAAAAGCATCTGAGGATCAACTTTGTTCTATCGCCTGATTACCATCGTTGGCGGACTCATTTTCGTCATTGTCCTGTTCGCCCTGATCTGGTTCTTCTGCAAACAGTTTCTGCTTCGCCACGGCGTCAAAGATCAGGTGTCCGACCGTGCCACAGAACTGGCCACCTGGACCTTTGCCGGCGTGGGTGTGGGCCTGGTATTCGCGGTTCTGGGTGCCTTTGTCCTCGGCCCCTGGGCTTTCTACCGCACACTGCGGGGCCATGATGCGCCGGTGTCCGACGGTGCCGCTATCTGGTGGGGTTTTGGTATTGTTGCTGTCTCGCTGGGCATCACAGCAGCAGGTTTCCTCGGGTTCCTGAAGCTGGTTGGTGCCTTTTAGCAGCCGCACTCAGGCAATACTGTTCAGTTGCTCCCGGAACCAGATCAGCGCCGGCTCCCGTTCATAGGCCTTGTGCCAGTATAAGTGCACATCGATAGGAGGCAGGTCTGCGGGGGCGGTGTGAATGACGATGTCGGCACGCTCGGCGATAATGCGGGCGTAGTTCTCCGGCATGGTCAACAGCAGGTCGGTTCCTTCTGCTACCCGGCAGGCGGCGTAATAGTGCTGGCACCTCAGCCGGATGTTGCGCTGCACCCCGAACCGCGACAGCTCGAAATCCTCGATGCCCGGCCCCTCAGAGCGGGACGATACCAGCACATGCTTTGCCTCAAGGTACTTGTCCATGGTCAGCTTACCGCCAATCAGCGGGTGCCCCTTTCTTGCCAGTACGACAAGCCGGTCTCGTCTCAGAAGCTCATGGGCGGTCTGATTGCTGACCGGCAGCAGTACATCCACCGCAAAATCCAGCTTTCCTGCTGCCAGTTGGGTCTCCATGTCTCTCCGTGGCACCCTCTGGCTGACAATCTCCAGCTCCGGATAGCTCTCCAGTCGGCCCATCAGCTTTGGTAAAAAGGTGGACTCAAGAATGTCCCGCAATGCCAGCGAGTAGGTTTTGCGCTGGTTGGCAGGATCGAAGGCGTGGAACTGATTTACCGCGCTCTGTATCTGGGTCAAACCCGGACGCATGGATTCCAGAAAGCGACGGGCCAGGGGCGTGGGCACCATCTGGTTGCCCTGGCGGCTGAACAGTGGGTCATCGAAATGCTCCCGCAACCGTGACAGGGAATGGCTTACCGCAGGCTGGGTAAGGTGCAGGGCCCTGGCCGCCCGGGTCAGGCTCCCTTCCCGGTAAATGGTGTCGAATACGTGCAGCAGGTTCAGGTCCAGCCGGTTGAGCGCCACAAGTGCCTCCTGTTTGCGAATAAACAGATCTTATAATAAAGGATAAGAATAATTCAGTCGCGTAATAGTTAGGGGAAATCTAGACTGGTGCCATATCGGTCAAACCACGAGGATACGGCGATGGATTTCAATATTTCCGAAAAAGGCCAGGACTATCTCAAGCGCGTCAAAACCTTCATGAAGGAGGAGATCTTTCCCATTGAAGAGCAGTACCACAAGGAGCTGATGGCACAGGAAAACCGCTGGGTCGTGCTGCCTGTCATCAAGGAACTGAAGGAAAAAGCCAGGGCCCAGGGCCTGTGGAACATGTTCTTTCCGGACGAAAAGAACGGTTGTGGCTTGCTGAACTCCGACTACGCCCTGATTGCCGAAGAAACCGGCCGCAGTTTTATCGCCCCGGAAATATTCAACTGCAACGCGCCGGACACCGGTAATATGGAAGTGCTGATCCACTATGGCTCCGACGAACAGAAAGCCGAATGGCTGCCCCGCCTGCAAAGCGGTGAGGTCCGCTCCGCGTTCTGCATGACAGAGCCGGGCGTCGCTTCTTCCGACGCTACCAACATGGAAGCCACGGCCATCGTGGAAGGCGATGAGGTTGTCCTCAACGGTCGCAAGTGGTGGAGCACCGGTGTTGGCCACCCGGACTGCAAGGTCGCCATCTTCATGGGCCTGACCGATCCCGATGCCCACAAACACCGCCGTCACTCCATGGTGCTGGTGCCGCTGGACTCCCCGGGCGTCAAAATCGAACGCATGCTGCCCGTGTTCGGCGCCTACGACGAGCCTTATGGCCACGGCGTTGTCTCTTTCGAAAACGTGCGCCTGCCAAAGAGCGCCTTCATTGCCGGCCCGGGCCGCGGTTTCGAGATCGCACAAGGCCGCCTTGGTCCCGGCCGCGTACACCATTGCATGCGGGCGATTGGTGCCGCGGAACGTACACTCGAATTGCTGATCAAACGCGCCACCAGCCGCGAGGCCTTCGGTCGCCCCATTGCCAAGCTCGGTGGTAACCCGGACATCATTGCCAATGCGCGTATGTCGATCGAGCAGGCGCGGTTGCTGACATTGAAATGCGCCTGGGCGCTGGACACCAAGGGTATTTCGGGTGCCTTGCAGGAGGTTTCGATGATCAAGGCGGTGATTCCCAAGATGCTGCAGCAAATTGTGGATGATGCCATTCAGATTCACGGTGGCGCCGGTGTAAGCGATGACGACTTCCCACTGACCGAGCTGTTCGCCTATGCTCGGGTACTGCGCCTGGCCGATGGCCCCGACGAGGTTCACCGGGCGATGGTTGCCCGGTTGGAGCTGGCCAAGTATCGGAAGTGAGCCCGCTAGTTTCGGAGTGTGAGCAGACGGACGGGGCATTCTGAAACACGCTCCTTCGGCACATCCATGTGACGCTTGGACTCCGCCATCCATGGCTCCGTACAGTTTCAGAACGCCCCGTCCGTCCGCTCAGTCGAACTCTGAGAGTCGGGCCTCAGCGCGTTCCGGCTCCAGCTCTTGCATGGATTCAGATAGAACGAACTCAGATAACTAAGACAACGGTGAAACACAGATGACACAGCGAGTATTTATAACCGGCGGGGCCAGTGGCCTGGGCCGGGCGATTGCTTTGAAGTATGCCAAAGAGGGAGCAAGGGTCTGCATTGGTGACATTAATCCCGAGCAGGGGGTTGCCGTAGAACAGGAGATCAACAACGTCGGTGGCGAAGGTTACTTCGTTGAGTGCGATGTGCGCCGGCTGACGGATCTGGAGAAGATCTGTGCAGACCTGACCAGTAAGTGGGGTGGGGTAGACGTTGTAGTGAATAACGCCGGCGTCGCCTCCGCAGGCTCCATTGAAGACACCACCATGGCCGACTGGGAATGGATCCTGGACATCAACGTGCTGGGTGTGGTTCGTGGCTGCAAGGCCTTTACCCCGCAATTCAAGAAGCAGGGCTCCGGCGCGTTTGTGAATATCGCCTCCATGGCCGGGCTTATGCTTGCGCCGTTGATGGACAGCTACAATGTATCCAAGGCCGGTGTGATCGCGCTCTCGGAAACCCTGAGCCAGGAACTGAGAGACTCCGGTATTCACGTCAGCTGTGTGTGCCCGGCGTTTTTCCATACCAACCTGACCAGCAGCATGCGGTCTGACATCCCCGGCATTCAGCAGAACGTCAACAAATTGATGAAGCGTTCCACCATCAGCGCTGAAGATGTGGCGGATGACATCCTCCGTGCGGTCGAAAAAGGCGATTTCTGGGTATTGCCCCATGCCAAGGAACGTCGCATGTGGATGGTCAAGCGCCACGCGCCCAAGGCGTTTGACTGGCTGATGCACCAGGAGAGCAAGCGCTGGATGAAGAAAATGGGCGGTAAGGCGTAAGTCACCGTTTAACATAGAATCAGGAAGCAAGGGGGCAGGTCTTTCCAGAACCGTCCGGAGCCATGGATGGCGGAGGCCGAGCGTACAGGGACGTATTTACAGCGTGTTCTGGAAAGACCTGCTCCCTTGCTGACGTCTGGATAGTAAAGGAGAGCCGAATGACCCAGATTGACCAGGCTGTTGATATCCGCGAAGGCGAAGAGCTGGATGTCGCGGCTGTTGACCGCTTCATGAAGCAGGCCATTCCGGACCTGGAAGGCCAACCGGAAATCAAGCAGTATCCCGGTGGCGCTTCCAACCTGACCTACCAGGTGGATTATGGCGACCGTTCCTACGTGTTACGCCGTCCGCCGTTCGGCAAGATTGCCAAGTCCGCCCATGACATGCTGCGGGAAGCGAAGGTGATGCGGGCGCTCAAGCCCGAATTTCCCTACGTTCCCAATATCGTCGCGATCTGCGACGACCACGATGTGCTGGGTTGCGATTTCTACGTGATGGAGCGTCTGAAGGGCATCATCCTGCGCCAGGATTTCCCCAAGGACTTCGAGCTCAGCGAGGCAGATACCCGCAAGCTGTGCCTGAACGTGATCGACAAGCTGGTGGATCTGCATAATGTAGATGCGAAAGCCACCGGCCTGGACAAGCTGGGTAAGGGTGCCGGTTATGTACAACGCCAGATTGGCGGCTGGAGTGACCGTTTCCGCAAGGCGAAAACCGATGACGTGGGTGACTTTGAAACCGTCATGGGCTGGCTGAACGACAAGATGCCGGACGACATTGCCCAGGTGGTCATCCACAACGACTATCGCTTTGACAACGTGGTGCTGAACCCGGACAACCCGTTCGAGGTTATCGGTGTGCTGGATTGGGAAATGGCCACCATCGGAGACCCGCTGATGGACCTGGGTAACAGCCTGGCCTACTGGATCGAGGCAGACGATGAAGGCCCGTTCCAGATGCTGCGCCGGCAACCCACCCATCGCCCGGGCATGCTGACCCGCAAGGAAGTGGTCGCTTACTACGCCGAAAAGTCCGGCCTGAAAATCGACAACTTCGACTTCTATGAAATCTACGGCCTGTTCCGGCTGGCAGTGATTGTCCAGCAGATCTATTACCGCTTTTACCATGGCCAGACCAAAGACAAGCGCTTCGCTGCCTTTGGTCATGCCGCCAATTACCTGGAGAAGCGCTGCCAACGACTGATCGAGGCGAGTGACCTGTAATGGCAACGATCTATCTGATTCGCCACGGGCAGGCCAGTTTCGGCAAGGAAAACTACGACCAGCTGTCGCCCCGGGGGTGGGAGCAGGGCCGTGTTCTTGGCCGTTGGTTCGCCGGGAAGGTAACGCCCAGTGCGGTGTTTGGTGGCAACATGGAGCGCCACCGGGAAACCGTGGAAGCCCTTGCCAGTGGCTACGGCGACACTCTTCCCGACATGCAGGCGGTTGAAGGTTTCAATGAGTTTGACCATACCCAGGTGGTTGAGCGCCTGCGTCCCGAATGGCAAGACCGTGAGCGTATGGCGCGGGACCTGGCCGCGTTTCCCAAACCCGCGAGAGCGTTCCAGCAGGTCTTCGAGGAAGCCATGGTTCGCTGGGTCAGTGGCGAGCACGATAACGAGTACGCCGAAACCTGGGGCGATTTCCGCGAGCGGGTGATCACATCCCTGGAGCAGCTGATTGAATACGCAGACGGTGGTGACACCCTGGTGTCCACCTCAGGCGGTCCCATTGCTGTTATGGCTCAACACCTGCTGCAACTGAGCGATCGCAAGGCACTGGAAATGAATTCCGTCATTGCCAACACCAGTGTCACCCGGATCCTGCACTCCGGGGCCCGTCGCAGCCTCGCGGTGTTCAATAATTACAGTCATCTGGAAGCGGAAGACGCCACCCTGGTGACTTTCCGATAACGAATTGAGGTGAAGAATGAGCAAGCAAGACCTGTTTGACCTGAGCGGCAAAGTGGCCCTGATTACCGGTGCCAGCCGTGGTATTGGCGAGAGCATCGCCCGCACCCTGGCCAACTATGGCGCCCACGTGATCGTCAGCAGCCGCAAGATTGATGGCTGCGAGGCCGTGGCCGGTAGCATCCGCGAGGGCGGTGGCAGTGCCGAGGCCCATGCCTGTCACATCGGTGAAATGGACCAGATTGAAGACATCTGGCAGCACATTGAATCAAAGCACGGCAAGCTGGATATCCTGGTGAACAACGCCGCTGCCAACCCCTATTTCGGCCCCATTGAAGACACCGATCTGGGCGCCTACCACAAGACCGTGGACGTGAACATTCGCGGGTATTTCTTCATGTGTGCCCGAGGTGCCCAGATTATGAAGAAGAATGGCGGTGGATCCATAATTAACGTGGCGTCTGTGAACGGCGTTAATCCTGGCCACTTCCAGGGCATTTACTCGGTCACCAAGGCGGCGGTTATCTCCATGACCAAATCGTTCGCCATGGAACTGGGCCAGCAGAATGTGCGGGTGAACGCCCTGTTGCCGGGGCTGACTGACACCAAATTCGCCAGTGCGCTGACCAGCAACGAAGCCATCAAGAAACAGGCCATGGCCCACATCCCGATGAAGCGGGTTGCGGATCCGGACGAAATGGCAGGTACGGTTCTATATCTGGCCTCCGGTGCCTCCAGCTATACCACAGGCACCTGCATTAATGTGGACGGCGGCTATCTGACAATCTGACCTCAGCTGCTTGTGTTTTCGGTATCCTCGCCGACACAGGCGAGGGTATCGAAGTCTCCCCTCAGTTCTGAAGCCCGCCCTAACAGATGATCAAGGTGGCGCTGGTCCGCCTGTTGTAAAAGGTCTGTCATCAGCTCTGCTATGGCAGTCCGGCTGTCGGCCATCATCTGCTGATAACGTTCCCCACGGACTTCTTCGTTATTGTCGATCAGGTAACCGATACGGTCGCTAAAACGGTCGCTGTCCCTCTCTTCCAGGGCCTCCAGCAACGCCTCCTGCCAGTTGCGCCGGCCTTCCAGCCAGATTTCCGTCTGTTTACCCCGGGCTTCTGACCATCTGATGACGGTTGCCAGCTGACTGTCATTCAGTGGGCCCAGCCAGCGCTCGACCCGCTCCGTGGTGCGCTCAGCCCGGGCTGCCCGGGTCTGTTCCGGGTTATCCGCCAGAAGTTCGTCTTCCAGTTCCTGCTGGCTTTCCTTCATGTTCTCAGCCAGCTGGCGGACCTGCTCATCGGTCAGACTCGCCAGAAGCCGTGCAGCGGCAGGTTTGGCCCGATCCATCAGTGGCGGGAAGAAAGCAAACAGTTTCTCCTGATGCCAGGCCACCGTCGACTCATCAAGGTCGCCGGAACGTACGTCGCTTTTGAGCCGGGTAAGCCATTGGGAATATTGCGGCAGTTCGGTGCTGCAATGCCACTGGCGAAGGTTCTGTATGTCCCGTTCCAGCCGGGATTCCTGCTCCGATGTCATGGGGATGTAGTCATCCACCCACCAGACGATGCCCCAGTCCGCGTAGCGGTATGCCAGCTTGGTGGAGCTGCACCCTGCCAGTAATAGCAGGCTGAATAATGTAATGAATAGATAACGGCCCATGATTTCCTGCCCTGGTATGTACTCTGAACCATACGATGGTTGATGGCTTTCAGATGGAGTTCATGAGCAATCACGTGAATTGTCAAATTTTGTGAATCCGATTTCGGCGCACACCCGTAAGTTGCAATTACGTACAGGTCAGGGACTGAATCTGTGCAGGTTCGAACCACTTTGTCACCGGTAATCTTCCTCTGCATCTAAGGAGCAGAACAATGACAAGCAAGTATGCATTACCAATAGTGGTCGCGGGCTCAATTGTGCTTGCGGGATGTTTTGACGGTTCCAGCAGTTCCTCCGATCCTGCGCCAGTAACAACGCAGGTTCGTGTGATTCACGGTGTATCGGACGCCCCGGCAGTAAACGTGGGTATCGACGGCGACATCGCCATTGCGGGAGCGGATTTCAAACAGGCGGCGATCCTTGATCCGGCTGTCGGGAGCTACTCGGTCACAGTGGACGGACTTCTTCCGGGAGGTGCTACAACCACAGTTATTGGACCGGCTGATCTGACGTTTGAAGAGGGTATCCGTTATGACGTGATTGCGTCCGGCAGTGTTGGCGCGGGTACGGTCGCACCGATTGTCCTTGCAGACGATGGAGAGCGAACCGATCCTGATTCCGTTCGGCTGCGTGTGGTTCACCTGTCGCCCGATGCCGATCAGGCAGCAAGTGGTCCGGTTGATGTGTACCTGACCCTGGCCGCTGACGGGAATGCGCTGCCTGCTGAACCCAGCTTTACCTTCTCGTTCGGAGAAGATGTCGGGCCGCTGGAGGTGGGCGCTGACACGTACCGTGTCCGTGTGACGCCTGAAAACAGCGACACCGTTGTCTACGATAGCGGTGAGGTACCGCTGCCCTCCGGCGCGGATTTGCTGATTGGTGCGGTAGATAACACCGGAGCCAACCGCACGCATATGGACGCCAGCCCGGTGAGCCTGATCGTTGCAAACGGAGCTGACGTCACGGAACTGTTTGATGTGGAACAACAGGCTGGGGTGAGGGCTGTTCATAACTCGGCCGACGCACCAAATGTGGATGTCCTGGTAGACAACAGCGTTGCCTTCGCCAATCTTGCGTTTCCGGACGTTGTGCCAGGAGCATCACTGGATGCTTATGCGAAAGTACCGGCTGGCACTCGTAACGTCAAAGTCACGCCCGCCGGCAATAACTCCGACGTGCGGATAGAAGCAGATCTCGATCTGGTTAATGCACAGGGATACACAGTTGTAGCATTGAACTTGCTGGCGGACATTGAGGCTCTGGTGCTGGAAGACTCGGTTCGCAGCATCGCCACCCAGGCAACTGTCAGGGTGGTTCACGGTTCAACGCTCGCCGGACCGGTCAATGTGTATCTGTTACCCGAAGGTGAAACGAATGTGAACGTTGCGCAGCCGGTACTGACGGATGTGCCATTCAAGGCCAACTCAGGGTATCTGGCAGTTACGCCGGGCATTTATAACCTGGTGGTGACAGATGACAGTGGTAATGCGGCTATTGGCCCTGCGGAAGTAAATCTTCAGGTCGGCGGCATTTATACCGCTATTGCCCGTGATACACAGGCTCTCGATGGCGCTGATCTGATCTTGCTGGATGATTTTGTACTGGGGAACTGATCCAGTCCGGAACCTGAATACGTAGGCACTGTTGTACATTCAAAGCGTTGATAATGCAGCCCCGGAAATTCCCGGGGCTTTTTTTTTGGTTTACAGTGTCATGTTGGCAATTACCGGGTTTCGATATTGCCTTCCTCGTCGGAGATAACAATCTCCACCCGGCGGTTTTGCTGCCGCCCGCCAGAAGTATCATTACTCGCTACCGGGAATTCTTCGCCAAACCCCTTGGTTTCTACCCGATCACGACTGATACCCATGCTGACCAGGGCATCACGGACTGATTCCGCCCGGCGTTCAGACAGTTCCTGGTTGTACGACGCTTCGCCGGTACTGTCGGTATAGCCTTCTACACGTACCCGGCGATCCTCGTATTCCCGCATGAACTCAGCCAGTCGGTTAACGGTTGCTTCACCGGAGGACTTCAGTTCGGCCCGGTTGAGGTCGAACAGTACATCACCAAGAGTCAGCACCATCCCACGATCTGTTTGCTCGGCCTGCATGGCTTCCATTTGCAGGCGAAGCTCTTCCGCTTCCCGTCTGGCTTCCGCTGCTTTATTGGAGCTCATCTGTAGCTCCAGCTTCCTGCGCCGTTCCTCCGCGGAATTGATCTGTTGCTGCAATTCTGCGCGCCTTCCCTGTTCGGCGGCAATTTGTGCGTGCCGATTGGCAAGGTAGGCTGCATGCTCAATCTCGACAATGTCCGCGTCATCTTCCAGCAGCGATTCCGCACGGGACAGCTGGTCCCTGGCCTCCCTTAACTGACGATCGCCGCTGCGGGCCACGTTCGGGTCGTTCCTGATTTCCTCATAGGCAGCCCTTGCCTCCTCGATTTTCTGGTTGTCCTGGGGCGTACTGGCACAGCCGGCCACCAAGACAGAAAAGCTCACTGCCATGCCCAAAGTCATGTTGCGCTTGTTCATAACAATCTCCTGTTTCCGCTGAGGCCTTACTGGCGTTCTTCGATTCGTTGGCGAAGAGATTCGATATTCGTATTGATCTCTTCAACCGCCTGCTGTGCCTTCGCGGTGTCTGAGCGGGCCCCGGCCAGTTGTGCATCGACGGAAGCTTTCTCCAGAAGGCGGGTTGCCTCCCTATATTTTTCCGCTTCGATCAGTTCTTCCGCGTCGGCCACCCTGTTCTGCGCTTGGTTCAACAGCACTGGCTCGAAGTCTCTGGCATCTGATGAAACTGCCTGCTGGATGGCTGACTCGGCAGATTGCAATTGCCCATCCGGCCGCTCCACAGAACTGGCACAGCCACCCACAAGGACAGCAATGCCAATAATGCCGGCAGCGCCTAACATCGAAGTATGCTTGTTCATGCACTATCTCCTTCCAGTGAAGGACGAGGACTGTTTGTCTCGCCCGAACTCAAGGTAGACACCTCTGTAAACGGAACACCCTTTTCAGGGACCACGTTCTCCAGTCAGAGCGTCTTCTCCCGCTACGCTTAAGACTAGCAGCTGGTTCAGGACCCGGCATGACGGTATGGAAATAAACTCCGGCTGTTCATCTTTCTGGTCTTTTTTTTCAGCTCTTTCGGTCGCGGTTGTTGGCAGGGCCACAACCGCCACCCAAATGCCATTGATCTGGCCGTTTCGAAGCGTGAACGGGGTGGATGACATAATTGTAACCAGGGACCAAAATACGATAGACCTGATGACAGATGTAGCGCCATGCCCGTGACATGGCGGGTGAAAACCGCAAGGGGGGAAGTGTCTGAGCCGAGCTGTTTACGCCGTAGGCTTAGCGAATCTCGGTGCCACTGGACGGCGCCTGGGAAAGCGTGGTTCCGGTGGGCGGGCGGTGATGAAGGGAGTAGATAATCCGGTCCAGTACCGCCTGACCGTTCCAGGCCGGGTCATTGTTGACCATGCCGACAACCGCCCAGGTGGTGTTGGTATCGTCCCGCGTGAAGCCGGCAATAGAACGAACATTTTCCAGATAACCGGTCTTGATGCGTCCTTTGCCGTCAAGGCCGGCGTTTCTGAGCCTCCTGGCCATGGTGCCGTCCATAGCAATCAGCGGCATGGAGGCCATCAGGTCAGCTGAGTAATCGCTGTTCCAGGCGTGTTGGAGGATCTGGGCGCCCTGGCGGGCAGTGATGCGGCCGTGACGGGTCAGGCCCGCACCATTATCAATAACCATTCCCGCGGTATTGACGCCTTTGTCCTGAAGCCACTGATAAATGACGCGGATGCCGGCAACCCGGTCGTCTTCATCGTCGTCCAGCCGGTACTCCGAGCCAATGGTCAGCAACAACTGGCGGGCCATGACATTACTGCTCCACTTGTTGATGTCGCGCACCATGGTCACCAGGTCGGGCGAGGTGGTTTTCAGTAACAGTCGGGCATCTTCTGGTGTGCTGGCCAGCAGACTCTTGCCGCTGATCTCGATGCCCATATCCGTGAGCAGCGAGCGTATCAGCGAAGCAGTGTATTGCTCATGGGGCAGTACAGACAGATACGCGGTCGTGCGGCAGCCCTGGGGTAACTCACCCGTTACCCTGACGGTGACCCGGTGGTCATCATGGAAGATGGGCTCCCAGTCAAAGTTTCTACGGGCGGGGCAGGGCCCTTCAGCCGCTGCGGTTACCCGGTTGTCGATCACAACATCGTTGAGTGAGGGCGCGCTCCAGGCCTGGGTGCCGCGCTCGTCGGCCCGAACCTGGAAATGCACCAGGTTAAGGTTGGTGAGGTAGGGCGAGGGCTGAACCAGAAACGGCGCATGGGGGTTGTTGCCGTTGTCGTCGAAGACAGGCAATCCCTCTGCCAGCTTGAACACGTCACCATCCAGAACAAGATTGCCATTGATGGCGCTGATGCCCATGCCGCGAAGCTCACTCAGGGTGCTCCACAGGCGCTCGATGGTCAGCTTCGGGTCGCCGCCCAGATCGACATAGAAGTTGCCGTTGAGCGTGTCGCCCACAAGCTCACCATCGGTATAGAAGTTGGTGTCCCAGTGATAGGTCGGCCCCAGGGTTTCCAGCGCTGCATAGGTGGTGATCAGCTTGAGAATGGAACCGGGGCTCATCAGCGCGTCGGCGTTGATATACTGCTCAATGCCGGGGCCGTTCAGGGGGATGGCCGCCATGCTCAGCGCGTGCTCGTCATTCAGGGACTGAAATGCGTAGTCCCGCACCTGGCTGCTCCAGGTTTTCTTGGTGCTGGCTGCCGGGTCAGAAGCGAATGCAGTGCCAATTGAGAGTATGGCTGCCAGGGTGGAAACGAGCAGGCGCGGCACAGCTCTACCATGCTGGCAGCCCGTTCCGTTGTGTGTCTTGTAACAATGGCTTCGTGCCGTCAGCAACATGGTGCAACGCTCGTTGATTCTCGATTTACTTACAATAGCCCAAAATTCAGGCTCATACTATGTGGAAAGGCTATACATGACGTTAAAAAATGCCAGTAGTGTCGTTGTTTATACTACCTTTTTGTTAAGGGATGTAAGTGCTCTATTTAATCAACAGGTTAGCAACCGGACATCTTGCAGCGTTACGATAGTCAGCAAGAACAAAACCTGAACCAGTGCGGGTACGTAGTGCAATTATGAGCGGTGCAATCATGAGCGCAACGGATACCGGAGGCTGAGAAATGGCAACACAATGGACCCGACGACAGTTCCTGGCCGCACTGGCGGCCACCGGCCTCTCACTTCGCATGCCGGGACTGGTGGCAGCACCCGGCGAGGCGGCGATCACCCGGCCCATTCCCTCCTCCGGGGAGCGGTTGCCCGTGATTGGCATGGGTACCTGGCGCACGTTCAATGTGGGCGGGGACCAGCATCTGGTGAACGAGCGCACCGAGGTGTTGAAGACGTTCTTTGAACTGGGCGGCACCCTGGTGGACTCGTCGCCCATGTACGGCTCGGCCGATGATGTCATGGGGGAAGCACTTGAGACCCTGAACGCCCATGACAAAGTGTTTGCTGCCAACAAGATCTGGACCCGGGATGGCGGTGCCACCCGGGAGCAGGACAGGGAAACCCGCGAAAAATGGGGCATTGAACGCTTTGATCTGCAGCAGGTACACAACCTGTTGGCGTGGGAGGAGCACCTGGACACCCTGAAGCAAATGAAGGCGGACGGGGAGATTCGATATCTGGGTATCACCACCTCCCACGGCCGGCGTCACCGGGATCTTGCGCACATCATGGAACAGCACCCCCTCGACTTTGTGCAACTGACCTACAATGTACTGGACCGGGAAGCGGAACAACGCCTGTTGCCGCTGGCAAGAGAGCGGGGCATTGCGGTCATTGTGAATCGCCCGTTCCAGGGCGGCAGCCTGTTCCGTCGCTTCCAGTCCGAGCCATTGCCCGGCTGGGCAGAAGAGGCAGGTTGTGGCAACTGGGCCGAGTTTTTCCTCAAGTTCATCGTGTCCCACCCGGCGGTCACCTGTGCCATTCCGGCGACAACCCGTGTGGAGCATATGGAAGAGAACATGGGCGCTTTGTACGGGACGCTTCCTGATCAACAACAGCGCCGGAAAATGGCCGATTACGTGGCGGGGTTATGACCGATGTGAATTGGTTGAGCTATTCACTGTCTGACTTTCTGATGTTCGGGCCGGAGGTGTTTCTCCGGCTCTTTGTTCGTATCAATCAGGATTTCTGGCCCTGGCAGGGCATTGCGGTTGCAATGATGCTGTTGATTGCCGGGTTGCTGGTGCGTGGTGACAGGCTGGCGAAACGGGGCACTCTGTTGCTGCTGGCGGCCGCCTGGATGTGGTGCGGTGCCGGGTTCCTGATGGAATATTACGGACCCATCAATATACCAGCCGCCTGGTTTGGCTGGGCCTTTATTCTGCAAGCTGCGCTGTTAACAGTCGCGGCGCTGGTCTGGCCCTGGGATGGGCGTTCTGCAGCGCCTGCGCGCCGATGGCAGGCGGGCATCGGCTGGTTGGTGATGGCGTCGCTGCTGCCATTGCTGGCAGCGGCGCAGTCCGGAAACTGGCAGGGCGTCGCCCTCTTCGGGATCACGCCAGACGTGACCGTTGCCGCCTCTCTACCTTGCCTACTGCTGTTGCCCAGGCGGGTTCGCTGGCTGTTTCTGCTGCTGCCGTTGCTCTGGTGCCTGTTCAGTGCGGCAACCTTGTGGACGCTTGGCACACGGCTGATGTTTGTCCTTCCCGCTGCCATACTGGTGCTGACGATGGTTAGCTTCTGGTTCAGTCCCAGGCCGGCGCAAAGTCCGGGTTAGCGATTCGTTCACCACGGTCCAGCTTGTCTATCTGAGCAATTTCTTCCGCACTGAGTGTGATACGGAGCGCATCCAGGTTGGCTTTCTGGTGCTGGGGGCGCGTTGATGACGGAATCGGTACCACGCCTCGGGACACGACCCAGGCAATGGCAATCTGTGCCGGAGACGCATTGTGCTCCCGGCCGATGCGGATCAGGGTTTCATCTTCCATTACCTTGCCCACGGCCAGTGGCATGTACCCTGTCACGGTAATACCCAGTTTCTGCGCATGCTCCACCACTTTGCGATTGGCCAGGAAAGGATGGACCTCAACCTGGTTGGTGAAGATGGCTGTCTCGCCTAGAATCTCTTTCGCCTGGTCCATCTGGGCGCAGGTGAAGTTGGATATGCCGATGTGTGACGTCAGCCCCTCCCGTTGTGCGTCCCGCAAGGCACCCAGGTAGTCCGTCATGGGCACTTCGTCGTTCGGTGACGGCCAGTGGATGAGGGTGAGATCCACGTGGTCCGTTTTCAGCCGCGCCAGGCTGTCGTGCAGGCTGTTGATCAGGTCACTCGGGCGAAGCTGGTCGTGCCAGATCTTGGTGGTCAGGAATATATCGCGACGTGGGATGCCGCTGGAGGTGATGCCATCGCCCACTTCAGACTCATTTTCATACATCTGGGCGGTATCGATATGCCGGTAACCCAGAGAAAGGGCGCTTTTAACCGCCTCACGCGCATCGTTACCTTTCAGGCGGAAGGTGCCCATACCGATTTTCGGAAGTGTGCTGAATGCCATGGTGTCCTCCTTTGCGAACGCTCTGATTTGTATGTGGTGCCCGCCCGCTGGTTCTTCAAGTGGCAGGTGGTTATCATACCGGCCGCGGAAACACGGCAAGCCGACTAATTACCGAGGTCAAATCATGCTGACTGGGCAATGCCTTTGTGGCGATATCAAGCTGGAATACGACGGCCCGTTGGGACCGATAGCCCTGTGCCATTGCAGCCAGTGCCGGCGCGCCCATGGCAGTGCGTTTTCCGCCAGCGCGCCAATTCAGAAAATCCGAACCCGTTTTACCGCGGGTGAAGAGCTGGTCCGGGAATACGAATCCCGCCCGGGCAAGTACCGGGGTTTCTGCCCCCGCTGCGGCAGCCAGCTGTACAGCCGGGTTGATGCCATTCCCGGTATCCTGCGCCTGCGGGTCGGCATGATCAACGAGCCTTTGGGCAAAGGACCGGCATCACACGTTTATGTCGGTTCCAAGTCGGACTGGTTTGCCATCACGGACGATACTCCCCAGTACGACAAAACCGAAAGAAGCTATGATCCGAACTGACGGTCCGAACTGAGGGCACCGGATCATTCCGCGGGTACGATCCGGTAAACCTTGCCGTCGGAATGGTCTGTCAGTAACCAAAGGGCGCCGTCAGGCCCCATCCGCACATCGCGGATACGTTCGCCCAGGTCTTCCAGCAAATCCTCTTCCTCTTTGACGTCCTCGTTGTCGAGACTCAGGCGTACCAGCTTACGCATCTTCAGTGCGCCCACAAACAGATCGCCTTGCCATTCAGGAAACTGGTCCCCGGTGTAGAACGCCATGCCCGAGGGGGCAATGGACGGGTCCCAGTAGTGCAGCGGGTCAGTCACGCCCTCCATGGTGGTCTTGTCGGTAATGGGCACCCCTGAATAATCGATGCCGTAAGTGACGTCTGGCCAGCCGTAGTTGTTACCGGCACGAATAATGTTGATCTCGTCGCCGCCCCTGGGCCCGTGTTCGTGGCTCCAGATTTCACCGGTCTCAGGATGAATGGTCATACCCTGGATATTGCGATTGCCATAGGTAAAGAAGGTGTCGTTTACGGTGGGGTCGTCGGTGAACGGGTTACCGGGAGCCGGATCGCCGTCAGTGGTCAGGCGATGCACACCACCGGCATCGTCATCCGTCGCCTGGGCACGGTTCATCTCGCCCCGGTCACCCACGGCAACGTACAGGTTGCCATCGCGGTCGAACTCCATGCGGCCGGCGAAGTGCCGCCCGGTGGTACCACGGGGCAGGGCTTCGAAAATCACCTCAACATCCGATAACCGGTTGCCATCCAGTTTTGCCCTTGCCACCCGAGTGGTCATGCCTTCGCGGCTTACCTTGTGGGCGTAACTGAGAAACAGGATCTGGTTAGTCTCGAAATCCGGGTGCAGGATCACGTCCAGCAGGCCGCCCTGGCCAGAAACGACAAGTTCTGGCAGTCCGCTCACCGGTTCGTCTACCAGTGCGCCGTCACGGATGATTCTTAACCGTCCCTCACGCTCGGTAACCAGCATGGAGCCGTCCGGCAGAAACGCAAGGCTCCAGGGGTGTTCAAGATTCTGTGCCACGGTTTCCAGACGGAACTCCGCCTTATCGGAAGAAAAAACCTGTTCCGACACCGCCGTGGCTGAAAGCATCACAAAGCTGAGGCCGAGGATCAGTCGGGTGCAAGTTCGCATGGGAACCTCCGTTTCTTATGGTGCCGTTCGATAGCTGACTGATGTTTGAGAATAGCAGTTGGAGTGAGCTCCAACGAGGTGTCTTGTCCCGCAAGGGTATATAGGGCGACAAAAAATCAATGGATCAGTGTTTTGGTATTTCAAACGATAATGATTCGTATTAATATACGAGAATGAGGTTTAAATCCTGTAATAAACCCTGAAACGGAGAAAAAGATGTCCCGAATTCCGGAACCCCTGTTCCGCCGCAAGGCGCTGTTCACCGCGATCGTTTGTGCAACCCTGCCGGCTTTCGCTTCGGCCCAGGACAACCAGCCCACAACACTCCAGGCACTGGATGTATCCGCAGAGCGTGGTCAGGTTTCATCTGAATCCACCGGCAGCTACACCAGCGGGGCAACCACAACCTCCATGAAGATGGAGCTCGGCCACCGGGAAACACCGCAGGCAATAACCGTGGTGACGCGCGAGCAGATGGACGATTTTGCGCAAAACGATATCAACGATGTGCTGGAGGGAACCACCGGCGTGACCGTGGAATCCGTTGAGACAGATCGCACCTACTACACATCCCGCGGTTTCGATATCAACAACTTCCAGTACGATGGCGTCGGCCTGCCGGCGGTATACGACAACGTGCAGGGCGAACTGGATACCGCCTTCTTTGACAGGGTTGAGGTGGTGCGCGGTGCGAACGGTTTGATGGCCGGTTCCGGTAACCCGGCGGCAACCGTTAACTTCATCCGCAAACGCCCGACAGCGCAGACTAACGCCTCTGTTGCGGTCACCGGGGGATCCTGGGACAAGAAGCGCATTGTGGGGGATGTGTCGGGTGAGGTTTCGGAATCCGGGGCCGTGCGTGGCCGTGTGGTTGCCGGTTACGAGGACAAGGATTCCTACCTGGACCGCTACAGCAACGAAAAGCAGATGTTTTACGGCGTGCTTGAGGCCGACCTGACGGACACCACGCTGCTGACACTGGGCCACTCGATACAGACCTCGGACACCGACAGCCCGCTTTGGGGCGCGTTGCCCCTGTTCTACACCGATGGCACCGCAACAGACTTCGCCCGATCAACCAGCACCGCTTCGGACTGGTCCTACTGGGACAACACCCAGCACAACAGTTTTGTGGAGCTGCAACAGGAGCTGGCTGGCGGCTGGCGGGCCAAAGGCACCGTATTCCGGCTGGAGAATGACAGTGAATCAGAGTTGTTTTACCAATACGGCACGCCGGATCCGCAAACCGGTGACGGGTTGCTGGCCTATCCGAGTCAATACGATCTCAACGTAGAGCAGTTGGTGGTAGACGCTTATGCGACCGGCCCCTTTGAGTTGGCAAATCGGACCCATGAGCTGGTGTTGGGAGCCACCTGGTCCCGCTCAGAAACGGTGGACGAGTCCCGCTATGGTCAGGGTATTGGTAACGCGCTGCCACCTCTGAACGAGTGGGATGGCAATTATCCGCGGCCCACGTTCGATAATGGTGTTGGCGGATCAGACTGGACGGATCGTGAAACCGCCACTTACGCCGCTGCCCGCTGGACCCTGACCGACAACCTGACAGCCATTACCGGTGTTCGTCTCACCTGGCTCGACAGTAAAGGCACCAGCTACGGCGCAGAGAAAACCACCAGTTACGATGCGGTTGAAACGCCCTACGCCGGGCTGATCTACGATCTGAACGACAACCATTCCGTGTACGCCAGTTACACCGAAATCTTCACGCCGCAAACCGAGCTGGACATCAATCGTGATCGCCTGGACCCGATCGATGGCGTGAATTACGAGCTGGGCCTGAAGAGCGAATTCCTGAATGACCGGGTGAACACCACGGTCGCACTTTTCCAGACGGAACAGCAGAACGTGGCTGAGGTTGCAGGCACCTTCGCGGGTACTCCGGACGCGTACTATCGCGGCATAGACGGACTTGAAAGCCAGGGTGTTGAGCTTGAGTTCGTGGGCGACGTAACCGACCGAATCCAGCTGTTTGCCGGCTACACCTACGTGGACATCGAAGACGCCGATGGCAACTCCGCCAAACCCTTTGTGCCGGAGCACCTGGCGCAACTGCGGGGTACCTGGAAAGTGCCAGGCGTCGAAGGGCTTGAGCTGGGCAGCAAGGTGCGCTGGCAGTCGTCCATCAGCCAGGATCAGGGCGTGGCCACCACAGGGCCGAACGCCGGAGCGAAGATCGTCACCGAGCAGGAAAGCTATGCGGTGGTGGACCTGATGGCCAGCTATGACTTTGCCCGAGACTGGAACGCCACGCTGAACGTGAACAACGTGACCGACGAGAAATACATCGAAAGTCTCAAAAAGTTTGGTACTTCTGCCCAGGGTTTCTATGGCGACCCGGCGAACGCCAGCCTGACAGTCTCCTGGGTCTACTGATCCGGAGGTGAAGAGAGGGCGGGAAGTCACTCCCGCCCTCATTGATGATAAAAGGGAGGAGAAGGAATGACGCCCGAACAGGAAATGATTGAAGGATTAAAGCTGGCCGCAGGCGCCGGTATGGTCATCGGCGTGGTTGCCATTGGCCTGGCTCTGGGCTCGGCTATCGGGGTTTGATGGCTGGCTGAGGGCTGCCAGTCGCTCCTTGCGATAGACGCCACAGGTGCCGCAATAACCCCCCTCGGGTAACAGATACTTCAGACAACATCCCTTTCGCTGTGGGATGGCCGTGGTCTGCCCGCCAAACACCGCCGGAATCCAGTCGATGAAGTGGTTGGCGTCATTGCGAAACTCCCCCAACCAGCGCTGGGCCAGGTCACAGGTTTCAGCAGGCTCTGCCAGATTCCATACCGCCGAGAACGGCGCCCCCAACCCTAGCCCGATGCTGCTCCAGTAGGCTCCGGGGCTCACCCCCAGCCGCTGCCTGAACACCGGATACCAATCTCGTGTCAGCCTCCCGACCGAGCGGACAAAGCACTCCTCATCGACGGCAGGCACACCCGGGGTCTGGAACCAACGGGACGTGACTGATTCCCCATGCTCAACAGGAACGAGAAAAATGCGCCGGGGATCGGGCAGGGGAGCCTGGCCATCCCGGAACAGCCGCAGGGTCAGTGGGGCAATCACATTTAACGCCAGATCCTGCTGAAGCACGGAAACCCGGGCCCGGATGGCGCGGGAATCGGAAGCATTCGGGTAATCGGTGTTGACCTGGTCAATCAGCAGTGTCGGCTGCTCCAGGCACTGCGCCAGAGAAAACAGACCAGGGCGTTCGTCGGCGGAAGGTTGAAGTACCTGGGCGAGGATGGACTCCCGGTCCAGCCCGGCGGATGCCAGGAGCCGGGCGTAACGTTCGGCCCATGTGTCTGACAGCCCGGCGTGTTCAGGATCGGCCATGGCGGCTCAGCCCCCACAGGAAATAGACACCGCCAACCAGCGCAGCCAGCAACCCGGCAGGCAACTGGCTGGGGAAGACAACAATGCGGGAGAGATAATCTGCCACGGCAAGCAGCAGACCCCCCACCAGGGCCGCCACAATCATCTGCCGGCCGACAGTTTGTTGCCCCAGCACTCTTGCCAGGTGCGGGGCGATCAGCCCCACAAAACTGAGGGGGCCAA
The DNA here is from genome assembly GCF_030227115.1 of Marinobacter sp. SS13-12. NCBI lineage: Bacteria > Pseudomonadati > Pseudomonadota > Gammaproteobacteria > Pseudomonadales > Marinobacteraceae > Marinobacter > Marinobacter sp. SS13-12. Next base: position 291,589 of record NZ_JASSUA010000002.1, read on the forward strand.
TGACCACAGTCGCGGCGGCGGTCAACACTGCCGCCAGTAGCAGCAGCGACAGCCGGGCACGGGATACCGAAAGCCCGAGAGATGCCGCAGCGGTATCTCCGAGGGGCAGAATGGTCAGTGGGCGCACAATCAACAGCAGCAAGGTGCTGACCAGCACGACAAAGCCCAGCAGGCCGAAAGCCTCGCTTTCAGAAATCAGCCAGGTGGAGCCATACATCCAGTTCAGCAGTTGCGAGGCGACGGTGCCGCCGGAAGCCATCACCAGCCGCAGGCCGGCGTCCATGAACACATACAGGGCCAGACCACCGAGCAGTAGCTGATTCCCTGCAAACCGGTGCTTGCGGGCGAGCAGAATCAGTAGCCCAAGAGCGCCGGCGGCACCCAGGGTAGCCGCGCCAAGCTGGCCAATGCGGCTGACTTCGGCACCTGTAAGCACGATCAACACCATGACCAATGCGGCACCGCCACTGATGCCCAGCATCTCCGGGCTGCCCATGGGGTTGCCCGTCATCCTCTGAATCAGTGTGCCGGCCAGCCCCAGCGCCACCCCGGCAAGCATGGCCGCCAGCAGCGGGGGCCCACGCCAGACCCAGGCGTCGCCCCATTGCGTTATTGATGTCCAGTGCCAGCCGTCCAGCCCCGGAGCCCAGCCGATGGAGACAACCACGGTGGTTATCAGCAGTGTGGTAACGATGCAGGTAACAAGAACGGGTGATCGGCGCCTGGGCAGGAAGCCGCCCGGACTGGATTCCTGCCCAGGCATGTGATGGGTGTTCCTGAAACTCTGAAGCGCCAGCAGGATGACCGGGCCGCCAATCAGGGCGGTGGTGGTGCCCGTGGGCACCAGGGAGCCATCGCCCCAGGTGGACGCCCAGTGCGCCAGGGTGTCGGCCAGCAGCAACAGCCCGCCCCCCATGAGGGTGCTCCAAAGCAACTTGTTGCCCAGTGTGCGGGCGCCCAAGAGCCGGGCCAGAACTGGCGCGGCCAGGCCCACGAAGGCCACCACGCCAACCCGGCTGACAACCGTGGCCGTCATCAGCACCACCAGAAACAGCGCCAGTGCCCGTATAAGCCCGACTCTGGCGCCCAGGGCACTGGCGGAGGTCTGCCCCAGTTGCAGTAATTGCAGCGGCCGCATCAGCAGCAACATCAGAATGGCGAGGACGATTACCCGGGGCCAGAGCTCCATGAACGGCCCCCAGTTGTTCTGTACCAGCGAACCGGCGCCCCAGATAAACAGATTGCCCAGCCATTCACCCTTGAGCAGCAGGAACGCCATGTTCATGGCTCCCAGGAAGAAGGTGATGACCAGGCCTGCCAGAATAACCGTGACCGGAGAGAATCCGAGCCGCCAGGTGAGCGCGATCACCATGCCGATGGCCAGCAAACCACCACCAACCGCTGCCAGTTCGGGACTGAAGGCCAGCAGCCCGGGTGCAAACAGCGTGGCAACGGTGACGCCGAACTGGCCGCCAGCCTCCACACCAAGGGTGGTCGGGGAGGCCAGCGGGTTGCCCAGTACCTGCTGGGTAATGGCCCCGGCCAGCCCCAGCCCGCAGCCGATCAGGATGGCGATCGACACCCGGGGTGCCCAGCTGTAGTGGGCCAGAACCGAGGAATAGTTGTCAGGATCAAAGGTCCAGAACGCCGACACCAGCGCGCCGGCATCCAGTTCGCCCAACCAGGGGGCGGAACTGGCAATCAGCGCGCCAACCCACAGAATAACTGCCGCCACCGGCAGTTTTGCGGGAATGACAGGGCGCGACGCGGGCAGGTCAGAGCCTTCAGCGACATTGTCAGAGCCGTCAGCGTACATTGTCGAAGCCTCCTTCCAGCAGGGCATCTGTCAGCATGGTTGCCAGCCGTTTTACCGGAAACACACCGCCGAATGGCCACACGGCGTCTATCCGGTACACCTCGTTACGCCTGACGGGGGGCAGGTAGGTCCAGAAGGGGCTGTTGGCCAATGTGTCGGCAAGCCCGGGCAAAATCGGGGAGATCACTACAATGCGGCTGTTCTGGTAAGGGGCGATGGCTTCCAGCCCGACAACCGAGAATCCCCAGAAATTGCCCTGCCGGGGCCAGGCGTTTTCAAGCCCGAGGGCCGTCAGGGTGGTCTGATACAGGCTGTTGGGCGCGTAAACACGCACATGTCGGTCATCCAGGAAGTTCACCAGGGCCACCGGTTTGTCGGTCATGCCTGCGTCTTCCAGGCGTTGGCGCTGGGTTTCCAGGGTCTGTTCGAGGTCTGCCAGAATGGCATTGGCCCGGTCTTCCCGGCCGAGCATGTCAGCGAGTGTGGTCAGCATTTCACGGGCCTTCTCGAAAGGCCGATTGCCTTCCCTGTACACACTGATCACGTAGGTCGGTGCAATCCGTTCAAGCAGTCTGGAGGCAGGCGCCATTTCCGAACTGGTGACGATCAGGTCCGGTTTCAGTTCCGCGATCGCTTCCAGGCTTGGCGCCACGCGGGTGCCGATATTGTGAACACCGGCGGGAAGTACCGGCTCATTCACCCACACATCGTAGCCATCCCGGTCGGCCACGCCCACCGGTGTTACGCCAAGCAACAGCAGAGCTTCGGTGGCAGCCCAGTTCAGGGTAACAATTCGCTTCGGCGCCTCATCCAGGGTGATGGTGCCGTACTCGTGTTGCCAGGTTTCAGCGCTGGCCGGTAACGAGAGCAAGCCGATGAACAGCAGTGCCAAAAAGGCTCTGGCGGAATACTTAATGGACATAGGAAACCCACTGCCCCGGCGCACGCTCCATCACGCCCATGGGGACACCGTAGATGGTTTCCAGTATCCCTGAATCCATGATCTCCCGCGGACTGCCGTCTGCAATCAGTTGCCCGGTTTTGAGCGCCACCAGGCGGTCGCAGAAGCGGGCGGCCAGGTCCACATCGTGCAGAACCACGATTACGGTCAGCTCCCTTTCTTCGGCCAGGCGATGCACCAAGCGCAGGGTTTCCACCTGGTGTTTCACATCCAGCGCCGAGATGGGTTCATCAAGCAGCAGGCAGCGGGTTTGCTGGGCCAGCAGCATGGCTATCCACGCCCGCTGGCGTTCGCCTCCGGAGAGCGTATCCACAGAGCGATGCTGGAAGCGGTTGAGCCCGGTATCTGCGATAGCCTGGACGATCAACTGATGGTCTTCGTTGTTGTAGCGGCCCAGTGGCCCGCGCCAGGGATAGCGGCCCAGGGCGACGAGCTCCCTTACCGTGAGGCCATCGGTGCCCGGCGGATGCTGGGGCAGGTAGCCCACCGTACGCGCAAATTCCCGTGCGCCGGTGGTGCGGAAGGAAGTACCCAGCAGGCTGACGTCGCCGGCAGTGTGCGAGATCTGGCGGGCCAGAATCTTGAGCAGTGTGGATTTGCCGGAGCCGTTATGCCCGAGCAAAGCGGTAACCTCGCCCTCCCGGAAGTCGAGGTTGATGTTCCGGAGAATGGCGATGTCGCCGATGTTCACATCCAGGCGGGATACTTCGAAGAACGCAGACATGCAGGCTCCAATGATTCTGAAGGCCTGCAGCATAATCTAAATGCGAATTACTATCAATAATGTTTTGTGTTTCTTGATAGCGGGTGCCAGGCGTTATGCCTGGCCGGTTTGTACCCGCCACTGGGCGGTGTAGGCGCCGTTGCTTTCCAGCAGATCCTCGTGCCGGCCGGACTCCACAATCCGACCTCCGTCCACGACCGCGATAGTATCTGCGTCCACAATGGTGGACAGGCGGTGAGCGATCATGATCACCGTGCGGTTATGGCCGATGCGCTTCAGCGAGCGCTGGATGGCGGCCTCGGTTTCATTGTCGACAGCGCTGGTGGCTTCGTCGAGAACGAGGATGGGAGGATCTTTCAGCAACGCGCGGGCAAGGGACAGGCGCTGGCGCTGTCCGCCGGACAGCCTCACGCCCCGTTCTCCTACGGCGGTAGACAACCCCTCTGGCAGCGCTTCAATGAAAGACCAGGCTTCAGCGGTTTTTGCCGCCTCAATGATCTGTTCGTCGCTGGCGCCCGGGAACCCGTAGGCGAGGTTGTCACGGATGCTGCCTTCGAACAGGTAGACATCCTGGCTCACCAGCCCGATGGCTTCCCGCAGGGATTTGAGGCTGACGGACTGGATGGGTTGTCCGTCGATGCGAATCTGGCCGCCCGTTGGATCGTAAAAACGCAACAGCAGCTTGATCAGTGTCGACTTGCCGGAACCGGTCGCGCCTACAAGCGCCAGGGTGTTCCCGGCCGGTACGTGTACGGAGATGTTATCGATACCGGCACCGCTGGACGGATAGTGAAAGCTTACTTCCTCGAAGCTGACTTCACCTTTCACGGGTTGTTCCAGGATCTTGCTGGCATCGTCTTTTACATGCACCGGCTCGGCCAGCAGGTCGAGAATGCGGCGGGTACTGGCCATGGCCCGTTCAAACAGGTCGATCACTTCCGCAAGGCCGGTCAGGGGCCACAACAGGCGCTGGGTCAGGAACACCAATACCCCGTAGGCACCAACGTTCAGGTTGCCTTCCAGCGCCATCATGCCGCCGACGGTAAAGGTGGCCAGGAATCCCGCGAGAATCGCCATGCGGATAACCGGAATAAAGGCCGAACTGATACGAATGGCCCTGCGGTTGGCCTCCACATACGCCTCGCTGCTGGCCTTCAGGCGCTCGGCCTCACGCTTTTCAGCGGTAAAGCTCTTGATGGTGGCAATGCCACCCAGGTTGTTGGCCAGGCGGCTGGACAGGTCGCCCACCTTCTCCCGCACATCCGCATACAGTGGGCCGGCCTTGCGCTGGAAGTAGAACGCGCCCCAGACGATCAGCGGAATCGGCGTGAATGCCAGCAGGGCGATCAGTGGAGACAGCACAAAGAACACCGCACCCACGGCAACAACGGTCACCACCACCTGGATCATGGCGTTGGCGCCGCCGTCCAGGAAACGCTCCAGCTGGTTGACGTCGTCGTTCATGGTGGCCACAAGCTGGCCGGAGCTGCGGGCTTCAAAGAAGCTCATGTCCAGTTTCTGGGCGTGCTCGTAGGCGTCTTGCCGCAGGTCGGACTGCAGTCGCTGGGCCAGGTTGCGCCAGAGAATCTGGTACAGGTATTCGAAGATGGATTCGCCGGCCCAGATGAAGAAAGTGAGAACGGCCAGAATGGTGATCTGTTCCTGGGCGGTTTCAAACCCCAGGCCCGCCACGAAGCTTTCTTCCTGATTGACCACCACATCAATGGCAACACCAATCAGGATTTCCGGGGCAATGTCGAACAGCTTGTTGATCACGGAGCAGGTGGCTGCGGCGATGATCTTGCGACGATAGCCTCTGGCATAACGCAGAAGGCGCCCGAGCGCTGCGAAACTGCTGGTGGTCTTGTGGGAAGGCTCGCTCATGGTTCGCTCCGCTTGCGCCAGAAAAGCGGCAAGGGTAGCCGATTTCTCAGTCTTTTAAAACAGAATCATTATCACTTGGGGGCATTCCGTTGCAGCCAGCGGTCCAGCTTGTCCGCAAATTCCTTGCGGTCGGTCTGGCCTAACGGTGGCGGTCCGCCGGTGACCTGGCCGGCGTTTCGCATCTCTTCCATGAAGTTGCGCATGGCCAGGCGCTGGCGGATATTTTCTTTGGTAAAGGCCTGGCCGCGCGGGTTGAATACGTCCGCGCCTTTTTCGATGGCTTCGGCGGCCAGGGGAATGTCCTGGGTGATAACCAGGTCGCCCTGCTGCATCTGGTCCATAATTTCGTTGTCGGCCACATCAAAACCCTGGGGAACCTGGCGGCGTTTGATGTAAGGGCTCGGGGGCAGGTTGATGGCGTGGTTGGCAATAAACGTTGTTTCAACTTGCCAGCGGGTGGCGGCGCGGCAAAGGATTTCCCGGATGGGGACGGGGCAGGCGTCGGCGTCGACCCAGATTGGCATGGCTGGTTCCTTTGTTGGTTCGGTTCTGGGTGGAGTTTACCTTTTGTTGATGTGAGCCTGGTAGGGTTGGCTCGCGTATCTCTCTACATTGTTTCAGGGAGGTGTTGACCATGAACAGCCGGTTGTTCTTGTCTGGTTTGTTGAGTTTTATCGTCTGCTTTAACGCATTCGCCGCCGATGCCACCGCAGAGGCCTGGGAAGCCCTCCGAGAGGGCCGGGCGGTTTTGATGCTACGGCATGCCCTGGCGCCGGGTACCGGAGATCCTGGCAATTTCAACGTGGACGACTGCTCCACACAGCGCAATCTGAACGAGACTGGCCGTGAACAGGCGAGGGCGTGGAAGCCTTTATTGGCGGAGCATGGTATTGATCAGGCGCGGGTGTTCAGCAGTCAGTGGTGCCGTTGTCTGGAAACGGCGCGGGAAATGGATGTGGGGCCGGTGGAGGAAATGGAATCGCTGAATTCATTTTTCCGCAACCGGGGCGACGGGCAGATGCAGACCGAGCAGACGATTGCGATTGTGAACGAGCTGGAACCCGGGCCGCCGGTGGTGCTGGTGTCGCACCAGGTGAACGTGACTGCGCTGACGGAGGTGTACCCCTCATCTAACGAGGGAGTGGTGATTGCACTGCCGCTGTCCGAAAACCCGACCGTACTGGCGAGGGTCTCGCCTTGAGGTCAGGTAAATGTCGAAGTGCGTCAGGAGGACTAAATGAGCGAACGGCCTTTGCAGTCCCTGCCGCCAGTATTGGCCGGGCCGATTCTCAGGCACACCACCTGTGACAGGCTAACCTTCTGGCTGGTGGGGTCCTGTTCGCTGACGCTGCGGTTGCGCCTTTATCGGGAAGATGCCGGTGAGCCGTGGATTGACCGGGAGCTTTCCGAAAACGAAGTTTCCCGGGTACGTTTCGGGGATCATGCCTGCCTGCATTTGATCGATATTGAGCCCGACGATGCGCTACCGGTGAAAACCCGCATCGGGTACGACTTGGGTGTGTCCAGCGCTCTGTCGCCTGAGAATGGCGATGGTAAAGAGTCCTGGATTGAGGAATGGGCGCCACACCTGTGCATGCCGGGATCCAGCCGGCCCGATTTTGTTATCAAAGAACGGCTGGACCGCCTGGCCCATGGCTCATGCCGGCGGCCTCATTCCTCGGCGGCCGACGGGTTGGTGAGGATGGACCAAACGCTACTGGAATCCCGGTCTGACATTGCCAAACGACCCGCTTTGATGCTGATGACCGGCGACCAGATCTACGCCGACGATGTTGCAGGCCCCATGCTCCGGGCCATACACAGCCTGATCGATGGCCTGGGCCTGTACGATGAAGTGCTCACCGGGAGTTCGGTCAGTGACAGCAAGGCATTGCGTGAGAACCCGGATACCTACTTTCACCGGGAAAAGTTGCTGCCGGATATTCGCAGCAACGAGGCGCTGGTAGAGCGTTTCTTTGGCGGCGTCAGAAAGCCGGTATTCACCACCGCCAGTGCCCACAACCATCTGATCGGCCTGAACGAAGTCATGGCCATGTACCTGTTGGTCTGGTCGCCCGTGTGTTGGCACTTGGTAACCATGGAACAACCGGCACTGTCGTCGGTAGACGCAGGGGTCTATCAGCAGCAGCAAGCTGCTATCGACGAATTCGTGGCCGGATTGCCCCGCGCGTCACGGGCATTGGCGCATCTTCCAACCTACATGATCTTCGATGATCACGACGTGACGGACGACTGGAATCTGTCTGCGCTGTGGGAAGCCACAACCTACGAACACCCGTTCTCCCGTCGTATCGTGGGCAATGCCCTGGTCGCCTACCTGCTTTGCCAGGGGTGGGGCAATAATCCCGATGCCTTTGACGACATCATGCCTGCTATACGGGCGCTGGCGACATCGGCGGAGCAGGGCGCTGTGTTTGACCAGGCGTTGCAGGACCAATTGATCAATCAACTGATGCAGTTCGAGAACTGGCACTACAATCTGCAGACCTCACCGCGCATTGTGGTGCTGGATACCCGTACCCATCGCTGGCGCAGTGAGCTCAACCGCGCCAGACCCTCTGGTCTGCTCGACTGGGAAGCCCTGAGCGAATTCCAGCAGGACATCATGGGCGAAAAGGCCGTGATTGTGGTGTCTCCCGCGCCCATGTTCGGTGTGAAGTTGATTGAAGTGATCCAGAGCGTGTTCACCTTCTTCGGCAAGCCACTGGTGGTGGATGCAGAAAACTGGATGGCCCATCGGGGTGCCGCCAGTGTGCTGCTGAACATCTTTCGCCACTCGCGTACCCCCGAAACCTTCGTGATCCTCTCTGGCGACGTTCACTATTCCTTCGCCTACGACGTGCGCCTTCGCCACCGGCCGGACCGGCCCAGAATCTGGCAGATCACCAGCAGCGGTATCAAGAACGAATTCCCCCACACACTCATGGAGTGGCTGGACCGTATCAACCGCTGGCTCTACGCACCTTGGTCACCACTGAACTGGTTCACCAAACGTCGGCGAATGCGGATAACACCCCGGGAACCCGAGGGCCGAGATGCGGGCGAAAGACTCTGGAACAACGCCGGAATCGGCATCGTTGAACTGGATGAGGAAGGCGCGCCTACAACCATCACACAACTGAATTCACGCTCCGGCGGCACTCAGTTCCTGGAGCCTGAACGCCAGGATGACCACTAGGCAGGGGCTGTTCTCTGGTATTATCGTGACCTTAATCCCTTGTTCAGGAAATCTCTGATGTCTCAGTTACCCCCGTGCCCCCAGTGCCACTCCGAATACACCTACGAAGATGGCGTTCAGCTTGTGTGCCCCGAATGCGGGCATGAATGGAGCGAAGCGGAAGCCGCCGTTGCCGAAGCCGGTGCAGTGATTCGTGACGCCAACGGCAATGAACTTCAGGATGGTGATACGGTCTCTGTGATCAAAGATCTGAAGGTCAAAGGCTCCAGCTCTGTGGTAAAGGTTGGCACCAAGGTGAAGAACATTCGTCTTGTGGAAGGGGATCACGACATCGACTGCAAGATCGACGGCATTGGTGCCATGAAACTGAAATCCGAGTTCGTCAAAAAAGCCTGATTCGGAACGTTCATCGCGGGCTGTATGGAGAGATTGAATGGCCGATAACGATAAAGAAGTCACATCTGCCCAGTCACGACCTGATAATCGGCACGAACTGCATCAGGAGCTTCCGATTGATTTCCCTGATCCTTTTTTCCGCGGTCTGCACCGGGTCATTCGCTTTGCGATCCGGGTGCTTGCGGTACTGATGGTCGCGGTTATTCTCTGGGGCGTTGGCGATGTTATTTACATCATCTACGACAGACTGATCACGCCACCTTTCCTGCTGTTGAATATCAACGATATTTTCTACACTTTTGGTGCCTTCATGGCGGTGCTGATTGCGGTGGAGATCTTCATTAATATACGGCTCTATCTGGGCACCAACGTCTTTCCCGTGCAACTGGTTGTCGCCACGGCGCTTATGGCCATTGCCCGGAAAGTCATCGTGCTGGATTTCGAAACACTGACGCCCATGTACCTGCTCGGTATTGCCGCGACCACATTGGCGCTGGGTATCACCTACTGGCTGTTAAGGCAGGGCAATCAGTATCACGACTGGGATGACTGATCGCCCTCTGTTCGAAGAGTGCCTGGCTAAACGCTCGCGGCAACCTGGACCTGTTTCTCCAGTTCCCTGGCAAGGGCCGGCTCCAGCGTCAGGGCATTTGCCAACTGGTCCAGCCATGCGCGCTCCATGGGGTTCTGATCGTCAATCATCACCGCACTGACGATATAGATTTCCCGGCTCGCCTGGGGTGAGTCCGCGCTCCGGGCCAGGGCGTTGGCGTCCAGCGGGGCGTCGAACTGCTGCTGAATCCAGGCGTGCAGTTCGTCATCGGGTCCGAGTTTTTCGATCTCCTGGGTAAGCAACTCACGCTCGTTGGCGTCGACGTGGCCGTCAGCCCGTGCCGCCATGATCATGGCCTGGAGTATTTCCAGGCCACGTTGATCCTGGGCACTGCCTTGCAGTTGTTCCAGGGGTTGGCCTTGCCGGGCGTTGTCGGCGACCGGGCCAGAGGATTGGGCCTGGTAGTTCTGATAGGCTTTCCACGCCAGCACACCAACCCCCGCCAGGGCACCGTATTTCAGAGCCTTTCCGCCCATTTTCCGGCCCCGCTTCGACCCCAGCATAAGCCCGACAGCTCCACCACCGAGCAGACTCTTGACGTCAATGCCCCCGGAGCCTGAACCTCCGGAACCGCCGCCACCGAACTGCGATGCGAGATTGCCCACCATGCGGTTTATATCGGTACCTCCTCCTGCGCCTGGCTGGCTTCCGGATGCCTGGTTCATCAACTGCTTGAGAATGTTCATCGCGTTCATGTATTCACTCCAGAATTGCGCCTATGGCTAAGCTGATCATTGGGTTGAGGCATATCTGTATCCGCTGGTATGACCGTGGCGTTCAGATTTGGTGCCCGAATGAAGATATGACATTGGATGCAAAATTGACGGTGAGGCTTGTCATCAGCGGCGGCGAAAGTGACACTGTATTCGTTTTGCCAACCTGTTGATGACAAACCCATAAAGCGAGGCTCCATGAAAACACTCACTGCGCTGACCGCCAACGTGCTGTTAGGTTTCAGCCTTCTTGCAGGCACGCTGTCCACCACTGCACAGGCCCAAGAGTACACCGAAGGCAATATCACCATCGATCACCCCTGGAGCCGCCCAACACCCCCGGGTGTTCCCATGGGCGTTGGCTATATGGCGATCACCAATCATGGCGACAGCAACGTCACCTTCACCAGCGCCACCACCCCCAGGGCAAAAAACGTCTCCATCCACGAAAGCACGATGAAAGACGGCACCATGAGTATGCGTCCTTTAAAAGACGGCCTGGCCATCCCGGCCGGCGAAACCGTGGAGCTTAAACCCCACGGCTACCACCTGATGCTTGAAAAGCTGAACGGCCCCTTGAAAGAAGGCGAAAGCGTTCCCCTAAGATTAACATTCGAGGGCGCGGTGGACATGAACGTTGAATTAAACGTTGAGCCGTTGGATGGAGGAATGCAGAAAAAAGACAACGGAATGGACCATTCCGGGCACTGAACGATGCTGGCTAGAGTTATACGAACAGGGGCATATAACTCCAGTGATTCTACCTCATGCACTTGAATCTACGGGTTTTTTATCGAAGGTGCCGGGGTTATGCGAACGGGTTCGTATAATACGCAGTTATGTTTCTCTCAGAGCAGGCTCGAGCCCAAGGTGCTCAACAAAAGGAATGAAGTCGCGATCCAAAAACAGTAAAGGTAGCTCCATCTCTATGCAGAAGGTTGCGATGATCACATCAGCAGTTTTTCTGATTGTGATGCCCCGTTTTCGAAGCGCTCGGTAGTTGTCGGCGCATTTGGCTGCCATGTCTTTGCCAAACATCTCATACTGCTCAAGCGCGAGCAGGCTTTGTTTGGTCTGACGATATTGTTTGTCGTTGCGAATGCCTTGCAGGATTTCCAGAAATATGAGGTCGCCGATAGCGACGGATCCGTGGACTATTGAGGCATCCAACAGGTCAGTGTGCGGGTTTATGACTCCGTTGAAATAGTCGATCCAGACACTGGTATCCACCAATATCATCCGGCGCTCCGCATTTCATCCAGGTCGCCTTCCCACTTGATTTTGCCTCGCAGCTTTCGAATTTCCTGCTGCTTGCTAAGCTGAACTAGAAGTTTCAGGCCTTGCTCAACGGCCTCTTTTTTGGTTTCGTAGCCAGAGGCTTTGAGAGCTTCGGCCATCAACTGGTCGTCTATGACGATGTTCGTTCTCATGTCGCACCTATGTGTATCGATGTCGGTTTTTATACACAATCTAGCACTTCAGGAAGAACATAACAATCGGCTGCACAGCGACCGATTTTCCGCCGCTTAGCGGCTCCAAACCGGCGCGTGAGCCGGGCGTTATATGAATTGAAGCATGGATATCCTGCAGAAGGCATTTGATGAAGCAGTGCAAGAGCTTGCTCAATCCGCTACATCTGAGGAAGAGCTTGACGCGATATCCGATGCTCTTCCTGATCAACTTGAAGATTTACTTGGACACTTGCCGGATCAGATTCTCTCGACAATCCAGGAGAATGCACGCGATGGCCTGGAAGAGCGGAGGGCTAATCATGCAGCATTTGTCAGTCGCGATATCACCCGATGGCAAAAGGGGTTCGATCAGCTAGAACTGTTAATTGAAATTGCAGTAGAAGCCGGAGGGTCGTTCAACGAAAGGCTTCGGCCTGACGCGGCAGAGCAAACGGACATCTTGTTCGATATTGTTGTCAGGCTCCACGCAAAGGGGTGTCTTATAGGCAAAGAGATCCTTGCTTTGCTTAAGAACGGTTTTGCGGATGGAGCGCATGCGCGATGGCGTGCACTTCATGAGATATCTGTTACTGCGATGTTCCTAGCCAAACACGGGGAGGCGGCAGCGCTCAGCTACTCTGACTTCGAATTTGTCGACGCGTATAAAGGCGCATCGCAACTCAATCACTACGAATCTCGTATCAATGCGTCCGGCTTCAGTGACGAGGAGATTAGTGAGTTCAAGTCACAATATGATGCTGTCCTCGCCAAGCATGGTACGCACTTTAAGGAGCCTTACGGGTGGGCTGCTGAGTTCTTGTCAAAGGGAAGGCCAACCTTCTTCGCGCTTGAGGAGGACGTAGGGTTAGATCATTGGCGCCCGTACTACAAATGGGCAAGCCAGATTATTCACGCAAATATCAAATCACTTCGGAGCTCGCTCGGTCGATCTGAGACTGCTGAAGATATTCTACAAGTAGGGCCCAGCAACTCCGGCATGACTGATCCCGCGCATTCAACAGCCATATCCTTGCTCCAACTGACCTGTACAACTCTCTTCCTGTCGCCGAATTTTGACGACCTCGTTACGGCAAAGGTGCTCGCGACATTATCCGATCAAGTAGGGGAGTCGTTCTTTGACTGCGATCGATAGCCGCCCATATAACAAGAGCCATCAAACAGCTATGACGAGAAAGACATTAGGTTTAACCCGGAAACCAAATAAAGACGCTAAACCAGTGGCTAAGGAAGCCGAAGCTATGGTTGAGGTTGAAGGTGAGGCTGATCCACAAAAACGTTTTTTAAACGGTGTGGCTATCAATCCAACGCCGGGGATTCGCCTGGAGTCAGGTTCCGAAAAACTCACGGTGCGCGCGATGGATTTGATCACGCCGATTGGAATGGGGCAGCGGGGTTTGATAGTTGCACCGCCGGGGTCTGGAAAGTCGACGATTTTAAAAGATATTTGCCAAGCGGTGGGAAAGGCGTATCCCGACATTAAACTTTACGCGTTATTGATCGATGAGCGACCCGAAGAGGTGACTGATTTCAAGCGTAGCGTCCCGGCTGAGGTACACGCTTCTTCTTCGGATGAAAGCTATGCTCATCACGCTCGCGTTGCCGATGAGCTTTTTGATATCGCTCGCCAACAAGCTGGCGAGGGTCACAACGTCATGATTGTGATTGATTCTCTCACGAGGCTTGCGCGTGTGCACAATGCGGAGCGAAAGAGCAGCGGTCGTACTATGTCTGGCGGGGTTGATGCTCGAGCGATGGAGATCCCGCGCAGGTTGTTTGGCGCTGCACGAAACATTGAAAATGGCGGCTCGCTTACCATTTTGGCAACCGTGTACTGGTGCCTGCTGGCGTTATACATCAAAGGAGGATTCTGAATGAAGCCAAGGATCAGCATGATTACGCTGGGCGTCAGTGATCTGGAAGTGTCGGTACGCTTCTATGAGCAGGGGCTTGGCCTGCCGAGGATGGATTCACCGCCAGAGGTCGCCTTCTTCACACTCAATGGCAGCTGGCTCGGACTATACGGGCGGGAATCGTTGGCGAAAGACGTGGGGATACCTGCCGAAGGCAGCGGGTTCGCCGGCTTCACGATTGCGCATAACGTGGATTCCGAGGCGGCAGTTGACGAACTTATGGAACAGGCTGTGTTAGCAGGTGCGAAAGTGGTGAAACCCGCTCAGAAGGTGTTCTGGGGCGGTTACTCCGGCTACTTTGCCGATCCAGACGGTTATCTGTGGGAGGTCGCGCATAACCCCCTCTTTTGGGTTGGTCCGAAGGATGAAGAAGCCTAACCAGGCAGTGGAAGGAGTTCTAATGACTGATCATTTGGGTTCTTGTCTGTGCGGCACTGTAAGTTTTGAGGTAAAAGGTGATTTCGACAGTTTTTACCTGTGCCATTGTCAGCATTGCCAAAAAGATACAGGTTCGGCTCATGCGGCAAATCTATTCTCAAGTTCAGCTAAATTGGTCTGGCAGTCGGGTGCAGATGCTGTGACTTCCTTTACGCTCCCCGGCACTCGTCATAACAAAAGCTTTTGTAAGTTGTGTGGTTCAGCATTGCCAGACACTCAGATCGCAGGTTTGCTCGTCGTTCCCGCAGGGTGTTTGGACACTGAAATCGCCATGTTGCCAACTGCGCATATTTTCTCATCCAGCAAAGCTGCTTGGGATGAGGGGTTAGGGGAGGTGCCAAAGTTCGAGGGACTGCCAGCTTGAGCTACCATCACATAACCAGTGGCTGTTGTCGGGCGCACCTACGCTGCGCTCCGGCACGCCGCAAAGCCGCGCGTTAGCCAGCTTCAATAGGACCCCGTATGGAAAAGTTAATCGAAACGGAACAGCATGGACGCATAGTGATCGCGAAATTCAGCAATCCGCCGTATGCGTTGCTGACAGAATCAATGTGCAATGAACTCAATGAATTGATCGTGTCGGTAGATCGCGATCAGAATGTCGGTGTTGTGGTGTTTACCGGTTACGACCCCAATAGATTCATATCCCATTACGATGTTGGTGAACTGTTGGAAGTAGCCGAAAGCTCACCGTCTATCTCAATAGGTCAGGCCAGATTTGCATTGGCCGCTGTCAGGGCGCTAAAAAGAATTCCCGGAATGCGGTGGCTGCTCCAAAAATCACCGGCTGCAGGCCTCCTACAGTTACAAAAACTCCATGAAACCTTGCAACTGATGGGGCGCAGTGGGACGATTTTTATCGCTGCAATCAACGGCCAAACAGGGGGCGGTGGCTTAGAATTCACACTCGCATGCGATATACGCTTTATATCCGATAGTGCAGAACTTGCACAATTCGAAGTTTTGCTCGGTTTCCCGCCCGGAGCAGGTGGGACTCAAAGATTGTCACGCCTTATCGGGCGTGGTGCAGCTTTAGAGCTCATGCTTACTGGTAGGGGAATCTCACCTAAAGAATGTTTATCCCTGGGACTCGTATCTGAGGTGATTCCTCATGAAAAGCTGCTTGACCAGGTTCTCAGGAAGGCGGAACCGCTATCTCATCGCAGCAAAGCTGCTGTAGCGGTGATTAAGCAGTCGGTTATCGAAGGCGGGTCTTTGGCGCTCGAGAAGGGTTTGCAACTGGAGCAAAGCGTATTTCTATCATTGTTAGGGTCAAGTGGCGCGAAAAGGGCTTCTAAAGCATACGTTGAGTTCATTGATTCAAAGAAAGTTCTTCCCGTAAATGACCCAATCGCGAGAACAAAACTAGAGGCTGGTAGTTTTGTAGATCTAACCGATGGCTAACACATATGAGCCTTCTCGGATTCAATAGGCAATAGTCATTTTTTTGGCCGCGCCAGCGGCCAACCTAAACCCATGAGCGAGAACGCCTGCTTCGTCAGTCTCATTTGGCTGTCAGGCACTTGCAGCAAACACATATAGGGGCTCTCTAACGTGGCGTTAGGCCACAGCCTGACCCGTCGTTCCATCGGTCGGTCAGGGGCACCAGACAGTCATCGGTTAACCGGTCACTGGCACTATTCAAGGTGTCGGGCTGCAAGGCTCCAGTTAGGTTAAGGCTCAGGACCGGTGTAAGCGCACTGGCTCATGGTATTAAGGCACGCCCACGGGCTGGCTAATCAAAGCATCTGGTTTCAACATCGGTGACAGAAAACCGCTTGGGTATCGGGTACCAGTCAGCGGACTCGCAGTCTTCAGCGTCATCCTTTCTGATCCAGTTAGACGTCATGCTCAGCCCGTGGCGTGACTAACCTCTCAGGAACCGTTGTTCATCGAACACCCTTTTGTCTTTGAGCATGAAGTACACCGCGCGCCCCAGCTTGTGCGCCAAGGCGGATAGGGCCTTGGGTTTGTTCATTCGCCTCTGGAGTTTTTCGACGTAGCGCTTGGCCTTGTCGTTGTTGCGAATAAACAACACGGCTGCTTCAGAGAACGCCCACTTCAAATGGGCATTGCCGATCTTGTTGCCCTGGGTGCCGTAGACCTTGCCGGCGGATTCCGCTTTGCACTTCACCAGGCGAGCGTAGGACGCGAACTTCTGAACGGATTCGAAGCGTTGAATATCGCCGACCTCATAGAGAATGGTCAGGGCCAGAATGCGACCTACTCCAGGAATGGTCTTCAGCACGTTGAGTGACGCCGCGTCGTGTTGTTTGGCCTGCTGCTCCAGATGCCATTCAAGCTTTTTGAGTTCGTGCTGATAACAATCGACGATGGCCAGGTCCAGATCGATGTTGCGCTGAACGTCTGGACCGGTAAAAGCAGCGGTGAGTTGTGACCGGCCGCCGGGGTTGTTGAGGTTGGCTTTGCTGGGCGGCAGATTGTACTGGCCCAGAGTGTTCACAGCGTGGGCCTTGAGCATAGCCCCATGCCGGACAATTCGAGTACGGCGACGCAACAGATCGCGGGTGGCCCGCATCTCCTTGGGATAGACGTAAGCCAGCGGGAAATTACCACCGCGCATGAGCATCGCGATCTTGAAGGAATCAATATGGTCGTTCTTGGTTTTGCCGCCATGGATCGCCTTCATGTACAGCGCATGGCCCAGAATGAAGTGGATGCCGTGTTCTTCGCACAGGTCTGAGATCCAGTACCAGCAGTGCATGCATTCGACACCCACGACGAGATCATCGCGAAAGGGTTCCAGCAGAGCCAGTAGCGGTTCCGGCCGGGCTTTGATTTCCTTGTGCAGCAGCACTTCGCCCTGCTGGTCGATGATGCAGACGTAGAGGCTGCGGGCGTGCAGATCGATTCCACAATAATGGCGGTGGGTGCTATGGTAAAAGTTCATTGAGTCTTCTCCCTTGTAGTGCTTGGTCGCCTTCCAGCTTAGCGGGCAACCGCTGGGCTGGGGAGAAGGCTCAATCAGTATCAAGGCCAATCACGGCGACGCCTACTGCATTGCGGCTTCGCCTCCATTCCGTAGCCGCGCATGCTGGCTGGCGATAGGCCCGGTCAGCCTCTGTGCTGAGCAACGTCCAGTGTGAATGGGCCTGAAATTCATACCTTTCGGGAGGGCATGGCTATGGTCGATGTAGTCTTGGATTCAACTATTAAATGTCCACACTGTGGCCACCAGAAAGCGGAAACGATGCCTACCGACTCATGCCAGTATTTCTACGAGTGTGAGTCTTGCCATGTTTTACTAAAGCCCAAGCATGGAGACTGCTGTGTTTTTTGCTCATACGGCACAGTACCGTGTCCACCGATTCAACAAGGGTCAGGGTGTTGTACTCCTGGCCCATAACAAGTGACTATGGTTTCAACACCGACGGGCGGTGGTCAGCCGGAAAGGCAGGTGCATTGAAGGTAACTCCGGTTAATTGGGTAACTTGGCTCGCTTTTCCGGAGACATTCCCCGTTCCCACTCAGCCTCATCGCCCGGCGCTGGCAGAAACCGGCCAAACTCGACCATCTGCGCGGCCGGAAGGTCTTGCAGGTAAATCCAGATGTCCTCAGTTGTTACGCCGGTAATCATGGCTATCGCCTCAAGCATCTGGCTTATCACCGCCTGCTTGACCTTGGCGCTGCGTCCTTCGCGAACCAGTCCAGAGACATAAACCTGGGGCTCGGTGTTCACCTGCCCACCCACAAAATGGTCACCTTCCCCAAGAGCCGTGAACAGAACCTGGGCAAAAAACCGGGGCGCGCCGGTTTGGCTACTATGGGCCGTTGTTATGGCATCCGCGATTTGTGATTTCTGCTGCTGTGACAGAGAAAGGTTCGCGGTGGTAACGGTATACGTTGGCATGGAAGATTCCTCCCGATCTGCCTGATAACTTAATGCACAGTAGCCTTCGAGAACAGGTTAATCACCGCAACACCGGTAATGATGAGCGCTATACCAATCACACTGGCGGCATCCAGAGTTTGCCCGTAAATCAGCCAGCCGATAAACGTCACCAACACAATTCCCAGCCCGGCCCAGATGGCATAGGCCAGGCCCACCGGGATTTCCTTCAGTGTGATCGAGAGGAAATAAAAGGCGACGGTATAGCCCACAATCACCAGCAGGCTGGGCCAGAGCCTGGTAAACCCATCACTGGCTTTCAGCCCGCTGGTTGCGACCACTTCTGCAACAATGGCAATGCCAAGAAATAACCAACTTTTCACAGTGAATCTCCAGTACCGCACGAAATTGGGACGCAGACGATACCAGCCCTCATCGCTGCCTGACAGGGTGGCTATAGACAAGGCGGAGCTCCCGGGCCTGTGGTTGTGTTCCGGGGAGAGCTTGAGGCTGGCCTTTCTGTGCAGCACTATGAGGTAAAAGCGACTAAGGAAGGCGATACGTATTATGAAACTTCACATTGAAACGCCGCTTATAGAATCCCGTGCTATGAGCACCATCACGGGGCGCTCAGTCTGGATTAAGCTCGAGGCATTGCAGCCGCCGGGGTCCTTCAAAATACGGGGAATTGGCCACGCGTGTGAAACCTATCTGGCTCAGGGTGCTCGTAAGTTCGTTTCGTCATCTGGAGGAAACGCTGGCTTGGCGGTCGCCTACGCGGGTCGCCGGCTGGGTGTTCCGGTGACGGTTGTCGTGCCGGAAACCACCACTGAAAGAGCAAAAGAACTTCTGCAGTTGGAGCAAGCGGAGGTCATCGTGCACGGTGCCTCCTGGCAAGAAGCCAATGCCCTTGCACAATCGTTGGTGGGTGCATCGGATGCGTTTCTCCACCCCTTTGATGATCCGCTGCTCTGGCAGGGCCACGCCACACTGATTGATGAAGTTTTCCGCTCCGGTCTTAAGCCCGACGCTGTTGTACTTTCCGTTGGCGGAGGCGGTCTGCTTTCGGGGGTGATGGAGGGGCTTCATCGCAACGGATGGAGTGATATTCCTGTTTTCGCCGTGGAAACTACGGGGGCAGCCTCCTTTCATGCAGCCGTAAGCGCCGGTCATACTGTCGAGTTGGAGCGGATAACAAGCATCGCCACTTCGCTTGGCGCCAAACGCGTTTGCGAGAAGGCCTTCCAATGGTCAAAGGATCACCCGATCCACAGTGTCGTGGTATCAGACCAAAGCGCACTGTCTGCCTGCGAGCGTTTTCTTGCCGATCATCGCATACTCGTAGAGCCCGCCTGTGGTGCGAGTCTGGCAATGGCTTATGAGAATGCACCAGACCTCGAAAGTTTCAGCAATATCCTGGTCGTGGTATGTGGCGGAGCTACTTCCACGATTGATCAAATCAGGGAATGGGGGAGCAGCAAACACAGAAACTAGATGCGATAACCCGACCGAATGGCCTGGCCCGCATTCACCGAGTCAGGTCGTTATCTGCCCCCGTGACTCGCTTACGGCCCACCCACAGCGGGCCGCTTGTCCTTGGGCAGAAAGCCATCCTCCGCGAGTTTCAAATGCAGTTCCTGAGGCTTGAGGTGCGCGAGATCCTTGTAGACCTCGGTCAGCGTCACCTGGTCGGTGGGCAGGGCGTTTAGCTCCGGTCTCAGAACTCCGAGCATCTGGCTTTCGGCGCAGAGTACCAGGTGGCTGACGTTTTTCTCGCGTATGACCTGCTTCAAGTCGGCCACGATATCTTTGGCGAACTTGCGGTTGACCTGATGTTCGCGTTTGTCGCGGTGTTCGTCGTAATTGTGGTGCGGTACTGCCGTGCCTTGACCTCCCTGGTGCTCACGTTGCGCCCCGCGGCTATCGCTCCAGATCTCACTCTCGCTCGCCGTGTGTTCCGGGTTGGAGAGAGTCTTATACTCCGTCAGGTATGGGGACCTTTCCAATTCCGGTGTATCAGAGGATTCCAGCGTGAAAATCCGCGCTTTCGCTAGCTCTGCTGCAACGACACAGTATTCAGCCATGTTGGGCCTCCAAGTTTGTTCCCCCATAACTTTCCAGCCACTGTTGAACTGCTTTTCGGAAGCTGGCCCATAGGTCAGATGTTTGGTTGGGGGAAGATATTTCAAGGTGTTTCACCTCTGGCTCCGTTTATTGCCTTCCGAAAGGTCCATTCCTATACTCGCATAGCGGGGCGCTGCCTGATCGCCGCTGCGATCCGTCCAATTCCAATAAAAAAGGAAAACATCATGTTGAAACGTTGCACATTTCTGGCTGCTGCTGCGGCTACGCTACTGTTCAGTGCTACCTCTCATGCCCAGTACAAGGATGAATACACCGTCTCCACCGTGCTCCCGTCTGCCTTCCCGTGGGGGCAGGCTGCCGACAAATGGGTGGAGTTGGTCAAAGAGCGCTCCGACGGGCGCATCAACATGAAGATCTACAGTAACTCCCAGTTGGTTTCCGGCGACCAGACCAAGGAGTTTTCAGCCATGCGTTCCGGGCTGATCGATATGGCGGTCGGTTCCACCATCAACTGGTCGCCGCAGGTGCCTGAACTGAACCTGTTCTCCCTGCCGTTCCTGATGCCAGATTACGAAGCCATTGATGCGATCACCCAGGGCGAGGCCGGCGAAGCCGTCTTCGCGGCCATCAAGAAACGCGGTGTCACCCCGCTGGCCTGGGGCGAGAACGGCTTCCGCGAGCTCTCCAACTCCAAGCTGACCATCGAGGAGCCGGCTGATTTGGACGGCCTGAAGATCCGCGTTGTCGGCTCGCCGCTGTTCCAGGATACCTTCACGGCGCTGGGCGCCAACCCGACCCAGATGAGCTGGGCCGATGCCAAGCCGGCATTGACCACCGGTGCCGTTGATGGCCAGGAAAATCCGCTGTCAGTCTTCGATGTGGCGCGTATCGACCAGGTCGGTCAGAAGTACCTGACCCGCTGGCACTATATGGCGGACCCGCTGGTGTTCGCGGTCAGCAACAGCATCTGGGACCAGTTCAGTGCGGAAGATCAGGAATTGCTGAAACAGGCGGCGGTCGACGCCGGCCAGTGGGAGATCGAAAAATCCCGCAGCGAGATTGATGAGACCCTGGCCGCCATCAAGGACCGAGGCGTGGAAGTTACCGAGCTGACGGATGAACAACGCGAGGCTTTCGTAAAAGCCACCCAGTCCGTTTATGGAGAATGGACTCCGCGTATTGGCGAGGATCTGGTCAAGCAGGCACAGGAAGCGGTCGCCAACCGTAACCAGTAACAGCGACCTGCCCAGGCGCCTGCCACCACCGGCGGGCGCTTTTTCCGAACCGGAGTCTCCATGCCGTCCCGTCCTCCCAAGTTCCGGCCCGATGCCTGGCTGGCCACCATCGCCCTGGTTGCGATCTGCCTGATCAGTCTGGGTAATGTGATCGTTCGCTACGCGACGGATGCGTCGTTTGCCTTTACCGAAGAGTTCTCGGTGTTCTTTCTGGTGATACTCACTTTTGCGGGTGCCGCTGTGGCCGCGCGCCACAACCAGCACATTCGCATCGAACTGATCGAGCACTACCTGCCAGCTTGGGCCCGAAGGATGGTATTTGTGCTGCAATGGCTGGGCGGCGTTACGGTCCTGGGCATCATGACCTGGTACGGCAGCACCTTTGCCCTGCAGGAATACCAGTGGGAATCGCTGTCTCCGGGGCTGGGGCTGCCCAACTGGATCTATGTGATCTGGCTGCCGCTGTTGTCCGTTGCCATCATCATTCGCATGACTCAGAACCTCATCGACCGCCTGCGTGGCAAGGAAGATCCGGAGGTGATCCATGAGTCCTGATCTGCTGATGATTGGCAGCTTCCTGCTGGCACTGATGCTGGGGATGCCGGTGGCGATTGCCCTCGGTCTGGGCGGGGTGGTGGGTATCGTGGCGGGGCTGCCACCAACCATGCTGGGCACCTTCGGCACCAACACCTACAACAGTGTGGCCAAGTACCCGCTGATTGCGATTCCCCTGTTTATCCTCACTGGTCTGATTTTCGAGCGCGCGGGTGTCGCCGCCAGCCTGGTGCGCTTTGCCCAGGCGATTATCGGCCCCCGGCACGGCGGACTGACCGTGGTCGCGGTGCTGGTGTGCCTGATCATGGGGGGCATGAGCGGTTCCGGGCCTGCCGATGCGGCCGCTGTCGCGATGGTGATGCTGCCGAGCATGCGCAAAGCCGGCTACCCCCAGCCGTTTTCGGCGTCACTCATTGCCGCCTCGTCGTCCACAGCGATCCTGATTCCGCCCTCCATTGCGCTGATTCTCTATTCCATCGTGGTGCCCGGCGTAGATCTTCGGGCATTGTTTGCCGCAGGGATATTTCCGGGCATTCTGGCGGGCGTGTCCCTGCTGGCGCCGGCTTTGTATTTTGCCAAAAAATACCGTTGGGAAGACCCGAAAGCGGTCGAGCGTCCGCCATTCTGGCCCAGTTTCAAGGCAGCCCTGCCAGCCCTGTTTGCGCCGGTGATCATTCTCGGCGGGCTGCGCTCGGGCCTCTTCACTCCGACCGAAGCTGCAGTAGTTGCAGTCGCCTACGGGGTGCTCGTCGGTTGTGTGCTCTATCGCAATCTCAGCATCCGCAATCTCTGGAGCCTGATGACGGAAGCCGCCGTTACCTCTGGCGTCGTCATGTTCATCATCGCGCTAGCGGGTATCTTCGCCTGGGCGGGCACCACGCTCGGGACTTTCCAGCACCTGGCCGATGCTTTGCTATCACTCTCCGAAAATGGCTGGGTGCTGCTGGGGCTGGTGATGGTGCTGGTACTGATCGCCGGCATGCTTTTGGATGCGATCTCCATCTACCTGATCCTGATTCCGATTGTGTTGCCGCTGATGAATCATTTTGGCTGGAACCCGATCTGGTTCGGCATCCTGCTGGCGATGAACATCGCCATCGGCCAGTTCACGCCGCCGGTGGCCGTTAACCTGATGGTCACCACCCGGATTGCCAACATCCGCCTGGAGCACACCATAGGCTGGGCGATGGTCTTTGTCGCCGCCATGGCGGTCAGCCTGGTGTTGGTGATGCTGGTGCCGGGCATCGCCCTGTGGTTACCGGACAAGCTTGGTTATGTGGTGGGGCCGTGGTAGCGGGGTAGAACGCTACTGGTGATAGTGAGAATCTAATTTCGTTGTTATTTTCAACAATTTTTTCCTATTTAAGATATGATGAAAGAAGGCGAGCAAGCCTAACTTTAACCCGGAGAACATCATGAGCAAGAAACCCATAAAAGATACAGTCACTACCGCCTCTATTGAGGAGCAAACTGCTGAATTTTTGAAGTCTGGCGGGGCTGTTGAATATGTCGTCAAGGGTAAAAGCGGACACATCGCCACGGCAGGTTCGAAGCAGATTAACCTGAAAGGTAGCTGATGGGTTCGATGCCTGGCATCAATCGATCAGAGATCGGAGGACGCTATGGCTGTCGGTGAAAGCGTGCCCGAGGCGATCCTTCCCTGGATGCCAGTTTATGCTGTGTGGGCTTGTCCACCCCGGCACCGCCCGGGTCCACGAAGCTCTCGGGAACCTGCTGGTAATCATGAATAAAAATGAAAGCAATAAAGGTGTTATTCGCTCACAACGGTAACCGGCCCGTTAGCGTGCCTGACGACCTTTTCACTGATACTGCCCAGAGTAAGGCTCCGCACTGTCGAATGGCCGCGTCTTCCCAACACCAGGTGAGTGCCCGGATTGGCTTGCAGGTATTCGATGATTTCGTGGGCTGGCTCACCTTTGAGGAGAACCTCATCAGTCGGTTCGGCTATCCCGCTCACGGCCTCTTTTACGGCATCGAACACTTTGCGCCCGTAATCCTTTGCCTCTTCCTCAAGTTCAGTGGGCCATACGCCGCTGATAACCAGTCGCTCTACCTTTGAGCCCGGAAACACGGTTAGCAGCTTGAGTGACTGGCCGGTGGCTTTGGCCAGATTGGCCGCCATTTTTGCAGCGTGTAACGACTGATCTGAACCGTCACAAGCAACGACAATGCTTGAAGTATCGTTGGCCATGGTTCGCTCTCCCTTCCTGTTGGATGTTCTGTCAACGTAACATTGATACGGTCACAGTATGGTTGACTCAGGTCATATCGGCGAACTGCTTGTGAATCGCTATTACCTGATCCGAACCTGGTCGCCATCACTGAGCTCCCGGCCGGGATGACGGACTACCTGGTCGCCTTCATTCAGCCCGCTCTCTATGGCTGTCACCAGACCGTTGCTTCTGCCCGTTTTCACCGTTTGTATTACCGCATGCTCGTCCCTGATCAGAAAGACGGCAGGCTGGCCGCCGTGTTGAAAAACGGCGGAGGCCGGTGCCTGAAGCACATCCGTTGACTGCCAGAGGATGAATTCGGCGTCTACACGGTAACCGTCTCCCAGCATTTTCCAGCGTTCGCGGGGGGTGACCATGTCTGCTATCACCCTGACGCGCTGCTCCTCTACGCCGAGGGCCGAAACGTCTGCAAACCCGACGGGCTCCACTCGACGAACCACGGCGTCAAGCAGGGTTCCACCCCAGCCGCTGAGCCGGGCCTGAACGCCGGGTTCCAGCTTGACCGCATCGAAACTGAGTACATCCACCACCACCTCCAGAGCACCCGGGTCGCCAAGCTCGAGTACGGCCTCGCCAGCCTGGATAACGCCTTCGCTTTTGCGCAGCAGGCTCAGAACGCTGCCGTTGACGGGCGACCGTATTGCCAGCCGTTCTGCCGGTTGTTCGCCCTCAGACCGAGCTGCGGAAACCTCCAGCCGGGTTCTGGCCGCGGCCAGTTCATGGGCGGCGACTTCCTCATCAAAGCGGGCGGATCGAAGAATGGCCTGGGTGCGGGCGGCGGCAGACTGGGCTTGTTGCAGGCGCTCACGGGATACAAAATCGGAGCGGTCAAGGGACAGCAGTCGCTGGTATTCCGCCTCTGCCAGTTCGGCATCTGCCGCTGCAGCCCGGGTTTTCTGGCGGACGGAGTTCAGTGCCGAGCGTGCGGCCTCCACTTTTGCTTCTGCTTCCGCCCGGCTGCGGGCATCGAGCACACTGGCTGGCATCGGGTCCACCTCGGTCAGCAGCTCACCGGGAATGACCTGGTCGCCCACGTCCAGCTCCACCCGGTGCAGGTATCCGGTCACCGGCGAAGAGACCACATAGCGGTCTTTTACCCGGGTTTTGCCTTCCTCCAGTATGGTGACTTCCATGGCCCCCCGTTGCACTGGTGCCAGGTCTACCCAGACAGGCTCCGGACGAAGGATAAAGGCCACCACAACAATGGCCAGAATGCCAAGGATGAACCAGAACAGCCACTTACCCGCCAAATGCTTACCTTCTGACATTAATGATATTCCTGTATCTGGTTATTCCCGGGTTTTCAGGACAGCCACGAGGTCGAGTTTACGCAATCGCCACCAGGTAATGAATCCGGATGCCAGGGCAGAGACGATGACCACATTGGCCGCCAGTGCCAGTGTTCTGCCGGTGATAATCAAGGGTACCCGGTACAGCTCGGTTTGCATCATGGTTACTACCAGGCTTGCCAGCCCATGGCCAATGGCCCATCCCAGGGGGATGCCCAGTATCAGCAGGATGGCCAGTTCACCCAGAAGAATATGGGCCACTTCGTTGTGGCTGTAGCCCAATACTCTCAGGCTTGCCAGATCCCGTCCACGCTCCGCCAGCGAGATGCGCACGGTGTTGTAGATCACTCCGAAAGCGATAATGCCGCCCAGAAAGCTTATGACGAGAGTATAGGTGAGGAAGGTTTTTGCCAGTGTTTCAAAGAAACTGTCCAGCATTGCCTGGCGGACGTTGATGGCCATCACCCGAGGGGTGTCCCGCAGGTCCCGATAAACGGTTTCCGCCTGTTCCGGATCCAGGTTCATCAGCACCTGGTTGATGACGGTCCCTTCCTGAAGTGTCCGGTTCATTGCGGCCAGATTCATATAGGCACCCACGCCCAGAAACTCGCTGGTTACTCCGGCAACCTGCAGGTTCAGCACTGGGCGATGACCATCCAGCACCCGGACCTGAACAGAGTCGCCGGCGGCAAGCCCCAACTGTGCGGCCAGGAAGTCCGTCAGCAGAAGCCCCGCTGGAGGTATCGGCACTTTGTTAAGGTGTTCGTCTACAATGAACTGTAAGCGGGCATCATCCGGAATACCGGTCAGGGCCGTGCGCCATCGCCGGTGGCTATTGGCCAGCTCTATCGCCACGACACGCCGGCCTTCGGTGTACCGCACGCCGGGCTGCCGCACCATTCCGTACATGGCAGACTGATTAACGGGATCGGTCAGGCTAATGGTCAGGTCCTGTTGCTGAACCCGGGCAAACTGGGTGTGTACCATCAGTGAAACAGAGCTGAACTGGAAGTTGCCCACCATCACAACGGCTGTCGCCATCGCTATGCCTGTTACCGACAGCGCAGCCCGGGCCGGGCGCCGTGCCAGTTGCCTGACAATCATGCGGGATGGCTGGCTGAAGCGTATCCAGGACAACATGCGCTCAGTGAAAGTGACCCGATAGCTGGCAGGGGCTTCCGGTCGCATGGCCTCAGCCGGGGGCAGGGAAGCGGCACTGCGAATGGCGCGCCAGCCCCCGATCCAGGCGACAACAATGGTCAGCAAACCCAACAGCATTACCCAAAAGGGGCTGACGTGGAACAGCAGTTCCGGAAACCGGTAGAACTCCATATAGAGTTCGCCCAGCGCCCGGCCCAGCCACATGCCGGTCCCCGTGCCGATTATCAGGCCAACCAGGGCAATGGCGAGCACCAACTGGCTGTAGTGCCAGCCAATCTGCCAGTTGCTGTAACCAAAGGCCTTCAATACTGCAATGATGTCCCGCTGGGTACTGATCAGCCGGGTGATCACAACATTGAGCAGAAACATGGCGACCGCCATAAAGATGGTGGGGAATACCACTGCCATGGTTTTCAGCTGGTTCAGTTCGTCACTCAGGAAACGGTGGGAAAACTGGTCCTCCCGGGCATAGGCACCGGTGCTACCGTATGGCGCCAGCAACCGGTCCAGTAATGTGATAACGCCGGCCACCGGAAACGCCGGGTCCACCTGCAACACCAGGCTGTTGAAGGCGCCGCGCATATCCATTGCCGACGCGAGCGCTTCCCGGGCCATCCAGAGCACTCCGTAGCGTTCGTAGTCGGGTAACATCCCGCCCGGAGGGATGACATAAATAAATTCCGGAGATTCAACGATACCGACAACGGTGAGGCTTTGTCGCCGGCCGTTGATGATGGCGCCCAGCCGGGCCCCAAGCTGCAGATCGTGGGCGTCGGCAAAGCTGCCGATTACTGCCACTTCATCGCTGCGTGCAACGTGTGGCAAACGCCCCTGGCGCAGGTAGACCCGGTTGACCTCCGGTTGCCCTTCGGGTGGCAATGAGACAAGGCGGGCGGAGGCAGGGTCACTGAAGCCAGGCACCTCGAGCTTTGCAACGCCTTCGACCCGTCCGCTTACGCGAGTAACACCGGGAATGTCCGCTACCCGTTGCAGAACGAAGCGCGGCGCACGTTTTAACGTGGCGAACACATCAGCAAACTGGTGTGCCTGATAATACTGATCACGGGTAACGGTGAGCGAGGAATAGTTCACCAGTGACAGCAGACACACGGCAATGCCGCCGGCGATCACCAGGGCGATGGCCAGTGTCTGGCCCCGGATCTGCCATAGCTCGCGGCGTAGTTTGGTATGCAAGGCACTGGTGCGAAAGTGTGGCATGGCGTTACCAGCTCAGGGTCCGCGGGTCCTGCCGCATTGAGTTGCGGTATTCACCACTGATGGTGCCGTCAGACAGCGTAATGACCCGGTCTGCCATCTGTGCAATAGAGGCATTGTGGGTAATGATCACGGTGGTGGTGCCGGTTTCGCGGTTGGCGGTATCCAGCGCCGCCAGAACAAGCGTGCCAGTGGCTGAGTCCAGGGCGCCGGTAGGCTCGTCGCACAGCAGCACTTCCGGGCGCTTGGCAATGGCCCGGGCGATAGCCACCCTTTGCTGCTCCCCTCCGGAGAGCTGGGCGGGGAAGTGATCCATCCGTTGCCTCAGACCCACCAGCTCCAGTGCCGCTTCCGGACTCATCGGGTTGCGGGCGATTTCGGTCACCGCAATAACGTTTTCCCGTGCGGTCAGGCTGGGTATCAGGTTGTAGAACTGGAACACGAAACCGACGTAGTCCCGGCGATAACGGGTCAGTTCCCGATCTTTGGCCCGGCTCAGGTCGATGTTCTGGTATTTCACCTCGCCACTGGTAGGCACGTCCAGCCCGCCAAGAATGTTCAGCAGGGTGGATTTGCCCGAGCCGGAGGCTCCGAGCATCACCACCAGCTCGCCGGAAAAGAGATCCAGATTCACTCCCCGCAAGGCGTGCACCTCAACCTCCCCCTGTTGATAGGTTTTTGTCAGCCCCGAGGTGTGAAACACCGGTAGGCCGGAGGTGGGTCTGTCCATGCAAGAGGCCTTTGCCCTGAATTGGTTTGCGTCCACTGCCATCGTCGCGGTTCTTCTGCCAGTGAAGGTATAGCACAAGTTGTTCCTATATATCAGCGAGGCGGAGCTTCCTATCTATCGCGCTCATTATTTGCGCAATCGCCAATCCGTTGTTAGGTTTTAAGCAAGCACGCTTTAAATCGCATTATCCGTCTTCCCAACGGCAGCCTCCACGCTGCCACGGAGAGCGCATGGCAGACACTGTCAGTGAATTACTGGTCCGCTACTGGGCGACCGGCTTCTTTATCGTTGCCGCGCTGGGCCTTTGCGCCGTTATGGTGGGCGTCTCCAGCCTGCTGGGTGGGCGCAGCCAGGGCGTCAGTAAATCTCTTCCATTTGAATCCGGCATTATCGGCACCGGTGATGCCCGCCAGCGTTTTTCCGTCAAGTTCTATCTGGTCGCGATGCTATTCGTGATCTTCGATATCGAAGCCGTGTTCCTGTTTGCCTGGGCCATCGTCATTCCCGACGTGGGCTGGACCGGGTTCTGGGGTGCGGCAGTATTTATTCTGATCCTCCTGGTTGGCCTGCTGTATGACAGTCGTACCGGTGCCCTGGACTGGGCGCCGGAATCATCCGGTGGCAGGCCCCGTAGTCCGGCAGGCTGACCCAACGCACCTGATCAAGGCGCTGGCCGGCGGTGGTTATATCGCCGGGTCCGGTGCCCATGGAGGCGCACTATGTCCTATACCCTGACAAGGGCAGAGCAAACAGCACAAGGCAGCAGCCGGTATCCGGTTCAGCAGCAGGAGCCGTCTGAGGATCCGGTCAAGCGTCAGCTTGAACGCAACGTGTTTACCGGCAAACTCAGCGAGGTACTCAATGACGCCGTCAACTGGGGCCGCAAGAACTCCCTGTGGCCATACAACTTCGGGCTGTCCTGCTGCTATGTAGAGATGACCACCGCTTTTACGTCGCCCCATGACATTGGCCGTTTTGGCTCCGAAGTCATCCGGGCCTCGCCCCGTCAGGCGGATTTCATGGTCATCGCCGGTACCTGCTTTATCAAGATGGCACCGGTAATCCAACAGCTCTACGACCAGATGCTGGAGCCCAAGTGGGTGATCTCCATGGGTTCCTGCGCCAATTCGGGCGGCATGTACGACATCTATTCAGTCGTGCAGGGAGTGGACAAGTTCCTGCCGGTGGATGTGTATGTACCCGGTTGCCCGCCCCGGCCCGAGGCCTTCCTGCAGGGTTTGCAGTTGCTGCAGGACTCGATCCAGGAGGAACGCCGGCCCCTGTCGTGGGTGGTGGGCGATCAGGGGGTCTATCAGGCAGAGATGCCTTCCCAGCGGGAAAAATGGCGTGATCAGCGCATCCAGGCCACGGAACTGAGGACACCCGACAAACTCTGACGCCGTTCGATGTCGTTTCACCACTGATTTTCAGGAGCTGAACAACGACCATGAACATGGAGTGCATCAGTAACCCGGACACTACCGGTGACAATCTGGCTGCCACCCTGAGAAGGGATTTCGGTGACCGTGTGCTTTACGAGCAGCACACCCTCACCGGTATGCCCGTGGTCTGGGTGACGCGGGACGCGCTGACCGATGTGCTTGGTTACCTGAAAAACCTGACCGCGCCTTTTGACCTGCTCTACGACCTCTCCGCCGTTGACGAGCGCCTGCACAGTGACCGTCGCGGTCTGCCACCGGCCGACTTCACGGTGTTCTACCAGCTGCTTTCCATCAGTCGCAACGCAGATATCATGCTCAAGGTGGCCCTCTTTGCGGATGACCTCAGCCTGCCCACAGTGACCGGAGTTTACCCGGCGGCGAACTGGTACGAGCGGGAAGTCTGGGACATGTTCGGTATCACCTTTGCCGGCCATCCCCACCTGACGCGTATCCTCATGCCACCGACCTGGTCCGGCCATCCTTTGCGCAAGGACTATCCCGCCCGGGCCACGGAGTTTGACCCCTATACCCTGACAGTGGAGGGCCAGCAGACTGAACAGGAGGCCATGCGGTTCGAGCCCGAAGCCTGGGGTATGCAGCGGGAGCGGGACGGGGCCGAGTTCATGTTCCTTAACCTGGGGCCCAATCACCCCTCTGCCCATGGGGCTTTCCGCATCGTGCTGCAACTGGATGGCGAGGAGATCGTCGACTGTGTGCCGGACATCGGCTATCACCACCGGGGCGCCGAGAAGATGGCGGAACGCCAGTCCTGGCACAGCTTCATTCCCTATACCGACCGCATCGATTACACCGGCGGGGTGATGAACAACCTGCCTTACGTACTGGCGGCGGAAAAGCTGGCGGGCATCGAGGTGCCGGACCGGGTGAAGGTGATCCGGGTGATGATGGCGGAAATGTTTCGCGTCACCAGCCACCTGTTGTTCCTGGGCACCTACCTGCAGGATCTGGGGGCGATGACACCGGTGTTCTATACCTTCAGCGACCGGCAGCGGGGCTATGAGGTGATCGAGGGCATAACCGGCTTTCGAATGCACCCGGCCTGGTACCGCATCGGTGGCGTTATGCAGGACCTGCCCCAGGGTTGGGAGAAACTGGTGCAGGGCTTTCTCGACTGGATGCCTTCACGGCTACGGGAGTACGAGCGGGCGATGATGGAGAATGCCATCGTGCGCGACCGAACCCGTCATGTGGCTGCCTTCAATACCGCCGAGGCCCTGGAGTGGGGCGTTACCGGCCCCAACCTGCGGGCCACCGGATGCAACTTCGACCTTCGCAAGCAGCGTCCATATTCCGGTTACGATCAGTTCGATTTTGAAGTTCCCCTGGGCCATAACGGCGACGTGTTCGACCGGGGCCAGTTGCGCATCGAGGAAATGCGCCAGAGCCTTCGCATTATCCAGCAGTGCGTGAACCACATGCCGGCGGGCGACTACAAGGCGGACCATCCACTGACCACGCCGCCGCCCCGGGAGCGCATGCTGGAACACATCGAAACCCTGATTACCCACTTCCTCCAGGTGTCCTGGGGGCCGGTGCTCAAGCCCCAGGAATCCCTGCAGATGGTGGAGGCCACCAAAGGTATCAACAGTTATTACCTGACCAGTGACGGCAACACCATGAGTTACCGCACCCGCATCCGCACGCCGAGTTTTCCGCACCTGCAGCAGATACCGTCGGTGATGCGCGGTGGGTTTGTACCGGACCTGATTGCCCACCTGGGCAGTATCGATTTCGTGATGGCAGACGTGGACCGCTGATGATGGCAGACACACCACAGACAACCGTGCTGATTGGCAGCGATGGCTTCGACCTTGATCCGGCCGATGAAACCTCGATTATCGAGGAAATGGATCATTACGAGCAGCCCCAGGCCGCCTGTATCGAGGCCCTGAAGATTGTCCAGCGCCGTCACGGCTGGGTGCCGGATGGCGCTATCACTGCCATCGCCCGGGTGCTGGGCATTGGTCCGGGCGAGGTGGAAGGTGTGGCGACATTTTACAGCCTGATTTTCCGCCAGCCGGTGGGTCGTCATGTCGTGCTGGTGTGCGATAGCAGTGCCTGTTTCCTGACCGGTTTCCAGGAATTAAGGCAGGCACTGGTGGCCCAGTTGGGGATTGATTACGGACAGACCACGGCAGACGGGCGTTTCACCCTGTTGCCGGTCTGCTGCCTGGGTGCCTGCGATGGCGCACCAGCCCTGATGATTGACGATGACACCTACGGCCCGGTGTCGCCCGATGATCTGCCCGGCGTGCTGGAGGGCTATCCATGAGCCAGTTCATCGCCAGCCAGCGTGATTCGGTTCGTTATCGCAGCCGGCTGATGCAGACCGAGGCAGAGCGCCACCCTGATACCCACCCATTGACGTGGCGGTTGCGGGATGACGGCGAGGTGGTCTGGCTTGAGGAATACCTGAGTAAGGATGGCTACCAGTCCGTCCGCAAGGCGCTGGCCGATAGCGATCCCCAGGCCATTATCGCCACCATGAAAGACGCCAATGTCGGTGGCCGTGGCGGTGGCGGCTTCTCTGCCGGGCTCAAATGGAGCCTGACCCTGCAGGGGAATGATATGCCCCGGGGCTACCTGATCTGTAATGCCGACGAGATGGAGCCGGGCACGTTCAAGGACCGGCTGTTGATGGAGCATCAACCGCATCTTTTGATCGAGGGCATGATCCTGGCTGCCCTGGCCAACAATTCCTGTTTTGGCTACATCTTTCTTCGGGGGGAATATGTCACGGCCGCCCGGGTTCTGAGTCGGGCCCTGGAAGAGGCTCGGGCCGGGGGCTGGCTGGGCGCTGATATCAATGGCAGCGGCTTCGATTTTGACATTGCGCTGCACACCGGCGCAGGTCGATACATCTGCGGCGAGGAGACTGCTTTGATCAACTCTCTGGAGGGCAAGCGCGCCAACCCCAGGACCAAGCCGCCGTTCCCTGGCCAATCCGGCGCCTGGGGCAAGCCTTCGGTAGTGAACAATGTGGAAACCCTGTGCAACGCGCCGGGGGTCATTCTCAATGGCGCGGACTGGTATCAGGGACTGTCCGGTGACCGGAGCGAGAATGGCGGCAGCAAGCTGTATGGCATTTCCGGCCTGGTAGAAAAGCCAGGGCTTTGGGAGCTGCCGATGGGGACGACAGGCGGCGAGATCCTGGACCGGGCAGGGGGCATGCGTAACGATCGGCAACTCAAGGCGTGGCTGCCGGGGGGCGCCAGTACCGGCTTCCTGTTGCCGGAGCATCTGGATATACCATTGGATTTCGACACCGTGGGCAAGGAGGGCAGTCGCCTGGGCACCGGCCTGCTGACGGTAGTGCCGCAGGAGCAGAGTATTGTGGCGCTGGTGCGCAACCTGGAGGAATTTTTCGCCCGGGAGTCCTGTGGCTGGTGCACCCCGTGTCGCGACGGCCTGCCCTGGACCGCCAAGGTGCTACGAGCTCTGGAACTGGGGCAGGGGGAAGACGGCGATATCGAGTTGCTGGAGAAGCTGGCGGCGGACTGCGGCCCGGCGCAGACCTTCTGTGCCCACGGGCCCGGTGCCGCGATGCCCTTGCAGACGGCGCTGAAGCATTTCCGGCACGAGTTCGAGCAGGGTATCAGCGCACGCCCGGTTAAAGCGGCGGAGGGACAGGCAGAATAATGGCAACGATTCACGTGGATGGACAAAGCTACGAAGTTAACGGAGCCGATAATCTGCTCCAGGCTTGCCTGTCCCTGGGCCTGGATATTCCCTATTTCTGCTGGCATCCGGCCATGGGCAGCGTGGGGGCCTGCCGCCAGTGCGCCGTGCGCCAGTACAAGGACGAGGATGACGACAAGGGTATGCTGGTGATGTCCTGCATGACGCCGGCGGCGGATCAGACCCGCATCGAAATTGACGACGAGGAAGCGAAGGCTTTCCGCGCCAGTGTGGTGGAGTTGTTGATGATCAATCACCCCCACGACTGCCCGGTCTGTGAAGAGGGGGGCCACTGCCACCTGCAGGACATGACGGTAATGACCGGCCACGACCGGCGCCGTTACCGGTTCAGCAAGCGCACTCGTCGTAACCAGTTCCTGGGCCCGTTCATCGCCCACGAAATGAACCGGTGCATTACCTGTTACCGCTGTGTGCGCTTTTATAATGATTACGCCGGGGGCACCGATCTTGGCACCTTTGGCAGCAAGGACAATGTCTATTTCGGCCGCTACGAGGAAGGCACCCTGGAAAGCCCCTTCGCCGGTAATCTCACCGAGGTGTGCCCCACCGGTGTGTTTACCGACCAGAGCCATTCTGATCGCTACACCCGCAAGTGGGACATGCAGTTTGCCCCCGGAATCTGCCACCAGTGTTCGATGGGCTGCAACACCAGCCCTGGGGAACGCTATGGCGAAGTCCGCCGGATCGAGAACCGCTATCACGGCGAGGTGAATGGCTATTTTCTCTGTGATCGCGGTCGTTTTGGCTACGGCTACGTAAACCGCTCCGACCGGCCCCTTACACCGGAGTGGCGGCAATCGCCGGACAGCGAGCCGGTCAGCCTGGGCGTGGATGACGCACTTGCCCAGGCAGGCGACGCCCTGCGCCACGCCCGCCGGGTTATCGGCATCGGCTCGCCAAGGGCCAGCCTGGAGAGCAATCACCAGTTGCAGGCGTTGGTCGGAGCGAACAACTTTTCCACCGGTATCGAGGCCCGGGAGCAGGCCTGCCTCGAACTGATGAACCATCTCCAGCGTCACGCTGGCCTGCCAACCCCGACGCCCCGGGAGATGGAAAACCACGACGCCGTGCTGGTACTCGGGGAGGACCCGGTTCAGAGTGCCGGCCGCCTCGGTCTGAATCTGCGTCAGGCAGCCCTGGCACGATGGGCGGCACTGGGCGCAACCATTGGTATACCGGACTGGAACGCCGAAGCCCTCAAGACCCTGGCACAGAACCGCTATTACCCGCTGTTTATTGCCTGGCCGGCGCCCACGGACCTTGATCAGGTGGCTGCAGCGCGTTATGCGCTGGACCCGGACGGCATTGCCCGGCTGGGTTTTGCGGTGGCTCATGCCATCGATCCCGCGGCCCCGGTGGTGGAGGGGCTGACGCCTGACGATGATGAAGCTGCCCGGACTATCGCCAGGGCACTGATGGCAGCAGAGCGACCGCTGATCGTCAGTGGTGGCTCACTGGCCTCCGAGGCCGTGCTTGAGGCCGCAGGCAGTGTTGCACGGGCCCTGTCCCGTCGCGCCAAAAGAGGCGGGCTGGTGCTGATCCGGCGCGAAGTCAACAGCACGGGATTGTCCCTGATGGGTGGTCATCCACTGGACTGGGCGCTGGACGAACTGGCCCAGGGTAATGCCGACGCCGTGGTTGTGCTGGAGAACGACCTTTATCAGCGCTTGCCCACCCAAAGGGTGGATGAGGCCCTGGCGCGAGCGGAAATCCGCATAGTGTTGGATCACCAGCGCACTGCGACGGCCGCCCTGGCAAGCATCCTGTTCTCGGCTGGCAGCTTCGCCGAGTCCGATGGCACCCTGGTGAACCTGGAGGGCCGCGCCCAACGCTTCTTCCAGGTCTACGAACCTGGCTATATGCGGCCGGAGACGCGCATTCATGAAAGTTGGCGCTGGTTGCACGCAGTTTCCGCGACTTTGCGAGGCGAAGCCGCCAGCGATATCAACCTGGATACCGTTGTCCGGGCGTGTGCGGATACCCATCCGGCGTTAGCCGGCATGGTCGACGCTGCTCCGGATGCTCATTACCGTATCAGGGGGCTGCGGCTGGCCAGGGAGCCCCACCGGTACAGCGGCCGCACGGCCATGCGTGCCGACCAGGAAGTCAGTGAACCTCGAGCACCCCGGGATTCCGACACGGCGTTCGCCCATTCCATGGAGGGTTACAGTGGCTACCAGGAGCCCCGGCAACAGGTACCCTTTGCCTGGGCGCCGGGCTGGAACTCGCCCCAGGCCTGGAACAGGTTCACCGACGAGGTGGGGGGGCATCTGCGCGGCGGTGACCCCGGAGTGCGCCTGATTCACCCGGTGCCCGGACAGGGGAGCTACAGCCAGCCCACTCAATGCGTCGAAAGCACCGATGCCCTGCGGGCTCTGATCCTGCCCCGCCTGTTCGGCGGCGAGGAGACCTCCGCCCGGGCTACGCCTATCCAGCAACGGACGGAATTACCCTGCCTTACTCTGAGCCCTGACGATGCCCTACGGCTGGCGGTCAGGAGCGGAGACGTCGTAACCATTGAGGAGGGCACGAAGCTTCCGGTTTACGAGCAGGAGAACTGGCCCACTGGCTGGGCGGGCCTGCCGGCCGGGCTGATCCCTGGTTTGCTGACAGGTGAATCCGTAACCCTGAACGAGTCCGCGGGAGATCAGCCATGAACTGGTGGACTCCGCAACTCGAGGCCATCCTCTGGGGTATGGTGCAGGCACTGGTGATCCTGCTCGGTGTGGTGCTGATGAGCGCCATCCTGATCGTGGTCGAGCGTCGCCTGCTCGGCTTGTGGCAGGACCGCCACGGTCCCAACCGGGTAGGGCCTTTCGGCACCCTGCAAGTGGTTGCGGACCTGATCAAGATCTTCTTCAAGGAAGACTGGATACCGCCCTTCGCCGACCGCCCCCTGTTCGTGCTGGCTCCGGTCATCGCCTTCGCCTCGTTGCTGTTGTCGTTCGCGATTATTCCGATCACGCCGGGCTGGGGCGTGGCGGATATGCACATCGGGCTGCTGTTTTTCCTGGCCATGGCGGGCATTAACGTTTACGCCGTATTACTGGGGGGCTGGGCCAGTGGCAACAAGTACGCCCTGCTAGGTGCCATGCGGGCATCGGCCCAGACACTGTCCTACGAGGTGTTCATGGGTCTGGCGCTGATGGGGGTGGTGGCCCTTGCAGGGTCCTTCAACCTGCGTGATATCGTCGCGGCGCAGGAAGGCCTCTGGTTCGTGATCCCCCAGTTTTTCGGGTTCGCCACTTTCCTGATCGCCGGCGTCGCCGTCACCCACCGGCATCCCTTCGACCAGCCCGAGGCCGAGCAGGAGTTGGCGGATGGTTATCACATCGAATACTCCGGCATGAAATTCGGCATGTTCTTTATCGGCGAGTATGTGGGCATGTTGCTGGTGTCGGCGCTGATTGTGACGCTTTTCTTTGGCGGCTGGCATGGCCCATGGCTGCCACCGATCCTGTGGTTTGCACTCAAGACGGGCTTCTTCCTGCTGCTGTTCATTCTGTTGCGGGCTTCGTTGCCCCGGCCGCGCTATGACCGGGTAATGAGCTTTGGCTGGAAGGTGTGCCTGCCGCTGACCCTGGTTAATTTACTGGCTACCGGAGCGGTGATGCTCCTGGTGGGTGCATAGGGAGGACTTATGGAAAAAGAGGAAAAAGGGGAAAAAGGGGAAAAAGAACAGGTCCCAATGATCCGGTCGTTGTCCTCAACCTCTTTTCTGAGGCTGGTGCCGGCCACCTGGTCCCAGATACGTACCCTGGGCATGGTGTTCATGCACAGCTTTCGCAAACGGGAGACGGTGAATTACCCGGAACAGGAGGTTTACCTGCCGCCACGCTATCGAGGCCGTATCGTGCTGACCCGCGACCCCGACGGCGAGGAGCGCTGCGTAGCCTGTAACCTGTGTGCCGTCGCCTGCCCGGTGGACTGCATCTCCCTGCAGAAAGGGGAACAGGAAGACGGCCGCTGGTACCCGGAATTCTTCCGCATCAATTTTTCCCGCTGCATTTTCTGCGGCATGTGTGAAGAAGCCTGCCCGACGTCCGCCATCCAGCTGACACCGGACTTCGAGATGGGCGAATACGATCGCCAGCAACTGGTGTACGAGAAGGAAGACCTGCTGATCAACGGCCCCGGCAAGGACCACGACTACCACTTCTACAAGGTGGCGGGCCTGGCCATTGGCGGCAAGGACAAGGGCCAGGCGAAAAACGAGGAGGCACCGGAGGATGTGCGCACGCTGCTTCCCTGAGCGGACAAGGAGACACTGATGGAACTGGCTTTCTATCTGAGCGGCCTGGTGGCGGTTCTGGCCACCGTGGGGGTGATTAGCGGCACCCACGCAGTGCATGCAGTGGTGTACCTGATCGTTTCGCTCATCGCCGTGGCGCTGGTGTTCTTTGCCCTGGGGGCACCCTTTGCCGGTGCTCTGGAGATCATTGTCTACGCAGGTGCCATCATGGTGCTGTTCGTGTTCGTGGTAATGATGCTCAATCTGGGTCCGGACACCGAACGGGAACAGACCCTGATGCACCCTCGCTACTGGGCAGGGCCATCAGTGCTGGCCCTGGTACTGATGGCAGCACTGGCAGCACTGATCAGCCAGGGCGTCGTGGGCGAAACCATTGACGGGGAACTGCTTACTGCGCGGGCGGTGGCGCTGACGCTGTTCGGACCCTGGCTGATGGTGGTGGAATTGTCGGCCATCCTGCTTCTGGCTGCCCTGGTTACGGCCTCACATGTGGGGCGGCGCAGCAACGGCCGCGGCACCTCGTCACGCCCGACAGGAGGCGACTCATGACGGGTATTCCCATGGAGCACGGGCTGATCCTGGCGGCTATATTGTTCAGCCTGGGGCTGTTGGGGCTGATGCTACGCCGCAATATGCTGTTCGTGCTGATGAGCCTGGAAGTGATGCTCAATTCTGCTGCGCTGGCCTTCGTGGTGGGCGCGACCGCCTGGAACCAGCCGGACGGGCAGGCCATGTTCCTGCTGGTGATCACCCTGGCAGCGGCGGAAGCCAGCGTCGGGCTGGCACTGATGATCCAGTTCTACCAACGGTTCAGATCCCTTGATCTCGATGCAGCCAGCAGGATGCGCGGATGATGGCATTGGCGGTCGTACTCTCGTTTCTGTTTCCCCTGGCGGGCACGCTGGTGCTGGCTTTTTCCGCTGGGCGTCTGAGCATGCGTGCCGCCTCGCTCATCGGGGTGGGCAGTGTCGGGTTGTCAGCGTTGGCGACGGCGTGGGCGGCGACGGCGCACTCCGGCGGCAGTGAGAGCGTGGCCCTTTGGAACTGGATCACGGTGGGGGCTTTCCAGCCCACCATCGGTCTGGCGGTGGATGGCCTGTCACTGGTAATGATGTCGGTGATTACCGGCGTGGGCTTCCTGATCCACCTGTTTGCCGCGTGGTACATGAGCAGGGAGGAAGGCGTTACCCGCTTCTATGCCTGGATGAACCTGTTCGTATTCAGCATGTTGCTGCTGGTGCTGGGGGACAACCTGCTGCTGTTGTTCCTGGGCTGGGAAGGCGTTGGCTTGTGCAGCTACGGGCTTATCGGCCATTACTATCGCAGCCATGCCAACGGTCAGGCCGCTTTCAAGGCCTTTGTGGTGACCCGCATCGGCGATGTGTTTCTGGCCCTGGGGTTGTTCCTGATTTTCATGGAGCTGGGCACCCTCGATATCCGAACCGTGCTGGAAGTGGCACCGCAGGCCTGGGCACAGGGCAGTACCACCGCCAACCTGGCGGCGCTGCTGGTGCTTGGTGGCGCCCTCGGCAAGTCGGCCCAGGTGCCACTCCACACCTGGCTGCCGGATGCCATGGCCGGCCCGACGCCA
This sequence comes from Marinobacter sp. SS13-12, assembly GCF_030227115.1. Taxonomy (NCBI): domain Bacteria; kingdom Pseudomonadati; phylum Pseudomonadota; class Gammaproteobacteria; order Pseudomonadales; family Marinobacteraceae; genus Marinobacter; species Marinobacter sp. SS13-12. Next base: position 331,095 of record NZ_JASSUA010000002.1, read on the forward strand.
GTGTCGGCATTGATCCACGCTGCCACCATGGTTACCGCCGGTGTTTACCTCATTGCCCGTCTGCACGGGCTGTTCCTGCTTGCGCCTGACGTCCTGCTGCTGGTGGGCGTGATTGGCGCGGTCTCACTGCTGTTGGCGGCGTTCGCGGCCCTCGCCCAGACCGATATCAAGCGGGTACTGGCCTATTCCACCATGAGCCAGATCGGCTACATGTTCCTGGCGCTGGGGGTAGGGGCTTTCGAAGCCGCCATTTTCCATCTGGTGACACACGCTTTCTTCAAGGCCCTGCTGTTCCTCTCCGCCGGCGCGGTGATTGTCAGTTGCCACCATGAGCAGGACATGCGCCGCCTGGGTGGGCTCTGGCGCAAATTGCCGGTCGCCTATGCTGGCTTCATTGTCGGCGGCGCCGCGCTGGTGGCGCTGCCCCTGGTCACCGCTGGTTTCTACAGCAAGGACGAGATTCTGTGGCAGGCCATGGCCGCGGACCAGACCGGCCTTCTGCTGGCAGGTCTGCTGGGCGCCGTGCTGACCGGCCTCTATACCGTCCGGTTGATCCTGGGTACGTTTCATGGCGAGCCCGGCCATGGCGAACCGACCAGTGACCACGTCCGCCATCCCGAGCCGGGCACCAATCCGGTCACCCATCACCTGCCACTGGTCGTGCTGGGGATCTGCTCCACCGTTATCGGGGCGTGGCTCTATCCAGGGCTGGGCGAGCTGTTTCCCGCATCGCCGGGAGAGACTGCCGACACCGGCCATACCCTCTTGCAGGTGCTGGCCATGGGTGCGGTCATCGCTGGCCTGCTGCTGGCGGCGTGGCTGTATCTGTGGCAGCGCAGCTGGCTTGAGGAGACGGTACGCCAGGGCTTCGGTCGCGGTCTCTGGAGACTCTGGCACAACGCCTGGGGTTTTGATGCGCTGTTCGACCGGATTCTGGTAAGGCCCTGGCAGTTGATGGTGAAATACCTGCGGGTCGATCTGGTGAATCTGATGATGAACCTGCCAGCGCTGGTGGCGCGGGCCCTGAACGCCGGCCTGGTGCGCATCCAGAATGGCCGGGTACGCAGCTATGCCCTGGTGATGGTGTTCGGCGCCACGGTGATCCTGTTGACGCTGGCCCTGGTGCCGGGAGGGGCCGCATGATTCTGGTGTGGCTGATTCTGATTCCGTTTATTGGCGGCCTGTTGTGCTGGCAGGCCGAACGCTGGAGTCACCAGGCGCCTCGCTGGATTGCCCTGGGCACCATGCTGTTCGTGCTGGTGATCAGCGTGGTGGTATGGCTGAGTGGCGACTTCACTCTGGCAGGTGATGGCGGCAGGCAATGGCTTCTGGAATGGCGGGCACCGTGGATTCCCCGGTTCGGCATCGAGATTCACCTTGCCATGGACGGACTGTCGCTGGTCCTTGTGGCGTTGACCGGCTTTCTCGGCTTGCTGGCGGTGCTCTGTTCCTGGCAGGAAATTGCCGACCGGGTGGGCTTCTTCCACCTGAACCTGCTGTTCATCCTTGGCGGCGTAGTGGGTGTGTTCCTGGCCCTGGACCTGTTCCTGTTTTTCCTGTTCTGGGAAATGATGCTGGTGCCCATGTATTTCCTGATCGCTCTTTGGGGGCACAGCGGTTCGGCAGGGCAGACACGAATCCGCGCCGCCACCCGCTTCTTCATCTACACCCAGGCCAGCGGCCTGTTGATGCTGGTGTCGATTATTGCGCTGGTGTTCGTGCACTACTCAAACTCCGGGGAGTTGTCATTCAGCTACGACACCCTGCGGGGGACCGATGTGCCAGAGCCGCTGGCCTTCTGGTTGATGCTCGGATTCTTCATCGCCTTTGCGGTCAAGCTGCCGGTGGTACCCTTCCACGGCTGGCTGCCGGATGCCCATGCCCAGGCGCCGACCGCCGGCAGTGTTGACCTGGCGGGCATTCTGCTGAAGACCGCCGCCTACGGCATACTTCGGTTTGCGCTGCCGCTGTTCCCGGAACAGTCCCAGGCTTTCGCTCCGGTGGCGATGGCCCTGGGGCTGGTCGGCATTGTCTATGGCGCAGTGCTGGCCTGTGGGCAGCAGGACATCAAGCGATTGATTGCGTACACCAGTGTTTCCCATATGGGCTTTGTGCTGATTGCGCTCTATTCCGGATCGGAACTGGCGATCCAGGGCGCCATTGTGCTGATGGTCGCTCACGCCTTCTCGACCGCTGCCCTGTTCATCCTCAGTGGCCAACTTTACGAGCGCATTCATAGCCGGGACATGCGCATCATGGGTGGACTCTGGGGGCGCATACCGGTGTTGCCCGGGTTTACCCTGTGCTTTGTGGCGGCCTCCCTGGGAATGCCCGCCACTGCCAACTTCGTAGGGGAGTTCATGATCCTGTTCGGGACCTTCCCTGGTGCACCGGTGGTGGTGGTTATCGCCAGCATAGGGCTGGTGCTGGCGGCCATCTATTCCCTGCTCCTGATGCAGCGGGTGCACTTTGGCCCTGAATACCGTTCGGGCCCACTCGCCGGGCCTGATGCCCGGGAGTACGGCATCATGCTGGTGCTGCTGGTGCTCACGCTGGCAGTGGGGCTCTATCCGCAACCCCTGCTGGATACCACCGCTGACGTGGCCGCACCGGTAGCCGAACTGTTCACTGGCAGTGTGGACCTGGCACTCCGGGCAGGGGAGGTAAACTGATGCTGACCCTGGCAAATCTGATCGCCATTCTTCCGCTGATCATCGTTGCCGCTACCGCGATCCTGGTGATGCTGGGTATTACCTGGCAACGGCACCACGCTGGAACGGCAATGGTGTCTACGGCAGGGCTGATACTGGCCCTGGTAAGCGTGCCGCTGGCCTCAGCGGCGCCCTCGTCACCGCCGCTGATGACCATGGACGGACTGGCCATAATGGGCAGTGTTCTGGTGCTGATTTGCGCTCTGGTGACGGTGGCCCTGAGCCACCATTATCTGACCGGTTTTATCGGCTCACGGGAGGAGTTTTACCTGTTACTGCTGTGTGCCGTCACGGGAGCCCTGGGTCTGGTGGCCAGCAACCACCTGGCTACCCTGTTCATCAGCCTGGAACTGCTTTCGATGCCGCTTTACGGAATGCTTGCCTATAGCTTCCGGGCGGAACGGTCGCTGGAGGCAGGCATCAAGTACCTGATTCTCTCTGCTGCCGCCACTGCCTTCCTGCTGTTCGGTATGGCGCTGATCTATGCCCGCACCGGTCGCCTTGACCTGACCGGCCTGGTATCGGGGCTGGTCACCAGCGCGGATGTCTGGAGCCTGGCCGGGGCGGTGCTGATGCTGGTTGGTCTGGGCTTCAAGCTCTCCGTGGTGCCTTTCCATCTCTGGACCCCGGACGTTTACCAGGGCGGACCCGCCCCGGCCACGATTTTCCTGGCCACGGTCAGTAAACTGGCGGTGTTCGTGGTGCTGGTGCGTTTGATGGTGACCGCACCCATCTTTGACAGTGACTGGCTACGGGGCCTGATTACAGTGCTGGCTTTGCTGACCATGCTGGGCGGCAACCTGCTGGCGTTGTTCCAGCAGAATCTCAAGCGCCTGCTGGGGTACTCATCCATTGCCCACTTCGGGTACCTGATGGTGGCGATCGTCGTGGGGGGCGCGCTTGCCGTAGAATCCGTTGGGGTCTACCTTGTAACCTATCTGGTCGCCACCCTGGCGGCCTTCGGTGTGGTCACCCAACTGTCCAGTCCTTTCGGGGGTGAAGACGCGGCCGGGCTGCACCACTATCGTGGACTGTTCTGGCGCCGGCCCTGGCTGGCGGCGGTGATGACGGTGAGCTTCCTGTCCCTGGCGGGTATCCCGCTCACCGCCGGCTTTATCGGCAAGTTTTACGTACTGGCCCTGGGTGTTTCCGATAGCCGCTGGTGGCTGGTGGGCGGTATCGTGGCAGGCAGCGCCATTGGCCTGTTCTATTACCTGCGGGTAATGGTCACACTGTACCTGCCGGAACCCGGCATGCGCCGGAGGGACGCCACCAGTGACTGGGGCAATCGGATCGGCGGGCTGACGCTGCTGATCGTTGCGGTGCTGATTCTGGTTCTCGGGGTGTACCCAACGCCCATGATTCAGTGGTTAACAGGACTATCTATTGGAGTCAGTTGAATTGACAGTGACACCCCAGGAGCTTGATGCCCTGCTGGAAACCATCCCGGATGCGCGCGATGGTCTGACCCGCACCGAGCGCATCATTCTGTATGTCTTGCAGGAAACCCAGCGTGAACTGAATGGGCGCAATGTGCCGACGGTGATGCTTTATGGCCGGGTGGTGGAATACGTTAATATCAGTGAGCAGGAGCTTCACGTGTACCTGGACAGGTTGGGTGTGCAAGGGTAACGGTGGTCGGTGTAAAAGCGGGATCTAGGCAATGGAGGAGTTTTTAGTGGGCGGCGAACTGATTGTGGTATCAGTGACAGCGCTGGTGGTTGGTCTGGTTGTCGTCTTCCATTTTGAGGTCACTCAGCTGCTGAACCGTTTTCGCCCCAGTCAGAAACTCTCGTCACCAAGGACCTTCCGCAACCGGCCGATCATACTCGCAAACATGTTTGTGCTGCTGATCGCCCATGTGGTGGAAATCTGGCTATTTGGTGTGGCCTTCTGGTACCTGCTGGATCAGGATGGCCTGGGTGCCATTGATGGCTACGCCCACCTCAGCTTGCTGGATAGTGTTTATTTCTCGGCGGCCACATACACCACGGTGGGATGGGGAGACCTGGCGGCAACCGGCCATGTCCGGTTTCTGGCCGGCACAGAGGCCCTGGTGGGATTCATGATGATTACCTGGTCGGCATCCTTCAGCTATCTGGTCATGGCCCGCGCCTGGGGCGATGGCAATCGATGATCATAATCAATGGCGAACCGGTGCTTCGACGGGCGTCAAGGTCACTGGGTCTAACCTGTAGAACCCGCGTAATACCTCGTATACCTCTGGTTGCTCCGCTTTGAGATGGTCGGGCTGCTGGAAGAAGGCTTCTGTCAGCACGGCAAAGAACTCGGCGGGCTCCGTAGCGCCGTAAGGGTCCAGCCAGGGCTTCCGGTGGTGATGGAGCGAGTGCCGCAGATTTTCATAGGCCCGGGTCATGGTTTCCTGCCAGTGTCTGGCCTGCTTGCCGCTCAGAGGAGGCGCGCCGTCGGCAGTGCCATCCAGGTAATCCAGCTGATGGGCAAATTCGTGGAGGATGACATTATGCTGCCCGGCAGGATTGACCGCACCTTCCTCACATTGGGCCCATGCCAGCACCACCTGGCCGTGGCTTGAGGCTTCGCCGGAGCGTATCTGGTTGCTCTCGCTGACCACGATCCCGTCGCTCTCGATTTCCCTGACATGATAGGCGTCCGGATACACCAGAATGCTGCTTACCTCGTCGAAATCGGAGAAGCTGCGGGCAACGATTAACAGGCAGGCATGCCCTGCAATGGTAAGGCGCACATTGTCGTCCACTTCAAACCCATCGCAGCCATAAAAGGATTTTTCCGCCAGGAAAAGCTGTATGTGCTGCTCAAGCTGCCGTCTCAGTTCCGGAGGTAGCCTGTCATAGACGGGCACCCGGGACTGGAGTATTTCCCGCCAATAGGTCGGGAAGGGCTGTTGCAGCTGCCGTTCCCGCCGCCAGCCCCGGTAGAAAAACAGGTAGAAAACCGAAAACCCTATAACAGCCAGCATGCAGAGGGTGTAGATCAGCATTGGTGGGGCTCCGGCTCCGGATACTGTTGGTGGGCTGACAGTGTAATTGGTATCCACAGCCGTCACCAGGCTCCGCATTGCCACTAGCCGCAGGCCGCCCAACACCCGTGCAAAGCTGTCGGTTTGAAAGTGAGCAGGTTTGCGATGCTATGCTTAGGACGGATTGGAGTCGTCTATCAACCAAAACGTCTTTAAGGCAAACCATGGAAACTGAAATCGCGCCTTTGGATATGCTCCTGCGACTAGTTGTTGCCGCTGGTCTGGCCCTGTTTTTGGGTCTTGAGCGGGAATTCCGCGGTAAGCCCGCCGGACTGCGTTCGCATATGCTCGTTTCGCTGGGTTCGGCAACCTTCATAATTATCGGTATGAGCGTCCTTTTCGCCACTGCACAGGGGGACCCATCTGCCCGCATAGACCCTACCCGGGTGGTCCAGGGTGTGGTTGGCGGTATCGGTTTTCTCGGTGCCGGAAGTATTATTCGCAGTGGTGGGCAGATCCAGGGTATTACCACGGGCGCCTCGATCTGGCTTGCAGGAGCCATCGGAGTTGCTGCCGGTATCAACAACTTCTACCTGGCGGGAATGGTGACGTTCATTGCGCTGGTGATCATGGTGGTACTTGGCCGTTTTGAACGGGAGTTGGTTTCCGAAGATAACCCGTGAACTTTTAATACTGACCAGGAGGTTTCCATGTCTGATACCAGAACTGTTGTTATTACCGGTGCCAACCGTGGCATAGGTCTCGAGCTTGCCTGTCATTACGCCGGTGAGGGCTGTGATGTGATCGGAGTCTGCCGTGAAGCATCGGCAGAACTGAAGGAAGTGGCTGCCCGGCTCATTGAAGGGGTGGATGTAACTACCGACAGTGGCATCCAGACACTGATGGACGGGTTGAAGGGGCAATCGATCGATTTGCTGATCAACAATGCTGGCCTGCTGCAGGATGAAAAGCTGGGCAGTATCGACTTCGACTCCATCCGCACCCAGATGGAGATCAACGCCTACGCGCCACTTCGGGTAGCGGAGGCGCTGGTGTCGCAGATTCCTTCTGGAGGAAAGATTGCCAATATCACCAGCCGTATGGGTTCCATTGCGGATAACGATTCCGGTGGTCGCTATGGCTACCGCGCCTCCAAGGCGGCGTTGAATGCCTTTGGCAAGTCCCTCGCCATGGACCTGAAACCCAGGGGCATAGCCGTTGCCCAGCTTCATCCCGGTTATGTGCAGACCCGCATGGTGAACTTTGGTGGGCTGATCACTCCTGCGGAGTCCGCGAAGGGCCTTGCGGCGAGGATCGAGGGGTTAAACCTGGAAAACACTGGCTCGTTCTGGCACAGCAATGGCGAGGAGTTGCCCTGGTAACGGAGGTTTCTCCACAGGGGAAAAAGGAAATTCATTTACAAGCATCCGATCTAATACTAAGGTCTTAGATGTGTGCTTGAGTTATTGGAGGGTGGTCTGATGAGCAAAGCGCTGAATGGACATTTCACTTCCAAGGAACAGGCCCGTAACGTCAAGGATGATTTGATTGCCATGGGCTTGCCCCAGGAAAATATTTATATTGAAGTTGATGAGCAGGTGATCAGAGTTATGATTCCCTCAGAGGAGCGACGGGAAATTGAAGAGATATTTGATCGCCATCGTGTAACTTATTAGTCATTGACGGTCACGCGGCCATAGGCAGTGTGACCGTCGGTGCCCCTCGTTGGCTATTCACCTTTCAATTTAGCGTCCAGAAACTTATAGGCATAGCCTGCTACGCGATTACCTATTTTCTCCCCCGCTGGAAGAGACGACAGGAAATGCACGCCTGACCAGAAGCGGCTCATTGAGCAGTTCTGCTCGAAGTCACTCCAGGTCGGGAAAACCAGCTCCAGGTCTTCGGCTGGCGTAAATCCCGGTTCAATTCGCGAGCTGCCTTGTGGCACGGGTACCACATAACCGAGCTGGTCTGAACCAAGGAATAGCCGGCTGGCTTCAGCGTGGGCAGCGCAGAAGCTGGCAGAGGCGGAGGGGTATTCCGGATGATCCGCCACGGGCAGGTAACTGGTCCATTCCGAACCCTTAAGATCGTAAACAGTCCCTTGCCCCGGGCCGCCCCATGCGGTGACCAGTTCTTCACCGTAGATATAGCGAATGGCGCTGAATGGCCGAACCGCGTCAAAGCGCTCCTTTTCCTGCCAGATGGCGATGGCTGTATCAAAAGCGGCCATATTGGTCAGAAAGTCATACTGAATGAATTCGGCCAGTGACAGCTGCTGGCTGAAAGCGGCGAAAACGGCCGAGAACCCCAGGCTGTTTATCTTGTTGTCGAACAGTTCCGCCTTGGCTTTTTGCTCGTCCGTCATGCTGGCTGATGCCTGAATGACTTCATCCGCCTGCTGCCGGTAAGCGCCATAATTGCGAACGTTGCTTTTAACCGGCGGTCTGGCGCGGAAACGCTTGGGGTTATGGTACGAGTAGGGCTCGGTAAGTCTCATTTGCGGGGTGACGAACTGCTGAATCTTGAACAGGCCGTTGCTGCCTGTCATCGCTGGCTGCCAGCGAGAGGGATCACTGAGTTCGTAGGCAGTATTAACCGGGGCGTAGCCGGTATAGTCGGCATAAGGCGCGCGGTGATAGGTTCTGTCTCCTTCGTTGCCCAACTGGTTCATGCCGTCGTTTTCCCGGGCAGCCACCAGTGCCAAGCCTGCGGAGTTACCGATTCCCGCGGGTTCGGTCAAGTCTGTTGAGGTGTTCTCCGGGTCCAGCCCTACTGACTCCAGCATGGCGCGCCAGTCGCTGTTTCTGTGGGGGAAGAGGCTGTTAAGCGCATGGTATGAGGCATACAGCAGCGCGATATTGAGGTTTGTATTGTCTTCGCTTTCATTGGCCGGCCTTCGACCCAGGTTTGAATAGACGCCAACAGCCGTTGGATGGTAGGGAGCAACCGCGTCGAACCAGCTGTTGGTGATCACGGTGGTTGCCCGCAGTACCAGCGTGGCGTCACTCGCGGTGGGTGAAACTTCGAAGATCGCCGGAATGGCGAAAGGGATGACCACTTCAATGGCGGCGTTACCGTTTGCCAGGTCGTGATGTTCGTTGGCCTTGGCGGGTATTATCACCATACACAGTATGAGTGACAGGGTCAGAATCCGGGGGTGCAGTGAATGGAACAGTTCAGGCTTGCTCATGGCGTTTTCCTCCCATGGAGCACAGAGTGATGATGGTGTTAACCCATCCTGGTTCAGTCTGCTAACGCGCCATTTGCGGTTCTGCCACAGGTGGTAATGCTGCGACTACGCTGTTCGGGTTGGGGGGGGGCGTCATGCCTGCCTGTAATTATAGTTTATAGAGAGCGAGATCAATGGAGAAAGGCAGGAAAATTCTTCGGGATCCATAACGAAAAAAGGCAGCCGAGGCTGCCTTTTTCAAACGTGCTGGCTGTTATTTAAACAGCAACTACGTTTTCTGCCTGAGGACCTTTCTGGCCTTCAGTAACGGTGAAGTCGACTTGCTGGCCTTCAGCCAGAGTCTTGAAACCGCCACCTTGAATAGCGCTGTAGTGAACGAAGACGTCCGGGCCGCTTTCGCGAGTGATAAAGCCGAAACCTTTTGCTTCGTTGAAAAACTTAACAGTACCGGTAGTTGTAGACATAATCATAATCCTGAATTCGATAATTTAATGTGCAGCCAGACCACCTGAAACGATGACTGGTCAGCGTTGTGCGGAAACAAAAAACGCGCGGAATCAAAAACAGGACGGGCAACTACCAAAACAACTGAGATGCGTCTTATTCGTGAACTGCTGTGCTAATCTTTCCTACGAGAGGCACTGTACTCTTATGCTCCCCGCCTTTGCAAGTCTATTTTGACAGGATCGATAAGGCATGACTCTTTTTCTCCTCATTATGTCCCACCTGTTTGTTCCACTGGTGTTCATTGTTGCGGTAGGTTTCGGTAAGGCAGCATCCCGCATCCACTGGTTGAGCTATCTGGCTCTGGCCGTTGTTTATCTGCTGCTTATCCAGCAGGCAGGCGCCTGGATATGGCTTGGTGGATACTGGCCCTGGCTGTTCTGGGCTGGCCTGGTGGGGAGCACAGCCTGGTTCCTGATGCGCCACATGTCGGCGCTGCCGGTGTGGCCAGCCTGGCGGCCGGTGGCGATCTTGTCGCTGGGTTTCAATATTGCCGTGTTGGCCGCCCTCCTGGTGCCTGCCTGGTCTGTACTGGAGGCGGCAAATCCGGGTACCGAGCCTGTTGAGTTGCGATGGCCCCTGATCGAGGGGCAATACCGGGTCGGGCAGGGAGGCAATTCCCATGTAATGAATCACCACTATGGAATCGATGCTCAGCATCATGCGATTGACGTGGTTCGTACTGTCCGCTTCGGTCTGCGCACCCATGAGATGGTTCCCGACGTGCTGGAGGATTATGGCATCTGGAATGCCCCGGTAGCAGCGCCGTGTTCGGGCGAGGTAACGAACGTCGGCACCGGCTTACCGGATCAGACGCCCCCCCGGAACGATCGTGACAATCCTGCCGGTAATTTCGTGGCTATCCACTGTGGCAAGGTGACCGTGGTGCTGGCGCACTTACGCCAGGGGTCGGTTTCGTTGCAGCAGGGCGATAAGGTATTGTCAGGGGATCTGATAGGGCGAGTGGGCAATTCCGGGAATTCCAGTGAGCCCCACCTTCACGTGCATGCGGTACAGGGTCGGGTCTCCGATCACGATAACCTTATGTGGGAGGCCAGGGGCCAGCCCATGAGTTTCGATGGTCGGTATCTTGTTCGCAATGATGTTGTCGGAAAGAGGATTGATCGATGAAGTATATCTTTGAGGTTCGCATCCGGGAGGGGCATACAGCAGAGGAGTACGCCGATGCCTGGGTTCGTGCCAGCGAAATTATCCAGCAGGCACCCGGTGCACGAGGAACGGAGCTACACCGCAAGATCGACGACCCGAATGTGTTGATTGCCATTGCCAGTTGGGACAGCAAGGCGGACCGGGATGCCATGGAAGGGCAGCACAATCCGGAGGTTGCCCGCATTATCCGCAGTGCCGCACCGTTTTGCGAGATTACACCCATCGGGGAGTTTGAAGATCCGGAATGGGTAGTGATGCCGCCGGGCAAGCGAGGTAACTGAGTGGCCCATGCTGGTAAACGCCCGCAGATTTCGCCTCGCACGGCGTTGATGTTCCAGGGCGGCATCGGGGTGGTGGGGCTGGCGGCCATCGCCTTGTTTGGAATTCCCGTCTATTACAATGGTGTGAGCCCCGCCACTGCGCTGTTCTGGGGGCTGGCCGGAAGTGTGGCGACCTATGCTGTGATCCTGCTGGTGAGCCGTCTGCCCGGTCTGGTCCGCGATTCGCTGGAATCCCAGCTCGAGCAATTACACCGGTTCGCGAGTGATTATTCCTGGACTGTCCTGATTGCCCTCTCGGTCTTTGCCGGCGTAGGAGAGGAGTTGCTTTTCAGGGGTGCGATCCAGGGCTGGCTGGCCCAGCATGTGCACGATGCAGTAGCAATCTTGTTGGCTTCGTTGCTATTCGGGCTGGTGCACTATCTGTCATTTACCTATTTTGTATTGGCCACCGGGCTGGGTATGACATTAGGAACGGTCTATGCAACGACCGACAGCCTGGTCCTGGTGATGGTCTGGCACGGTGTATACGACATGATTGCCCTGTATTGTCTGCGCCGGTTTCCGGAATGGTTCGGGGTGCGGGTTGGATAAGCCAGCGAAGCTTCGCCTGTTCTTCGGGCTGGAAATTCCGGAACCGGTCAAACAGCGGTTACTGTCGATTCAGCAGCCGGTAGCGGATGCCCGCTGGCAGCGAGCGGACCAGTTGCATCTGACACTGGCGTTTCTCGGCAGTGTAGAGGCGCAAAAGCTCCCGGACATTTGTGATGCGGCCCGGAAGCTTGCCGTTGAGCCCTTTGATCTTACCGTGACCGGGATTGGTTGTTTTGGTCACCCCGACCGCCCGAAGAATCTCTGGGCAGGTGTGCAGCCGGTGAATGAGTTGGCCAGGTTGCATGATGAACTCTGTCAAAGACTGGCAGCGTGTGGATTCGGGCCAGAGAAGCGTACTTTCCGACCGCATATTACGCTCTCCCGTTTCAGTAAGGAGCCCGGTTCGGTGCGGCAATTGTTGCTAGAGCACCAGGCTGTCCAGGCCGGTACGTTTTCCGTGAATCAGTTTGCGTTGTTCGAGAGCGTCTGTGGAGGGCAGGGGTCCGCTTATCAAATCATCGAAAGGATTCCGCTGGCGGGACCAGAGTGACATTGAGCGCCCACGGGGGAAGAATTTTCGGTAAGATTCGAGGTTGAACCATTTTTTGGGATGCTCCGAATGTTCTACTACGAAGTTGAGCCACGATTCAGCGATACTGATGCGCTCGGTCATATCAATAATACCGTCTATCCGGTCTGGTTCGAGCAGGCCAGAACCCCGGTTTTCCGGATCTTCCATCCGTCCCTGACCCCTGAAGGCTGGCCCCTGATCCTTGCCAGAATGGAAATAGACCTGAAGGCACAGTGCTACTGGGCAACTCCGGTAGAGGTGCGCTCTGGTATCGGAAAGATCGGCAACTCGTCTTTCGAGGTTATTCAGGAAGCCTGGCAGAACGGCGCGCTGGTGGCCCGTGGCGTAACCGTGCTGATCCATTTCGATTACGAGACGCAGAAGTCCGTTCCTGTCCCCGACGAGATTCGTAACCAGCTTACCGGGCACGTTTTCGAGGAATAGGCGGGTCTTCAGTAAGCATAGCCGGGAGGCGTGATGGACAGCTTTAATAAAAACGAAGTGGAACGCATTTTCTCATCAGCACCGTTCATCGCCGATCTGGGCCTTGAACCGGTCTCCATCGAATCCGGAGAATGTCGCTCCAGACTGGTGCTTGAGAAAAGGCATCTGCAGCAGGATGGCTTTGTTCACTTTGGGGTGCAGGCCACGGTGGCGGACCATACTGCTGGTGCGGCAGGCGCCTCCATGGCAAAGCCCGGGCAGATTGTGCTTACGTCGGATTTCTCGCTGAAGTTGCTGCGGTCGGCAAAAGGCACCCACCTTGAATGTATTGCTACCGTGCTCAAGGCGGGGTCCTCCCTGACCGTCGTGGAGTCAGAGGTGTTTTGTGGTACGGCTGATGATATGCGGCTTGTTTCCAAGGCAACCGTTACGCTTGCTGTCGTCAGCCCCCGTCAAGCTCCCCGATAGCCCATGAAACCCGCCATCCCACCGGAGAACTTTATAGAACTCTTGCTGGACGCGATCTTTGTGGTCGACCGTGATGGCTATGTTCGATATGTCAGCGCAGCCAGTGAACGGGTTTTTGGTTATCTGCCCAAGGAGATGATTGGCCAGCCCATTCTCGATTTTGTTCATCCGGAAGACCGGAAGAAAACCCGGCAAGCCGTGAATGAGATCCTGCAGGGTGAGTTGAAACCCAATTTCGAAAACCGCTATGTCCGCAAGGATGGCTCGATTGCCCGAATCATGTGGTCTGCCCGCTGGTCAGAGGAAGAGCAGGTCCGGGTCGCTGTGGCTCGGGATGTGACTGAGCGCAGGCGGTCGGAAGCCATGCAGGCGGCCATGTATGCGATATCTGAGGCTGCGAACAGTCCGGACAGTTTACCGGCCATGTACCAGCGAATTCACAGGGTGGTCGATGACTTACTGGTGGCTCCTGGCTTTATGGATGCGATTGCTGAACCGAACGGCGAGGCGCTGAACATTCCTGATACCGAGAAGGACCGGGAGTTGCTCGAGTTTGTCAGAGTGCAGGTTGCGGCGGCCGTAGAGCGCAAGCAGATGCATTCCCAGCTGGAATTGATGGCCAACTATGATCAGCTGACAGGCCTGCCCAACCGTCGACTGTTTATGGACCGGATTCACAAAGCGCTGGAGCATGCGGCCAGGGCCAAGGGCAACCTGGCTGTGCTTTATCTGGACCTGAACAATTTCAAGGAGGTCAACGATACCTACGGCCATGAAGCTGGCGACGAGGTTTTACGGACGATGGCTGAGCGGCTGGCGCAATGTGTGCGGGCGGCTGATACCGTGGGTCGCCTCGGTGGTGATGAATTCATCGTATTGCTCGACACCATTGCACAACCGGACGACGCGTTCAGTGTCGCTGAAAAAGTACACGCCGCACTCAGTGAACCCTATGAGTTGTCCATGGCAAACCTGACCCTGATCCCCAGTATCGGCATCGCCGTATACCCGGAACATGGTGAGGAGCCTGAAACGCTGATTCGCCACGCGGACGGCGCTATGTATCGGGTGAAGAAGGGGGAGAGGTGAGCAGGTTCTTGCGCGGTTTGACCATCGCTCTGTTGGTGACGCCTTTGATGGCTTTGACCACATCTGCCCGCACGGAAACGTCAGCCCCCTTGTTTCCGGGGCTGGCCGAGCAAGCTGCAGGGCTTGAACGCCTCCATAGCCTGGTGATCGCCGTGGATGGCGAACCTGTATTTTCTCAGGCATTCCGGGGCCCCGGAACGGACAAGCCAGCCAATATAAAATCCCTGTCCAAGACAGTACTCTCTGCCGTCGTTGGCATAGCTATTGACCGTGGGGTATTCGCCAGTGTGGATCAGCCCATTGCAGAGATTCTGGATGTGCCGGCCACTGCCAGTAAACGGGTCAATGAGGTGACCATTGGCAACCTTCTGTCCATGCAGGCTGGTCTGCAGCGCACCTCTGGCCGCTATTACGGCGAGTGGGTCAACAGCGAGAACTGGGTAGACTACGCTCTCAGCCGACCGTTCGTGGCCGAACCCGGTGCTGAAATGCTCTATTCCACCGGCAGTTACCATTTGCTGTCTGCGGCGCTCACCGAGAACACTGGCCGTAGCACTCTTGCGGTCACCCGTGACTGGCTGGGTGAGCCATTGGGCATCCGGATTCGTCCCTGGCTGAAGGATCCCCAGGGCATTTATTTCGGGGGCAACGACATGCGCCTGTCTCCCATGGCGCTGCTTAAAATCGGCGAACTGTATCGTAACGGCGGCGTGCATGCCGGCAAGCAACTGCTTTCGCCGGAGTGGATCGACCAGTCATGGACCCAGCGTGGCACGTCCCGGTATACCGATGACCGCTACGGCTACGGCTGGTTCGTGACCGACCTGGGAGGGCATCGCGCCTATTATGGCCGTGGTTATGGCGGGCAGATGCTGTACGTTTTTCCGGATCTGGAAATGACAGTGGTCATGACGTCTGATCCACAACCGCCTGCGTCACCGTCTTTCATGCAGAAACAGAATGCGCTGCTGGAAGAGTTTGTTATTCCTGCTTTCCCGCTTCCCCCTGCTTCCTCGCCTCAAAACTCTCAAGCTCAACGTTGATGGCGTTGGTTGAGATCACGATTTCATACAGTGAATACAGCAGGGATATGGAAAGCAATATCAGGCTGATGCCGAACGCGATGGCGCCGGCAAGCTCTGCCCCCACAAACAGCACGAACATGGACATGGTGCAGAGGAAAAAGCTCAGCACACCGTAAGCCTGCATGCGTTTGGTCAGCAAAATGCGTTTGCGCAGCATGCTGATCTGCCTGGCGATCAGGGCGTGGTCCTCTTCCGTGTCCATCTGCTTGAGCTGGCGGATCAGCTGGGCAAGTACCAGAAAGCGATTGGTGTAGGCCAGCAGCAACAATGAAATCGCCGGGAACAACAGAGCGGGGGTGGTCAGTGTCAACGTCGGCTCCTTGATGTATTGAATCCTGGGAAAAAGGTCTTTCAGTCTATAGTTGGTCCGGGGCGTTATCCAGCCAGTGTTATTGGCCTCAGGCGACTACAGATAAAACGTCAGGCGGGTAATCCGAGAGGGCAGGATGACAAGAGCTGGCAGGCTGACGTTTTTGGTTGTGCCAGTGTCGTATTGGTTCACTCCCACAACCGCAAACACGGTCACATTAGAGCTATCGACAACCCCGTAAGGGAGAGATAGCAATGGCCGTTAAATTCGAACAAGTAGCTCAGGAATATCCGCAACAACGGGCGGGCGCCGCGCGCCAGCCTGACAGCGTCGACCAGTCTGATCGTCGCGTTCCCATCAACCTGCGCCAGTCCGGTCCTACGCCGGTGGAGATGCTGATTTCCACACGGGTCCGCAAATCGCCGTACTGGCATCTGTCCTATGAGGCTGGCTGCTGGCGGGCAACCGTTTACAACCGTATGTATCACCCCCGGGGTTACGTCCACCCGGAAGACGGCGGTGCCATGGTGGAATACGAATCCCTGATAAACGACGTCACCATGTGGAACGTGGCGGTGGAGCGCCAGATCCAGGTCAAGGGCCCGGATGCAGAACGCTTCGTGAACTACGTGATCACCCGGGATGCCACGAAGATAAAGCCCATGCGCGGCAAGTACGTCATCCTGTGCAACGAGGAGGGCGGTATCATCAATGACCCGGTGCTACTGCGGGTGGCCGAGGATGAGTTCTGGTTCTCCCTGTCCGACAGTGACCTGGAGTTCTGGCTGCGGGGTGTGAATATCGGTATGGGCTTCGATGTCAGCATCGCGGAAATCGATGTGGCACCGGTACAGATCCAGGGACCCAGGTCCGAGGCACTCATGGCCGATCTTTTCGGTGAGGGGGTGAAAGACATTCCCTACTACGGGCTGATGGAGGGCCAGGTTGCCGGCCACGACGTGATCGTTTCCCAGACCGGCTTCACCGGAGAAAAGGGCTACGAGATATACCTCAAGGAAGCCACCAAATACGCCGAGGACCTCTGGTATACCGTGCTTGCGGCGGGTGAGCCCCACAATCTCCGGGTTATCGCCCCTGCCCATCATCGCCGGATCGCCGCGGGCATTCTCTCCTGGGGCCAGGATGTGGACCAGGAAACCCTGCCGTTCCAGTGCGCCCTGGCTTACCAGGTACCGCGCAACAAGGATGCGGACTACATCGGCAAGCAGAAGCTTGAGAAAGCCCGCGAGCAGGTCGATGCCGGTCGTCCGCCCTTCAGCCACATCATGGTGGGTATCCGCTTCGGCGGCGCACCGGTGACTGACTATGCCAACGATTTCTGGCTGATCAGTGGCCCTGACGGCGGCGAGCCCGAGGGCTATGTCACGTCACCCTGGTATTCCCCGGAACTGGAAACCAATATCGCACTCGCCTACGTGCCATTCGACCTGCGCGCCGTCGGCACGCACCTGACGGTCCACTTGCCGGTGGAGTATGCCGCAGCGGACGGCTCAACCAGTGTTGAGGCAGAAGTGGTGGAAGTGCCGTTCCGGCCGTCGGTGAACCCCAATGCCCGCGAGCGGGCCCGGGCCAAAGGCATCGACTTCGCCGATTAGCAAACCGGCAGGGCGGGCGGCTGCGACCGCTCGATCCCTGCCTGCCCATACGGGTGGAAATGAGGTGCATGGGTTATGAAACTGGCGAGCACTAAACAGACGCTCAATCTCCGTGATGCGGAGGCGACATCACGGCTTCAGGCACTGGTGCGATCGGCTTCCATTGAAGCGACGCCCCGCCAGATCCTGGCAGCGGAACATCTGCCGGAGCTGCTGCCTGAGGGCACCTGCGTTTATGTGCCGTTTCTGCCCAGAGGGCAGTTCAGTGACACACTGGCCGCATGCACGCGTCTGCTGGAGGTGGGTATGCAGCCGATTCCCCATGTGCCGGCGCGAATGGCGGAGAGCCGCGGGCAGCTGCGAGACTGGTTGGCAGAGCTGGAAGAGACCCACGTTGACCGGTTGTTACTGATTGCCGGTGACAGTGATGCAGCCGCCGGGCCCTTTCCGGACACGTTGGCTGTGTTGGAGTCCGGCCTGCTGGCCCAGTTCCGGTTTCATGGGATCGGTGTCGCCGCCCACCCGGACGGACATCCCATGGCGGACCGGGCAACCCTGACCCAGGCCCTGGGTATCAAACGCGAATATGCCCGCACCACGGCCACGCGGCTGTGGGTGGTGACGCAGTTTACGTTTGATGCCGACGTAGTCATCGACTGGCTGCAAAGCCTGGGCAATATCCTGGAAGAGGTGCCTGTGTACATCGGGATAGCGGGGCCGACGCGTATGAAAACCCTCATCGCCTATGCCGCCCAGTGCGGAGTAGGGGCGTCCGCACGAGCGATGTTGCGCCGCCCCGGCAGCGCCAGACTGCTGCGTGCCTGGACGCCGGACGCCATGGTGCGTGCGCTGGTCCGGTATTGCCTGGACAACCCGGATACCCTGCTTCGGGGCATCCATCTTTTCCCGTTCGGCGGCTTGCGCCAGTCGGCGCAATGGATTCAAGAGCACAGCGGGTCCATTGAGGACCAGAGAGGCCAGTTCCATGAGTCTTCAGTACAATAAGCTGACATCTGCAACACCGACTCCTGCGGAGTATCTGCCGCCGGGGACGCCCGACATCGAGATCGCCCGCTCGGTCCAGCCTCAGTCTATCCTGCTGTTGGCTCAACAGCGTTTCGGGCTGCCGGGCGAGAGCCTCGTACCCTTTGGTCACTACAAAGCCAAGCTGGACATGGCCTATGTGGATACCTCCGCGACCGCGCCCCGGGGCAAGCTGGTGCTGGTCACCGCTATTACCCCGACGCCGGCTGGCGAGGGCAAGACCACCACCAGCGTGGGGCTGAACGATGGTTTGAACCGCCTGGGGGTGCGCTCCTCCGTGTGCCTGCGGGAACCGTCCCTGGGCCCCTGTTTCGGCATGAAGGGCGGGGCGGCCGGCGGTGGCCGGTCCCAGGTCATTCCGATGGAAGACATCAACCTGCATTTCAATGGCGACTTCCACGCCATCACCACGGCTCACAACCTGCTGGCATCGTTGATTGACAACCACATCCATTGGGGTAACGAAGCCGGGCTGGACCCGCGCTATATAAGCTGGCGCCGGGTCATGGATCTGACTGATCGCTCCCTGCGCAACATGGTGTGCGGCCTGGGTGGGACGCTCCATGGCGTGCCCCGTGAATCCGGGTTCGACATCACTGTATCTTCCGAGATTATGGCGATCCTGTGTCTGGCGGATGGGCGCGCAGACCTGAAAGAGCGATTGGGGAATATCATCATTGGCCGGCGTTACGACATGACCCCGGTCACGGTTCGGGATCTGGGCATGGAGGGCTCGCTGACGGTTCTGCTGAAAGAGGCGCTGCAGCCAAATCTGGTACAGAGCCTGGAGCATAATCCGGTGTTTATCCATGGCGGGCCGTTTGCCAATATCGCCCATGGCTGTAACTCCGTAACGGCTACCCGTGCAGCCCTGGCCCTGAACGAAGTGGTAGTCACCGAGGCCGGATTTGGTGCCGATCTGGGCGCGGAAAAGTTCATTGATATCAAGTGCCGGCAGTCTGGCCTGCGCCCCGATGCCGCCGTGGTAGTGTGCACCATTCGGGCCCTCAAGATGCAGGGCGGGGTTTCCCGCAGTCAAATGAATCTGCCCGACATGGACGCGCTCAGGAAAGGAGCGGCAAACCTGGAGCGGCACGTCCGCAACCTGCAGCAGTTCGGACTGACTCCGGTGGTCTGCATCAACCGTTTTCCGGACGACACTGAGGAGGAGATGGCACTGGTTCAATCGATCAGTGAAGACCTGGGGGTCAGGGCCGTGCCCGCTGACCACTGGGCGACCGGCGGTGAGGGTGCTACTGAACTGGCGCAGGCGGTGCTCGACCAGATGGACGAGGGTACCCCGGAGGTCAGGTTCCTCTATGAGGACAGCCTGCCATTGGCAGACAAGATCCGCACCATCGCCAGTCGTATCTATCATGCGGGCAGCGTGGAATTTACAACGGTGGCCAGGCGGCAGCTGGAGGAATACGAGAGCCTGGGGTTCGGGCACCTGCCAGTGTGTATCGCCAAGACCCAATACAGTTTCTCGGCGGATTCGTCAGTGAAGGGCGCGCCGTCGGGGCACATGCTGCCGGTGAGGGAAGTGCGACTGGCGGCCGGTGCCGGGTTTGTGGTGGTGGTGTGTGGCGACATCATGACCATGCCGGGCCTGCCGCGGCGCCCTGCAGCCCTGGACATTGCCCTGGATGAGAATGGCCTGGTGGTGGGGTTAACCTGAGCCGGTGTCCTCGCCCGGGCCATGACCTGAGCCATAAAAGGTACCGTAGGTCGGCTCGTCGCGGGCGCGCCTGAGCGCCTGCAGGGAGGATGATGGCAGACTGGTCATGGCCTGGGCCGTGGCAGTCTCGCCCGCTACCCGGGTATAAACCTCCATGCGTTCATACTTCGGAGCCCGTCCCATGACTTTACGGTAGCACCGGCTGAAGTGGGTGGCGGACACGAAGCCGCACATGGAGGCGATTTCTACAATCGAACACGAGGTCTGTTTGAGCAGTCGGCGGGCACGGTTCAGCCGTACCCGCAGATAATAGCGTGAGGGCGTACAGCCCAGGTGTTTCAGGAATAACCGTTCAAGCTGCCGGCGCGATATGCCGGCCAGCGCTGCCAGTTCCTGCAGTTCAATGGGCTCTTCGATGTTGGCTTCCATCAGCTGGGCAGCCTCTGCCAGCTTGGGCTGCGCACAGGCCAGTCGGGGATGCATGGGCATGGGCTGCTGTTCGCTGTCTTCCCGCACCCGGTCGCAGACAAACATGTGGGAAATTGCATTGCTGAGCTCTTTGCCATGGCGTCGTGCCAGGAAGCTGAGCATCATATGCATGGGCACCGTGCCGCCGGTGCAGGTCATGCGTTCCCGCTCAACCGTAAACAGGTGGTTGTTGGTCTGGACCCGGGGAAAGCCCTCCTGCATGGCTTCCAGGCATTCCCAGTGGGCACTGCAGGCGTGCCCGTCCAGCAGCCCGGCACTGGCCAGGACATAGGGCCCGGTACAGACAGCGCCAAGCAGGACATGCCGCCTGGCCATCTGCTTCAACCAGGCCACTTCCTTGCGGGAAAAACTCCGGGTGACATCGATGCCGGCAACCACGATGACCAGGTCAAAGCTGTGTTCTTCCTGAATGGATCCGTCCGGCACCATGGTGATGCCATCACTGGCACGAGCGTAGTCACCTTCGGCGGTGAGCAGTTTCCAGGAGTAGAGTTCGGTGCCGGCCAACTGGTTGGCTACGCGCAGAGGCTCGACCGCAGTGGCCAGTGCAATCAGAGTGAAGTTTTCGATCAGCAGGAAGCCGACCCGATAGGGCTCCTGGGAGGGCCTGTTGATGTGGGAACCTGTGTCCATGCCCAT
This sequence comes from Marinobacter sp. SS13-12, assembly GCF_030227115.1. Lineage (NCBI taxonomy): Bacteria > Pseudomonadati > Pseudomonadota > Gammaproteobacteria > Pseudomonadales > Marinobacteraceae > Marinobacter > Marinobacter sp. SS13-12. The sequence goes on from NZ_JASSUA010000002.1 coordinate 351,937, forward strand.
GATAAACCCCCTTGCCCTTCCTGGGCCGGTTGCGGTGCCTGGTGCTTGGCATGTCCGTTTGATCACCGCTACCTGAACACTAGCTGTTGCACCGGTATTGTGCAATATGTGATCAGGTCCAGCGTAGCATCATTCTAAGGTGGTGACCGGGCGGTTCATGGTCCATATGCGACATCACTGGTCCGAACGTGGTCCCGATGCGACCCGGGGCGCTGTCGTAAATCATCGTACCAATGTCGCCCGCAAGCATGCGACCGGGCAGCGGCGGCGATACTGTTGGTGTACATACCGAGGCAGGAGTCTGCAAAGTGGCGATCAGTCTGTTCGAATTGTTCAAGGCAGGCATTGGCCCATCCAGTTCCCACACCGTGGGCCCGATGGAAGCGGCATGCCGGTTTGCCGGCACCCTGGAAGAGGAAGGAGTGCTGCCGTCCGTGTATCGCCTCAAAGTCTCTCTGTATGGGTCCCTTGGTGCCACTGGCAAAGGCCATGGCACTGGCCCGGCTGTGATGTTGGGGTTGCAGGGTGCCAGACCCGACCGGATCGATCCCGAGGAAATGCCGGCTCAGCTCGACTGTATTCGAAGCGCCGGCACCCTGTTACTGGCCGGGCAACACCCGGTTCGCTTCCGGGAAGCAACAGACCTTGTGTATTACCGCCGGAAGTCGCTGCCGCAACACCCCAACGGCATGATCTGCCAGGTGTTCGATAAGACAGGGCAGTGCCTGCGCGAAAAGACCTATTACTCTATCGGTGGTGGTTTCGTGGTTGAGGGAATAACCGACGGGACTCTGCGAATCCGTGAGGACGAGACGCCGTTGCCGTACCCTTTCAGTAGCGGCAAAGCGCTGCTGGCCCTTTGCCGGGACCAGCACCTTTGCATCGCGGATATCGTGCTCGCCAACGAGCAGGCCTGGCGCACGCCGGATGAGATTCGCAGAGGTATTCTCGAGCTCTGGCAAATCATGCGGGCGTGCGTGCAGAACGGGATTCGCCACGAGGGGGAATTGCCCGGAGGCCTCAAAGTGCGTCGCCGGGCGGCATCACTCTACGGCTCGCTGATGGACAAAAAGCGGGTAGATCTGATTTCACCGTCCTTGAGTGCGCTGGACTGGGTCAATCTCTATGCCCTGGCGGTGAACGAGGAAAACGCCGCCGGCGGAAGGATTGTGACGGCGCCCACCAATGGCGCGGCGGGCATTATTCCAGCGGTGCTCCACTACTACTGGGAGTTCTGCCCCGGGGCGGACGAGGACGGCATTGTCCGCTTTATGCTGACCGCCGCGGCCATAGGGGCGCTGTTCAAGGAAAACGCCTCCATATCCGGGGCCGAAGTGGGCTGCCAGGGCGAAGTTGGTTCTGCCTGCGCCATGGCCGCGGCCGGACTTGCAGCGGCCACAGGTGGTTCACCGGAGCAGGTTGAGAACGCTGCTGAAATCGGCATGGAGCACCACCTGGGTATGACCTGTGATCCCATTGGCGGGCTGGTGCAGATTCCCTGTATCGAGCGCAATGCCATGGCCTCGGTAAAGGCCATCGACGCCGCGATTATGGCCCTGCGGGGTGATGGCAAGCACTACGTGTCCCTCGACAAAGTACTGCACACCATGAGGGAGACCGGCCGCGACATGCTGGACAAATACAAGGAAACCGCGAGGGGTGGGCTGGCGGTCAACATCATCGAATGCTGACCGCCATGCCTATTGACGGATAACCGGTCAGGATTTGACCCGGTCGTTATCCGGATCAAACAGTGCCCGGTAACCTACCGCCTCGATACGAATGGGGTAGTGCTCCTGGAAGTATTCCAGGGTCAGTTCCCGGCCCTCCTGGGCGTATTCCACAGGGATGTAACCCAGCAGGATGATCTTGCCTACCGATGGCCCCCAGGCGGCGCTGGTGTTGCAGGAACGCCGGCCATGGCTGTCCACCAGCACCTCGCCGGTTTTCGGGTCGAGGATGGGCCACTGGCCTACCGGATAGCGCAGCAGGCCGCTGGCGTCCCGGTGGTCGGTCATGGTCATGGTGCACAGATACGCCGCCTGGCGGGGCCATTCCCGTTGTTCCAGGTACGCTGCCTTGCCGTGGAAATCCGCTTCCTTGACCTTGGGCCGCTGCAGCCCGGCTTCATAGAGGTTGTATTCGGTTTCCAGGTCGACATTCTGCAAGCGCAGGCTCTTCTCCAGCCGCCGGGTGTTGGCGTAGGTTTCGATGCCCACCGGCGTAACGCCAGCCTCGAAGAGCAGGTCCCAGATCCGCAGGCCATAACTGAACGGGAAGTAGAGCTCCCAGCCCTGTTCGCCCACGTAGGAAATCCGGAAGGCCCACACCGGCACGCCGCGGATATTCAGCTCCCGGGCAGTGGCAAAGGGGAAGTTCTCCGCCGACAGTTGGTCCGGGTCAGTGACCAATTGTGCCAGGGTTTCCCGGGCCTTAGGGCCCCAGAGCCCCAGGGTGGCGAGTTCGTCGGTGCGATCCTGAATACGGATGTCGCCCAGCCCTTTCTCCCGGGCCATGCGGGTGATCCAACAGTGGTCCCGGTGGCCGGTATCGCCGCCGCAGACTACCCGGTAGTCGTTGTCGCCCCGGCGGATAATGGTCAGGTCGGAGCGGATGCCGCCGCGGGCATCGAGAAAGTGGGTGTAGACGCCTTTGCCATGGGGTGTGGTGCTACCCACCTTGGCCACCGACAAATATTCCAGCAGCGCTTCCGCGTCGTTCCCTGAGATGTCGAAGATGGCGAAGTGGGAGAGGTTGATCATGCCCACGGATTCGCTCATCTCCAGCTGCTCGGCGTTGGACACTTCCCAGAAATGCCGCGCGTCCCACTCGTGCTCCCGCACCGGGATGCGGTCGCGGTATTTCGCCAGCAGGGTAGACTCATTGGCGGCGTAGCCATGGGCCCGTTCCCAGCCGGCGGCTTCCATGAAGTAGGCTCCCAGCTCGACCTCCCGCAGGTAGAACGGACTGGTCCGCATCTTGCGCCCGGTCATGTAGGGCTCGCGGGGATGAACCGCCGGGGTGTAGATCTTCTTGGCGGTCTCGTAGCAGCGGTTGTAGACGTAATCCGGTGTTTTCTGCAGCGGGTAGTGGCGGGCGATATCGATACTGTGGGGGTCCATCTCCGGCGAGCCATGGGTCATCCAGTCTGCCAGTATTTTGCCCGCGCCGGGGCCATCCTTGACCCAGACTGCCTCGCAGAACCACAGGTTGCGCACTTCCGGAGCTTCGCCCATCAGGGAGCCACCGTCGGGTGTTACCGACAGCAGGCCGTTGAAGGAATGCTTTTCCTCCCAGCCCAGCTCGCCCAGGATCGGGGTCATTTCGATGGCTTTTTCGTAGGCATTCATGACCTGTTCCAGTGAGAGATCCCGCATCGACGGTGACATCCGCGCCTCACCGGGTTCGGCAATGGCGCCAGGGTAGACCAGCCGCGGATTCTCGGCCTCGTAATAGCCCCATTCGATACGACCACCCTCGGTGGTGGTGGGGTCACCGGTGTCCCGCACATAGGCGGAGTTGCCCTGGTCGCGGAACAGCGGATAGACAATCTGCTTGCCGGTGCCGGCCAGCTCCTCATAGGGGCCGAAAAACAGCAGGGGGTGCTCCAGTGGCATCAGCGGCAGTGGTGCATTGGCAGTGTTTGCCATCAACGGGCCCCAGATGCCCATGGAGAGCACCACGAATTCGGTCTCTATGTAGCCCTTGTGGGTTTCAACGCCCCGGACCTGGCCGTCCTGGACATCGATACGGATGGCCGGAGTGTAGGCAAAGGCCTGGAGTTTGCCGGTGGCTACCGCTTCCTCCACCAGGTCGCCGGCCACTTTCTGCGACCGGGGCACCACCAGGCCGGCGTCCGGATCCCACATGGCGCCCTGGATCCGGCTTTCATCGACCAGCGGGAACAATTCCTTCGCCTGTTTGGGTGAAATCATGCTGACGTTGGTGCCAAACGCTTTCCCGGAGCCCACCTTGCGGCGTAGCTCGTCCATGCGTTCGTCGTCATCAACCCGAGCGACTTCCATGCCTCCACACTTCACATAATTGCCACGCTTTTCATAAAAGGCCTGGCTGTACTTGGTGGTGTAGATATTCAGCTTGTCGTGGGAGGTGGTGAAGCAGAAGTCCGAGGCATGGGAGGTGGAGCCAATATCCGAGGGGATCGCGGATTTTTCCAGCCCTACGATATTGTCCCAGCCCAGCTCAATCAGGTGGTGGGCTACCGAGGACCCAACGATACCGCCCTGACCGATGATGACGACTTTTGCACGTTTCGGTAGTTGTGCCATCTTGATACCCCTTTGCCCACATTGAACGTCCGCATGCGCCAAGCCACGGCCTTGATTCAATGTGGCCCGGATTGGTCGGGGGAGGTAAATCCAATACGACACCAAGCCGTCCAAAAACGGCAGAGGGGAAAGCGGGTCTCAATCCTGTTCAATTCTGCGCAGAAAATCGCCGATGTGTTCAAAGGCTTCTTCGGCTTCCGGCAGAAAGTCCGGAAACATATGCCACACGTGCACCATCCCCGGCCAGGTTTTCAGCTCCACCGGTGATCCGGAGTCTTTTGCCTTGTTGGCATAGCGGCGGGCATTGTCCAGCAGCATTTCCGAGTCGCTGACATGAATCAGGGTGGGGGGCAGGTTTTCAAGGTTGCCCCGCAGCGGGGAAGCCTGGGGGCTTGATGGTGACAGGCGCATTCCGAAAAAGCTCAGCCACCAGAGCACCGGAAGCGGCACCCGCATCAGGCTGCCAAACGTAGGGCCAAGCAATGGATCCGACTTGACGTTCAGGCGGTTGCTGGGCGCTGTCAGGGTCAGGTCGGTGGACGGCGACAGGGCAATGGCGGCGTCTGCCTGGCGCAGGCCCTGGTCGCGAATCCAGGCGATCAGCACCAGGGCGTGGCTGCCGCCGGCGGAATCCCCTGCCACCACAACAAACTCCGCAGGCTCCGTGCTCTCCGGGCCGTGGTCCAGCATCCACTGATAGGCTTCCTGGCAGTCCCGCAGTCCTTCCCGGTAGCGGTGCTCCGGCAGCAGTCGGTAATCCACGGTAAATACAGCAGCATTGGCTACCTGCGACAGCCGATCGGTAATCGTGCGATGGCTAAGCGGGCTGCCGGCAACCCAGGCGCCGCCGTGAATGTAGAGGACACGCCGCCGGGTGTTCACTCCGGGCGCCAATACCCATTCGCCTTTCGGCGCATTGGCGCCGGGTGGCCGGAACTCCGACACGAATTCCCGCCCCTCGCTGAGGTTGTCCATATGCTTGCGCAGGGCCATGAGCCGCGCCTTCCCCCGCAACCCCCTGGCAGAACGGCTCATGTCCCTGATGGTTTCCAGCACCTGGTTGTGGCCGGGGCTGGGGGTATATTCCTGTTTCGGGAGGTCGTCCCGGTCCAGGTGTGCGAGGTTCTCGCCGCGAAGAACCAGCACCGTTATCAGGACAATCAGCAGCAGTAATGCCAGTACAAACCAGATCATGAATCAGCCTTTTGGCAATCGAAGTCTCGGGATACCGGAGTTTTCGCCTATTTGGCCGGCAATGTAAACATTTGAGCGTATTGCCAATCGGGACTTTACTTGCAGTATGGACAGGATCGGCGTTCAGCACATTGTGTATCAGATCATCCTGGTGACGGTGGTGGCCATCGTGGTTGGCACCGCTGCCTCGCTGGCTGCGATCGGCTTTGTGGAGGCGGTGCATTATCTGAATGACCGCCTGCTCATTTCACCCTATGCCCGTGTCCTGGCGGAAGACAGACCGGGGCTGGTGGCCGCCGCCACCCTGATTGTTCCCGCTGCTGGCGGCCTGATTGTTGGCCTTATGGTTCATTTCCTGGTTCGCGAAAAGCGCGGTCTGGCGCCTCCGGACGCCATTCTTGCGGCCCAGACCAGTGGCCCGGCCCCGGGATTCAGAAGCGGGGTCGCCTCAAGCCTTGCCGCTCTGGTCTCGCTCGGCAGCGGTGCTTCCGTGGGTCAGTATGGCCCGCTGGTGTATCTGGGTGCGATGTTCGGAAACCTGGCGGGGCGCCTGCGGCTTAACCTGCGTCACCAGCGCTCCATAGCCATCGCCTGCGGTGTAGCGGCGGCAATTTCCACGGCCTTCAACGCGCCGATTGCGGGGCTGGTGTTTGCTCATGAGGTCATCCTGCGTCACTACTCGTTGCGCGCTTTTGCGCCGGTCACGGTTGCAGCGGCGACGGGTTACATCATTGCCAATGTAATATTCAATCGTCCCGCGTTGTTCCTGGTGAGTTTCGACCGCGTGGAACACAGCTACGAGTTTGTTTTCTTTGCCCTGGAAGGGGTGTTGTGCGCCGGCCTGGCCTGGGTCTTCATGTTATTGCTGAGGTTCAGCACCAACATTGCCCGGCGTCACATTGCAGTGCTCTGGGTCCGGCCGGCTATTGCAGGGTTGATGGTGGGGCTGGTGGCCCTGTGGATACCAGAGGTGCTGGGCATCGGCCAGGAAACCCTACGCTTTGCCACCATCGAGGGGGCGTTCGGAATTGGCGAGCTGGGGCTGATCATTGTTGCCAAGCTGGTTTTGACGGCGCTGTGTGTGGGCTTTGGTTTTGTTGGCGGTGTCTTCAGCCCGGCCTTGCTGATCGGTATTCTTTTCGGTGCCTTTTATGGGCTGATGTTGCCCTACCTGGCACCGGTGCCCCTTTCCGGGCTCGAGGTATACGCGATCTGCGGCATGATGGCCCTGGCCAGTTCCGTCATTGGTGCGCCTCTGACCACCATCCTGATTGTGTTCGAGCTGACTCGCAGTTACGACCTGACCATTGCCGCAATGGTGGCTGTCGTCTTCGCCAACCTGATTTCTTACCGGGTGATCGGGCGCTCGCTGTTCGATCTGCAACTGCGCGAACGGGGGTTTGATCTTTCCCTTGGGCGCGACAAGGCCATTCTCGAAACCCACAGAATCGGTGATTATCTCTCCACCAATGTCACCGCTGTCAGTGAACGGGACACCGTCGGCGATGTTCGTCAGCGCCTGGTGGACGATCATCGGTCAGAAGCCATGGTCCTGAACCGGGACGGAAAACTGTTGGGGGTTGTCAGGTTGCAGGGCATTGTTAACAGCCACGCTGATACGCCGGTACTGGAAACGGCCATCCAGTCGTTCACCATCTTTGATGAGGACACCTCGGTATGGCAATCCATGGAAATGCTGCGGGGCTTTCTTGGCGAAGCGGTTCCCCTGGTGGACCGGCGCGGCCGGCTGAAGGGAGTGGTTCCGGAAGAGGCGGTGATACGGGCGTACCTGGAAATCGTGCATGACCTGCGAGAGGAAGAAAATGAAGCGGCGTAGCCTGGCAATTCGTGCATTGATGATCATCGGACTGCTGGCGCTGTCGGCTCTCTTGCAGGCGCAAGGCCAGAGCGAGCGGCCAGAGGTGCTCACGGTGGTCACCTGGGGCGGTGCCTATGAGGATAGCCAGCGACGCGCCTATTTCGAGCCCTTTACCGAGGCAACCGGCATAGAGATCGAAACGGTGCAGTACGACGGTGGTGTGAAGGTTCTGCGGGAGCACCTTGCCAGCGGTGATATCGAGTGGGATGTCATCGACATGATCCAGTCCGATGCCAGCACCGCCTGTGACGAGGGCCTGCTGGAACCCATCGATCCGCAGATATTGGCGCCGGCACCTGATGGCACGCCGCCACCGGAAGATTTCATGGAAGGCGCCATTCATCGGTGCTTTATCACCCAGATCGTGTTTTCGACCGTGATTGCCTTCGATAACAGGGCGTTTCCGGGGGTTAAGCCTGACAGTGTGGAAGACTTCTTTGACCTGGAGGCGTTTCCCGGTAAGCGAGCCCTCCGGAAATCACCGACAGGGCTATTGGAATGGGCGTTGTTATCGCTGGCGGTGCCGCGGGAGCAACTCTATGACCTGCTCAGCACCCGGCGCGGGCTTGAGCTGGCTTCCGGGCGCCTGGATGACATCCGCGAGGCCATTATCTGGTGGACCCGTGGCGACGAACCGGTGGAGCTCCTGACCAGCGGCCAGGCGGCCATGGCAACGGGTTACAATGGCCGTTTCTTTCATGCCAGAGCCATGGAGGGGGCGCCTATCTCGGTGATCTGGGACGGGCAACTGATCGGCTTCAACAGCTGGACCATTCTTCGTGGCACGGATCAGGCCGACCTGGCCGCGGAATTCATCGCCTTCGCTACCCGGGCGGAGAATATGGCGGCCCAGGCCAACCTGATCAGCTACGGGCCGGCCCGGAAATCAGCCCAGCGGAGGGTAGGGCTGCATACGGATACGGGCGTGCCCATGCGCCCCTACATGCCGACAGCGCCGTCCCATATGGAGTCGGCGGTTGTTCGCGACCATCACTGGTATTCGCAGACGGACGGGCTAAGAGAGCAATGGTTCCGCGAGTGGCTGGAACGCTGAAGGCGCAGTCAGGCCAGCTCGCAGGCCTCTGAAATAACCCGGTTGCGCCCGGCGGCCTTGGCCCGGTAGAGCATGGCATCAGCCCGGCCTATGGCGTCATCAATGCCCTGGCCGGGGATGTATTCGGCGATGCCGACAGTGACGGTAACCGGTATGCCGGCAATGGGCGCCCGCTCAATCGCCCGTCGACAACGCTGGGCGGCATGGCGTGCGCTACGAAGATCCACGCCGGGGGTCGCCACCAGGAATTCGTCACCTCCCCAGCGGGCGGCGAGATCTACCTCACGCACGGTCCCGGAGAGGATATTTGCGAACTCCCGTATCACCGAATCGCCGACTTCATGACCATAATCATCGTTGACGCCTTTGAATTCGTCGATATCAATAAGAATGATGGTCAGCGGGCGCTGGTAACGGTCCGTCAATGCGGCTTCGGCGGACAGGAACCGGTCAGCACCGCGTCGGTTTGACAAGCCACACAGCGGGTCGGTGTTGGCCCAGTGCTGCAGGGTTTCTGCCTTTGTAAAGGCGCCCCAGGTTCGCTCGCGTAGAAAGGTTCCGGCGCTGGTCAGTGCCAGCAGTACAGCCAGAAACAGGTGAATGCGCAGAAGGTAAACCCAGTTATGGCAGTAGTCCCCCGCTGCCAGGAAACAACCCAGGACTTCATGGGTTGCCAGAGCTCCCGAGAACAGGAAAGTGGCTGCCCCGGTAATCATGCCGCCGCGGTAACCAAGAGTGATGAATCCTCCGACAATCAGTATCCCCACCGCCCAGTAATGCCCGCCGGCCAATAACAGAAGGTGCTCGTTCAACGGGTCGCTGAAGGCAAAATGCCAGGCCAGGCGGCTGAGTATCATGGTGCCCACGGTGGCAACCAGGATGATTTCCATGGTTCTGAGAGAGCAGGCTCTGCGCCAAAGGGCGACACCAAGGCCGGCAAGAACCACGGCAAACGCCGGATAGCCTAAAGCAATGAAGGCGTCACCCCTTTCCCGAAATGCCCAACTGAGCAGGACGATGGCAAAGGTGAGGGTGAGTACACCCAGATAGATGCGCCGCCGGTAGGTCTCAAGACGGTTCAGTTCTGTCTGAATGGCGTGAAGGTCATTCCCCGGTGCTGAGTCCATAGCGTTTGTAAATCCGTTTTGTGGAATTCCTTGTGCTGTCTGCCTGAGTTCAAAAAGATTAGTACATGCACACTACAGATATTATCGCGCAATCTGCGTCCGAGTCCATGATTGCCAACCGGTCCCGTTGGACGGGATCATGGGGATGTTCCGATAAAGGGTAGACGATCGTCATGACAGAGATGTATCAGATACTCGCTGACACCGTTCTGATGATCCATGTGTTGGTAGTGGTCTTTGTTGTTCTGGGGCTGGTTCTGGTGCTGGCGGGGAATCGCCTGGGCTGGCGCTGGGTGAACAACCCCTGGTTCCGGTTCGCACATCTGGGTGCTATTGCGGTGGTGGTGGCGGAAGCCTGGTTGGGTGTTGTGTGCCCGCTGACCACACTGGAAATGTGGCTGCGGTCGAAAGCGGGTACAGACGCCTACGGCGGCAGTTTTATCGAGTACTGGCTGCAGCAGATTCTCTATTACGAAGCACCGGCCTGGGTATTCGTCACTGCCTACACACTGTTTGGCCTGCTGGTAGCGGCTGCCTGGTGGCGCTTTCCGCCACGGTCGGGAAAGCGGCGGTGAGGCGGGCGTTTGCTCAGGCGCGCTGCAGCTCACTCCCTTCCAGAATCTCCTGGATTTCCGTGGCTGAAAGTGTTTCTTTTGCCAGCACAGCTTCAGCCAGGGCTTCGAGCTGCTTTCGGTGGTCGGAAAGGAAGCTTACCGTGGCTTTCTCAAGCTCGATCAGCTTTGCCTGGACCTCAATGTCGATCAGTTCTGCCATGTGCTCACTGTATTCCCGGGGCTGGCCCATTTCCCGCCCCAGGAAAACATGCTCTTCACCAATTCCCAGCCCCAGCGGGCCGATTTTTTCACTCATGCCCCACTGGCCAAACATGCGCCTCAGGAGTTTGGTGGCTTCCTTGAGGTCATTCTGGGCGCCGGTGCTGACCTCCCCGTAAATCAGCTTCTCCGATGAGCGGCCCCCCAGCATGACCTTGATACGATCGGTCAGGTAGCTTTCGGTGTAGTTATAGCGGTCTTCTTTCGGCGTTTGCTCGGTCACACCCATTGCCATGCCGTGGGGGATGATGGTCACTCGCGTGAGTGGGTCGGCCTGGGGCATGAAGTAAGCCATGATGGCGTGTCCGCACTCGTGGTAGGCCACCACCTGCTTTTCTTCCCGGGTCAGTTCCGCGTCGCGTTCCTCCCCCAGCACAATCCGGTCGCGGGCGTGTTCAAAGCAGTCGTTATTGACCTTTTTCAGGTTCATCCTCGCGGCAGTCAGGGCGGCCTCGTTGACCAGGTTTTTCAGGTCGGCACCGGAAAAACCGATGGTGCGGGCGGCGATCTCCCCGAGCTCGACATCCTCGTCCAGCGGAACTTTCCTGACGTGGACGTCAAGAATGGCCTTGCGGGCTTCCTTGTGAGGCCGCTCCAACGTCACTTTGCGGTCAAAGCGGCCCGGTCGAAGCAGGGCGCTGTCGAGCACATCCGGGCGGTTGGTTGCGGCCAGAACAACGACGTTTTCATGGCCTTCAAAACCATCCATTTCTGTCAGGATCTGGTTGAGAGTCTGTTCACGTTCATCATGGCCGCCACCGAAACCGGCACCCCGGGAGCGGCCGATGGCATCCAGCTCATCAATAAAAATCAGTGCCGGCGCTTCTTTGCGGGCGGTATCGAACATGTCGCGAACCCGCGCTGCGCCGACGCCGACGAACATTTCGATAAACTCGGACGCGCTGATGCTGAAAAAGGGTACGTCGGCCTCCCCGGCGATGGCCTTTGCCAGCAGAGTCTTGCCGGTTCCTGGCGGGCCAACCAAAAGGATACCCGTGGGCATGTCCGCACCCAGTGCCTTGTATTTCTCGGGCGACGTCAGGAAATCAATGATTTCTGTGATGTCGCGCTTCGCGGATTCAATACCTGCCACATCAGACAGCCTGGTTTTGGAGAACTGTTTCTCTACCCTGCGTGCCTTGGAGCGGTTGAAGCCCAAAGCGCCACCACCTTGCATCATACGTCGCTGGGCGTAAGACCAGAACCAGAACATCAGCCCAAGGAACAGGAGCCAGGGCAATACGCTGGTCAGTACCTGTTGCCACGCCGGAGGTTCCGCCGGTTGGGCGCTGAGGGTGACGCCGTGAGATTCGAGCAATGGAAGCAGGTCCGGGTCTTCAAGCGGGGGGCGAACACTGTGAAAGCGGAGGGAAGCGCTGTTTCCGCCCCAAGCGCTGCCGCCTTCTTCTGTCAGCTGACCGTCAATATGGTCAGCCCGAAGCGTGACTTCTTCCACATGGTCGTTTGCGACGGCTTCCTTGAATTGCGAGTAGGGCAACTCGGTAACCGTTGGCCCTTGTGCCTCCTGGAGCCAGAAAAACATCAGAATGATTGCAGCACTGAGCCATAGGAATGAGTATTGAGCAGGTACTTGTGGTGTTTGCGGTTGCTCTGGCTGCTGGGGCTTTTGAGTCTGGGTCATGGTGTTCCGTCTGTATGGCTGTAAAATCTCCTGCCAATGGTGTTTTACACCGCGACTGGTCAGGTAGCAAGGGATAGAACCATGATTCCATTGGATCCGGAAAACTGGAGTCTGCTCCAAGGTATTATCGTTTTTTGCGTGTGTGCTGCGGTTATTGCCCTGGCAGGCACGCGTATAACCCGGATTGTGGACCAGCTGGCGGATCGCACCGGCATAGGCGAAGCTGCTGCAGGGGCGGTGCTGTTGGGTGCGTCCACGTCACTGGGTGGGTCCGTGCTTTCGGTGACGGCGGCCTGGAACGGCCATGCTGAACTGGCGGTGAGCAACGCCCTGGGCGGTATCGCGGTGCAGACGTTCTTCCTGGCAGTGGCGGATATGGTGTATCGCCGCGCCAATCTTGAGCATGCCGCGGCATCGGTTCCGAACATGATGCAGAACGGGCTGCTGATCTGCCTGCTGTCACTGATCCTCTTCGCACCCTACCTGCCGGAGTACACCATTGCCGGCGTTCATCCGGTAACGCCGGTCATGCTGGGTGTCTATATCTATGGTATCTACCTGGTACGTGGTGCAAACGAGTCACCCATGTGGCGGCCCTCCATTACCCGGGACACGCGGGAGGACGAGCCCGACGACGTGACCGTCATGCCGACGCTGTTCCGGCTCTCGGTCGAGTTTCTTTTGCTGATGGCAGTACTGGGTGTTGCCGGCTGGACACTGGAGCCGGCCGCAACGGTGATTGCGGCCAAAACCAACCTGACACAGACGGTTGTCGGGGTCATGTTGACGGCCATCAGTACCTCGATTCCCGAGTTGGTGACCTCCATTGCGGCAGTTCGACGCGGTGCGCTCACGCTTGCAGTCGGCGGCATCATCGGAGGCAATGCCTTCGACACCCTGTTTACGGCGGCCTCAGACATCGCCTACCGGGAAGGCTCGATTTACCATGCCATGCCGGAGGACTCGAAGTTCTGGGCGGTTCTGACCCTGCTGATGTCCGGGGTTCTGATGATGGGGCTGATTCGCCGTGAGCGCCACGGCATCGGCCAGATCGGGATGGAAAGCCTGGTTATTATGGTTCTCTATGTGCTGGGCGTGGTGTTGCTTCTGGCAGGCGGCTAGTCGAACCGCCTTGCCTGGCTGAAACGGTCACGCCAGTAATAACCGTTGAGCGACGAGTGGGTCACGCCAATCGATGTGGATGAGTGAATGAAACTGTCACCACCCATGTAGATTCCGGCATGCTGGTCCTTGCCCTTGATGCGGAAAAACACCAGGTCACCGGCCTTTAGCTGATCGCGCCCCACCACGTCTCCGGCTGCGAGCATCTGGGAGGTGGTGCGGGGTAACTGCCGCCCAAGGGCTTCGTCAAAGGCGGTCGCAATGAAGCCAGAACAGTCGAAGCCATTGGCGGAAGTGCCGCCGTAACGGTAGGGGGTACCCTCGTAGCGGTCGAAAACCTGCCATAACCGATCCGCCCTCGCCGAGTCACTGGCAGTGGGGGCTTCACCGGAAGGCTGCCAGGTGGTGGACGGAAGGTTCTGATTGCTGGCACAGCCAGCCAGGCTGAGTGCTACCAGAATGGTGAGAAGTGGAAGCATCGGGCGTCGATTCACTGGATGTACCTCAAACTGTTCAGCATTCGGTCACTTTAAAGGCCTCAGTGCTTCTTTGTCAGGTTAAAGTTTGCTTTGATTTGTGTTCCAGCAAACGCCACTTGACGGCCTGAGGCTGTTTCGCGAACTATGGGTGGACGCTTTCTGCACCGAGGTTGTGATGAGCCCTCCCTTCTCTGACAAGACCCAGCGCCTTTACGTAAGAAACGCCGCTATCAGCGATATTCCCGGCATCATTGCCCTGAGCCTGCGTGTTTATGAAGGAACCGGAATGTATGGCTACACCGCAGGCCCACTGACCGGGCAGATCAACACCTTTCCGGAAGGGCAGTTTGTCGCCATGCTCGGTGACCGAGTGGTGGGCTACTGCGCTACCTTCCGCATCGGTGAGGATGTGGCGCTTTCCCCCCATGACTGGACCGAGATTACCGGTAATGGCTACGCCTCACGGCACGACCCGGAAGGGGAGTGGCTGTACGGCATGGAGGTCTGTGTGGACCCGGACTGCCGTGGCTACCGGATTGGTGAACGCCTGTACAACGAGCGCAAGAACCTGTGCCAGTCTCTGGGACTACAGGGGGTGGTGTTTGCAGGCAGGTTGCCGACCCTGGCCAGGCGTCTGAAAAAGTTTGAGTCGGTAGAAGCCTACGTGGAGGCCATAAAAGCCAAGAAACAGCGCGATCCAGTGCTGTCGTTCCAGCTGCATAATGGCTTCGAAATCCATGGCATTATTCCCCACTACCTGGATGCCGACCATGCCTCCCTTGGTTACGGCATCCACCTGGTCTGGCGTAACCCGAAGGTGGTCCGCAGTGACGACAACGGCAAGCGTAAACGCTATGGCAGACGGGTGCCCGATACCGTGCGGATCGGCACCGTGCAATACCAGCAGCGCCGGGTGGCGTCGTTCGAGGAGTTCAGCGATATTGTCAGGTACTTTGTAGACGTGGTGTCCACCTACAAGGGCGACTTTGTGGTATTCCCGGAGCTGTTCACCCTGCAGTTGCTGTCCATCGAAAGCCGCGAAGGCACCCCTGCGGAAGCCATCGAGGCGGTAACGGAATACGCTGAGCCCTTCCGCAACTTGATGCGGGACCTGGCCCTGCGGCACAACATCAACATTATTGGCGGTTCCACCCCGGTAAAGGAAGAGGACGGCAGGGTTCGCAATGTCGCCTACGTGTTCCTGCGGGATGGCCAGGTGTTTTCCCAGCCCAAAATTCATCCCACACCGAACGAGGCCTATTGGTGGAATATCACCGGCGGCAACCGTGTTACCGCCATTGAAACCGATTGCGGGCCCATCGGCGTGCTGGTCTGTTATGACGCCGAATTCCCCGAACTGACCCGCCACCTGGTGGACCAGGGAATCCAGATACTGTTCGTACCCTTCTGTACCGACGAGCGCCAGAGCTACCTGAGGGTCCGCTATTGTTGCCAGGCCCGGGCGGTGGAAAACCAGCTGTTTGTGATCATGTCCGGCAATGTGGGCAACCTGCCCAATGTACCCAACATGGAGTTACAGTATGGCCAGAGCTGCATCCTGACACCCTGTGATTTCCCGTTTGCCCGCGACGGAATTGCCGCGGATACCACGCCTAACGTAGAGACGGTCGCTTTCGCTGACCTGCGGCCGGAAACACTGATTACCGCCCGCAACAGCGGTACGGTCAAGAACCTGAAGGATCGCCGGCATGACCTCTACACAGTGAACTGGCGCGGACAGTAATCCCGTCATGGCCCGCTCGATGAAGCTACGTCGATTTCTGCTCTGGTTGCTGGCGCTGCTTGTGCTGCTATCACTTGCCGGGGCCTGGTATGCCCGCGTCACCTGGGAGGAGTGGCAGCAATTAAACAGTATCCGCAACCTTGAATGGCAAGGGGTTGATGTATCGCTGGCCGGTGTTCAACTGGCGCGTTTTTCAGTAATCCAGATGCGGGATGGTCAGCCCTGGTCTGCCGTGGGTGAGGAACTGTCACTGGGTTGGAGCTGGCACTGGTATGGCCCGATGCCGGATGTGGTGCGTGTCGGGCGGTTAACGGTGGATATCCCGTCATGGCCCGGCCGCCGCGAGGAGGCAGCGTCCTCGGCGGCTCCCGGTGACCCTCTCCGCAATTTACCGGCCTGGCTGCCTGACAATATAGATATTGGCGAGCTTGTTCTCACGCTCCCGGATGGTATACGTGCCACCGGGGATCTCGCCGTCTCACGGCTCTCGGTGCCTGGGGAAAGGGAAGTTGTCACCCGTGCCATGAAGGTAGAGGCTCCGATTGCAGGGGTGACCCTGGAGGGCTGGGAGCTCCACGAGGGGCAGGCCAACCTGGTGTTTGCCGGCAAAGCCAACGAGCACTCCGCCACTCTGGACTTCATGGAAGAAACGTATCTTGAACTCGCCGGGCTTCATGCCCCGGACAACGCTGCACAACTGGACAAGGTCAGGGCCAGTCTGGCGGGCACAAAACTGACGACCGGGCATAGCCTGCAGCCAATGGCGCTGGAGAGTCTGGTTGTGTCGGGCCCTGCGGTAGCAACGGCAGCCGCTATTCGCCATCCGCAGTTGCTGCCGCAACCCTGGCGCCTTGACGGCCGGCTGACGGGTAGCCTTGAAGCCCTGAGTCTTGACGGCAGGCTCTCTTCAGGCGCTGGTACCAGTGCTGATATCGCCTTCAGCTTTCCGTTTGAGGGCTCGCCAGCCCTTGATGCCCAAATCACAGCCGCCGGCGCAAAAGGACACCGTACCCTGGCCGATACCTTTGCTGCCTGGCCGGAGGAGCTTGAGATTGGAGAGGGCAGCCTCGAGGCAAGCCTGGGGCTGCGCTTTCCATCCGCCGGCGTGCGGATGCAGGGAGAAATCAGCTTTGACGGCATTGGTGGCCTGTTCTCAAGAACGGCCTGGACCGGTCTTGATGGCAATGTGGTCATTGAATTTGCAGGAGACCAGCTGGATGCCCGCACGTCCGGTATAACGGTCGACACTGTCAATCCGGGCATTGCCCTGAGTAATATCCGGATTGCGGGTGGCTATCGCTCGACCACGGAACAGGTTGCAGCCGGTACCCTGGTGCTGGGCCGGGCCACTGCAGAGCTACTGGGAGGCAGCGTCCGGATTGAGCCGGGAGAGTGGCAGCTTGCAGAAAGGCCACTGCAGTTCCCCCTGGAACTCAGTGGCATTGAATTATCGCAGCTGATGCAGGTATATCCCGCGGAGGGGCTTGCCGGCAGCGGGATTCTTCGGGGCACAGTCCCGCTGCGGATCAGCGAGCAGGGTGTCAGTATCGATGCCGGAAAGGTTGAAGCGGTGGCCCCCGGTGGCACACTGAAGCTGCCGGCAGATCGGCTGAGAGGCATGGCACAGAACAACGAGGCCATGGCTCTGGTGGTGCAGGCGATGGATAACTTTAACTACACCGTCCTCAACAGCACGGTAGACTATGAGGAGGACGGTACGCTAGTGCTGGGGTTGCGCCTTGAAGGCAGCAGCCCCGAGGTGCGCGACGGACACCCGATCGTACTCAACATCAACCTGGAAGAAGATATTCCGGCGTTGCTGACCAGCCTGCAGCTCAGTGGCCGGGTCAATGAAGCGGTGACAGAGAAGGTGCGCAACCTGATGCAGAAACGGGATGCACAAGGCCAGTCGAACGGGTCGGGCAATTAATCAGGAGTGAGCTATATGGACAGATACACGCCGGGCAGTTTACCCGGGAAAAGTGGTAATACGCTGGTGATGCTGGCGCTTGCCCTCAGTGTGGCGGCCTGCACGCCCACGGTGCGGATGGAAGCACCGAAGGAGCCCATCACGGTGAATCTTAACGTCAAGATCCAGCATGAAATCTACGTGAAGGTGGATAAAGACGTGGATGAACTCTTCGGCGAGAAGGGGTTGTTCTGATGGTCAATTCTGAATCCAGGGAGTCACTCATGAAACGGTTTGTTCAACTCGGTGCATTGATCCTCGTGCTTTGCCTGGCCATGCCCGCATTCTCGATGGGGCTGGAGGAGGCCAAAAGCCAGTTGGATACGGCCAAGCAGCAGGGCCTGGTGGGAGAAACTCCAACCGGTTATCTGGAGGTGGTCAAGGCAGACGGCAATGCCCGCGGCATTGTCGACGCCATCAACAAGGCCCGGCGGACCGAGTACGCCCGTATTGCAGAAAAACACGATATTCCGGTCACCCAGGTAGAAACGGTGGCTGGCCAGAAAGCACTGGAAAAAACTCCGGCGGGGCAGTACATCCTGGTGGATGGCGAGTGGGTCAGAAAATAGATGGCTCGCTTCGAGGAAATTGGTACCGCAACCATTCCAGGCAATGGAACCCGGTTGCGGTTGCTGCAACGCAATGATGAATTCTCCATCAAAATAGCCGGCACAACCGGCGAGTTGATGAACAGCCGGTTACACGGCTCCGAAGATGCCCTGGCCACACTTGCCTGCGAGCGTATCGCCGGGCTATCCGGTCCACGCTTACTGATTGGCGGGCTGGGGATGGGATACACACTGGCCGCTGCACTGTCAGCCCTGCCGGATGATGCCCGGGTCACCGTGGCGGAACTGGTTCCGGAAGTTGAAGTGTGGAACCGGGGGCCATTGGGGGCTGCCGCCGGGTATCCGTTGAACGACGCCAGGGCCAGCGTCCACATCGGCGATGTGGCGGAACTGCTGCGAGAGGGCGATGGCAATTGGGATGCGATCCTGCTGGATGTCGACAACGGCCCCGAAGGGCTTACCCGCAAGGAAAATAACTGGATTTACTCCCCGGGCGGTATCGCTGCCGCCCAGAAATCCCTCAGCCCCGACGGTATCCTGGCCTACTGGTCTGCCGGGCCAGAGCACGCGTTTACCGAGAGGCTGCGCCGCGCGGGGCTTTCTGTGGAGCCTGTTACGGTGAGGGCTCTGCGGCCGGGTAAGGGCGCACGCCACGTCATCTGGCTGGCCTGGTAAGCAGCGTTATCCTGTACGATCCATTGCCGAATGGTCATTCGCAATACATGCACGCGGGTTGTATTTTTAGAAGTTAGAGGCAATGTTGTGTAGTAAGAGCCTCATTAATTTCTGAGATACTCAGGAGGTGTTTCATGCAATCCTCAATGAGTCTGACCGGCGAACAAGAAGGCCACAAGGTAGCTGCAGTTTTCGACACAGAGACTGAGGCAAAGGGTGCTGCCAAAGCCCTGTGTGAAGGAACAAGTCTGACGGATGACCAGGTAGCTGTTCTGAGCCCGCGTGACCGGCACACGGGCTCAGAGCTGGAACCTGAGGACCAGGGCATCTGGCACACGCTGGTACGTTCCCATGTCGGGTTGGGTGCCGGTGGTGCGGTGACGGGTTTTATCGTATTTCTCATACTGAGTGCCCTTGGCATCGGGTTCATAGCCCAGAACGCGGTGGTCGCCGCTTCAGTGCTTGCCGCCTTAGGGTTAATGCTGGGGCTGTTACTCGCGGGGGCGGTGACGATCCGTCCGGATCACACGCCTTACCTGATGAAGGCACAATCTGCATTAAGCAAAGGTAAGTACGTACTGACGGTTCACGCCTCAAGCACACAACAGCTGCAGGAAGCAAAGTCGCTTCTTGATGCCCGGAATGTTAAAACAGTGCAAAGCATCTGATTTAACAAGCCGGGATAGTGTCTATGGAAGATCTGAAGCGTTCGCGGGTAACCATTATTGCCGTCAGCGCCGTTGTTCTGTTTTTTCTTACCAACTACCTGGCGCGATTCCTGTTCGGGCTGACAGGCGTGTTGGTGTCGGTGGTTATCGCGGCATTGATCGCGGCTTATATCAGTTGGTCGGTGGCCCGGATATTGAAGCGGGTGCCGACCGGTGATGAGCGCGCGCGGGTGCTGTGGTCCTATGGAGGCTTTCTCGGTGCACTGTTTGTGGCCTGGGCGGCCTACGTCGGGTTGTCTTCCGGGCTGGATATGGCGGCGGTGATATTTCTGCTCAGCCACTATCTGCCGTACCCCGCACTTGCCCACCTCATGCTGTCTGACCGGATGGTGGGCAAGTTTGTGGGTGAGCCGGGCTAGTCTTCGCCTTCCTCGGCATCCCGGGCGCGCTCCTGACGCTCACGCTCTTCCTCTTTGGCGGCATCAATAACCGCCATAAGCTCGTCCACGTCCGCGCTTTCCGTGTCATGCTCGAAGCAACCGGTAAGCCGGCTGTCAGGGTGCAGGTCACCGGCCTCGTAAAGCGCCCAGATTTCTTTGCCGTAATCGGTATTCAGCAGGTCCGGTGCAAACTTGCCGAAATAGCGGCGCATGTTGTCCACGTCCCGCTCCAGCATCTGCTCGGCGCTGTTATTTCCGGACGCGTTAACCGCCTGGGGCAGGTCGATAATGACCGGGCCGGTGGTGTCCACCAGCACATTGAATTCTGAAAGGTCGCCGTGGATCAGCCCGACGCTGAGCATGCGCACCACGTCGGCAATGACCTTGCCGTGGTAGGCCCGTGCCTGCTCTGGCGTCAGTGTTACCTCCCCCAGCTGCGGTGCGGCCTTGCCTTCTCCATCGGCAATCATTTCCATCAACAGCACGCCATCCACAAACCCGAACGGTTGCGGCACACGCACACCGGCGCCGGCCAGCCGGTACAGGGCATCTACCTCGGCGTTCAGCCAGGCGTCTTCCTGTTCCTTCTGGCCGTACCGGGTTTTCTTGCCCATGGCACGGGCACGGCGAGTGTTACGAACCTTGCGGCCTTCCTGGTATTGCACGGCCTGCTTGAAGCTGCGCTTCTGCGCCTCTTTGTAGACCTTGGCGCAGCGCACACTGTCGCCACAGCGCACAACGAACACCTCGGCTTCCTTGCCACTCATCAACTGGTACAACACTTCGTCCACCATGCCATCATCGACAAGGGGCTGTAATCGTTTCGGTATCTTCATAGATCTGTCGGTTGCCTGGTTCGCCTGGCCGGCAAATCATTTTGGCCGGCATGTCTCCGCGTATACTACCTGAAATTGACGCCGGAACCCTCATGCCCGGAGTGATCTGTAAATGCTTCAGGTCCCGTAGCTAATCTGCAACACTGGGCAAAACCCCTGACGCAGGAGAAAGTCTATGAATAACGATCCGGTTATGCTGATTACTGGTGCCTCATCCGGGATTGGCGAGGCAACGGCACGCGCCGCGCAAAAGGCGGGTTATCGCCTGGTTCTGTCAGCCCGCTCTGAAGACAGGCTGAAGCAGCTGCAAACCGAACTCGGCGGCAGCGAGCGGGTAATGATCGCCCGCTGTGATGTTCAGAGCATGGACGACCAGCAGGCCATGGTCGACAACGCCATGGCGACGTTCGGGCAGATTGACGCGGTGTTTGTGAACGCAGGCCGCGGTGGTGAGCCCGGTGGTTTCAGTGGTGCAGATCATGAAGTCTGGAAAGACATGATCCTGACCAATATTTACGGGGCCGGGTTGACCGTTCAGTGCTGCCTGCCGGCGCTACGCAAAAGCCGTGGCCACCTGCTGCTGACCGGCTCTGCCGCTGGCCGGGTGACCATACCGGGCTCCATGTACAGTGCCACCAAATGGGCAGTGTCGGCGATCGGTTATGGCGTGAGAGAAGAACTGCGGGGCTCGGGCGTTCGTGTCACCCTCGTTGAACCGGGGATGGTGGATACACCGTTCTTTGACGAGAGCCCGGCGAACGCCCTCAAGCCGGACGATATCGCCCGGGCGGTCATGTATGCCGTAGCCCAGCCTGCGCATGTGGATGTCAATGAAATCCTGGTGCGGCCAACGCCGCCCGTGGAATAGGCCTACAGACGCAGTTCAGTGAGTTGCTTCGCTGGGCGGCTTCTGGTCGATGTTCCTGGACAGGATCTTGTCCGCATCCAGTGAGGCTATGGGTACCTGGATGTCGCGGGGGATGTCGCCGCTGAGTTGCAGCGCGAGGTAACGCATGGCACATACCCGCAGGAAAGAGGTGAAGTTGCCCAGATCGTGCCCTGCGTCGATGGATTCGTGGTAGAGCTTTGTGATCATCTGGGGCAGGTTCATGCCATCCCGGGCGGCGATTTCCGTGAGTGCATTCCAGAAGGCGTTCTCCATGCGAATGCTGGTGACCATGCCATCAATACGCAGGGAGTGGGTGCGGCTGACCCAGAGATCGGAATCCGCGTGGACGAAGAGTTTGCACATGGCGTTATCCTCATGAATCCGGGGCCGGTGTACCGGCCCCGTTCCTTCACTTGTCCAGCAGTTTGAAGAACTGTGCCAGCCATTGAGGGTGGGCCGGCCATGCCGGTGCTGTCACCAGATTACCATCGGTCACCGCGGCGTCAACGTCGATGGCGGCGAAGCGGCCCCCGGCCAGTTCCACTTCCGGCTGGCAGGCCGGGTAGGCGGAACACTCGCGGCCTTCAAGCACGCCTGCGGCTGCCAGTAGCTGAGCACCATGGCAGATGGCCGCCACCGGTTTGTCGGTCTCGAAGAAGTGGCGCACCAGCTTTTTCACGTCGTCGTTCAGGCGCAGATATTCCGGGGCGCGGCCACCGGGCACGACCAGAGCATCGTAATCGGCAGGGTTGAGGCCGGCAAAGTCCGCATTCAGGGCAAACCGGTGGCCAGGCTTTTCGGAGTATGTCTGGTCGCCTTCAAAATCGTGGATGGCCGTGGCCACGGTGTCTCCCGACTTCTTGTCCGGACAGACTGCATGGACCGTGTGGCCCACGGCCTGAAGTGCCTGGAAAGGCACCATGGTTTCGTAATCCTCGGTGAAATCACCGGTAATCATCAGTATCTTTTTACCGCTCATACCCTTCTCCTTGTGCTTGTTAATGGTAGCCTGTTCACATTACCAAGGGCCGGGCGACAGCGGGTATTAGGGGAATACTACAGTGTTATGTTATAACACCTGGCTGTGCCGATCCTTTCATTTACCGACACGGGCAATCTATGACTTCACCAATACCCACCAATCTGGTGCTCGGCTTTCTGGGCGTGGGTAAAACCACTGCCATACTGGACCTGCTGAAGAAAAAACCGGACGGGGAAGTGTGGGCCGTGCTGGTGAATGAATTCGGTGAAGTGGGAATTGATGGCGCCCTGCTGGAAACAGAAGGCGCTTTCGTGCGCGAGATTCCGGGCGGCTGCATGTGCTGTGTGGCGGGTCTGCCTATGCAGATTGGTCTTAATCAGTTGATTCATAAAGCCAGGCCGGACCGATTGCTGATCGAGCCCACCGGGCTTGGGCATCCTTCCCAGATTATTGAAACCCTGACGGGGGAGCATTACCAGGACGTATTGAATCTGGGGCCGGTGCTTTGCCTGGTGGACCCGAGACGGCTGGAGGAACCCAGGGTTCTGGACAATGTGCAGTTCCAGGATCAGGTTGCCGCCGCAGATATTGTCGTGGCCAACAAGACCGACCTGTGCCGGCCGGATCAGATTGCTCACTTTGATGACTGGGTGGCCAGCCTGCAGCCGGCGAAAACCGCCGTGTTCCATACCCGGCAGGGCTGGATGGATATCGGCTGGCTTGATGGCAGAACCGCTCTGGCAGAGGTGGGTTCGCCCCACGCTCACCACCACCATGATTCAACGGAGCCCGAGCCTGTTCCGGATATCCGGGATGAACCCTGGCAGCGGGTCAGTAACCAGGGCCAGGGCCACTTCAGCCTGGGCTGGCGGGTACATCCGGCGACCGTTTTTTCCGAAACGGCCTTGCTGGCATTATCCATGGATAGCCGCTTTGTTCGGTTCAAGGCAGTGGCTCATACCAGCGAGGGCTGGCGGACCATCAACATGGCAGACGGAGCATTGTCGGTGTCCGAATGTGAGCCCAGGGAGCTGTCCCGCATCGAGGTCATCAGCGAACAGGAACTGGATGTGGACGAGTTTGACACCGGCTTGCGGGAATCCATCGAGCAAACGGAACCGTCATGCTGAAAATTTCCAACACGGTTGAACTGGGTGACTGGGAAATTGAGCTTACCCAGATCCGCGCCCAGGGGGCCGGGGGGCAGAACGTCAACAAGGTGGCATCTGCTGTCCACCTGCGGTTCGACATCCTCAACTCCAGCCTGCCGCCCTTCTACAAGGAGCGGCTGATGGCGCTCTCTGACCAGCGCATCAGCAAGGAAGGCATCATTGTTATCAAGGCGCAGAAATACCGCACCCTGGAGCTTAACAAGGAAGACGCTCTTGAACGCCTGAAGGAACTGATTCAGGAAGCGGTAAAGCTGCAGAAAGCACGCCGGCCCACTCGCCCCACCAAGGGCTCACAACGCCGGCGTGTTGATAAAAAAACCAAAAAAGGCAAAACCAAGGCGCTGAGGGGCAAGGTTCAGGTGTGATTCCGGCCTTTCAGCCCGAGACGCTCGGCTTCTTCTCTTCGGCGGAGGTTCAGGTCCCGGGTTGCAGCACCGATCAGGAATACAAATCCGGTTAATTCGGTTATTACGCCATAGTTGACAAACAGGGCGTACAGCACAAGTACCGAACCGATAAGGGCGAGGGCAGCTGGCGTGACTGAACGGTGGCGCCGGAAGCCGGCAGCAATAAAGACCATGGCGAGGATTGTGAACAGCCCGATGGTTCCGGCCCACAGGCCCGGGTTGAGTGCCATGCCAAGCCCCAGGGCCGTGACCATGCCCACTGCAGCGAGGGCGCCATAGCAACTGAGCAGAGCCAGTACCAAAGCGGCCACACCAAGAAAACCCCGGCGGTGGAGGTCCCCCAGCAAGCGTTCGGGATGACCGCGCCTCAGCCACTTCTGCCACCAGCGGGGTGCCTGGCCAGCCCTTTCTGCCGTCAACTCGATCGAATGGGCACCAAAGCTTTCCGCTATTTCGCGGGTTTGCAGGCTGGGGCTATGGGCGAAGTAATCCAGTCGACGCAGAATGCGGACGTTGTCAAACCCTTCATCACCCAGCATTGCTAACAGACTGTCTTCCACGGTGGCGCCCACCACGCACTCTACCCACAGGCGGGGATCGGAATCGCAGTTGACGTTGACCGGCCTGTTAATGACGACATCGGCCAGTTGCAGCCGCCCACCGGGTCGCAACACCCGGAACATTTCCCGGATGGCCTGGCGTTTATCCGGCACCAGGTTCAGGGCACCGTTGCTGGTGATGCTGTCAATGCTTTCGTCCGCCAAGGGCAGGTGTTCCGCGGATGCCTGGATCACTTCTACATTGGGGTACCGGTCGCCGGCGTGACACCTGAGTTTGCGTGTCATGGCAGCGGTCAGGTCCAGAGCAATCACCTGTCCCTCCGTGCCTACCTTTGAAGCGGCAATCAGGGAGTCGTTACCTGCTCCGGCGCCTATGTCCAGCGTTGTGTCCCCGGGTTTCATGGCGTGTGCGGTGAAAGGATTGCCGACACCGGCGAAAGACTCTGCAACACCGTCGGGCAACGGGTCTGCATCGCCGGCGGCATAGCCCAGAAAACGAAGTGCCTCCCGGCCAACGGGAAAGTGGAAGTGGGTATCGGGCCTGTCCGCCACAGCGGTGTACATATCCTGGACCGCCTCGGTGATTTGCTGTGGTGAGTATCCGAGAATGGCAACCATGGGGTGTCCTCCCGACAGGTTATGCCGTGTCAGAATTGCTCTATCATTTCCCGGATCCGTCGGCGCAGCCTTTCCGGCGCTACCTGCTGGCCGCTGCCGGCAATCCGTTCCCTGAGTTTGCGCTCAAATTCCGCCCGGCTGAAGCAGTCATGACATCGTTCCAGGTGCCGTTCTATTTCGGCACTGGTGTCACCGTCCATTTCCCGGTGCAGATAGTCGAAAAGGCGCTCAACAACCTCCTCGCAGGAAATCCGGGACTCCTTCATGCATCACCTCCGCTGTTTCCTGGTGGCTGCCCGCCGCATTTCGCCAGCCCGGCATCACGGCCCTGCTGCCAAAGCGACTGCTGCAGAAGACCGCGAGCCCGGCACAGTCGGGAACGTATGGTGCCCAGCGGGAGGCCGAGCAGGCGGGCTGCCTCTTCGTAGCTGTATCCCTCCACCTCGACCAGCACGGTTACAACCCGATAGGTATCTGGCAGGTCATCGATGGCACGCTGGATGTCCTCCTGCAGGAGTGAATTGATAAATTCCTTTTCGGGTGTACCCCACCACAGCAGAAAGGGTTGGTGCAGCTTCTCGAACAGGGAAAACCGGTGATCACTACTCTCCGGTTCGAGTTCTACCTCCCTGTTCTGCCGACACTGCCGACGTCGCCAGTGGGATATGAACGTGTGATGGAGAATCCTGAACAGCCAGCCTTCCATGTGGGCGGGGTCGTCGAGCTGGTCCAGCTTGTGCCAGGCGTTCGAGATTGCTTCCGCCATCACATCCTCCGCATCGTCCGGGTTCCTTGCCAGGCGCAGAGCAGTGCCGTACAGGCGGTCCATCAGATGAATGACCTGTTGTTCGAACTGGTCTCTGCGTTCCTGTTGGCTGGCCACGGGAACCTTGTGCCGGGTGCTGGTTGCCATGTGTTCTCCCATTTTTGCCGCAAGGACGCGCCGGGCGACGAAATGGTTCCCGTCGGCGCCCATTGCCGGTACCGGGAACAAATCCGGTTGCGACTGCGTCCTTGCGGCCGACCGGGACAGTTCCCGGCCCACAACAACACCACTACTAAGGAGGATAGAACCCATGGCAGGCAACACAAACATTCGTTCTAACGGTAAACCCGGAATCAGTTCCCGATGCCTGGCACTGATGACAATGTTGATCGTATTTCCCCTCGCATTGGCCGCGACGCCGTACCAGGGTGAGGGGTACACGATGGTGACACCATCG
Organism: Marinobacter sp. SS13-12; assembly: GCF_030227115.1. Taxonomy (NCBI): domain Bacteria; kingdom Pseudomonadati; phylum Pseudomonadota; class Gammaproteobacteria; order Pseudomonadales; family Marinobacteraceae; genus Marinobacter; species Marinobacter sp. SS13-12. The sequence goes on from NZ_JASSUA010000002.1 coordinate 378,308, forward strand.
GATCTGGAGTGGGGGCCAGTGGGCTCCATGGCGCCGGGTGCGAAGATCTCGGTTATTGAAGGGAATCTTGCCGAGGAAAAGCCATTTACCATACGCCTGCGGTTGCCAGCGGACTATGTGATAGCGCCGCACATACACCCCGCCTATGAGCGGGTGACAGTGCTGTCGGGCACCTTCCATTTTGCTCATGGCGAGGAGGTTGACCGTAACAAGGCAACGGCCCTGCCTGAAGGCAGTGTCGCCATCATGTCACCCGGTGACCCGATGTTCGGTTACACGGAGGAAGAGGTCGTCATTCAGTTGCACGGTACCGGTCCCTGGGGTATCGAATACCTCGACCCGGAAGACGACCCCCGCAAATGACTCAGTGGCGCCGGCTACCGGCGCCACGTCACTACTCGTCCACGACTGTTTCAAAGCCACCGAAAATCAGTCGCTTGCCATCAAACGGCATCGGGTTCACATTAGGCTGGATGCGGGGGTCCTCCATGACTTTCGGCATGCCTCTGTTCCTGGCCTCGCGGGAGGGCCAGAGGATCCAGGAGAAGACCACCGTCTCATCCGGCTTGCACTGCACGGCCATGGGGAAGGACGTGACCTCACCATCGGGGACATCATCGCCCCAGCATTCCACCAGTTTCAGGGCACCGTGATCCTTGAAAACCGCGGCCGCATCGCTGGCGTGCTTGATGTACTTTTCCTTGTTGGCGGTTGGCACCGCTGCTACAAATCCGTCGACATACGTCATCGGGCATCTCCTTGTCTCAGTCTTTCGGGGGCAGTTCGCGCACCGGTCTGACTTCAATGCTGCCGAAGCGCGCGGGCGGAATCCTGCTGGCCAGTTGCAGGGCCTCATTGAGGTCGTTGGCCTCCAGCAGGTAGAAGCCGGCCAGTTGTTCCTTGGTTTCGGCAAAAGGGCCATCTGAAATCAGCACTTCGTCGTCCCTTACCCTCACAGTTGTTGCCGTCTCGATTGGCTGCAGTGGTTGACCCGTCACGTAGTTGCCCTGGTCGGTGAGTCTCTCGACCCCGGCAATACACTCCTGGTTGAGGTCGTGCCACTCCTTTTCACTCATGCTGTTGATAATGCTTTCCTGGTAGTAAACCAGTGCTACGTATTTCATGTTTTCAGCCTGTCTTTCCGGGTGTGTATCAGTAAGTCGTTCACGGCGCCGTCGGATCGACAATCACGGAACCTTTTTTTATCCGGCGCTCTCCAGTTGCGCGAGCCTCTGGTTCAGGAAGCGCTGCTCCGGGCCCTGTTGGGTGAGGGCGAGTGCCCGTTGGTAGGCTGTTCGTGCCGACGATAAATCCCCTGACCGGCGATAGAGGTCGGCACGGGCGGCATGGAACAGGTAATAGTTCTGGATTGCCTTGTGGCTGGCAAGCTGGTCGATGAGCTTCAGGCCTTCTTCGGGCGTGTCCCGCATGGCAACCGCCACTGCGCGGTTCAGGGCGATGACCGGGGAGGGCACTTCACGGTAGAGTACCTCGTAAAGTCTTGCGATGCGTGCCCAGTCGGTGTCGTCGGTGCCGCTGGCCTGGGCATGAGCGGCGGCAATCGAGGCCTGGAGGGTATAAGGGGCTGTGGGAGTCAGTTGCAGGGCCCGTGTCAATGATGCCAGCCCCGAACGGATCTGCTCGCGGTCCCAGAGGTTCCGGTTCTGTTCTTCCAGGGTAATCAGATCGCCATTGGCATCCTGCCGGGCATTGCGGCGTGAATCATGAAGCAGCATCAGCGCCAGCAGGCCAAAGACTTCACCTTCCGGCAACAGCTCAGCCAGCAGGCTGGCCAGACGGATCGCCTCGCTGGCCAGGCTGACGTTAACGATCGTATCGCCCGTACTGGAAGAATAACCTTCATTGAATATCAGGTAGATGACTTTCAGAACACTCTGGAGCCGTTCGGGGAGTTCCCGGCGTTCCGGTACCTCGTAGGGAATATTGGCTTCCCGTATCTTGCGTTTGGCGCGGACGATCCGCTGTGCCGTAGTGGCGGGTTTTTGCAGCAGGGCGCTGGCCACCTGTTCTGTGGTCAGGCCGCATACCTCGCGCAGGGTCAGCGCCAGTTGTGCCTCGATGGCCAGGCCGGGATGGCAGCAGGTGAAGATCAGCCGCAGCAGGTCATCATCAATGCGGTCGGTTTCCGGCCCGTAGGTGACGGGCTCGTCCTCGGCAAGGCGCGACAGGTTATGCCTGGCAGTCTGGCGACGGCGGATATGGTCAATGCCCCGCCGATGCCCGGCGGTTATGAGCCAGGCAGACGGGTTTTCAGGGATACCCTGTTCCGGCCACTGGTTGAGAGCAGCGGTGAAGGCTTCCTGCGTGGCCTCTTCTGCCAGGTCGAAGTCGCCGAGCAGGCGTATGAGGGTGGCCTGCACCCTGCGGGAGTGCTGCTGGTAGAGTTCGTTGATACGCCTGGCTGTGCTCATTGTCGCTACACCTGTTCCCTTGCGGCGAGTGATCCGGCTATTTTGATAACAATAATCATTGATTTATTGTGTAATCAAGTGAATGCAATGCAAGAAATGCGACGAATAGATGGAGAGCGCTATGACTGCACCAGAAGACCAGCTCCGCGTGTTCTACGATGGCGCCTGTCCAAGCTGCGTCAAGGATCGCAAGCTCTACGAGCGACTGGCGGGCAGGACCGGCGAATCGGTAGAGTGGGTTGATATCACCGGCCGTGACGACGAGCTGAAGCAGCGCGGCATTGAGCCGGAGGCCGCGCTCCAGGAGCTGCATGTTGAAGACAGCCGGGGCAACATCCATCGCGAACTGGACGCCTATATTCTGCTGATGTCGCGGGTGTGGCTGCTGAAACCACTCGCCTGGCTGATCGGTTTGCCGGTGATCCGGCCGGCGCTGGCGAAGCTCTACCATAAATGGGTAGGAGAACGGCTGGAGAAAACCGGCCGTATGCCGAAGTAACCGGGCGCAGGTCGACGGATGGCCGCATTCAGGCTAGGGTTCAGTTAAGGATTTCCCTGAACCTGCGGAGCCTGCCAATGCAAATAGCCTATCGTGCCCGTGACCTGGCGGAAGCCCATATTGTCGCCGGGCTGTTGCAATCAAGGGGTATCGAGACCCACGTTGGTGGGCACTATCTACAGGGTGCCATGGGTGAGATTGGTGCCGCAGGGTTCACCAATGTCCACGTTGAAGATGAAGACTACCTGCAGGCCCGCACGCTGGTCGCCGAATACGAGTCTGCTGCACCCCCGGAGACCCCTTCGGAACAGGTTGAAGACCGGGCCAATCGCTACGCCACCTGGTTTTTGTTGTTCCTGGCGGTGGTGATGGTGATCCTGTTCGGTGCGTTGTAGATCCGTTTCCTGTGCAGGTTGGCTCTCCGGACTCATGCCCGGAGAGCTCGGGCCATCAGTGGCCGTAAACCCGCATGGATGTGTTGCGGATGGACAGGTCGTCCAGTGCCACCGATCCGATCGACGTTCCGCCAACCAGGACCTGGCCGATAGACATGTCGGCTTCGAAGGTATTGATGTCGATAGCCAGGCTGTCGACGCCGGCCGCATTGGCATCCTTGTAGATATCCATGTCCACAAGGGTAAACAGCGGCAGTAAGGACGGGTTGTCCGGGTCGTAACCGGCGCCGGTGATGCGCATGTCACGAATGCCCATGGCCAGGAACGGCACGTCAAGTTCCAGTTCGTCAATGGCGAAACGGGTGGTCAGATTGAGGGTGTCCGTGTCGGTATCCACGGTTGCCTGGGCCTGGAGAATGAGACCCTCGGCGGAAAAATTATCCGCCAGCAAGGTGTTTTCGCCACCGTTGCCTCGCAGCTCCCAGGCGCCGGTGCGGACAGCAAAGTCTACCGGCCGCGCGGTAATCGGGAATACATTGATAATGGCATCGCCGTCATCGGCAATATCAAAATCAATCTTGATGTTGTCGATCAGGTCGGTGCTGCTGGTGCCAAAAATGGCATCCCGCCCTGCTGTGAACTCCTCGAACATGTCGAGGCGACCGGCACCGCCAACGAAGATGTCGCTGATGCCCAGCGTACCTTCATCGGTGTAAGTGAACTCGTCCATGGTGACCCGGGTTTCCAGTTCAATGGTGACACCGGCCTGACCGGTAATCTGACCCATGTCGGAGTCATGCAGTGGTTTGAGTTCGGCATACCCGCATATGGGCAGGCCGGCTATGGCTAACACTAACGCTGATTTCTTCAGGCTTGTCATTGTTATCATCCTTCCTGGTGTTGTTATTGTTACAAACCGGGAGGCCCATTCAGGGCCTCCCGTACTTCCCTCAGAGGTTCGGGGTCAATGTCAGGTCAATGCCATTGTCCGGACCGGCGAGGAACTGGTTCAGAACGTCGGTCAGCGGACCGCAGTTCTGCAGTGCTGGCAGATCATAGTTACCGGTTACGTCACCACCTTCAGAGAGTGAGAAGTTGGTGCCTTCCACCGATGCCAGCCCGATGCTTACCGGGTCGGCCGTGCGGCAGTCTCTGCCACCACCGACGGGGATCTTCAGGCCGAACAGGCGAACCGTCACTTTGGGAACTTTCACGTAGAGTGACGAGTTGGCGGTCAGGTTGCCGTTGATCAGTGTGCCGGTGGTGATATCTGCCTGCTCGAACTCCACCCTGGCGTTGGCAGTAAGGCTCTTGAACAGCAGCGGGATCTTGAATTGTCCCTGGGTGGGATCCAGTGCGAGGTCCGCTTCGAACATGCCGGTAGCCAGCTCCAGCTGGGTTGCAATGCTGCCTGACAGAGGCAGTGAACTGCCGGAGGCCTTGATGTCGGTTTGTCCTGCCAGGTCCAGGAGAACCTCGAGGGTGTCACCAGTGCCATCGTTACCCTGGCCACTTAGTGGCACTGAAACGTCCGGGGTTGCCGGGTCGTCGGAGGCGATGTCCAGGGAAGCGCTACGACCGCCGGTAGCAGAGGGCGTAAAGCTGATGGCGACGGTGCAGGCCTCCTCAGGTGCGACGGTAGTGCAGTCATTGGTCTGGATGAAATCACTGCTGTTGCCACCACTGATATCGATACCGGTGATCACCAGCGATTCATTGCCTTCGTTGGAGATAGTGACTTCCGCGGAAGCAGTTTCACCGAGCATCACGGTGCCGAAGCTGATGTCTTCCGGAGTGACAACGATTTCCGGTACCGGAGCCAGCACGCTGGTGCCTGTCAGTGGCACATCCACCAACGGAGTCTCGGTATCGCCGGATTCGATGTTCAGAACCGCATTCTGGTCACCTTCGCCATCCGGTATATAGGTAACGGCTACATCACAGCTCTCGCCGGCGGCTACGGTTGTACAGCTGTTGGTCTGAGTGAACGCAGCTGCGTCGGTTCCACCGAGGCTGATGTTGTTGATGCCAAGCTCGGCCTGGCCGGTGTTGGAGATGGTAACCACCTCTTCAGCCGTGGTGCCGGCCTGCACGTTGCCGAAGTCGATGCTTTCCGGGCTGACGGCAATACGTGGCTCAAACTGCTCGTCGGGAACGACCTGCAGGGTTTGCAGGATGTTGTCCTGCCCCGGGTTCTGGACACACGCGGACGTAAACTCGCCGATGGGCGCCGGCGCAATATCACCGTTCTCAACCCGGGCAATCATGTCGAGCGTCAGCCCGCCGATGGTGATGACGGCCTCACCAACATCGTCTTCGTTAAAGGTGATGGCCGGAGAAGTGCCCTGGGCCGGCACGGTAAATTCGCCGGTTTCATCGGGAATGGGTGACTGGGGAATAGTCAGCGGCACCGTCAGGTCGATCTCGCGATTTGGCGTGACGACCGTTGTTTCATTGGTGGCGGTGCCCTCAATGGTGGCAGAACCCACCAGTTTAAGGCCCAGCCGCGAATCTTCGTTCACCGTCGTCAGTGCGTCTACGGTGAATTCCGGGGTCGGCTGGCCCACGGTTGCCTGGGTGGGAACATCGGCACTGATCTGGGCGCGAATCGGCTGATCACCAATCAACGGGAAGGGGCAGGTGAATTCCAGTTCCAGTGACACGGGTTCGGCAAAGGCATTGCCGCCACCGGTCATCAGCGCCGCGGCGGCTATCGCCGTACCGAACGTGCGGACGCTTTTGTTGGGTTTCCTGAGTTTCATGAGTTCGTCCTCTAGGGTTTCAGTCTTTGTTGTATGGGTATGCAGAAATCACCGATGAGGACTGCTGTATCGGTCTTGCAATGACTCCCTTTATGTCAGCGCAGCGGTTTATCCCCTGCGCCGTTGTATTAGGCCGCCGGGGGGCGGACAGGGTCATTGCTGAGGCCGGCAGGGTTTTTGTTCAAAGCGGAGACAGGGCAGGGGAATTTCCGTTTTCGTGACGCTCTTCAAATCCTCGTTTTCTCCAGGTGGGGCTTATTTGCGGTCTCGCGCCTGCCGTCGAATATCGCCCGGCGTATGCCCGGTCCATGACCGGTAGGCCTTGGTAAATCCGGCCTGATCGCTGAACCCCAGCTTTTCGGCAATGGAATCCAGGGGGACAGCGGTATCGGTGAGATACAGGGTGGCAAAGTACTGGCGAATCTCGTTCCGCAGTTGTCGGAAAGAGGTTCCCGCCGTTGTGAGATGCTGGCGGAGGGTGCGGGGGCTCATATCGAGCCTGCGCGCAAGGTTGTCCATGGTGCAGGGGCGCCCGGGCTGGCTCATGATCATTTCCCGAACCTGCATAACGGTCTCATCCGCCTGCTCGGAAGGTTCGTGTTCCCGCGAGCGGGCATTGGCCAGAATAAACTCAAGACCGGTTTCGTCACTGCGTATTGGCCGGCCGGACAGCGGCATGGTGACCTGGCTTGCCGGGGCGTTGAAACGAAATTCACAATCGCTGGCAATGGTGTTCCATTGTTCGGGGCCCAGACCGGTATCAAAATCGAATTCGAAACAGAAGTGCGTGCATACCTGGGAGGATATCCGGTGGATGCTGCCCATGTAGATCTTGGTCAGGCAGGGGCGAAGGTCTTCCAGGCCCCAGTTGTCCTGCAGCCGTATACGGAACGTGGAGCCGGTAGAGCTCAGGTCCATATCCATCAGCGGCAGGCCAACCCGGAGGTACTGCACGATCATGCTGATCAGCCGGCGTGGGTTTTCCTGGCCCAGCACGGCGAAGCCCAACAGCCCATGAGCGGGAAGATCCAGTTGCTGGCCGAACTGAAATGCGGCCCGCTCGTCACCCATTAGCCATTCCGCTTTGCCCAGCAACTGGAGAACCTGGCCCATGGACAGGCAGGCATCCGGGTTCTCCAGCATCTCGCTGGTGACATTGGTGTCGCCCAGAATGGCGTGGCGCCTGACACCCCTGCGTTCCATAAAACGTATAAACTGCCGGGCATACCGCGCGGAGATAATGGGGACTTCAAGAGCCATTCGACTGGAAGTTTCCACCATTCGTTCCATGACAGGGAGCCTTCTGTTAATGGGATTGCCGCTTTCGGCGTACAGTTGTTCACTATGGTCAGGCCAGTATAGGCGGGGTTTCGGGCGCTGATTTTGCTCATCGTTCACGGTTCTGGTTTCATGGCCGGAAATGACAATGAAACATTGGTTAGGTTTTGCAGGAGATGCATCCATTGACAGCCCGTTGCCCGGTTTGCGAGACGCTTACACTGGTGCCGTTCCAGACAATCAATGACACTCGCTATCACCGCTGTGAAACCTGTGAGGCAACGGTCATGGATGAGTCAGGCTGGCTGGGCGGGCGCGAGGAGAAGGCAATCTATGATCTTCACGATAACAATCCGCAGGACGAAGGCTATCGCCGTTTCCTCTCGAAGCTGACCAACCCGCTACTTGAACGACTGGCGCCCGGGGCCCGTGGCCTGGATTTCGGCTGCGGTCCCGGGCCGGCACTGGCGGTTATGCTGCGGGAGGCGGGGATGGGCATGACGGTCTATGATCCGTTTTTCTACCCGGACAAGTCCGTGCTAAAGCAGCAGTACGATTTTATTACCTGCACGGAAGTGGTGGAGCATCTGCATCGTCCGGCTGAGGTCTTTCGTCAGCTGGACGGGCTGCTGGTCTCCGGTGGCTGGCTGGGTGTGATGACCTGCTTCCAGACCGATGATGAGCGCTTTGCCAACTGGCACTACCGGCGCGACCCGACGCATATTGTGTTTTACCGCCGGGCGACCATGGACTGGTTGGCCAGTGCCCATGGCTGGGCGCTGGAGATTCCGGCCAAGGACGTGGCACTGTTCCAGAAGGGTTAGTCGGGGGAGGGACACTCCAGCACCGGGCATGTGCCGGGGCTGTCCCGATCCACTATCTCCGGGATTGCGCCGTCAAAGCGTTCAGGGTTGATCGTCGCAGCACAGCTGGCGGCAGTTTCAGCAGCGGTGGCGCAGCCCTGGGCTGCCAGTGAGTGGGCCAGGTTGTTCCAGCCCGCGGCCACCCCGGGGAATTTCCGGGTCAGGCGCAGGTAATGGTGTGTCGCCCGCTCTGGTTTTCCCTGTGCCCAGGCGATATTTCCCTGCCCCATAATGGCAGCGGGCTGATCGGGCCAGGTCTGTTCCGCGGTCTGATAGGCCGTTGTTGCGGCCAGGGTCCGGCCAGTGCTTTCCAGGTCGTTGGCCGACATCAGGTAGCGCAAAGGTTCGGCGGTTGCCGGCAGCTGGTAGGGTGGCAGCATGACCGCTGCCCAGTTGTCAGCGCGAGTCCAGGTGGCCATGAACACTTCCAGGGTTTCCTCGTGGTGCTCACGGGTATCGGTATGAAGAATGATGTTCCGTTCCTCTGCATCGAACCCCATTACCACAGCAAAATGCCACTGTGGCCACCAGCCAAACCTCAGGTTTTGCATCACCAGCACAGGATGACCTGCAGCCACTTCTTCCAGCAGGCTTTCCAGTGAGCCATCCAGCGGGTAGACCAGCAGTCCATGGGCACGGGCGGCCGCCACCAGTTCCACTTTCAGGCTGCCCTGGCGTTCCGGTAGGTAGACCAGCTCCTTGAGCACGTCCGGATGGGTGTTCAGGCCCTGACTGTTCAGCATCATGGCCAGGGAAGCAGGGCCGCATTGATAGCGTTCCTGGGCGTAGAAGGGTACCTGTTCCAGCACTCGACGTTGATCCATGTCGGAGGCGCTGGTGAGGGTGTCTGTTTCCGGCCACTGGGGGCGGCTGGCGCAGCCTGCCAGAATCATTACCAGAACAGTACTGGTAACGATTCGAAGCAGGTGCGAATGGGCGGCTATAGTCACGAAGTCGGCGCGCTACCGGATGCAGTTGATGAACGGGTAGATGTTGGTGGCACAGAGCATATCGGTGATGATAAACACCAACAGGAACAGAACGATGATGCCTACGACATCTTCACCTACTGGCGCTTCTGCCAGTTGTTGCTCGAAGGCCGATAGCTCCGCCGGTGTCAGGTTCTGGATGCGTTCTTCAACCTGGTCCTGGCTGACACCCATTTGCGCGAGCTTGTCTTTCACTTCATCGCGCTCGAGCATGTCCAGCAGTGACTGGCGGTCAAGGTCGGCGCGTTGTTCCGTCAGCAGCTCGCCGGTGCCAACCATACCTGCCGTTGCAGACGTTGCCCAGACGGTGCTGAGTGCCATCATGAGCGCCATGAAAAACGATACGTATCGCAGGTGCTTTCTTATAGTCTGCATTCCACTCTCCTTGCTTTCGTTTAAGAAACTCGATTCCCGGGTTCCGGCTCCGGTTTGGCAGGCTGTATTTCGAGGCGTCTTTCCGGCCAGTTCAGAATACCTGATCGGGTGACCATACGCTCTGCCAATTCGGGAAAATCCTGTTTAACAACATTGGCCGCAAATTCTGATAGAAAAGCGGACTTGAGAGTAGCACGTGCTTTCTGGGTTCCGGGTTCCAGATAAGGGGCGGACGAGAGCAAAAGAAATCCGTCGTCCGGTACCCGGCCGCTCTCCATATTGGCTCTGATGATACCGGCAGCCTGGCGGATGGGGTGCGACAGGTCAGGGCTGTAGGGGCCGATGATCAAGGCCACATTGGGTACATGCAGAAAGTCGAATCCCCGTCCGATGCAGATAACCCACTCCCGGTGCTCAATGTTCAGTTCCCGGTCGCTTTTCCTGATGTCAGTGATGTGCTGAATGTTGCCGTGGACCAGCGGTAGCAGGTCTCGCTGGACCGGTATCGGCATATCGGGGTACAGGGCTGCTATTCGTGAGCCGACCTTGTCGGCCTCGGTGGGAGCAATTGTGGACAGGTCCAGGCTGAGGTCGTCGCGACCGTGCAGGACCAGGGCGTCTTCATCGGTTTCGAAACCACAGACCAGAGGGTAGACCGTCTGGTGCCCGCTGCCAAACAACGCTTCAACCTGGCGGCGGATACTGAAGGCATGTGCCCGGGCCGCATCACGGTCGCAGTTGAAGCCGGCGCATCCCCGTTCCGTGGCGCCTTTGGAATAGTGGTAGGTGATGACAATGAGCACCCGCCTGCCAGCGCTGACGGCGTCCTGCACTGTGTCGGCAAGCATGTCTCCGAGATAGGGCCAGCCGAGGTCGAAAATACCGCCAAGGTTGCGAAAGGGGTGGATGATGCCCAGCGGTGTCTGGGTCACATAGGGCAGATGGATGCGGCCATCCATGCACTTCATGGCAATGATCAGCGTGTTGTGTTCCGCCAGGTAACGTTGGCGCGCCAGGTGGTTCTCGGGGCTGCAGAAGCTTGCCGAGTGCTTTCGGCTCAGCTCCATCAGCCAGTCAATCCGCTCGTTAATGGGCCGGGAATGGACAGGTGTGTTCATTGAAATCACCTCTTCAAATCTAAAACGTAGACAGTCCCGTCGCCTCCATCAACCTGTATTGCCAGTATCGTAACCTGGATTCGTCCGCCCAGGCTTCGTAAGGCAGGCTCATCACCGGTGTATCACCGGGACCAAGATTCCACTGCTCATTAAAGAAGCCTGACGCTTTGAGTACCATTACCGAATGCGTTGTTGACGTTAGGTGAACGCTGGTCTCAAGATTCAGGTCGTCCAGATTTCGGCGGGTGAAATTGGCAGAGCCCAGCAGCAGTTGTGCGTTGCCATCATAGTCGCGCCTCAGAAGGAGCTTGGTGTGGCATTGCTCACCCTCGGTGTGACACCAGCGTACTGTGACGCCGGCGCTGTTGAGTTCCATAGCGGTCTGGCGATTGGGGATACCGCTCTTCTTGAGGCCGAAGGCGTCGTTATTGGCGTCCAGCAGCACGCGTACCTGCACGCCTCGTTTATGGGCGTCTTTCAACGCCTCCACAAGGGCGCGATGGGACAGATAGAAAATCGCCAGGTCCAGGCGGTCTCCGGGTGCCGCAGTGTCGATAATCTCCCTGGCGGACGCGAGGATGGCCGATTCTGTGACAACCCTGATGGTTTCCGGTGATTCAGGCTCAGTGTCGGGAAGGTTGCCCAGGGCAGTGTCCACAGCGGTTGTGTCCGCACCGGACATGGCAAGAACAGCCCGCTCGGACCTGAGCAGGTCAGCAACCGCCGGGCCCTCGAATCGCAGGCCAATGTTGCTGTGGCGGCTACTGCCATCGTGGGGGTTGGCGGAGGTTACCACCGCCGTGAAACCGTCAGCACTGTCCACCACCAGCGTTTTGCGATGGTTGGCTTTGAAATTGGGTAGTGCCAGGTAACTGCGAAGGGTGACCGGTTGTTCGCCCAGCGCATTGGGCAACCAGCCCGCAGAGGCGGAGTTGCCCATCCACTGACAGCAAATGCGCCAAAATCCGGACCAGAGCGGGTTGCTGTCACGCAGGCGCTCCAGGCGGGTTTCCACCACCGGTATGCCAGCCTGTCGGAGTTGCTCGAAGTGGGGGGACGTTGTACCGCCATAGACCGTATTGATGGGATCGGAAATCACGATGATGTCCATATCGGGATGCGCCTGCTTGCGTGCAATCAGCGCATCGGTAAGCGTGCTGGCCAGCGGTATCTGGCGGCTGTCATTGGCGCGGAAATCGTTAAACAGGAACATGTCCACCAACACAAACTGCTGTGCATCGGCAATCAGGCTGAAGATTTCTGCAAAGATCTCCTGATCCAGCCGTGGTTCTTCATTGCCGAAGTGCAGGGTTCGGTCGGTGAGCAGCCTGGGGTTGATAACCGGCTGTTCATCACCGTGGAAGCTGAGCCCCTGAGGGAGGGATTTGAATGAGTGGTAGAGGCTGGTTGTTGTGATGGCCAGAACAATCAGGCCAATCAGTAACTTGAATGTCATTGTTGTGCTTCCGGGCGAAGACGTCCATTTTGTGAACTATACGACAGAAGGGCGGTTGGCGTCCTTTAAACCCTCTTCATCACCGGTTAATTCCACTGGATGCGTGATGGTGCTCCCAGCTAAACAAACCTTTACAAAAAACAGCCCCTGGTAACCTATCGCTGCCTGCGTTCACTTTATAAACTTGCTGAATCAACCATTTATAATAACGGTACCTGTGGACTCACTGGCTTTTGTTTTTTCCCGCATTTTCAGCCTGCGCCTGCTCATTATTGGTCTGGCGCTGGTCTTTGCCTTCACGGGTGAAGCACTCCCGATGCTGGGCTGGGCAGATCGTGTTCTGTTCGGCTCCCTTGGAAACCCTTCCGGTATTGTTGACCCAGGCGCACTGGTGAGAATGTCGCCGGAGGTATTCAGTGCGGCCCTGGAAGCGAGAGGGCTTTACGAGCCTCCCTGGGCTGCAGTCGCCATTCGCACCGGGCTTATGGTATCCGCATTGTTTCTGGTGCTTGCGGTTCCCCGCATGGGCGCTGGTGTGGCCCTGCCTGTCATTCTGCTGGCGGCCGGATCACTGGTGGTATTGCAGGCTGCCTTCATGTTTTACGAGAATGCCTGGTTGCCGCTCGGGGAAGTGGTCACCCTGTTGGTGACGGGGTACCTCATCATGCTTTTCTGGCTGCAACCCCGGCGGGATCTCGAGGCACTGTCCGAGAATGTGCAGGCGGCGCGGACCCGCCTGGGCAAGCTGTTACTGCAGCAGGGCCAGCCGGACGAAGCGCTGGAAGTGTTGTCCGAGTGTCCTCCCAGCGAGGACACTCTCGGCCTGCAGTACGATATCGCTATCCAGCAGGAGCGTAAACGCCAGTATGACAAGGCCTGCACCACCTATCGGCAGATTCTTGGTCAGAAGCGCAAGTACCGGGATGCCGACAAACGCCTGGCGGCCCTGGAAAACCTGAATGCGGAAGGTGCCGCTACCGTGGCGGGAAGCTTCGACAGCACACGAACGCTGGTATTGCCGGAACAGAGCGTCAGCCGACCCACTCTGGGCCGTTATGAGATCGAACGGGAGATCGGGCGTGGCGCCATGGGCGTGGTCTATCTTGGCAAGGACCCTAAAATCGCCCGCACGGTGGCGATCAAGACGCTCAGTTACCAGGCCTTCGATGACAACGAATTGCGGGACCTGAAATCCCGGTTTTTCAGGGAAGCGGAAGCGGCAGGGCGCCTCAGTCACCCGGCCATCGTCACTGTCTACGATGTCGGCGAAGAAGCAGACCTGGCATTTATTGCCATGGACTATGCCAGGGGTCGTCCGCTCAGCGACTTCGGCAAGCCGGGCCGTCTGTTGCCACTGGCAACGGTGCTCGATATTGTCGCCAGGGTGGCAGACGCACTGGATTACGCCCATCGCCAGAAGATCATTCACCGCGACATAAAGCCTGGCAACATTATTTTCAACCCGGACAATGGTGAAATCAAAATCACCGACTTCGGGATTGCCAAGATCTCGGATGATTCCCGTACCCGCACTGGTAGCGTGATGGGAAGCCCGCTCTATATGTCGCCCGAGCAACTCAAGGGACAGAAGGTAACCGGTGCGTCCGACACCTATAGTCTGGGCATCACGCTGTACAAGCTGGTATCCGGAGAAACACCCTATCAGGGGGATACCCTGGCGAACCTGACCTACCAGATTCTGAACAAGCGCCCGAAGAGTGTCCGCGAGTTTAATCCGGAACTGCCCAATGGCGTGGTTCGTCTTATCAATAAAGCCATCCAGCGGGAGCCGGACAAGCGCTTCCTCAGTGCCGCCACCATGGCAGAAGCACTGCGGCGGCAGGCATCCCGCGAGGCGAAGGAGGAAGCATCGTGATGATTCCCCGGGTAGCCGGTCTCAGTGACGTCGGGGCTGTGCGCGCAACCAATCAGGACGCCATTGACTGGCGGGTCAGTGATGATAACCGGCAGGTGTTATTGGTCGTTGCTGATGGCATGGGGGGCTATCAGGGCGGAGAAATTGCCAGCCGGATTGCGGTAGATACGGTCATGGAGGCGCTGGGAGGGTACCTGATGCCCGGAAAGGCGAGCGATTCAGACACGCCCCCGGACGCCATGCAGGCGTCCATCAACCTTGCCAATGAGCGCATTCAGGAGCGCAGGGCAGGGGACGTGGACCTTGCTAAAATGGGCACGACCCTGGTGATCACCTGGATGATCGATGGTGAAGCTCACATTGCACACCTCGGAGATTCCCGCTGTTATCTTGTTCACGAGGGTAAACTGCGGTGTCTGACCCGGGACGATACCGTGGTTCAGAACATGCTGGAAGATGGCAGTATCCAGCCGGACGATGTGCCCCATGTACCCTTTCGAAACGTGCTGACCCGCGCTCTCGGCGCGTCATCTTCACTCGCCAGTTTCGGGAAGGTAGCGCTGCGTCCGGGCGATAGTCTGCTGCTGTGCTCCGATGGCCTCACCGGTGCCCTGCCGGAGGCTGACTGGTTACCCATACTGTCAGGCCAGGGATCTGTGGAAGACAAGGTCCGGGCGCTGGTCAATACAAGCCTGGACAATGAAGCAGCGGATAACGTGTCCGTTGTTCTTTTGACAATCGATTAGCAAAGGAGCCCTGTATGGCGTCACTTTCACAACTGGTGGATAGCGTCGTGGTAACCACGTTTGAACTGGACCAGCCCGAGATTCGTGTCGGCAGGGGTGGAGACAACGATATCCGCATCGATGAAATTTCTGTCAGCGGTCATCATGCGGTCATTGAGGCGGTACCCAACGCCTATCTGGAAGACACGGTGGATTACTACATTACCGACAGCAACAGCACGAATGGCACGTTTGTGAACGACATCCGCATCAGCGGACGCCAGCGCCTGAACAGCAATGACCTGGTGCGGATTGGCTGGAATGAATTCCGGTTTGTGGACGAAGACGAGAATGCGATGGAAAAGACCGCCTACATTCTGGACTAGTGCCTACCGGTTCATGGCTTTTTATCGGTTCATGACTATCTGTGAAAAGCGATCCAGCAGGGAGGAGGCTTCCGGCGCGCTGGTCACTTCTGCCAGCAGGGCTTCCGCATCAAGCCCTTCCTTCACAAGGTCAGGTGCCTGTACCTCGAGATAAGCCCGCATGACATCCGATGAAAATTCCGGATGGAACTGAACACCCCATGCGCAGGGTCCCACCCGGAACGCCTGGTGGGCCTCGAACTCATTGCGGCCCAGCAGAACAGCGTTGTCCGGCAGCCGCAGAACGGATTGTCGGTGAGTCAGCTGCGCCGGGAACCGGCGGGGGAGCCCCTTGAACAGGGGATCGTCCAGGGCCGTATCGAGCAGCTCCACCGGATGGGTGCCGGTTTCCCTGCCCCGGGGATGAAAGCCCACCTCGCCGCCCAGAGCGTGGGCCAGCAACTGATGGCCGTAGCAAACGCCCAGAACCGGAATTTCGGCCCTGACCGCGCCGGCAAGCCAGTGGCCGGTCTGTTCGCTCCATGGTTCACGGTCGCTGACCATGGCCGGAGAGCCGGTGATGACGATGCCGTCCCAGTCTTCCGGTTGCCCCGGGAGGTCGTCTACCGTTACATCCACAACATGGGTGTTGAGTTCCGGCGCCAGCCGGGCTGCAAACCAGCTGTCAAAATCCCCGAATGCCTCGCGTAGAGCAGGGTAGGTGTTGCCGGTTTTCAGTATGACGACCCTTGGCAAGTTACTGCTCCTGTTGGTCAGCAATCACGGCGTTATGGTAGACGTTCTGCACATCATCCAGATCGTTCAGCATGTCCATGAATTTTTCGAACAGCTCGATGTCGTCGCCTTCAATGGTTGTGGTAGTCTGCGGCAGGAACTGAATCTCGTCTACCTCGAATTCCAGGCCCTCGAACGCGTCCTGCAATGCCTGGCGGGCCTTGGCGTATTCTGTGTGGGGAGCAAACACGGTAATCATGCCGTCTTCATGCTCAATGTCGGTGACATCCACGTCGGCCATCATCAGTGCTTCCAGTGCGGCCTCTTCATCGTCGCCGCGGAACCCGAATATAGCGCAGTGGTCGAACATGTGGCTGACACTGCCCTGGGTGCCGATTTTGCACTTGGTTTTGGTAAAGGCCAGGCGAACGTCACCGAAGGTGCGGTTGGGGTTGTCCGTCAGGCAATCCACAATGGCCATGCAGTTACCCGGCCCGAAGCCCTCATAGCGGGCAGCAGAGAAGTCTTCACCGGTTCCCCCCTGGGCTTTCTCGATGGCCTTCTCGATAACGTGTGCCGGCACCTGGTCTTTCTTGGCGCGGTCGATCAGGCCGCGCAGGGTCAGGTTACTGTCCGGATCCGGGCCGCCGGATTTGGCGCACACGTAGATTTCACGACCGTATTTGCTGTAAACCTTGGTTTTGGCGGCGGCCGTTTTGGCCATGGAGTCTTTGCGGTTCTGATAGGCTCTGCCCATTACGCTGCCTCAATGTTGTCTCAAAAGTGCGGATTTTACTCGACAAAACAGACCGGTGACAGAGTTATTTCCCGGCGCTGTGCCCCACCCCGCTATGCCCCACCCAAAGTTGTAAACCTTCGCCACTTTAGAGTCAAAGACGCCACTGATGGCGGGTGGTAGCGTGGAATCGTCCCTTGATCCCCGGAGGTTTCCATGACACGCCGATACGCTACCAACCGGATAGCCATGGCCGTGAGTTGTCTGATGTTGCTTTCGCCAGCGGTGCAGGGCGATGAGTCGGACCAGCAAATGGGCGTCGCCCGCGAGATGGTCAGGGTGCTTGAAGCCTATGCCGTTTACAAAATGGGCCAGTATGATCTGGCTTTCGAGCGTTACCAGGCGCTTGCCGAGGCGGGTAGCCATCAGGGGATGTACAACCTGGCAAACATGTACGCTGCTGGCCTTGGTGTGGAACAGAGTCACGCCAGAGCCTTTGAGTGGTATCTGAGAGCGGCCGAAGCCGGCAATAAACTGAGCATGTCCGAAGTCGCAAGAGCTTATGCCGAAGGTATCGGTACCGAGGCAGACCCTGTTCAGGCTGACTACTGGCAAGCCATGGCTTCGGACTCATAACCCCCTGCGGAACATGAATCCGGTACCCGCTACGCTGAAAGGTAGTCGACTGGCCGCTGGTAATTTTCCTGGCTCACCAGATCAATCCCGCAGTCAACGCTGGATACCCAGTTCAGAAACTGATCCACCATGGCCGGGCCCTCAAAGCGCTTACCGTGCTGCGGCACGATGGCGCTGACCTCCATCTGCCGAACCATATTGGCCCACAGCTCACACACCTTCCTTGATGCAATGTAGCGCCGGTGGAAACCGATCATGTTGGGTATGTGCCTGTCGAAGTCTGTGACCGGCTTGTGGTCATCCTCACCACCCATGGACGCTCCCAGGTCCCCCGAAAACAGGATTCTGGATACCGGATCATAGAACTGCAGGTTACCCACCGAGTGCATGAAGTGGGCGGGCAGGCACTGGATATAGGATGCCCCGAAAGGCACGTTAATGCCGCCGTCCGGCACGCTTACAATGCGGTCGTAAACGCTTCCGCTGAGTTGCCCGGTTACATAGCCGGATACCAGGTGCGGCAGGAAACGGGCCCAGAGGCGGGAGGTGACGATTTTGGCGCGGGTGTGCACAATCCAGCGGTCGATGGCGCCGATGATATCCGGGTCCTGGTGGGAGGCAAACACGTAGTCCATTTCGCGGATATTCATGTATCGCGATGCCGCAACAGACAGCGGGGTATAGGTCAGATCTCCGCCCGGATCAATCAGGGCCTCATGCTTGCCATCAACAATCAGGAACTGGTTGGACTGTACGCCCTCGCCGGTTACCAGTGAATCGAACATCAGGCACTTGTGTTGCCCGTTATCAAACAGAACGATGGGTTCCGCTGCCATTCTTGTCTCCCGGTAGGCTGACTATCCGGCCGGGACGGCCGGATACTGCAAAATTTCCGGGAGGGTACAAAATTGGTAAAAGCGACCTATTGCGTCAGGTCAATAAACTGATATCCATCAAGAAATGTTTTTCAATATCCCTCAGGCAAGCCTGGGAACGCGCCGAATACCCTTGCGTATGGCCTGGTCCAGTGCGGAGCTCACCAGTTTGCCGGTGTGGGGCACGATGTCTTCGAAGGATATGGTGTACTGGACACGAGTCCTGCCGTTAGCGGCATCCTCGAAGCGGATTCTGCCCAGATGGTTGCGGATAGGGCTCATGCTGGTAATGGTGTACTCGATCAGCGAGCCCGGCTCAAAGGTAATCACGGTTTCCTTGAGACCGATGGGGCCAATTCCGATTTTGCGGATAGACCCGACGCCATTGGGATCGGCCTGGTCGCTATCGCGAATTCGTTTTACCGGGGCACCCAGCAATTTGCCAAAACGTTCGTGGTCGGCAAACAGGGCGAACACCCGGTCTCGCGGAACCTCAAAGGTTTCATCAATTTCAATCGTGTAGGTAGCCATAACTGCACTCTCAAGAGACTGTTTCAAACAGAGTATCGGGTTATGTGCTACAACAAAAGTCGTAGAGCACCGATGACCGGGAGCTGGCCCGAAAGGGGCCATCACAAATCAATCCAGACAGCAAAGGCACTCTGATCTGCGTGGATGACGAACCCCGGAAAAACCAACCGAATGACGAATCGGGCACCGAAGCACCGGCCCACTCCGACCGATCTACAAGGTCATCGCGCGCTAGTGTTATCCTGAACCAATACCCAGCAAAAACAGGAGCAGAAAGCCCATGATCCCCAAGACCATGAAAGCGATGCTGCTCACCGGCCACGGTGGCATTGAAAAACTGGAATACACCGAAGACGTACCTACCCCCGAACCCGGCGCGGGGGAAGTGCTCGTCCGGGTAACCGCTACTGCCAAGAACAACACCGACCGCAAAGCCCGGGAAGGGCTTTACCCCACCAAGGAAAAGGGCGAAGTCACCTCTTTCCAGATGGGTGGCTCAGCGACACTGACGTTCCCCAGAATCCAGGGGGCGGACGTCGTAGGCCATGTGGTCGCCGTGGGTGAGGGAGTGGACGAGACAAGGATAGGCCAGCGTGGCCTGCTGGATTTCAACCTGTACGCCGATGACCGCCGGGATATCAACCTCACCCCGGATTACTACGGCCACGGCGCCGATGGCGGTTTCGCCGAATACATTGCGGTGCCGTCGGACCAGTTCCATCATATCGAGAATACCGAGCTGGCCGATGCCGAACTGGCATCCATGGGCATGTGTTCCTATCAGACAGCCCTGCACATGCTCACCTCGGCCAGGGTGAAGGCGGGCGAACATATACTCGTCACGGGTGCCAGCGGCGGTGTCGGCACCGCCCTGATCCAGCTTTGCCGCATCATCGGTGCCATTCCCTATGCACTGAGCCAGCAGGACAAGGCAGAGGCACTGCTGAAACTGGGGGCAGCTGCAGTACTGGATCGCTCGGATATGGCCAACTTCACCGACAAGGTTCGTGCCGTGACCGGCGGCCGGCCTATCGATGCAGTGATGGACCTGGCCGGCGGCGAGATGACGGACCAGTTCATCGACACCATGATCTTCGACATGAACAGCCGCGACGACTACCCCCGTCTCAGCATTGCCGGCGCCAGCGCGGGCAATGTCAGCGAAATCATGTGGACCCGGATCTACCTCTACCAGGTACAGGTTTTCGGGGTGTCACACGGCACCCGTGAAGAAGCCGAACAACTGGTGGCGTGGATCCGCAGCGGCCAGTTAAAGCCGGTGCTGCACGCTGCCTTCAAGCTTTCAGAGCTGCACGAAGCCGAACGCTATTTCGTCAACCGTAACAGTAACTACCTTGGCAAAATCGTAATTGTTCCGGACGCCCAGTGGGCCGAACACGGCTCCCCTTTTGCCCTGGAGAAAAAATGATGCACCCTGAGCTTAACCTGCAACTGATGGATACCCACGCCGGCGGCGATGTGAGCCGGATTGTGACGGGCGGTATTATGCAGCTTCCGGGAGCTACGGTACGTGCCCAGATGGAATACCTGCGGGACGAGGCAGACGGCTTGCGACGGCTTTTACTTGAGGAACCCTATGGTATTCCCGAAATGTCCGTGGACCTGCTGGTGCCACCGACTGACCCGGAGGCGGCGGCCGGCTATATCATCATGGAGGTTATGGGGTACCCGATCTATTCCGGTTCAAACACCATATGTACCGCCACGGCGGTACTTGAAGCGGGGATCGTGCCGAAGCGGGAGGGTTGGCAAAGCTTCGTGCTTGAAGCCCCGGCGGGCCTGGTTCATATAGACGCCCTTGTACGTGACGGTGTCGTGGAGGCCATTACCTGTGGGGGGCTGCCCAGTTATATTCATACCTACCGGGCCAGCATCCATGTTCCTTCAATCGGTGATGTGACCTACAGCGTGGCCTATAGTGGCGGCTTTTATGCTCTCGTGGATGCGGCAAGCCTGGGGTTCTCCCTGCACCTGAATGAAGAGCGGAAGCTCGCCGAATGCGCCTACCATATTACTGAAGCGATTCAGGCGGAACGAGGTTTCTCCCACTATACGCTGGGCGATGTGGGGCCGCTGCCCTTCCTCCATTTCATGGGGCCGCTGGAGCAGCTGTCTGATCACTTCTATCGCTCCCGGTCAGCCACCTACGTGCATCCAGGCGTGATCTGCCGCAGTACAACGGGCACCGGTACCTCGGCACGGCTTGCGCTGATGAACTACGAGGGCTTGATCAAGCCGGGGGACCGCCTGGAAACGGTTTCCCTTCGGGAAACCGGGTTCATCGGCAAGTTTACCGGTGTGCGTCAGGAAGGGGATCACGAGGTGGTGGAAAATACCATCACCGGCAAGAGCTATGTGCTGAGCCGGGCCGACATCATCGTGAACTGTGACGACCCAATGGTGGACTGCGGGGGGCTCACACACATTCTGACCAGTGCCCATCCGGAATGACCAACTCGCTGTGGTATTTATCGCAGTAACCCTGCTGGCGGCGACAGCTGGGTGTTATTCCCGGCCCGCCCTGAAACCGGCCGGGTTGATGTCCAGTTTCTTCAGGCGCGAGGACAGGGTGGTGGGTTTCATGCCCAGCATGGCCGCCGCACCATCGTCACCGAAAACCCGTCCGTCTGTTGCCGTAAGTGCCCTGATCAGGTTGTTCTTCTCGAGCTCCTGCAGTTCATGCGCCGTCAGTACCTGCGAGCCGGAATGGCGTGGCGGGGGCTCATCGGCTGCCGGCCCGGGCGAGGCGTCCCGGCCCGGCAGGTCAAAGTCCAGGTGACGGTCGGCGGTGATCACCTGCCTTTCGATGACATTCTCCAGTTCCCTGACATTCCCCGGCCAGTGGTATTGCTTGAGGGCTTCCACATCGCTGACCCGCAACGCGAGGCGAGGGCGATTGAACCTCACGCAGGCCCTTTCCAGGAATTCCTGGGCCAGCATCGGGATGTCTTCAATGCGCCGACGCAAAGGCACTGATTCGATGGGGAAGACATTGAGCCGGAAATAGAGATCTTCGCGGAAGTGTTTTTCCTGTACTTCGGCTTTGAGGTCACGATTGGTGGCGGCGATGACACGAACGTTGACGGCCCGGGTGCGGTTCTCGCCGACCCGCTCGAACTGCTGGTCCTGCAACACCCGAAGCAGCTTGCCCTGTTGCTCCAAAGGAATTTCGCCGACTTCATCGAGGAAGAGTGTACCGCCGTCGGCCAGCTCGAAACGGCCAACCCGGTCACTGAAAGCGCCGGTGAAGGCTCCTTTTACGTGGCCGAAGAATTCACTCTCGAACAGGTCTTTTGGGATGGCGGCGCAGTTGACCCGTATCAGCGGCCGGTCCCTGCGGTCACTGGCCTGGTGAATGGCCCGGGCGATGAGCTCCTTGCCGGTGCCGGACTCACCGGTGACCAGCACATTGGCATCGGTGGGTGCCACCAGGCCGATGCGACGGACAATCCCCTTGATGGCGTCACTCTGCCCGACGATTTCATGGAAGTGGTATTCAGCGCTCAGCTCTTCCTGCAGGTAAGCATTTTCGATCTCAAGCCGGTGCTTGAGGTTCTCGACTTCTTCCAGCGCCTGATGCAGTTCCTTCTGCGCCTGCAATCGGGGGGATATGTCGCGGAACACCACCACGGCACCGACCGGGTGGCCGTTGTCGATGATGGGCGTGCTGGTGTATTCAACGGGGAAACCCGAACCATCCTTGCGCCAGAACCAGTCCTCGCCGACGCGGCGGATGCTGCCATCGCGAAAGGCGGCGTAGATGGGGCAGTCTTTGAGCGGGAACAGTGAGCCATCCTCATGGGAATGATGCACCACCCGATGGATGACGCGGCCCATGAGCTCGTCGGCGCGCCAGCCCAGCATGCGCTCGGCCGCGGGGTTCACAAAGGTGGTGCGACCTTCGGCGTCAACGCCATAGATGCCTTCCCCCACCGCATGGAGGATCAGTTGGTTTTCCCGTTCCATGTCCTTGAACAGCTCGGCCACCCGTCGCCATTCCAGGAGTCCACCCCGGTGGTAATGGTTGACCTCGTGTCGCTCGCGCAGGGTTCTCAGTAGCTGACGGTCCCGCAACAGGAACAACAGCTGCTGATCTACGGCATCGCCGGCACGGGCTGCTGATATCTCCAGCTCGATAATACGGCCGTTGCGGTGCTGAAGCGTAAAGTCGCGGCTCCAGGCAGTACCGCGAAACAGGGTTTCCTCAGTAAAGGCGATCAACTGTGGACGTTGGTCCCGGAAGAGAGCGGTACAGGGCTGGCCCAGAAGCGCCCCCCGGCTGCTGCCCAGCAATTTCGCCATGGCCGTGTTCACCGCCAGAACCGTGTCCAGGGAGGCATCTACCAACAATGCCGGTTCCGGAAGGTGGTTTACCCAGTTCCCGGATGGCGCATCAGCAGCAGAAATCGTTGTTTCGGTATCGGTAACTGGCATTGGAGCCTCCCGGGCCGCGCTGTCCCGGTGCATGCCGGGAGGGCATGGGAAAAGGAATCAATTGCCGTGCCAATTACGAGATTTCGTGTCATACGCTACGAAATTTCGGGTTCCACGAATATTCGTAGTGGTCGTTCGAAGCTGGAATTTCAAGAATGTTCAATAGAAACAGATAGATAAAATTTTACGGAAACATGGCACAAACCCTGCGATACCCAGAGGCAGACAGTTGCGATTGGTGATGGCGCGACAGGCGTCGAACACCTATAGCGCACCAAACAAGTGCAAAAGAGCCAAGTTGGGGAGAGCAAGCCATGACAATCAAGAGCCTGGGAAATCCATTTGACGGGGACCAGACCCTCATTCATTCCAAGCAGTGCGGCTGTAACGACTGCGCGAGTGCAAAAGCCGGTTCCGGGGCCGGACTGACTGACGTTCCCGAACGGCAGGTCCGGTCGGGCACTGGTCCGCAAGACTCCGAGGCCATGCTGGACCGAGCCATCGAGAGTGCTGTTGTTCGCTCGGTATTCGGTCACAACGACCACAGTCGTCGTAGTTTCATGAAACTGATGGGAGCAGGCACCGCCGCCGCGCTGGTTTCCAGTGTGTTCCCCCTGGACAAGGCCAAGGCGGCCGTCAAAGATTCTCTGGGCAAGCTGGAGAAGACGAAGCTGAACGTTGGCTTTGTCCCGATTACCTGTGCCACACCGATCATCATGGCGCACCCCATGGGGTTCTACGAGCGTTACGGCCTGGATGTCACCGTGACCAAAACCGCCGGCTGGGCCGTGGCCCGGGATAAATCCCTGGCTGGCGAATACGACGCTTCTCACATGCTGACACCCATGCCCCTGGCGATGACCATGGGTGCCGGTTCCATACCCGAGCCTTTCATTATGCCTGCGGTGGAAAACATCAATGGACAGGCAATCGTTCTGCACGTTGACCACAAGGACAAGCGTGATCCCAAACAGTGGAAAGGGTTCAAATTCGGGGTGCCATTCGAGTATTCCATGCACAATTTCCTGTTGCGCTACTACCTCGCCGAGAACGGCATAGACCCGGATACCGACGTTCAGATTCGAGTGGTTCCGCCACCGGAGATGGTTGCCAATCTGCGTGCCGGCAACCTGGACGGCTACCTGTCGCCGGACCCGTTCAACCAGCGTGCGGTCTGGGAGAAAGTGGGTTTCATCCACATACTCACCAAGGATATCTGGGAAGGGCACCCGTGTTGCGCCTTTGCCTGCAGCCAGAAGTTCGCCACTGAAAACCCCAATACCTATGGCGCCCTGCTGCGGGCCATCATTGATGCCACCCAGTACTCCAACGTTCCGGAAAACCGCAAGGAAATTTCCGAAGCCATTGCCCCGAAAAACTACCTCAACCAGCCGGTGCCGGTGATTCAACAGGTGTTGACCGGCCGCTACGCCGATGGCCTGGGCGAAATCCAGAACGTGCCCGACCGTATCGACTTTGACCCCTTCCCCTGGCACTCCATGGGCGTATGGATACTGACGCAGATGAAGCGTTGGGGCTATATCGAGGGTGATGTGGACTACAAAGGCATTGCCGAGCAGGTCTACCTCGCGGGTGAAACCGGCAAGCTGATGGAAGAATTGGGTTACAGCGCTCCGACCGAGACCTACAAAACCCACACCATCATGGGCAAGACCTTTGACCCGGCCAGCCCCGAAGCCTATGCCCGCAGCTTTGCGATCGGGAGGGTATAGCCATGGCCTCGCTGAATGTGCGCGCCGCGCTGTTGTCAGTGAGCTTCCTGATCCTGGTGCTGGGCGCCTGGGAAATGTCCACCCAGCCGCCGCCGGCCCAGGAAAACATGAGCGAGTACGAAATGCTCATGGGGGGCGCGGACCAGGAGTCCCGGGTGCCGCCGCCCTCGGCAGTGATCAGGCTGGCCTGGGAGGAACTGTCCAATCCGTTCTATGACGCCGGTGCCAACGACAAGGGTATCGGCATCCAGCTGGGCTACTCCGTGTATCGGGTATTGACCGGGTACCTGGCAGCCATGGCCATCGCCTTGCCGATTGGCTTCCTGATCGGCATGTCACCGCTGATGTACAAGGCACTGAACCCTTACATCCAGGTGCTCAGGCCGATTTCACCCCTGGCATGGATGCCGCTGGCGCTGTTCATTATCCAGGATTCAGATGCCTCCGCGATCTTCGTGATCTTTATCTGCTCCATCTGGCCCATGTTGCTGAACACCGCCTTCGGCGTCGCCAATGTGAGGGAAGACTGGATCAACGTCGCCCGCACTCACGAACTGGGTCACCTGCGTACAGCACTGACGGTTATCCTGCCGGCCGCCGCACCGACCATCCTGACCGGCATGCGGATTTCCATCGGCATCGCCTGGCTGGTCATTGTGGCCGCGGAAATGCTCGTGGGCGGCACCGGTATTGGCTACTACGTCTGGAACGAGTGGAACAACCTGGACCTGGCCAGTGTGATCTTCTCCATTCTGATGATCGGCGTGGTGGGCATGCTGCTGGACCTGGCCCTGGGGAAGGCTCAGCGCCTGGTGGAGTACAAAGAGTGAATGGTCCGGCGCCCCTTATTGGCGCCGGCTTCAACCTCCGAATGGAGATGTGACATGAGTAAATCATTCCTGGAAGTCGACGGTTTGTCGAAAGTGTATCCGGATGGCCAGGGCGGTGGGCTGACGGTGTTCGAGGATATCCGCTTCAGCCTGGAGAAAGGTGAATTTGTCTGCATCATCGGCCACTCCGGCTGCGGCAAATCCACTATCCTGAATGTACTCGCCGGCCTGGATGAGGCCAGTTCGGGCAACCTGGTGATGAACGGCAAGGAAGTAAAAGGCCCGAGCCTGGACCGTGGCGTGGTGTTCCAGAACTACAGCCTGCTGCCCTGGAAAACCACACTGAACAATATTATGTTCGCCGTCCGCGCGCGCTGGCCGTCCTGGTCGAAAGAGCAGGTGAGGGAGCACAGCGAACGCTACCTGAAAATGGTGGGCCTGGACCACGCACTCGACCGCAAACCATCCCAGCTGTCCGGTGGCATGCGCCAGCGGGTGAGCATCGCCCGGGCTTTCGCCACGCAGCCCGAACTGTTGCTGCTGGATGAGCCCTTCGGAGCGCTGGACGCGCTGACCCGTGGCGTGATCCAGGACGAACTGGTCAAGATCTGGGAAGAAACCCGCCAGACCGTGTTCATGATCACCCACGATGTGGACGAGGCCATTCTGTTGTCCGACCGCATCTTCCTGATGTCCAACGGCCCCAACGCGCGCATTGCCGAGAGCGTCAAAGTGGACGTGCCCCATCCACGCTCCCGCGCCACCATTTTCCAGAACCCCGCCTACCACAAAACCCGCGATTACCTGGTGGATTTCCTGGTCAATCGCAGTGGCGCAGCGCTGCCCGAGGATGATGGCAGCCCGAAATTCGTTGAACCGGCGAAGGGTATGGCCAAGCCGGCCCCGACACCACCAGAAGAATCTGCCGCAAAAGCGGTTAATGCCTGAAAGCAACCATTGTCACAAGAGGAAATGATCATGATGAACAAAGAACTGATGACCGCAAGAATCCTGGAAGCCAAAGTCGGTAAAGGCATGACCTGGGAAGCCATTGCCGAGTCCATCGGCATGTCGCCGGTGTTTACCACATCCGTGTGTTTCGGCATGAACAGTTTTTCCGAAGACAAGGCCTTTGCCCTGTGTGAAACCCTCGGCCTCGACAAGGACGTAGCGCAGGCCCTGCAGGATTTCCCGAAGAAATCCTGGGACGGCGGCGTTCCCCAGGACCCGCTGATCTATCGTCTTTACGAGGTGGTCGGCGTATACGGCGACACCATGAAAGCGCTGATCCATGAAAAATTCGGCGACGGCATCATGAGCGCCATAGACTTCACGATGGACATCGAAAAGGAAGAAAATCCCAAGGGCGACCGTGTCGTGGTCACCATGAACGGGAAATTCCTGCCCTATAAGGCCTGGTGATCTTTGTTAGCTTGGGAGTTGCCTGCTTTGTAGCCTGAGGTTTCGGGGGCGGGCTTGCGGGGTGGCATCTGTATTTTTTTGGAAAAAGAACTCGCTTCGCTCAGACATCTTTTTCTGGCAAAAAATCCAGATACCTCCACCCCCCGTACCTGCCCGCAAACCCTAAGGCTACGAACAAGAGGGCAACTCCAAATGCCTCAGGCCATCTGAGACCGAACAGCCGCAGCCTGACCAAGGGCGACCTCAGCCACGGTATGCAGCTTCTCCAGTTGGGACTGGAGCATGGTGATGGGGCGGGTGCCTTCAAGGGTCAGGGCGATATCCAGGTGCTCCCCTGCGGACTCCACTGCCATGGTGGCGATGCGGAAGCCGCGGATGCGGACTACCTGGCACAGGCGCTCCAGGGCGGCGGCTTCCCGGGACATGCGGCAGTTGAGGGTGTAACTCGGCATTGAGATATCCGCTTGCGGGGTCATGCTGTTTGCTCCTTGTGGGCAGGGCTGGGGCGTCGGGTTTCGTCGAGCATTTCGCGGTTGCTGGCGCCGGGTTTGACGATGGGCCAGACGTTTTCGTCACGGCTGATGGCCACGTGCAGCATCATCGGGCCGTTGTAGGCCAGGATGGTTTCGATACCGCGACGGACCTGGTCGGTGCGTTCGATGTGCAACGCCGGGATGTCGAAGGCGCGGGCCATGGCAACGAAGTCCGGGTTGTCGTCCAGGTTTATCTGGCTTTCCCGGTTGCTGTAGAACAGCTCCTGCTGCTGGCGCACCATACCCAGGCACTGGTTATCCATGACAATGAGTTTCACCGGCAGATTGTAGCGGCGGATGGTGGCCAGTTCCTGGGCATTCATCATGAACGAGCCGTCGCCGGTGACGTTGATGACCGTGCTGTTGCGGTCGGCAAACTGGGCGCCGATGGCGGCAGGCAGGCCGAAGCCCATGGTGCCCAGGCCGCCGCTGGTGAGGTGGTGGCGAGGGTGGTCGAATTCATAGTGTTGGGCGACCCACATCTGGTGCTGGCCGACGTCGCAGGCAATGACGGTGTCGTCCGGGGCAATACGTGAGAGCTGGCGGATAAACGCCGGGCCGGTGATGGGGGCCAGGGGTTCTTCGTTGTCGGCCGCCTGAAAGCCGCCTGTGGTGTGCCAGGTGCGGCACTGTTTCTGCCATTCGGCAATAGCCAGCGGCCTGTCCGCCATCGCCCCGGTCAGCGCCTCCAGAATGTCATTCAGCTCCCCGCGGATGGCAAGATCGGCCGGGCGAAGTTTGTTGATTTCGGCGGCGTCGGCATCGATGTGGATCGTCTTCGCCTTGGGGGCGAAGCCCTCCAGTTTGCCAGTGGCGCGGTCGTCCAGGCGGGCGCCGATGACCAGTAACAGATCGCACTCGTCCACCGCCTTGTTGGCGGCGCGGGAGCCGTGCATGCCCAGCATGCCCAGGTTCCAGGGGTTGTGCTTGCCGGGGTTGCCGATGCCCTTGAGGGTGACAACTGCGGGCAGGGCCGACTTCTCGGCGAACCTGCGGAAGCTTGTTTCGGCATGAGCCAGGCTGATGCCGCCGCCGCTGTAGAGCAGGGGCTTGCGGGCCGCTCGCAGCATCGCCAGGGCTTCGGTCAGATCCGGACAGCCATTCTGCTGGCGCCCGTGCCGGGCGAAGGAGGCATCCGCAACGTCAGCGAGCAGCAGATCCTTTGGTATGTCTATCCACACCGGCCCCGGCCGGCCGCTTTGGGCCAGCTCCATGGCTTCTTCCATGATGGCCGGCAGGGTGTCGGCGTCGTCAACCAGGTAGCTGTGTTTGACGATGCCCAGGGTCATGCCCAATACGTCGGTTTCCTGGAAGGCATCGGTGCCGATCAGGCCGGAGGGCACCTGGCCGGTGATGACCAGCATGGGGATGGAATCCCGGTGGGCATTGGCAACGCCGGTGATCAGGTTGGTGGCGCCGGGGCCTGAGGTGGCAATGCATACCCCAAGCTTGCCACTGGCGCGGGCAAAACCGTCTGCAGCAAGTGCGCAGGCCTGTTCGTGGCGGCACAGCACGTGTTCCACGCCCACGTCGTCCACCAGCGCGTCGTAGAGCGGCATGATGCAGCCGCCCGGATACCCGAAAACCGTGCTGATGCTGTGGCGGTGGAACGCTTCAAGAATGTGCTGTGCGCCGTTCATGGTCGTTTTTCCCTTTTTCTTGCTGCAAAAAAAAGCCCCCGGGACCTTTCGGTGCCGGGGGCTTCTCGTGTCTTGTCAGGTTGTCGCTATCTCACCCGCTTGTCCACGCAAAAGCCCCCGGACGGTACCACGACCACCAGGACTAGCTTCACAAGGACAACCACTGCGTTGAGATTCATAAAATCCGTATTTACTCTGAATTTGTAAAAAATTTATGTGTAGAATTTACCCCACGAAAATAGCCGGGTGCAACCGTTTTCTACCGAAATCACCTGTTTCAACCTGTGAGCAATCAATGACGAAAGCAAAACTGGGATCCATCGGCCTGTCTTTTCTGGTACTGGCGCTACTGGTTGTCTGGATGGCAACGGGGAACGTCCGCGAGGCTCGCGATGAAGCGCCGGATGCGCAACCTGAGCAGGATAAAGGTGTACCGTCGGTACAGGTGGACATGCTGCGGGACCGGCCTTACCAGCCAGGGCTGATGGTGCAGGGACAACTGGAGCCGTGGCGAACGGTGGTTATTGGTGCGCGGGTGGCCGGTACTGTGGATGAGCTTATGGTGGAGCAGGGCGCCCGGGTCGAGGAAGGGGATGTGCTGTTACGCCTGTCCGAGGATGGTCGTGGTGCAGCCGTCGAGCAGTGGCAGTCCCGCATCCGCAAGCTTGAGGCAGACCTCTCGGCCGCCCAGCAACTCCGTGCCCGTGATCTCACTTCCGAATCGGAAGTGCTGACACTGCAAAGTGAACTCTCGGCCGCCAAAGCGGAACTGGCCCGGGCGCGCCTTGTGATGGAAAACCTGACGCCCCGTGCGCCCTTCGACGGCACCGTCAATCGTCGCGACGTCGACCTGGGCGACCTGGTTCAGGTGGGCACGCCCTTGCTGGAACTGGTGCGGATCGACCGGTTGAAAGCAGCCGGCCAGATTCCACAGCAGTCCGTAGGCAACGTGGAAGAAGGCCAGAAAGTGACGATCCGCACCCTGGACGGCGATACGCTGGAAGGTCGGGTCAGCTTTGTGGCCAGTGCAGCAGACCGGGAAACCCGCAGCTTTGCCGTGGAAGTGACGGTGGAAAACCCGGAACGCAAGCGGGTTGCCGGCGGCAGCGCAACGCTGCGGATTGCATTGCCGGAGGTCAGGGCCATGTTTATTTCACCCGCCTACCTGAGTCTGGGCGACGATGGCCGACCTGGTGTCCGCTACGTGGGCGAGAATAATGAAGTGGTGTTTACCACCGTCAAACTGCTGAACGTTACAACGGATGGCGCCTGGGTAACCGGATTACCGGAAGAGATCCGGTTGATCACCCGTGGTGCCGGGTTCGTGTCCATCGGGCAGCAGGTGCGCCCGGTGAACCGTGATTCGGACCGGGGCTGACCGGTATGCGAACCCTGATATTTGCGGCACTCGATCGCAGCCGTACAACACTTCTCACCCTGCTTTTCCTGATTCTGGGCGGCATTGCAGCCTTTCAGGCGATACCCAAGGAGGCGAATCCGGACGTCACCATTCCCATGATCTACGTGTCCATGACACTGGAAGGCATCAGCCCGGAAGACGCTGAACGGCTGCTTATCCGGCCCATGGAGCAGGAGTTGCGATCCCTTGAAGGGATCAAGGAAATGCGCGGCACCGCCTCGGAAGGCCACGCATCGGTGATGCTGGAGTTTGATGCCGGCTTTGACCCGGATATGGCGCTCCAGGACGTGCGGGAGAAAGTGGACACCGCCCGTAGCAAACTGCCCCAGGAAGCGGACGAGCCCAGAGTGAACGAGATCAATGTTGCACTCTTTCCGGTGATGTCTGTTGGTCTGTCCGGCCCGTTGTCCGAACGCGAACTGGTCACCATTGCCCGACGGTTACAGGACGCCATCGAAGGTATTCCGGAAGTGCTGGAAGTCGATATCGGCGGTGACCGGGAGGATCTGCTGGAAATCGTCGTTGACCCCCAGGTGCTGGAAAGCTACGGCATCGACTTTGACCAGTTGGCATCACTGGTCACCCGCAACAACCAGCTGGTGGCCGCCGGCAGTCTGGACACCGGCGCCGGCCGCATGACCATGAAAGTGCCCGGTGTGATTGAGTCGGTGGAGGACGTGATGTCCATGCCCATCAAGGTGGATGGCGACACCGTGGTCACTTTCGGGGACGTTGCCATGCTGCAGCGTACCTTCAAGGACCCCACCGGGTTCGCAAGGATCAATGGTGAGCCGGCCCTGGTACTGGAAATTTCCAAACGTACCGGCGCCAACATTATCGAAACCGTTGGCCAGGTCAAAGCATTGATCGAGGCGGCGGGGCCGGAATTGCCGGAAGAACTCGAAGTCCGTTACATCATGGATCAGTCCGGTGAAGTGCGGGACATCCTCAGTGACCTGCTTAACAACGTGCTTACCGCCATTGTACTGGTGATTATCCTGATCATCGCTGCCATGGGCCCCCGCTCGGCCCTGTTAGTGGGCCTGACCATCCCCGGTGCCTTCCTCACCGGAATTCTGGTGATCTGGGGCATGGGTCTGACTCTTAATATTGTGGTTCTGTTCAGCCTGATTCTGGTGGCGGGCATGCTGGTGGACGGAGCAATCGTGGTGTCCGAACTGGCTGACAGAAATCTCTCTGAGGGGCAGAGTGTACGATCTGCGTGGGGCGAGGCTGCCAGCCGCATGGCCTGGCCCATTATTGCCTCCACCGCGACCACGCTGGCCGTCTTTATCCCATTGCTGTTCTGGCCAGGTGTGGTGGGTGAATTCATGAAATTCCTGCCTATGACCGTCATCATCTGCCTGACCGCGTCCCTGGCGATGGCGCTGGTCTTTCTGCCGGTTCTCGGCAGTATCAGTGGTGGCAGGCGCAAGCGCCAGGCACCGCCGGACGGGCGAATGACGGGGTTGTATCGGAAGCTGCTTGGGCGCCTGTTGGCCGTGCCGGGGTTCACACTGTTGGGTGTGCTGGCGGTGGTTGTGGTGATCTACGTGGCTTACGGCAAATACAATCATGGCGTGGAATTTTTCCCCAGCGTTGAGCCTGACTCGGCCCAGGTGCAGGTGCGCGCGAGAGGCGATTTGTCGGTGGAAGAGCGGGATGCGATTGTGCGGGAGGTCGAGCAGAGGCTGCAGGGCATGCCGGAAGTGAAGGCACTGTATGCCCGCTCAATGGTCAGCCCCGGTAACCAGATGGCACCGGATGTTATCGGTGTGCTGCAGTTCCAGTTTACCGACTGGTTCGAGCGCCGGTCCGCCACCAGGATTCTGGAGGATTTCCGCGAACGCACGGCAGACATTCCCGGCATAGAGCTGGAGTTTCGCAAACAGGAAGGCGGGCCGGCAGGCGGCAAGCCTATCGAGCTGATGGTCAGCAGTCTCGACAGTCAGAAACTGGATCGGTACGTCGGGCTTATCCAGCAGCGCATGGGCGCCATTGACGGCTTCGTGGATATCGAGGACGACCGCAGCCTGCCGGGTATCGAGTGGCGCCTGAATGTGGACCGGGCATCGGCGGCGCGCTTTGGCTCCGACGTGCTGAGCGTGGGCAGCGCGGTGCGCCTGATCACCAACGGGCTGGTGCTGGCCACGTACCGCCCGGAGGATGTCCGTGATGAGGTGGATATCGCGGTGCGGGTGCCGAACAACTGGCGTGAGCTGGATCAGTTCCAGCGCCAGACCATTCATACCAATCGTGGGCAGGTACCGCTTTCCGAATTTGTCGAACTGGCGGCGGGGGACAAGACCGGAAGCATCGTGCGGGTAGATGGCCAGCGCACGGTGACGATCAAGTCCGATGTGAAACCCGGGCGTAGGGCCGATGAGCTGTTGAAATCCCTGCAGGAGGAAATGCCTGAAACACCCGAAGGAGTGTCCGTCCGTTTCGCCGGTGAAAACGAAGATCAGCAGCAGGCATCCAACTTTCTGGCCTCGGCCTTTATGGTGGCGATCGCCCTGATGCTGCTCATTCTGGTGACACAGTTCAATTCCCTTTACCAGACCCTGCTGATCCTGTCCGCCATTGTGCTTTCCACAGCAGGGGTGCTGCTTGGCCTGCTGCTTAACGGTCAGTCCTTCGGCATCGTGATGGTAGGAATGGGCATCATTGCCCTGGCAGGCATTGTGGTGAACAACAACATCATTCTGATCGACACCTACAACCAGATGCGGAAAAGCGGCAGCGAAGCGTTTGAGGCGGCGCTGGAAACCGGGTGCCTGCGTCTTCGTCCGGTGCTGCTGACCGCCATTACCACCATTCTGGGGTTGATGCCGATGGTGCTGGGGGTGAATGTCGACCTGATAACACCGTCCCTGGGCCTTGGTGCACCCTCAACCCAGTGGTGGACTCAGCTGTCCAGCGCCATCGCCGGCGGGCTGGCGTTTGCGACCATACTGACCCTGTTACTGACACCTGCGCTGCTGGTTCTGGGGGACAAATCCGGACGAAAACTGAAGCAGGCAGCCTATTTGTTGGCGAAAAAACGTTCGACCAGCTGATCGAAGGGTAGCGGTCTGCTGTACAGATAACCCTGAAGGTAGTCGCAACCCTGCTCACACAGCCACTCTTTGTGAGCTTCGGTTTCCACACCTTCGGCCACCACGGACAGCCCCAGACCTTTCGCAAGTCCGAGAATGGACAGAATGATGGCGCAGTCATCCTCGTCATCGGGGATGTTGCTGATGAACGAGCGATCGATCTTGATGCGTGAAAACGGCAGGCCCTTGAGTCGTGACAGGGACGAATAACCGGTGCCGAAGTCGTCGATGGACAGTTGCGCACCGGCGGCAACCAGTTCTTCGAGAATGCGGGAAATGGTGCTGATATCACCCTGGAGGGCGTCCTCGGTGACTTCGAAATGCAGTGACTTGACGGGAACATCGTGTTCGGCACAGATCGTCCTTATCTGGCGGGGAAGCTCCGCAACCAGAACCTGCTCAGGCGCCAGGTTCACCGACACTTCCGGCAGCATGACCTGATGGTTCCTGGCCCATTGCCAGTGCTCACACACGCGGCGCAGC
Source organism: Marinobacter sp. SS13-12 (assembly GCF_030227115.1). Lineage (NCBI taxonomy): Bacteria > Pseudomonadati > Pseudomonadota > Gammaproteobacteria > Pseudomonadales > Marinobacteraceae > Marinobacter > Marinobacter sp. SS13-12. Next base: position 412,568 of record NZ_JASSUA010000002.1, read on the forward strand.
ACGCACTCCCCAAGGGCATACATCAGGCCACCGCCCCTGGCGATGTCGAGAAACTCGATGGGGGATAGCCATCCCCGTTCAGGGTGCTGCCAACGCACCAGAGCTTCGACTGACTCCACACTGGACCCGGTAGCGTTGGTTATCGGCTGATAGAACACATCCAGTTTCTGTTCGTTGATGGCAACGCGCAGGTCATTCTCCAGCTCAAAGCGGGAGCGGGCGCTTACCTGGATACTGGAATCAAAGAAGCAGGACTGGCCCCGCCCTTGTTGCTTGGCGTTATACATGGCCGCTTCGGCGCCGCGAAGCAGATCTTCTGTGGTATTGCAGTCACCGGGCAGATGGCAGATGCCGAGACTGGCACCCACCGATAGGATATGTCCGTTCAGACGGATTGGTTTACTGACTTCGTGCCGGATCTTTGAGGCGGTCTGCTCCAGGGTGTCCGGCTGGGTGCGATTGCGAATAATAAGGGCGTATTCATCGCCGCCAATCCGGGCGAGAAGGTCCTTGCCGGGAACGTTGACCTGCTTCAGTCGCTGCCCGATTTCTTCAATGACGCCGTCACCTACTTGTGAACCGAGCCCGTCATTGATGGACTTCAGCCTGTCCACATCCACCCATATCAACGCCAGGCTGCCGAGCCCACGCCGTTCAAATTTATCCACCAGATAGCTGATGCGATCCCGCAGGGATTTGATGTTCAGCAGCCCTGTCAGAGAGTCATAGCGGGTGGCATATTCCAGCGCCTGTTTCGAATCAAGCCAGGCTTCATGGGTATTCATCAGGCTGATGGTATCGGCAATGGCGATGACGAAGGATATTTCCGGCAGGGTCCATTGGCGATACGTGGTCGATTCAAGGCATACCACGCCACTGAGCCGGGCACCGTCGAATACCGGTGCGTCCAGCATGGAACGTATCCCCCTGGGTGCCAGATAGTCAGGGGTAAAATCACGGGTTCGCGGATCTTCCTGGGCGTGAGGGACGGACAGTACCCGCTCGCTTTCCAGCGCGGCGAAATAGGCCGGATTTCCTGACTGGTAGAGACTGATCGACTTTGCGGATGAACCATCCGGTGTATGCAGCCATTCCGATTCAAGGTGCTCCCGCTGTTCCGGAAACTGCCAGACACTGACTCGTTCAACGTCGAGCATTTTTGCGCACAGGGCGGTCAGTGCTGCGAGTTTATGTCTGCGTTCCCTGTTGATGAACGCCGGGCTGTGGCTCAGTTCCATCAGCGCCTTGTGAAAGTTCACAAAGGTATCCGTATCCTTCATAGGCTCTGGCTTTCAGTTGTGAGTGGCGGGTGCATTGTCCGGGTCTTCCGGACTCTATATTGGCATCGGCCAAAGGGCCTGTCCAACCGCAATCGGGCAGTGTCATTTGTGAAGTTTTGTTGTCTGATTGCGTCATTTTTTTGTGCACACGAAGAAGTTCCCGTTTCTGATTCATAATGAAGTGACTCGATTGAAATCAGGTTTTATTCACGCCGGGGCCGCTCTTGAACAAAGCGATCATGCAGCTACTACTGATTCTGGTGACTGCGTTGCCTGTGCTGGCTTCAGCACAGCCGGCGGCCTGGGACAATCACGCCCGGCGTATGGAGCTATCACAGTTTGTGGATTATTGGGCGGAATCTGCCGGACCAGCCACCCTGGAGTCGGTTCGGAACCTTCCTGAAACCCGCTGGCAGCGTAACGGCAAGGACAGCGTGAGCCTTGGCTACGGCGATGAGGTGTACTGGTTCCGGGTTAATATCCATAATCAGGGCGAGGCCTCCGACCCCCTGTTCCTGGAAATCGGTTACCCGGTGCTGGACCACATCGAGATCTACCTGGTTAATGATGGTGAAGTGACTGAGCGCCATGTGCTGGGTGATAAAAAGCCGTTTCACGAACGCCTTGTCGATCACCGGAATTTTCTTGTTCCGCTTACGCTCCTGGCCGGTGAGAACCTTTCCGTTTACCTTCGCGTGGATACCAGCAGCTCCATGCAGGTGCCTCTCACGCTGTGGGATCAGGACGCCTATTACGTGGCCGAGCAATCCCGCAGCATGTTCGAAGGGATCTATTACGGCATCGTGCTGGTCATGATTCTCTATAACCTGTTTGTCTATATTGCCGTCGGTGAGCGAAGTTTCCTGTACTACGTGGGCTACATTTCTGCGATGCCGATGTTCCTGGCGAGTCTGCATGGCGTCAGTTTCCAGTACCTGTGGCCGGAGGCAACCCGCTGGAATGATCAGGCAATTATCGTCTTTCTCAACCTTGTGATCCTCTTCGGTGGCGCTTTCAGCATCCGCTTCATCAATGTATCCCGTAGCAATCACCCGCTGATGAACCGGCTAACGGTGTCGCTGACGATTGTTGCAGGGCTGATGGCAGTAGCGGGGGTTGTGGTCCCGTATTCCCTGATGATTCTGCCAACCATCCTGGTTGCCTTCCTGGGTTGTACGGGCATGCTGATACTGAGCATTGTGCGCTGGCTGAAGAAAGACCCCGCCGCACGATACTACGCGCTGGCCTGGGTGTTCATGCTGTTTGGCGGCATTGTTCTGGCCCTCAGCAAGTTCACCATGTTGCCGCGCAATCTGTTGACGGAAAATGCGACCCAGGTGGGTTCCGCCATTGGCGTTATTCTGCTCTCGGTCGCCCTCGCAGACAGACTTAACAAGGAGAAAAAACGCGCTTTTGAAGCACAGCAGCGGTTGCTGCGGGAAGAGCGAAAAGCGCGAATGGCCCAGGACAAATCCCTTCGAATCCAGCAGGAGGCCAACGCCCTGTTGGAGCAACGGGTACAGGAACGAACCCGGGATCTGGAGTCCCTGAATGGTCAGTTGCGGGAACTCAGCTCTACCGATGCCCTGACTGGCCTCAAGAACCGTGGGCATTTTGACCGCGCGTTTACCTCGGCTGTGGTGAAGGCGTACCGGTTCGGCCAGCCGCTTTCACTGTTGCTGCTGGATATTGACCACTTCAAGAAGTTCAACGACACCTATGGCCACCTGGTAGGGGACGATTGCCTGCAGATGGTCGCCAACTGCATCCGCCAGTATGTCACTCGCCCGCAGGATCTGGCGGCCAGATACGGCGGCGAGGAATTTGTGGTGCTGTTGCCGGATACGCCGGAAGAGGGAGCCCTGCGGGTTGCTGAAAAAATTCGCCAGAAGATTGAGGAATCCGGATTCCGGATATCAGACGAAGTACTCCACCTGACGGTGAGCATTGGGGTATGCACTGTCTGCCCCCATGAGGCCGATGCCACCAAGGCCATCTTCTGCTGGGCAGATGAGGCGCTCTATCAGGCCAAGGGCCAAGGGCGGAACCAGGTCGTCGTCAGAGAGCCTCCGCCTGTTCAGGATGCGGAGGCTGTCATCCTCTGAAGGTTGTCGGCGATGTCGGGCCACTCCATTGCCTCCTCCAGGGCAAAAGCCAGTTCCAGTAGTGTCCGTTCCCCACCATGCCGCCCCATCAGTTGAATAGAGACGGGCAGGTTATGCTGGTCAAGAGTGGCCGGCAGCGACATCGCGGGGGCGCCACTGGCGTTGGCCAATGGAGTAAAGCTGACATAGCGGGTCAGGCGGTCAAACAGGGTGTCAAAGTCCAGTGTCGGGCTCAGGTAGCCGATTTCCGGTGTTGTATGGCCAAGCACCGGGGTGAGCACTGCATCGTAACCTGCCATGGCACGGGCGTAGTCATGATACGACCTGTGCAGGCGCCAGAGGGTGGCCGGCAGTTTGTAGAACTGTCTTCTGAACGCCTTGTCCAGCCCCCGCGTCAGGCCATCCAGCCGTGATTTATCAAAGCTTTTATGAATCAGCCGCTTGCCATTGGAGCGCACGCCAAAGGCCAGCATTCCCCAGTAGAGCGCAAAGTCTTCAGGAAAGGATGAGGCAACCGGAACGTCCATCGGCTCTATCCTGTGCCCGAGCTTTTCCAGGGCCCGTGCTGTGGCCTCGACCGCCTCGCGGGTAGTTGGGTCCGTCGGGTGGCCATTGATGGAATCCAAAACAAGGCCAATTCTGAGTGATCGGGTTGATGGTCCTCCCACGTTACCGATAGCTGGTAGTTTCGGGTTGCGGAAATAATGCTCCGCCCCGGCATAGAAGTTTGCGGTGTCCCTGACGCTGCGGGTAACCACTCCGTCGCTGACAATATTGATGGGCAGCGATTTCGCGGCGTCGTTGTCGATCAGACGGCCCCGGCTGGGCTTCAGACCCACCAGCCCACAGCAGGCGGCGGGTATGCGGATGGAACCACCGCCATCGTTTGCGTGGGCGATGGGGACAACACCGGCGGCTACCAGGGCAGCGGAGCCTCCCGAAGAGGCGCCGGTGGAATAGTTCAGGTTCCAGGGGTTGCGGGTGGGCGTATCGTGGGCCGGTTCCGTGGTGGCGTTGAACCCGAACTCGGGCAGGGTGCTTTTGCCAATACAGACCAGTCCCTGCGCCAGCAATTGGCGGGCGAAAGGACTGGTTCTGTCCGCCGGTAGTGGGCGAATGGCAGCGGTGCCGTGGGTCGTGGGATACCTTTTCACATCGGTGTTGTCTTTTATCACCGTGGGGACACCGGCAAAAATGCCGGGACTTGCCTGCGCCGGAGGTGCTTCCTTTACGGTGATACCGCTGGCCTGGTCCGGAATGGGCGTCACCAGGCCATGGATACAGGGCTCTGCCTGCCGCGCCCGGGCGAGGGTTGCCTGGAGCACCTCGTCTGCTGAGATCTCACCACTACGAATCAGGCTCGCCAGGGCCGTAGCGTCGTGTTTCCCGAGTAGATCGTCACTGAATGTATGCATCGATTGCGGACGTTGTTGTGCGGTCAAGGCAGATACTCCATGTCAATTCCGGGACTGCCTATACCTTATAGGAGGTTTAAACGTGATGATATGTCATATCAGGAAATTGCATCGCCTGACACAAAAGGTAAGAATCCGGTTTTCAGCCGCCGTTGCAGGCTATAAGCTTGTTTACAGGCACCGTCACCGCAAACAGTGAATTTAATGGTATTTCTCGATAGTTTCCACACAGTTGCCGAGCCACTGGTCCGTTATTTTCTCGGTATTTTCTTTCTGATGATCGGCCTTCAGTTCACCAGCCGCAGCCTGGGCCTTTACGCAAGGATGGGGTATTCGTTCATCAACTATGGCGAGCGAGCCTCTGCCGGCTGGTGGCACCGGAACATTTTCAATGTGTTCCGTGGCTTGATTCTGGCAGCGGTGGTGGCGCGTATTTTCGTGGATATCGACCCCTGGCTGGGAGTATTCGACTCGCTGTATTACGGACCGGTGCTGGTAACGGGGATGGTTTTCCTGATGTTTTCTTTCAGCCTGGTCAACTATCTTCAGGCTTTCATGCATGACCAGTGGCGTTCGGGTGTGGACCCGAAACAGGATCGTCAATTGCTTACCGATGGGCCTTTCAGCCGCAGCCGCAACCCGGTGTTCATTACCGTGATGCTGGGCCAGTTGGGCTTTTTCCTGGCGTTACCTTCGGTGTTCTCCCTGGTGTGCCTGATTGCAGGCGTTACGGTACTGGTCCGGCAGGCGAGGGTGGAGGAAAAGGCACTCGCCGAGCTCTTCGGAGATGCCTACGAGGCGTATCGCAGGCGAGTGCCCCGCTGGCTCTGAACCAGCTTTATCGGCGTCAGGGCTACTTACGTGCTTCCTTGATGACATCGTAGGCATGGCTGATCTCCCGGGTGCGCTCTTCCGCCATTTCCCGCATGCTCTCAGGCATGCCTCGGCCGGCCAGCTTGTCCGGATGGTTTTCACTCATCAGCTTGCGATAGGCCTTCTTGATTTCCGCATCACTGGCTGAAGGGGGCACCCCCAGCGCCTTGTAGGCATCGTCAATCTGGCTGGCGGATGAGGCCTGGCCCGTACCACCGGTCTGGCCGGCATGGGCTCCCCGCAACATGGCTTCAAGCTGGTCTACCTGGGCTTCGGGCAGCCCCAGGCCGCGTGCGATACGCACCAGCATTTCATGCTCGGCCGGATGTACCACGCCATCAGCGGCAACAGCAGATACCTGTACTTGCAGGAACATCTGTAGCAGAGAAGGCTGACGACCACTGACTCTCAGGAAATGCTGCAGTTCTGCGTCCAGGTCAAAGTCATCCGCCTTGCCCCGGTTGAAGGCAGCTTTGGCGCGTTCCCGATGTTCGCCGGAGAGCCGGAAACGGTCGAACATGGCTTCTGCTACCCGGATTTCGTCGCGGGTAACCACGCCATCGGCCTTGCAAAGGGCACCCATCACTGCAAACACCGACTCCAGAAAGTCGGTCTGCACATTGCGCAGTTTCTGAAACAGGCGGCTCTTGATATAACGTGTGAGGAGCGCACCCGCTACCGCACCAATCAGCATTCCGGGAAAGCGGCCAAACAGGTAGCCGATCAAACCGCCAATAAACAGGCCGAACATGACAGTGTCCTTTTCAAGTGTTTAAAACTGCGCAAAGTATACGGGGGTGAAAACGTCATGACCATGGACCTTTTCGAACACTCACCACCGGAACCCTGGGCCGAATCGCTCTGTGAGGGAGCGGTTGTCCTGCGTCGGTTTGCCAGCGTCTCTGGCGCCGAACTGCTGGCGGGTATTGAGGGGGTGACAGCGCAGGCGCCGTTCCGGCAGATGCGGACGCCGGGCGGCCACACCATGTCTGTCGCCATGACCTGTTGCGGTGACTGGGGTTGGGTGACCGATGCGCGAGGGTATCGTTATCAACACCAGGACCCGGTTTCCGGGGACCCATGGCCAGCGATGCCGGACCTGTTTCGTACCCTGGCGGTCGAAGCCGCCACGAACGCAGGGTATGACGGCTTTGAGCCCGACTCCTGCCTGATTAACCGTTATTCACCGGGCGCCAGAATGGGGCTTCACCAGGACAAAAACGAGGATGATTTTGGTCAGCCCATTGTCTCGGTGTCTCTGGGTGCACCGGCGACCTTTCAATTCGGCGGCCCCCGGCGCGGGGACCGGCCACAGCGCGTGCCTTTGGAGCACGGAGACGTCGTGGTCTGGGGCGGTCCGGCGCGGCTGCGGTATCACGGCGTATTAACCCTCAAAGTCGCTGACCACCCGTTAACGGGTGCTTGCCGTTACAACCTGACCTTCAGGCGCGCCCGGTAACTGGCCTTATTGCAACCAGGCGACTGCAAGCCCCGCGACCAGAGACAGGATCATCGGGCCGGCAACCAGTGTTCCCAGCTCACGCCGGCCGATGGCACCGGCAATGCCCGATTTGACCAGGTTGTTGGTGGCCGCCGCAATCACAATGCCGATGACGGCCGTTTGCAGGGCGAGAGAGTCCTGGGACATTCGTGTCAGGGACAGGGTGATGGCGTCAACGTCCGCAACGCCGGACGTAGCCGCCAGCACATAGATGCCCAGATCTCCCAGCCACTTCTGGAGAAATTCCCCCAGCAGCAGAATCGCCACCAGTAACAGGCCGAAGACCAGGGCGGACTTCAGGTCCAGCGGATTTTGGGTGAGTTCCGGGCGGCTTACCTCCAGGCGACCCTGGTGTCGCTTCCAGATAAAGAGGGCCGGCAGATAAAGCAACAGGGTCATCACCACGACGGGCCACACCAGCCTGGGTAACAGGGCCGGGTTAATCAGGGCGCAATAGATCAGAATGCGGGGGAACATGGTGCCACAGGCAATCAGGATGCCGCTGGCAAATTGCGGACTGACCTCTGGCGAGAGGTTGGACTGCCTCGCGTAGTGGAGGGTGAGTGCGGTTGAGGAGCTCAGCCCCGCAAACAGGCTGGTAAACAGAATGCCTTTGCCGGTGCCGGCCAACCGGATAGCAAAATATCCGACAAAGGAAACCGAGGCAATCAACACCACCATCCACCAGATTTCCCGGGGATTGAGCACGCCGCCCGGACCCAGGTCCTCGTTGGGCAGCAGGGGCAGCATAACCACTGAAATCACCAGCAGTTTCAGGGCCGCATCCAGTTCGTGCTCCTGCAGTTTGTCCACCAGTCCGTGGATTTCCTTTTTGTTGTCCAGAATCAGCGCAGTGACCACGGCAGCACCGGTGGCGATGGCAGGGTCTACAGCCACGGCTATGGCGCCGAAACAGAAGGTGAGCACCATGCCAATGGTGCCGGTGATGCTGAAGTTGCGGATATGGCTAAGGCGTTCATTGAAGGCCACCAGGGCGATGGCCACCACGCTGATCAGTAGCACCGGAAATGCCCACTCAGTGATCTCCTGCGCCAAAAGCGCGGCCACGCCACCCAACAGGCCGATCAGGGCAAAGGTACGGATGCCGGCGATGCGCTCGCCGGACGCCTGGGCCCTGGCGTCCCAACCACGCTCCAGACCGATGATGGCCCCCAGTAACAGGGCGATGGCCAGGTTCAGGGTGGTCTGGTTGTTGATGATAAACTGGTTGGTTACCTCATCCATGGAGTATTCCGTTGTCGGGTTTAATGGCCCCTTCAAGGGTTGTTGTCAGCCGTTGCAGCAGGGTTCCGCTGTGCCGCCAGAAATGCCAGTAAAGCGGAACCGCCAGCTCATGACCCGGCGCCAGGTTGACAAGGCTGCCATCCTCCAGCCATTTGCGGGCCTGGATACCGGGAATCATACCGTAGCCCATGCCGGCCCTGGCAAGCTGAACAAAGCCTTCAGAGGAAGGGCAGAGGTGATAGGGGAAACGGCCATGATAGCCGCAACCGGCCATGAACCGGTGCTGAAGCTGGTCATTGGGGCCGAACACAATGGCCGGTGAGGTGGCAAACGCAGCCGGTGTAATGCCGTCAGGGAAAAACCGGTGAACGTACTGCGGTGTCGCCAGCGGCATATAGATCATTTCACCCAGTGCCACGCACCGCCCTCCGGCGACAGGCTGGCTGTTGCTGCACAGGCAGGCGGCAACGTCGCCATCACGCATGCGTTTCAGACCCACATCCTGATCTTCAATCACCAGGTCCAGTAGCACACCTTCGCGGCTGCAGAAGTCGCCGACTACGGAAGCCCACCAGGTGGCGAGGCTGTCGGCGTTGATGGCAATCCGCAGGCGTGTGGTGTCCTCGGCCAGGGCGGGAATGGTTTTTCGAAGGTCCCTTTCCAGCAGTTGGACCTGCTGGAAGTGGTTGAGCAGCTTGTTGCCGGCCGGCGTTGCCCGGAGCTCCGGATGCCTGACCAGCACCGGCTGGCCCAGTCGCACCTCCAGTGACTTGATGCGTTGCGATACGGCGGATTGGGTAAGCCCGAGTATTTCGCCGGCACGTTCGAACCCACCGTTTTCGATAACAGCAGCCAGTGCCTGAAGCAGCTTGTAATCCAGCATAAGAATAATTCATGGGATATAAGGTTTATGATTTTTAAGTATAGCGTCGTCCCGGTAGGCTTCCAGCAAATCAGGAGGGAAGAATGCTGACCAGTTATCTGACAGGGCTGATCGTATGCGGTGGGATCATCATTGCCATCGGGGCGCAGAATGCCTATATCCTGGGCCAGGCGATCCGGCGGGAACACCACTGGTATTGCGCGGGCATCTGCATGACGGCCGATATACTGCTGTTCACCGCCGGAATGTTCGGGGTGAACGCGGCACTGATGGCGGTACCGGAGGCGCTGGATGTTCTGCGCTGGCTCGGGGTGGTGTTCCTGGGGTGGCTTGCGCTGGTGGCTTTCTACAAAGTAGCAATGGGGCGGAAGGGCCTGGGTGCGGATACATCAGCGACTGCCAGTCTTCGGGTGGTGGTATTGACCACCCTGGCGGTCACATTACTGAACCCGCAGGTCTATCTGGATACCCTGTTGCTGATCCCTGCCATTGGTGCCCAGCAGGAGAGCCCGGCCGTGTTTGTGGCCGGAGCCAGCAGCGCTTCGGTGTTGTGGTTCGGCCTGCTGGCGTTTGGCGGAGCGGCGTTGTCGCCCTGGCTGGCCAGCCCCATGGCCTGGCGGTTCATTGACGGGGCCATCGGATCGATGATGGCGGTGATCGCTTTTCACCTTGCCAGTAACGGGTTGTCTGGCCCTGCCATGTAAAAGACCTGCGTCGGTTACTTTCCCGGCGCCGTTCTGGTAAGCTTCGCCGCCTTAATTTCACAGCTTACGAACTTACTCTGATGAACGTCTTCGCGACCTTCCCGACGATCACTCCGCCATAGCGCTCTGCGTGCCCTCCAGGTTAATTCCTTGAGCCAATAGCCTGTATTCGCTTCCGGCGAGTACCAAGGACGTTATTGTCTCTGAGTTTTCGTCTCAAGTCGTTCGGTTCCCAATGCCCAAAACAGTGATTTCTGGTTTTACCCACAATTTTCTTGGCAACGCGCCTGTCTGGTACAAGCAGGTTATTCTCCTGTTTCTGATCGTCAATCCCCTGATCGTCTGGTTGCTTGGCCCGGCGACGGCTGGCTGGTTCCTGGTGGGGGAGTTCATCTTTACCCTGGCCATGGCACTGAAATGCTACCCACTGCTCCCGGGCGGCCTGTTGGCAGTAGAAGCATTGCTGATCGGGCTGGCGACGCCGGAGGCGGTCTACCACGAAGTATTGATCAACCTGCCGGTCATTTTGCTGCTGATGTTCATGGTCGCCGGTATCTACTTCATGAAGGAGCTGATTCTGGTGACCTTCACCCAGATCCTGGTAGGGGTGCGATCAAAGTCGGCGCTTTCGCTGCTGTTCTGTGCCGCCGCTGCGCTGCTGTCAGCCTTTCTGGATGCATTAACCGTTACCGCCGTTATTATCAGCGTGGCGGTGGGCTTCTACTCTGTCTACCACAAAGTGGCTTCCGGCAAGGGGTATCAACACAGCGGTCATAATGCCAACAGTGATGAGCATGTGGTGGAACTGCACCGTGAAGACCTGGAGGAATTCCGCGCTTTTCTGCGCAGCTTGCTGATGCACGGCGCTATCGGTACCGCACTCGGTGGCGTTGCCACCATGGTGGGGGAGCCCCAGAACCTGCTGATCGCAAAAGTGGTGGGCTGGAACTTTGCAGAGTTTTTCCAGCGTATGGCGCCCATCAGCCTGCCGGTCCTGGGTGCGGGCCTGTTCACCTGCTGGTGTCTGGAGAAGTTGCGCTGGTTTGGCTATGGAGCTCGCCTGCCAAAACCCGTTCGCCGGGTGCTGGAAGACTTTGCGGACAACGAGCGCGAAAAGCGCACCAAGGCGGATCAGGCGGCCTTGTGGGTGCAGGCTGTAGCGGCAGTGATATTGGTCATCGGGCTGGCATTTCATATCGCTGAGGTGGGGCTGATCGGGCTGTTGGTCATCATCCTTATTACGTCATTCACCGGGGTGACTGACGAGCACCAGATTGGCAAGGCGTTCCAGGAATCCCTGCCGTTCACCTCGCTGCTGGTGGTGTTCTTTGCCGTAGTGGCAGTGATTCATGAGCAGCATCTGTTCAAGCCGGTGATCGATTTCGTGCTCGCCCAGCCGGAAGTGCACCAGCCGGCGTTGTTCTTCGTGGCAAACGGGCTGCTCTCGATGATCAGCGACAATGTCTTTGTCGCCACCGTTTACATCAGCGAAATCAAACAGGCACTGGATGCCGGTGTCATATCCCGGGAGCACTTCCAGGATCTCGCCGTTGCCATCAATACCGGCACCAACCTTCCCAGCGTTGCAACGCCCAACGGCCAGGCGGCGTTCCTGTTCCTGCTGACATCCGCCATTGCGCCACTGGTTCGGCTGTCCTACGGCCGCATGGTGATTATGGCCTTTCCTTACACCGTCGTCCTCGGATCCGTTGGACTGCTGGCGGTCATCAACTTTCTGTAGATTCTCTCGCTCGAATCAATTGACTGGACCTCAACTATGCGAAACAAGCTTAAAGCCGACTGGCTCTCCAATATACGGGGTGATCTGCTCGCCGGTCTTGTGGTGGCCCTGGCACTGATCCCCGAAGCCATCGCCTTCTCCATCATTGCCGGCGTGGATCCGAAAGTGGGCCTTTACGCCTCTTTCTGTATTGCCGTTGTGATCGCCTTTGTGGGCGGCCGCCCCGGTATGATCTCTGCCGCCACCGGGGCCATGGCGTTGCTGATGGTGACCCTGGTCAAGGAGCATGGCCTGGAATACCTGCTGGCGGCCACGCTGCTTACCGGCCTGTTGCAGATCGGCGCTGGCTACCTGAAGCTCGGCGGCCTTATGCGATTTGTATCCCGCTCGGTAGTAACCGGGTTTGTGAACGCTCTGGCTATTCTTATCTTCATGGCTCAGTTACCGGAGCTGACCAACGTCACCTGGCATGTGTACGCCATGACCGCCGCCGGGCTGGGCATCATCTATCTGTTTCCCCTGATTCCGGTGGTCGGCCGCATCCTGCCATCGCCGCTGATCTGTATCGTTGCGCTCACAGCAGTTGCGCTGATCTACAACATCGATATCCGCACCGTGGGCGATATGGGGCAACTGCCGGACACACTGCCGATCTTCCTGTGGCCGGATGTACCGCTGAACCTGGAAACCCTGATGATTATTCTGCCGTACTCGGTGGGACTCACCGTCGTGGGCCTGCTGGAATCGATGATGACAGCCACCATCGTGGACGACCTGACCGACACCACCAGCGATCGTAATCGTGAGTGCAAAGGTCAGGGGATTGCCAATATTGGCTCTGGCCTGCTCGGCGGCATGGCGGGCTGCGCCATGATTGGCCAGTCCATTATCAACATCAAATCCGGAGGTCGTACCCGCCTGTCCACCTTGGCCGCGGGCGTGTTCCTGCTGCTTATGGTACTGGTGCTGGACCAGTGGTTGGTCCAGATTCCCATGGCGGCGCTGGTAGCGGTGATGATCATGGTGTCCATCGGTACCTTCAGTTGGGGATCCATCAAGAATCTGAAGGAGCACCCGTTGTCCACCAACATCGTTATGGTGGTGACCGTCGTCGTGGTTGTGGCCACCCACAACCTTGCGTTCGGTGTGCTGGCAGGCGTACTGCTGGCGGCGCTGTTCTTTGCCAACAAGGTGGGGCATTACATGCTGGTGACCTCCGAGTTTGACGATAGTACCGACACCCGCACCTACAACGTGGTGGGGCAGGTGTTCTTCAGTTCCTCGGAAAAATTCACAGAATCCTTTGATTTCAAGGAAGCAGTGGATAATGTGGTCATTGATCTGACCCGGGCGCACTTCTGGGATATCACTGCGGTAGGCGCCCTGGACAAGGCGGTGATCAAGTTCCGCCGCGAAGGTGCGGAGGTTGAGATCATCGGCCTCAATGAAGCCAGTGCCACCATCGTTGACCGCTTCGGGGTTCACGACAAACCCGATGCCGTTGACCAGTTGATGGGGCACTGATATGACACAAGCCAAGGAATTCAACAACGATCCCGGTCAGAATAACAATCATAATGATCACCAAGGCGAGGTTGAGATGCTACGAGTAGTTGCCTGTATCGACGGCTCCAGGGCTGCACCGGCGGTGTGTGATTACGCTGCCTGGGCCAGCAAGTACATGGAAACGCCCATGACACTGCTGCACGTGCTGGCCGAAGAACGCTATCCGACAGAACCGGACCTGGCCGGTAACATTGGCCTGGGCAGCCGCGAGCAGCTTATGGACGAGCTGGCCGGGCTGGACCGCAAGCGTTCGAAGCTGGCACTGGAGCATGGCCACCACTTGCTGGACGAAGCCGAAGACCGCGTGAAGACACACGGTATAGAGGATGTGATCAAGCGCCAGCGCCACGGCGACCTTACCGAGTCCCTGCTGGCCCTGGAAAACCAGACCCGTTTGCTGGTGATGGGGCTGCACGGCGAGAGCAGCTCGGACCGGGACGTGCACGTAGGCAGCCAACTGGAAACCGTGATTCGTAGCGTCCACCGCCCCATCCTCCTGGTGCCGGACGAATACCAGCCGCCGAAAAGCGCAATGCTGGCGTTTGATGGCAGCGCCACCGCCTTCAAGGGCGTGGAATTGCTGGCCGGAAGCCCGGTACTGAAAGGCATGCCGATTCATCTGGTGATGATCGGAGCGGACACCAATGACCGTTGGGAGCAGCTCAAGAAAGCCGAGAAGATGCTTGGTGACCTTGGTTCCGAGGTTACACTGGCGATTCGTGCCGGTGATGTGGAGCCAACCCTCCACGCCTACCAGGAAGAAAATGATATCGATATCCTGGTTATGGGGGCTTATGGGCATTCGCGGATTCGTCAGTTCCTGGTCGGAAGTACCACCACGACGATGCTCAAGACTGCCCGCAAACCCCTGGTGATTCTGCGTTAATGCCCTCTACCCAGGGTTCTCTTGTCGCGTCGTTGGCGATGCCGGGTTGTTTCCTGGTGTTGATGACGTTGCTGACCGGTTGTGCCGGCGGTTTGCCGCCGGTAGCTCACTCCGGAGTTGAGGAAACCGTGCAGAACGAAGACAGCTTTCTGCTCAGCCAGTCCCGACAGCGGTTGGCCGGTAACGACGGCCAATCGGGCTTTTACATGCTGGATTCCGGACAGGAAGCGTTTCTGTCCCGTGCCGCCCTGATTGCGGCGGCCGAACACAGCATCGACGCCCAGTATTACATCTGGAGCAATGATCCCTCCGGGCGCTACCTGGCCGGTCGGATGCTGCTGGCTGCGGACCGTGGTGTCCGGGTACGGCTGCTGCTGGATGACTTCAACGCCGGGGGTATTGGTGAACTGCTTGCTGCCCTGGACACCCACCCCGGTATTCAGGTCCGCATTTTCAATCCTGCCAGAAGCCGCGGTGGATGGGGTCGGTGGGTATCGTTCCTGATGGATTTCGACCGTATCAACCGGCGCATGCACAACAAGACCTTCGTGGTGGACGGTGCTGCCGGGATTGTCGGCGGACGCAATATTGGCGATGAGTATTTCGGGTTTGCCGCCGATCGCTATTTCCGGGACCGCGACGTACTTGCGCTGGGGCCCGTTGTTGATGGAATGACGGACAACTTCCACGTCTACTGGAATAACCGTTGGGCCTACCCGGTGTCAGCCCTGTACCCGGATGTTCCTGCAGAGGGGGATGTGGCTGCGGCCCTTGACGGGCTTCGCCGCCAGGCCAGAACGCAAGCCGGTCTGCCGGTGCCTGCCCCGGCAGACACCGCGCAAGGAAGGGCAGAGCTCACAGGGCTGTTGGACCAACTGACGGTTGCACCCGGCGAACTGGTGTTTGACTCCCCTTTCGAAACCATGGAAGAGCCGGCTGAGACACCCAAGCGAAGCGCTAAAGCGCTTCAGCAGTTGGCACAGTCCGCTACCCGGGAAATTCTGATCGAATCCGCTTACCTGATACTCACCGGGGAACAGTTGAAGCTATTGGATTTGGGGGATCGCCAGGGCCTGCAGGTTGCCGCATTGACCAATTCACTGGCGACCAATGACCTTGTCACCAACCACGCCGGTTACGCCCGCTGGCGCTCCTATATGCTGGGGCAGGGAATAGAGATCTATGAACTCAAACCCGATGCACAGGCCTGTCAGCAATGGCTGAACACAGATGGTTTCTGCTCGACAGGCCAGGTCAGCCTGCACTCCAAGTCCGTGGTGTTTGATCGCAGCACCCTGGTGGTCGGTTCCTTCAACGTCAATCTTCGCTCCATCTACCTGAATGGCGAAACGGTGCTGATTATCCACAGTGCGGAGCTGGCCAAAGAGGTGGCGCAAGACATACGGTCAGTCATGCATCCCCGTAACAGCTGGGAAGTCTCCCTGGATGATAGCGGAGACCTGCAATGGCGAAGCGGTGAGGCATCCTATACCAGCGAGCCGACCGTTGGCTGGTGGCGCCGCGCCAAGTCACGATTCCTGTCATGGCTGCCCGTCGAGAAGTACCTCTAGTCCTCTGCGCTATCCGACATACTCTTCACACCCTGTTTGAGGTTTTGCCAGGCGGAGGAGGTGGCCTGCTTGGTGTCCTCCCAGGCACTGCGGCTGGTTTCCTTTGTGTTTTCCCAGGCCTGACTCAGAGAGTCACTGGTCTGGTTCCACCAGCTCTCATCGTATTCCGGCAACGCCTTGATCTCATCCCGGGTTGCTTCCATATGGACCTCGTAATCCTGGTCGTCAAACTCGTTGTCGCCATCGTCTTCCAACCGCAGGGTAAAGGTGCCGCGCTCGGCGACTACATCACGGCCACCCATGCCCACCACATCCCCGGTCTTGATCACCAGCGAGTGGACCGACATGTTGTCGTCCATGAGGATGTTCTGCACCTCGCCGATCTCCTCACCGCTGCTGTCGTAGACGTCCGCATCCATCAAGTCGTCCGCTGAATAAAGTCCCTGGGCGGCATGGGCCGACAGGCTGAAAGCCATGGAACCGGCCACCAGGGAAATGCCCATTGCCCGAATCAAACGTGTGCGCATCATATTGAACTCCTGTATTTGCTGAACTCCTGTTGGTTACCCCGCGCCTGGAACCCGGGGTATCTGTACGCGATGTAACAGCGATCACGTCACCAATAACGCTAGCAGGGCCTGGATAATTTATCGAATGACGGTATGGCAACAGGAAAAAGACACTCATCACGCGCTGCTGCCCGCTGCAACTCCTGATGCCCACGCCCACTGAAAGTTATGCCCACCGAGATGGCCCGTCACATCCACCACTTCGCCAATGAAATACAAGTCTGGTCGATCAAGAACGGCCATGGTTTTGGATGACAGCTGGCGGGTATCCACGCCTCCCAGGGTCACCTCAGCCGTCCGGTAGCCTTCAGTGCCGGCGGGTTTGATGGCCCATTGGCCCAGAGCTCGTGCCGCCTGTTCGATGTCACTGTTCTTGTACCCCTGCAGCGGTCCGGCCCAGCCGTGAAGGTCGTTCAGGGCCTGGGCGAAGCGTTTGGGCAGGTGCTGCATCAGATACTGGGCAACGGTGGATTGTGGCCTGGTTTTTCTTAGCTGGTACAGATCCTGTTCAATATTGGTCGCCGGGAGCATGTTGATGCTGAGGCTGTCGCCTGGCTGCCAGAAACTGGAGATCTGCAGCATGGCCGGGCCGCTTAGCCCGCGATGGGTCACCAGCATGGGTTCGCGGAAGTGTTCGTTGTTGCAGTGGACGTCCACCGGGCAGCTTACGCCGGCCAGTGGTGCCAGTTGTGCTTTCAGTTCCGGATGCAGGGTAAAGGGCACCAGTCCTGCTCGGGTGGGCAGAACGGTAAGTCCGAACTGGCGCGCGATGTCGTAGCCGAACCCGGTGGCGCCCATGGTGGGGATGGACAGCCCGCCGCAGGCGACAACCAGGGATTCGCAGTCAAGGGTGCCGGCGCTGGTTTGCAGCTGGTAGCCGTTGTCGGTGCCGCTGATTGTTCTGACGCTGGTATCCAGCCGTACTTCCGCGCCGGCCCATTCGCATTCAGTCAGCAGCATGTTGAGTATTTCTTTGCTGCTGTCTTTGCAGAACAGTTGCCCGGCGGCTTTTTCTTCGTGTTCGATGCCGTGGCGCTCCACCAGGTCCAGGAAGTGCTGGGGGGTGTAGCGTTTGAGGGCGGAGATGCAGTAGTGGGGGTTGTCCGAGAGGAAGTTGGCCGGCGTGCTGTTCAGGTTGGTGAAGTTGCAGCGGCCGCCGCCGGACATGAGAATTTTCTTGCCGGGTTTGTTGGCGTGGTCGATCACCAGAACTTTACGGCCACGGTAGCCGGCTGTTGCGGCGCACATCAGGCCTGCGGCGCCTGCGCCTATGATGATTACGTCGTGCTTTTCTGAGGTCATGGTTTGGAGTTCAGGCTTTGGGAGTACCGGCATGGGTTGAGGGCGGTCAGGGATACGCGGTGAATACGTCCCTGTACGCTCGACAAAAACATCCCTGTTTTTGACGATCCCTGACCGCCCTCAACCCATACCTTTCCAAACATCTGTGCTGCCTGCCGCTGTGCATTATATTTAGCGGCAGTATACAGTTTTGTTGGGGTTTCAGGGCAGTTGAACAGAGCCCTCCATGTAGAACGCGGCCTGGCCGGCGATGGCTACGCGGTCGCCTTTCAGTTCGCAGCGAAGTACACCGCCCCTGGCGGACACTTGTTTTGCCAGCAGGGTATTCTTGCCGAGTTGTTCGGCCCAGTAGGGCACCAGAACGCTGTGGATTGAGCCGGTGACGGGGTCTTCGTCGATGCCGCCGCCCGGTGCGAAGTAGCGGCTGACGAAGTCGCTGTCATTGCCCGGTGCAGTAATGATGACGCCCAGGTTGCCGAGTTCTTTGAGTTTGCGGGAGTCCGGTTGTGCGGCTTTTACCGCCGCCTCGTCTCTGAGGACGACGAGATAGTTGGTGTCTTTGGGGACAAAATACGACGTTTCAGGGGCGCCCTCCAGGGCCTCGAGGATCAGGCCGGGTGTCGGGCGTTCCTCGAAGCCGAGGTTCGGAAAGTCCAGCTCCAGCCAGCCATCGTCGGTCTGTTTCACGCCCAGGGAGCCGCTTTTGGACTGGAGTCTGATCTGCTCCTTTTTCCAGCCCAGTTTGTTGAAGAGGACCCAGGCGCTGGCGAGAGTGGCGTGGCCGCAGAGCGGTACTTCTATGCCGGGTGTGAACCAGCGTATGTGAAAGTCTTCTTCTGCTTCGTCGGAAAGGGGAACCAGAAAGGCCGCTTCCGAGAGGTTATTCTCCAGTGCCAGTTTCTGCATGGTGTCGTCTGGCAGCCACTCTTCCAGTGGCATGACGGCAGCGGGGTTGCCACCGAATACCTGGCTGGTAAACGCGTCGACCTGGTAGATCGGTAATGTTTTCATGATTCCTCCCTTGTGAACGTGTCAGCGTAGCGATGTGCCCGGTGGGCGGCAAATTGGCTCAGTTCCACGGCGCTGTAGAAGTGAATCTCCGGCAGAGCTTTCGAGTGGGTAATGATCCAGTGTTCGGGTTTGACCAGGCGGATTTCAAAGCCGAGGTTCTCCAGCCACTTCCTAGCGGTGTGGATGGTCATCGGGGCCAGGTCGTGGTTGTGGCCAACGCCCAGCAAGTCCTTGCGGCTGGCCGGTGGTATCTCTGTCAGCGGGTGGGGCTGTAATCGGTTCAGTGCGGTCATGGTGAAACTCCTTCTTCCGGACGCTGACCACCATTCTCCACCGGTGCAGACAACCATAACAGATTCAGATATTGTGGTTTTGAACCGGTACAGATTCACCTGTCCGACATCTGTGCTGGTCAGAATCCGGGTGATCTGTACTGCCTCTTCTCTCGATTGATCTGGCAGGATTGGGCAATGGGCATTCTCTATAATCAGATAGCAGACCAGTTGCACGCATTGATTCGTGATGGGGTTTATCGCGAAGGGGAGCGGCTGCCCGGTGTCCGGGCGCTCAGTCGCCAGTTTGGAGTGAGCGTTTCGACGGTACTTCAGGCCCACCAGACGCTGGAGGCCCGTGGCTATCTGGAGGCACGGGAGCGCAGTGGCTATTTTGTGCATTTGCCGCGGTGGGATACGCCCGAACCGGTGATGCAGAAGCATAAGGCCAGGCCCATGCCGGTCAGCGCCAGGGACATGGCCCTGGACCTGTGTGCTGACGAGCAAAAGCGCATGGTGCCGTTGGCCGCTGCGGTGCCGCATCCGGATTTTCTGCCGGTTCGCCAGATTCAGCAGGCCACCTTATGGGCGGCGAGGCGCGGGCTTGAAACCCTGGATTACGCTTTCCCTGGCAAGATTGAGTACCGGCGCCAGCTGGCTCAGCGAATGGCTACGCTTGGCGTCATGGCGACACCGGACGATATTATTGCCACCAACGGCGCCCAGGAGGCGATCATTCTTGCCCTGAAGGCGGTGACCCGGCCCGGTGATATCGTGGTGGTCGAGTCGCCTTCGTTTCCCGGCATCCTGCAGGCCCTGGACGTTGTCGGGCTCAGAGTGATTGAAGTGCCGACGCACCCGTCCGAAGGAATGAGCCTGGAGGGCCTGGAACTGGCGCTGGAACAGTGGCCCGTGAAAGCGTGCGTGGTGGTCCCCAATCACAGCAACCCCATGGGCGCGCGGATGCCTGATGAGCGCAAGCAGCAACTGGTGCAGATGCTTGAGCGGGCGGGCGTGCCGCTGATTGAGGACGATATCTACGGTGACCTGTTCCATAGCGGTGAGCGCCCCAGGCCGGCCAAGGTGTTCGACCGCACCGGCAACGTTATCTATTGCAGTTCATTCTCCAAAACCGTCTCGCCGGGGTTGCGTCTGGGCTGGATGATGCCCGGCAAATACCTGGCCGAGGCGCGTCAGCAGAAGTACTTCAGCAACCTGGGTACGGCAAGCGTGCCGCAGCTGGCGGTGGCCCATTTCCTGGAACAGGGGGGTTATGACCGCTACCTGCGGTCTGTGCGGCCGCGCTTTCGTGAGGTGACAGAGCGGATGCGGGCCGCCGTGGGGAGATCCTTCCCGGAAGGGACCGCGGTCAGCCGGCCACAGGGTGGTTTCGTATTGTGGGTTCAGCTGCCGGATAATACCTCAGGCACGGAGGTCTACCGCCGGGCGCGGGAGGAAAATATCAATGTCGCTCCGGGGCTGATGTTCTCTACCACTGACAAATATGAAAACTGCCTGCGGCTCAACGGGGCCAACCCCTGGAGCGAGCGGATTGAGCAAGCCATTGGTCGCCTCGGCGCCATCGCAACCGCAGTGGCCGCCGAATCCTGAGGTGGTTCGGCGTTGTACCTCGGTTTTACGATGCTTTGACAATTTGTCATTTCGTGACAATTTGTCCAGTTTTTTCTGTTTCAGCCTTCCTTCGCAACCGAATTCAGGTTTAAACTGATCTTTCTGATCAATTTTCGTACGTGGTTCCCCGCTGTACGGTGAATGCCGCTCCATAATCACAATAAACCGGAGGCAGTCATGACTATCAGTTCCACCCCTGAGGGTGTGTCCGTTTCCCCACGGCACCTGCGCTTTGATCTTGCCGACGAACTCAAAACGCTCTGGCACGGTAACGACACCTTCCGCACCGCCTTCTTCAATGCACTTTCTCTTCAGTTTCCGGATGGAGAGCAGCAGTTCATCAATGCGGTCCGCCTGTATCGCGACCAGGTGGAGGATCCCAAGCTGAAAGGGGAAATACGCGGGTTTATCGGCCAGGAAGCGCTGCACAGCCGGGAGCACAAGCATTACAACGAAGCCCTGAAGGCGCGGGGCTATGATATCGATGCCATTGACCAGCGTTTTCGCAAGCACATGGAATGGGTGGGCAAGTTGCCACCCAGCCGTCAGCTTGCGGGAACCTGCGGTGCTGAGCATTATACGGCCGTGTTGGCCAATGCAATCCTCAGCCATCCGGAGTGGATGGAGGGTGCCACCCCCGGTATGACCAGACTGTGGCGCTGGCACGCCATTGAAGAAACCGAACACAAGTCCGTGGCTTTCGATGTCTATCGCCATTGCGTCGGCAACGAACGGTTGCGGCGGATTGTGTTCCTGTTCGTGACCTGGAATTTCTTCAAGTACACCTTCCTGAACACCTGCAGCCTGCTGAAAACCGATGGCAAGTTATGGAACCTGGGCACCTGGATTGGTGGGATCAACTTTCTGTGGGGTAAACCGGGTGTTTTACGAAAGTGTCTGCCTGACTTTCTGGCCTATTTCCGCGAGGGTTTCCACCCCTGGCAACAGGATAATCGTGACCTGATCGATAAAAACCTCAACGAACTTGAGCTGGAGCAAACTGCCGGTTAGCAGGGTGCTGAAATTACCACGGCTTTGTGTAAGACTGGGCGCTGCTACGAACAACGACAATAAAGGGAAGTGTCCGGCAGGAACAACTTCCCGCAGCTGGAGGCCCCCATGCGCGTTGGTCTTATAGTGGATTCGGCTTGCGATTTACCCTACGAGTTTAGCCGAAAGCACGACCTGTTCGTTCTGCCCGTGACCGCCGTTATCGACGGCCAGACCTACATCGATGAGCACGATCCGGTGCGAACCCAGGAGTTCTATCAGGGCGGGTTGCTGCAAAAGGGCCACCATGCCGAGACACAGGCCTTCTCTCCCCAGCAGATCCATGACTTGTTCATGGAGAAAATTGTCACCCAGTTTGACGTGGCGATTTGCGAAACCGTTACCCGCTCCCGCAGCCTGATTTTCCAGAACGCCACCGAAGCCATGAACACGGTCATGTCGCACTACGAGGAGGCACGCAAAGCTGCCGGGCGTGACGGTAAGTTTTCCATGCGTGTCATCGACAGTAAGCAGATTTTTGCTGGCCAGGGCCTGTTGGCAGCTCATACGCTCAGGCTGATCGAGCAGAAACTGTCAAAGAATGCACTCCGTAATGAAGTCGAAACCTTCACTGACAAGATCTATACCTGCGTAATTCCCCGTGATCTGCATTATATTCGCGAGCGAGCCCGCAAGCGCGGTGACAAAAGCGTGTCGGCGCTGGTGGCCTTTCTGGGCAAGGCTCTGAACATTACTCCGGTAATATTCGGCCAGGGGGCCGAAGGCCAGCCTGCCGCCAAGACCCGAAGTTTTGACATGGCGGTTGAAAAGGTCATGAACTATGCCGCGGGCCGGGTGGAGGCGGGGTTGCTGACCCCCTATGTCAGCCTGTCCTGTGGGTTGACCTGGACCGAAATCGAGGACCTGCCGGGCCTGAACCGCCTGCGGGATGCGTGCGAGAGTAACGGTGTGGAGCTGCTGCTTTCCCAGATGGGCATTACCAGCAGCATCTACGTCGGCCCGGGCAGCCTTTGCCTGGCCCTGGCAGCAGAGCCTCACGAATTCAGCGATTTCCAGTAACTCCCCGTCTGATGCAGTCCCGGAGCGACATTGCCTCTTGGCCTGCCAGCACCCCACCGACTGTTTCTTCGGCAAACGCAGCTGACGTGGCTTCGTGTTAGCCTCTTCCTCTTCTGACCCTTGTCGCCCATTTTCAGCCAGCACCGGACCGTGACTATGACCAAAGGCAAAACGGATCTCGCCAATGCCCTGCTTGAGCAGCATGTAAAACACGAACTCGCGTCCCTGAAAGGGGCAAAGCTGCGTCGGTTCCTGGCAACCGAGGTGGATGCCCTGTTCGATTACGCCGGCACCATCACGCTCAACCGTCTGATCTCGGTGGAGCAGGTGATGGGGGTGATCCAGCGCATAGTTATAGATATGGAGCTGGATGCCGGGATACCGGAGATGGCAGCTGAAATGGCCACCGAAGTACTGAATGCTCCGGTCCAGGGAACCTCACGGCTGCGGGACATCATCACCCGCGAGCAGGCGACAGGCTTCCTGGAAGAGGCACTTGAGCTTCGCCAGCAGCGGGAGAGGGTGATCAGCGAGATCATGGCGCACCCGGTCTACCAGGAACTGGTTTCAAACGTGGTCTACCAGGGTGTGGTGAATTATCTCTATGAAGACAACCTGATCACCAAGAGTGTTCCCGGTGTGGGCTCAATGATGAAGTTTGGCAAGCGCTGGGCCAACAAGGCTGTGCCCGGGCTGGATGAATCCTTTGAGCGCCGGTTCAAGACCTGGCTCTCGGACAGCCTGCCTGGGCTGATTGCCCGCAGTGAACAGTTCCTGCATCGGGCACTGACGGACGATGAACTGCGCGACAGCGTGATGGCGGCCTGGGTTGCGGTGGAAGACCGCACCATTGAAGAGCTCCACGAAGGCCTGGGCGACGTCCAACTGCAGGAGTTTGTGGTACTGGGGTACGAGTTCTGGCTGCAGTTCCGCAAAACCGCGTATTTCGAGGGCTGTACCAGGGCAGTGGTGGAACGCCTTTTCGACATGTATGGCGACAGGCCGGTGATTGAGCTGCTGAGTGACGTAGGTGTTGACCATGATCTGGTGATGGCGGAAGTGGGTGCCCTGGCAGTTCCGCTGATAGACGTGCTGCGGGAGGAAGGGTATCTTGAAGCCCTGATTCGCCGTCGTCTCGAGCCCTTCTACCAGTCGGCGGCGACGAAAAAGCTTCTGCAGCAGGAGAGCTGATTACTCTTGCTTTGTGTGGGGGAAGGTGGACGTGTGGATACCAACCGAGCTGTTCTGGGCCTATCTGGTGGCCATTTCACTGCTGACGGTGACACCAGGGGTGGATACCCTGCTGGTGATGCGAAATGCCGGGCGGGGTGGATTGGAGCGTGGCTTGCAGGATGGTTGTGTAACGAGCGTGGGCATCTGTAGCGGACTGTTTATCCATGCCACCCTGTCTGCCCTGGGTATTTCTGTGTTGCTGGTGGAGACTGCCTGGGCATTTACCGCGCTCAAGTGGGCAGGTGCGTGTTATCTGATCTGGCTGGGACTGAGCTCATTGCGACAGGCCCTGAGGCGTGCCCCTGAAGAGCGTTCAGAGCCGGAAGCCGCCGGTGTGAGGCCGTCACGGATGAAACCGCTAACGGCCTCAGTAGCGTTCCGCGAGGGCCTGTTGTCCAATGTGCTGAACCCCAAAACCGCGCTGTTCTATATGGCGCTGTTGCCCCAGTTTATCGACCCGGCAGGAAATGCCTTCCAGCAATCGTTGTTCCTCGCGGGGGTTCACTTTGTGTTGGCGATGGTGTGGCAATGTGCGCTGGCGGTGCTGGTGGTCAAGTCGCGCCGGCTTGGGGTGGGGCAGGGCGTCAAGCGTACGCTCAACGCTCTGACCGGCGGCTTCTTTGTGGCTATCGGGGGAAAGCTGGCTACGCAGTAAGCGCCACCATTACTTTTCCAGGTACTGCAGCTTGTTCGGCTTGCCGTCCCACTCTTCTGCATCCGGCAACGGATCTTTCTTTTCGGTGATATTAGGCCATTTGCCTGCCAGATCGGCATTGAGTTCAACAAACTGGACCTGATCTGCAGGCAGCTCGTCTTCCGAGAAGATGGCCTCTGCAGGACACTCCGGCTCACACAGCGCGCAATCGATGCACTCGTCCGGGTCGATCACCAGAAAATTCGGGCCTTCGTAGAAGCAGTCAACCGGGCATACTTCCACGCAGTCCGTGTATTTGCACTTGATGCAGTTATCGGTAACGACAAACGTCATAGTCAGCTTCCTGGTCCAGTAGTCAATCTCATCGGTGTAATAATAATTGCGCGGTATTGTATTGAGCGGCCTGCCCACTCGCAAGCGCCGAGGCGCTATATCGTTATTACATGGGTCAATTCTGCCGCATTTTCCACTTATTTGTTCAGTAGTTCCTTCAATTCATACAAGCGGTTCAGTGCATCCCTCGGTGTCAGTCCGTCAACGTCCAGTTTTGCCAGGGTTTCTTCCACCTTGCTGGGTTCCAGGCTGGCGAACATATCTCCCTGCATTACCGGCTCGCTGACCCGGGCCGAACGTGTGCGCTTTTCAGGTTCGGCCGGAGCCGTTGCGGCTTGAGCAGGCAGGGGATTGGCCGGCGCCGCGCTCCCCTCAAGATGAGAGAGTTGCTCCCGCGCGTTACGGATAACCTCCTGGGGCACGCCCGCCAGTTTGGCCACCTGCAGCCCGTAACTCTGGCTGGCAGGGCCGTCGTGGACATTGTGCAGGAATACGATGGTGTCGTCGTGCTCTGTGGCCGTCAGATGAACGTTAACGGCGTGTTCCAGGTCATCGGCCAGTTGCGTGAGCTCGAAATAGTGAGTGGCAAACAGGGTGTAGCAACGAATGTATCTGGCCAGATGTTCCGCCGTCGCCCAGGCCAGTGAGAGGCCATCGAAGGTGCTGGTGCCGCGCCCGACTTCGTCCATCAGCACCAGGCTGTGTTCGGTGGCGTTATGGAGGATGTTAGCGGTTTCCGTCATCTCCACCATGAACGTGGAGCGCCCACCGGCGATGTCATCGGAAGAACCCATGCGGGTAAAAATACGGTCCAGCGGGCCGATGACCACGCGGTTAGCCGGAACGAAGCTGCCGGTGTAGGCCAACAGGGCAATCAAGGCCGCCTGGCGCATGTAGGTGGACTTACCGCCCATGTTGGGGCCGGTGATCACCAGCATGCGACGCTGCTGGTCCATCAGCAGGTCGTTGGGCACGTAGGGATCACTCAGCAGTTGTTCCACGACCGGGTGGCGGCCTTCTTCGATGTCGAAGCCAGGGGTGTTGCTGAATTCAGGTGCATTGAATCGCAGGCTGGTTGCCCGCTCGGCGAAGTTGCTGAGCACATCCAGCTCTGCCAGGGCCTGGGCTGCATCCTGCAAGGGTGCCAGTTCTGCGGCGACGGCTTCCAGGACTTCATCGTAGAGGGCCTTCTCCCGCGCCAGTGAACGGCTCTTGGCGCTGAGGGCCTTGTCTTCGAACTCTTTCAGCTCCGGGGTGATAAACCGCTCGGCGTTCTTCAGGGTCTGGCGGCGTATGTAATCCACTGGCGCCTGGCCGGACTGGGCGCGGGTGATCTCAATGTAATAACCATGCACCCGGTTATAGCCCACTTTCAGTGTGCTGATGCCGGTGCGTTCCCGTTCCCGTGTCTCTACATCCAGCAGGAACTGGCCGGCGTTCTCGCTGATGTTGCGCAACTCGTCCAGCTCTTCGTCAAAGCCTTCCCGGATAACGCCACCGTCGCGAATCACCACCGGCGGATTATCGATGATGGCCCGCTCCAGCAAGTCCGCCAGTTCCGGGTATTCGCTGATGATGGTGGCCAGCTTCACGATGTGGTGTGAGTTCACCGGTTTCAGGGCCTGCTGTAAATCCGGCAGGGCCTGGAAGGCATCCCGCAACCGCGCCAGATCCCTTGGGCGGGCTGAACGCAATGCCACCCGCGCCAGAACCCGCTCGATATCGCCGATGCTTTTGAGCAGGTCGTGGACCGGCTCGTAGTGAAACCCGTCCAGCAGCGCGGAAACTGCCTGCTGACGTTGCTCAACCACGGTAACGTCGCGCAGCGGCCGGTTGAGCCAGCGCCGCAGCTGACGGCCACCCATGGCGGTCGCCGTGCGGTCCATCACCCAGGCCAGGGTGTGCTGGGTGCCGCCCATCAGGTTGGTGTCGATCTCCAGGTTGCGGCGGCTGGTGGCGTCCAGAATCACCGCCTCTTCGCGACGTTCACGGCTGAGTTTGCGGATGTGGGGCAGGGCGGTGCGCTGGGTTTCCTTTGCGTATTGCAGCAGGCAGCCGGCAGCGCAGATCGCCAGGGTGAGATCTTCGCAGCCAAACCCGGTCAGATCACGTACCTGTAGTTGCTGGGTCAGCACCCGGCGGGCGGTGTCGGCTTCAAATAACCATGGGCCCTGGCGGCGGATACCGGTGTAGCCTTCCAGTACGTCCTGATAGGGAAAATCTTCGCTGACAAGAATTTCCGCCGGCCTCAGGCGCTGAAGCTCGCCCTGCAGACCTTCAAGGTCATCCAGCTCGGACACCGTAAACCGTCCGCTGGAAATATCCAGGGAGGCAAACCCGAACTGTTCCCGGTGGCTATAGATGGCGACCAGCAGATTATCCCGACGATCCTCCAGAAAAGCATCATCGCTGAGAGTGCCTGGTGTCACAATGCGCACAACCTGGCGGTCTACCGGCCCCTTGCTGGTAGCGGGGTCGCCAATCTGCTCACAAATGGCAATGGATTGACCAGCCCGCACCAGACGTGCAATGTAACCTTCGGCAGAATGATACGGAATGCCGGCCATGGGTATCGGGCTGCCACCGGACTGCCCGCGGGCGGTGAGCGTGATATCCATCAGCTCGGCGGCCTTGCGGGCGTCTTCGTAAAACAGCTCGTAGAAGTCCCCCATGCGGTAGAACACCAGTTCGTTCGGGTGTTCGCCCTTTATCCTGAGGTATTGCCTCATCATCGGAGTGTGCTGGGACAGATCGGTCTGGGCTGCTGACATGAACGGTTCCGGATCCATTGGCTTTATGTGAAGGCAGGGATTGTAAGAAAATAACCGCCATGATGAAACGAAGGAGGTCATTATGCCACTGACTGACCAGGCATTGGCGGACGCAGGTAATCAACTGGCCGAATTGCTGGAGCGGCGCCAGCTTACCATTGCAACCGCCGAAAGCTGCACCGGCGGCTGGGTTGCCAAGGTGTTGACTGACCGCGCAGGTTCGTCGGCCTACGTACTGGCAGGGCTGGTCACCTATAGCAATGATGCCAAAAGGGCATTGCTCGGGGTTACGGACGCCTCCCTTAACAAGCAGGGCGCCGTCAGCGAACCGGTGGTGCGAGAGATGGTGGCCGGGGCACTGTCCACAACCGGCGCCAGTGTTGCGGTTGCTATCAGCGGCGTTGCAGGTCCTGGTGGTGGTAGCGACGACAAGCCAGTGGGTACCGTGTGGTTTGCCTGGGGCCGTTCTCCGGCAGACACTGTGGCGGTAGTTGAAACCTTTCCGGGCGACCGTGATCAGGTGCGGCGCCAGGCTGTTCTGTATGCGTTACAGGGGGTTAGGAGCTTTCTGGAAAACTCCTGAAACGGAGGGGTTGGTCTTGCCCCGATGTTATGTTTTAATACTGTTCAAATATACAGGGGTTCGGTTTTTCCGGGTTCCGGAGTTAACGATTTCGGCCGCCGGGCTCCCGTCCCGATAACGGCACAGGCGACAGAGGGTTTGTAACAATGGAAGACAACCGCAACAAAGCACTGAGCGCAGCGCTTAGCCAGATTGAACGCCAGTTCGGCAAGGGTGCCGTCATGAAAATGGGCGACCAGCCCCGGGAAGCCATTCCTGCAGTGTCCACCGGCTCTCTCGGCCTGGATGTCGCTCTGGGTATTGGTGGCCTGCCTTACGGACGCATCTGTGAAATCTATGGTCCGGAAAGCTCCGGTAAAACCACGCTGACCCTTCAGGTGATTGCCGAAGCCCAGAAAGCCGGCAAAACCTGCGCCTTTATCGACGCAGAGCACGCCCTTGACCCGATCTACGCCGAAAAGCTGGGCGTGAATGTGGACGACCTGCTGGTGTCCCAGCCGGATACTGGTGAGCAGGCGCTGGAAATCGCTGACATGCTGGTGCGCTCCAATGCGGTAGACGTCATCATTGTTGACTCGGTTGCGGCCCTGACCCCGAAAGCCGAAATTGAAGGCGAGATGGGCGACAGCCACGTCGGCCTGCAGGCCCGGCTGATGTCCCAGGCCCTGCGCAAACTGACCGGTAACATCAAACACGCCAACTGCCTGCTGATCTTCATCAACCAGATCCGCATGAAGATCGGCGTTATGTTCGGTTCACCGGAAACCACCACCGGCGGTAACGCCCTGAAATTCTACTCTTCCGTTCGCCTCGATATCCGCCGCATTGGCTCGGTGAAGGACGGCGACGAAGTGGTGGGTAACGAAACCCGCGTGAAAGTGGTCAAGAACAAGGTTGCCCCGCCGTTCAGGCAGGCCGAGTTCCAGATCATGTACGGCAAGGGCATCTACCACATGGCCGAAGTGCTCGATATGGGTGTGAAGGAAGGCTTTGTCGATAAGTCCGGTGCCTGGTACGCGTACAAGGGTGACAAGATCGGCCAGGGCAAGGCCAACGCCTGCAAGTTCCTGGAAGAGAACCTGGATATCGCTAACGAAATCGAAGCCGCTGTACGTGACAAGCTGATGCCCAAGCCGGCAAAAAAAGAGGCGGCTGAAGAGGCAACGGCAGACGCTAACGGAGAGCTTCTCTAAGCACTATCAGATTGGATTCCGCACTATCGGGGAGGTGATATGGATGCAAAAAAAAGACTGCTGGTCGTTGCCCATGCGCCCTCCCCGAATACCCTCAAACTGCGGGAAGCGGTAGAGCAGGGCGCAAGGCACGAAGACATCGAAAATGTCGAGGTGACCGTGCTTCCGCCACTGGAAGCCGGCCCGGACGACGTGCTGGCCTGTGACGCCATTATCCTCGGCACCACTGAAAACCTCGGCTATATGAGCGGCGCGTTAAAGGATTTCTTTGACCGCAGCTACTATCCCTGTCTTGAGAAAACCCAGGGGCTCCCCTTCACCTTTTATATCCGCGCAGGGCTAGACGGTACCGGCACCCACCGTGCTATCGAATCGATTACTACCGGCTTACGCTGGCGCCTGGTGCAGGAGCCACTGCTCTGCCATGGCGAATATCGGGGTGAGTTCGAGGAACAGTGCCGTGAGCTCGGGCTTTACATGGCTGCCGGCCTGGATACGGGTTTGTTCTAGGTAGGGCTTAACTGGCGTACTGGTTGTAGATGCCTTCAATGCGGGAAAGAGCGTTATCCACGGCCCTTGAATAACCCTTCTTGTCAAAACAGTAGCAGAACTGGAGGCTTACCCGGAAACCCGTCTGAAAGGGTTGGCAACTGACCACCTGGGCGGCAACGCGGGACTCGCGGATGTACTTACCGTCAAAATCCATATAAAGACGTGCTCCTGGCTCTACCGGCCTTGGGCACAGGACTGCCATTCCGTAACGGTTCATATCCAGGCAGGTGACAGCGATTGAATTCTTCCCCCGACCCAAAAAACCCCGTTCCTGCAATTGTACCTTCAGGCACATGGCAGGGTAGCGGTCCTTGATTCTGCGGTCTGCGGAATCATTCGTCATAGGTTGGCATCCATTGCTGATCTTGTGTTTGTTATCGGCCCGTTTTTCCATCGGGACATGGAGTTTAGTTCCCGCAGGTGTGAGTGAAAAATGACCAAGCAAAGAACTGTGATCTGGTTATCAATTTCTACGCGCGGGTACTGACCAACCGGCCTCTCCGGTCTTCGGCAGGTGCTTCCTGCCCGGTCTTCGGGTTCAGCAGGCGTGGGCTGCGCCTGGAGCGTTTCTTGCGGCGGTCCGGCCCTTCAAAAGCCACCTGCGCACGCCGCCGGTCGGGTTGTACTCGACGATCCCCCTGGGGTTTTTCCGGAGACGGAGTCGGTTGCTGCGGTTCAGGTAGCGTAAAGGGTTTGCGCTTGCGCAATGACTCCAGCACTGTCAGCGGTTGCGATTGATTCCGGTAAATATCCATTCTGTGAGTGCCCTGACTGTGCCTTTCTGCGGTGGATAATTATGCCCGATTGATCAATTTATCGACAAGTTTGGCTAAAACTTTAGGCTGAGCGCGACAGGGCGGGCCCCAGATTCTACAATGACCGCCCATAACCAAATGCTTTCATACCGTTACAGGACCGAACCTTGAAGTCACTGTCCCTGAACCAGCTCTATAAAGCCTGTGTTTTAAAAGATTTACCGTTCAAGACCACCCGTCAACTCGAGCCCCTGGCAGAAATCGTCGGCCAGAATCGGGCCCAGGCAGCGGTGCGTTTTGCCCTGTCCAT
The DNA here is from genome assembly GCF_030227115.1 of Marinobacter sp. SS13-12. NCBI lineage: Bacteria > Pseudomonadati > Pseudomonadota > Gammaproteobacteria > Pseudomonadales > Marinobacteraceae > Marinobacter > Marinobacter sp. SS13-12. Next base: position 443,579 of record NZ_JASSUA010000002.1, read on the forward strand.
GCCCCACGGTGGCTACAACGTGTATGCGGTGGGTCGCAACGGGCTCGGTAAGCGCACCATGATGCTGCGGTACCTGGAACACCATGTAGACACGGATAACCAGAGCCACGACTGGTGCTATGTGGCCAACTTCGAGGAGCCCCGTGTGCCCAGGATGCTCAGGCTGCCTGCTGGCAAGGGCACGGAGTTGAAGCAGGACATGGAAAAGCTGATGGGCCGTCTGATGAAGATGATCCCTCAGACGTTCGATAGCGACAGCTTTCTGGAGCGTGCTGAAAAACTGAAGAACGACTACGTCAAGAGGCAGGAAGACGAACTGGAAAAGGTCGCAGCCCAGGCCAAGCGAAAGAAAGTCAGCCTGAACATCACGACCCCGGGCGGCTATCGCCTGGTGGCAATGAATGGCGATGAAGCCCATACCGCCGAGTCATTCCAGGCCCTGACTGAGGCACAACGGGACAAGTTCGAAAGCGATATTAACAAGCTGGAGAAAAAGCTCAGACAGGCGCTGCGGAAACTGGCGGACTGGGAGCAGGAATACGCGGAGAGCCAGCAAGCGCTTAATGAGGAGACCCTGGAGGGCATTTCAGGCCATCAGATTGATGAACTGATAGAAAAATATCGGGATCAGCCGGATGTGGTGGCTTACTTCGACGCCGTTCGCAAGGATCTGTCGGAAAGCCTGGAAATTTTCCTGGAAGACAATGAAGAGCAGGCGGCCATTGCGTATGCCTCTCTGGACAAGAAGATGCCCCGTCGCTACCTGGTAAATGTGCTAGTACACCAGAAAACCGACGAAGTGCCGGTGGTGGTGGAGGATAATCCCACTTACCATAATCTGTTCGGTTACGTGGAGAGCGTGACTTTCAAAGGCACCGTGTTTACTGACTTCTCCCTCATTCGCCCCGGCAGCCTTCACCGCGCCAATGGTGGCTATCTGCTGATGGATGCCATCAAGGTCCTGGAGCAGCCGTTTGTCTGGGATGGCCTCAAGCGGGCTCTGCGTTCAAAGACCATTCAGATCAATTCCCTGGAGCGGGAGCTGACCCTGTCGGGCACGATCTCGCTGGAGCCTGAGGAAATCCCGCTGGACGTGAAAATCGTGCTGTTCGGCGATCGGGAAACCTGGATGTTGCTGCAGGAGTACGATCCGGAGTTCGCCGAGTTGTTCCGGGTGACGGCGGATTTTGAAAACGAGATGATGCGTACGGACGAAAGCCAGGTACTTTATGCCAAGTTCATCGCCAGCCTGGTGGATGAAAAGAAGCTGCTTCACTGCAGTAACAAGGCGGTCGCCCGTATCATTGAACACAGTGCACGCATGGCAGAGCATCAGGATCGCCTGTCTTTGCATGCAGCGGATATTGCCAACCTGTTGCGTGAGTCCGATTACTGGGCCCGGCAGGCTGGTGCCCGGCTGATCCAGAACTCCCATGTGGATCAGGCGCTGGAGAGTGCCCGTTATCGCAGTAGCCGGATTCGTGATCAGTTCTACGACTCCATTCGTGATGGTTCAACACTGGTGTCCACCACAGGTACCTGTGTGGGGCAGGTAAATGCGTTGTCGGTACTTTCGACCGGGGGCTTCGAGTTCGGTCTGTCCAACAGAATTACTGCCACCTGCTATTATGGTGATGGCGGCGTGATGGATATCGAACGTGACGTGAAGCTGGGGGGAAACATCCACTCCAAGGGTGTGATGATACTCAGCTCCTGGCTTTCTTCCCATTTTGCCGTCACCGACCCCATGCATCTGTCGGCGAGCCTGACGTTTGAGCAGAATTACGGCGAAGTCGACGGTGACAGTGCGTCCCTGGCAGAGATGTGCGCCCTGGTTTCGACGCTGTCGGGGCTGCCGGTGCGGCAGGACCTGGCAATCACCGGGTCGGTCAACCAGTTCGGCGAGGTCCAGCCGATTGGTGGCGTCAATGAAAAGGTCGAGGGTTTTTACAGCACCTGCAAACTGATCGGCGAGCTGACCGGAACCCAGGGCGTGATCGTACCTGCAACCAATGTGCAGAACCTGATGCTCGACCAGGAGGTCGTACAGGCAGTCCGCGACGGCAAGTTCCATGTTCACTCGGTGTCCCGGGCAGAAGAGGCCATTACGCTTTTGCTGGGCAAGCCGGCAGGCAGGGCAGACAAAAAAGGCAGGTATCCCAAACAGACTGTTTTTGGCATGATCCAGCAACGTCTGGAGAAGATGCGCGAACACGAGCGTCAGGAACATGCCCGGGATGACCACAAAGACCCGTCGATTCACTAAGGCGTATCGGCGGTAATTGAAAGGAGAGACAAGGCACATGACTGATTCCCAGCAAACGGTGTACGTAGTTGAAGATGACGAGGCAGTGCGTGACTCGCTGGAGTTGCTGCTGAAGTCCGATGGCAAGCCCGTCAGCACTTACGACAATGCCAATGCCTTTTTAAAGGATTATTCCGAAAAGATGGCTGGCTGCATTGTGCTGGATATCCGTATGCCCGGCATGGACGGCATGGAACTTCAGAAAAAACTGAACGAAAAGCATTCCATTCTTCCGATCATCTTTGTGACCGGCCACGGTGATGTGCCGATGGCTGTGGATGCCATGAAAGAGGGCGCGGTGGACTTCATTCAGAAACCCTACCGGGAAGAGGCCTTGTTGCAGAAAATTGAAGCTGCGCTTGAGCAGGACCGTGAACAGCGCAAAACCCTCGGTGAGAAGCAGGAAATCCTGCGTCGGGTGAAGAGCCTGACCCCCCGTGAACACGAGATAATGGACCGGATGATTGCCGGGCAGGCCAACAAGGTCATAGCGATCGAGCTTGAAATCAGCCAGCGAACCGTGGAAATACACCGTTCACGGGTCATGCACAAAATGGGTACCCATTCACTGGCACACCTGGTCCGTATGGTTCTGTCCGTAAAGGACCTTATCGACCCGCGCTGATTTGGCCGGCATTATGCAATCACCATCGTAACCGGCCGTATTCCTATGACAGATGCTGTCCTGGAGACAACAGACGTAACGGTTCTGCTTGTTGACGACAACCCGCAGAACCTGAAAGTGCTCTATGAAACCCTGAAAGACAAGGGTTACCGACTGTTGATTGCCAACGATGGTGAAAAGGCACTGGATCTCGCCCATCGTCACCAGCCTGAAGTTATCCTGCTGGACATCATGATGCCGGAACTGGACGGCTATCAGGTGTGTGAGCGCCTGAAGGCCGACCCGGTTACCTCAGACAGTGCCGTTGTATTTCTCTCCGCCCTGGACGATCTCCAGGCCAAGGTACGTGGTTTTTCCCTCGGTGGCGCAGACTATATCTCCAAGCCTTTCCAGGCCCAGGAAGTGATTGCCAGGGTGAAGACCCATGCCCGGGTCATCCGGCTGGAGCGGGAGCTTCAGGCCCGCAATCGCCAGCTCGAGAACGACCAGGCCCGCATACTGAACTCCATCAGCGAAGGCATCTACGGCCTGGACGCTAGCGGTGTCATCGTGTTCGCCAATCCCGCCGCTGCCGTGACCATGGGTAGCTCTGCTGAGGAATTGATTGGCCAGAATTTTTTTGATCTCCATTTCCGCACTGCCGGCCAGGGATGCGAGTCGCTCCCGGTTTATGCCACGTGCAGCCAGGGTATTGCGGAAAATCAGCGGGATATCGAAATGCTGCGGGCGGATGGCACCGCGTTTCCGGTGGAGTATCGCTCCACGCCCAAGCTCGACGGAGAGGAACTGCACGGCGCGGTCGTGGTATTCCGGGACATCACCGCCGAGCTTGAGAGTGAGCGGGCGCTCGAGAACGCCCGTAACATGGTGCAGGAACAGCGGGAGCAGATCGCCCACTTTTCACGCCTGACCACCATGGGAGAAATGGCCGCGGGCGTGGCCCACGAAGTGAACCAGCCGCTGACCGCCATCACCAACTATGCCCGTGTTGCCAGGCGTGTGCTGGCCAAGGAAGAGCCGGATCACCAGTTGCTCGAAGAGACCCTGGAAAAGATTGAAGCCCAGTCACACCGCGCCAGTGAAGTGATTCGGCGGATTCGCCGGTTCATGAAGAAACCGGCAGCGGGAAAGGACGTGCTTTCCATTTCAGCGCTGCTTGAGGATACCCGCAAGTTCGCGGAAGTGGATATTCGTAACAATGAAGGTGGCGTCGAGATCTCGGTGGCGGATGACGTTCCCGAGGTGCTGGCGGACCCGGTTCAGGTTCAGCAAGTAGCGCTGAATCTGATCCGCAACGCCCTGGAGTCAACCCGCAGTGCCGGTTCTTCGGCACCTGTGGAAGTGGCAGTGACCATGTCCGGCGGCCGCTGTGTGAGGGTCACAGTGACCGATCACGGCGTCGGTTTGCCGGATGACGCCGAAGAAAAGCTGTTTCTGCCGTTCTACACCACCAAGGAGGAAGGCATGGGGATCGGCCTGCCTACGTGCCGCTCCCTGATCCAGGCTCAGGGGGGCGATATCGGATTCGAGCGCCCGGAGCACGACGGTGCCTGCTTCTATTTCACCCTGCCCGTGGCAGGTTCCGATGGCACCCCCTGTGCGCCTGACGCCGACTCCCCGGGGCCGGTGGCATAACCCCTCAGCTTCCCCAGCGAACCTCGCCGCTCAGGTGAGGGGCGGCTCCTGATGCGTTCAGCAACTGATAATCCCAGCCAGACTTTCCGGTCTGCCAGTTCAGCTGTGCCGTTCCCGGCAGAAACAGCGGCTTTTTGAACTGACAGGATACCGATACCGCCTCCTGCCGCCAGCCAGTCTGCTGTTCCAGCACTGCCAGTACCCGGGCCTTGCTCCACATGCCGTGGGCGATGGCCCGGGGAAAGCCGAACGCTTTCGCCGTCAGCGCATGCAGGTGTATCGGATTTCTGTCCCCGGAAACGCTGGCGTACTGCCGGCCAATGGATTCCGCGGCGCTGATCTCGGTTGTCTCCGGGTAGCGGGGCAGTTCGGGTGGTTTGCCGCCGGATTGACTGCCGCCTTTGTCCGGCTGCCGGAACAGGTTGGTGCTGGTTTCCTCCCAGACAAGCCGGCCTGCGGACCAGGCCTCGGTGACCAGGTCAAATTCCAGTCCCTTCGGGGTGTTGTTCTGGCCGTCAAGTCTCACGGCGATGTCCAGGCTTTCACCGGCCCCGACAGGGCGATGCTGGGTGATGTGGTTGCGCAGGTGCACAAGGCCCAGCAATGGCAGGGGGAACGCTTTGTCCGTCAGCAGCTTCAGGTGCAGCGGAAATGCCAGGATATGGGGCCAGGTGATGGGTACCGTCGTTTGTGTACCGAATCCGCATACTTTCTGGTAGCGTTTCAGGTTATCGTTGGCCGTACTGACGCCAACCAGCCTGGCGGACAATCCGGGAATGCGGATATCACCACCGGAGGGCTTCTCTTTCGGGAGCAGCGCTTTGCTGTAAAGCGACCATAGGCCGGGCGGGTGATTACGATAGATTACAGTATCTGTCATATTCTTAACTCTCCTGGTACACCTGTGCGTCTGTGGCCTGATATGCTCTAATATACGACTTAGGTCTCAGAGTCTGGCAAACCCGGCCAGTATGGACATTGACCTGGCTCGCCGGCAAGGTTGTCCGGCCGGCCAAGCCAATCAATAAACAACTATAAAGCGGGACACTATGCAGGAACTTCGCGATGCGGGTGTGATGTTGCGTCTGATTTATCAGGCCATGAAACGCAAAGGGATTGATACCGATGCCATATTTGCCCGACTGGGTGTGGATGAAGCCTATGTCTACACCGAACAACTGAGAACGCCCCACAGCGCCCAGCTTTATTTCTGGCAGGTGGTTGAGGATGTCTCTGGCGATCCGGACGCCGGCCTTCACCTTGGCCCGCTTCTGCCCGCTTACAAGGGGCAGGTGCTGGAGTATCTGTTTCTCAGCAGCCCCACGTTTGGTGAGGGCCTGCGGCGGGCGCAGAACTACCAGCGGCTATTGAGCGATGCGGCCAATACCGATTTCTTTATTGAGGGGGATGAGGCCTGCATGGTGCTGGATGCGGCCTCAGATGAAGTCAGCCGCCTGCGGCATTTCAACGAGTGTTTTGTTCAGGGTCTGATTACCTTTTTCAAATCCATCACTGACGACCAGTTCTATCCTTCCCGGATCGAATTCGAACATGAGCGTGACCACGGCAAAGCCCACGCGAGCGAGGTACTGGGGTGCGATGTCGTGTTTGGCGCGGAGGAGAACCGGCTGTATTTCCCGGCGTCCCTGTTGTCCCACGCGTCACCCCATGCGGAACCGGAACTGCTGGATCTCCATGAGCGGTTTGCCAGCGAACAGGTCGCTCGCCTTGAGAAAAAGGACATTGTTGGCCAGGTGGAGCGGATTGTGGCAGAGCTGCTGGACAGTGGGGAAGTCACCCTGGATGCGGTGGCCGAACGCCTGGGTATCAAGCCGCGAACCTTGCGTACCCGCCTGACCGAAGCAGAAACCAGTTTCAACCAGGTGTTGGCGGATTTCCGTTATCGCCTGGCGCGGCAGCTGTTGGCAACCACCGATGAGTCCATTGATGAGATCGTGTATCTCACCGGCTTCTCGGAACCCAGTACCTTTTACCGGGCGTTCAAGCGCTGGTCGGGAATGACCCCCATTGAATACCGCAAAACCGCACAGGGAAAGGATGTCATGGTTGATGCCATGTAATGGCACCGACGTAACCCGATTTTTTTCATGAAAAACGTTGACATGCGGGGCCGCCTCTTTATAATGCGCCCTCGTTGTCACCGAGCAATCACACCCTTGATTGCGCCCGAGGTGGCGGCTCACGCGGAGCGGTAGTTCAGCTGGTTAGAATACCGGCCTGTCACGCCGGGGGTCGCGGGTTCGAGTCCCGTCCGCTCCGCCATTTTCCCCTCCCTGCACTGCATTTATCCATTGTCATTCCTGGTTCATCTTCACGTAACAGTTGCATGTTATCGTCTTCCTTGTTGATTCAAAGGAGATGAACGATGTCCGATTACGAAGAAGAACTCATGGAGCGTCAGTTTGAAGATTATGATGACGATGATTCCCTGGATGACGCCACCGAAATGTAGTCATGGCTCTGGCGCCTAGCGGATTCCTTTGGCGGCCTGCTCCGCCAGGTATTGTTTTCTGTGTTCCCCCGGGCTGGTTTCGAACCAGCGACGCCAGGCCTTGTGAAAAGCCGCCGGATTGGAAAACCCCAATAGCCAGGCTATCTCCGATAGCGATGCCCGTGTTTCCCGGATGTACTCCAGCGCCAGTTCCCGGCGGGTTTCGTCCACCAGTTCCCGGAAACCTGTCTGTTCATCCGCGAGTTGTCTCTGCAGCGTCCAGGGTGCCATGCCCAGCTTTTCCGCAACCGCTGGCAGGGTAGGGGTATCTCCCTGCAGCAGGGGCGGTAGCAGGTCCTTGACACGGTCCCCGGTACTCCAGCCGGCACGGATCCGCGAAAGGTCCCGGTGGCATTGCCCCGCCAGTTTCTCAAACATGGCCGCTTGCGCCTGCAGCGAGGCCGCTTCCCTGATGCCCGGGGCCAGTCTCAGGCCGTTGCCCTCCGCGCCGAACCTTACCGGGCATCCGAACCACCGCTCGAACACGTCGTCCTGGCCCTGGGAAGGGTACTCAATGGTCACCCGTTCTACGACCTTGTCCTGGCCGGTAATGATTCTCAGAAACTGCGTCCAGGCTGCCAGCACGGAGTCCACCACGAAAAAGTTGAAGACGTTGTAGGGCTTGATCGAGTAGAAGTGCGCTTCCCGACCACCATTGGCCGTCCATGGCGCCCCCCGGCTATTGCGGCTGGTCAGCAGGGCGTAGTGAATCAGGATGTTGATGGCCTCTCCGGCTGTCGGCGCACATTGGGCGGCCAGCCCGGCAATGCCGGCGTCGACCGGTCGTGACAGTTGCCCCATGGTCAGGCCCAGCGCCGGGTTGCCGGTGAGGGCAATGGCGGCCTGGCCCATTCGCATAAAGCGGGGGATGCTGATGCGGGCCTCCGGTTCCCTCAGGGCCTGTTCATCCAGCCCGAAACGACCGAACAGGTCTGTGGGGTCTGCGCCTTCCGCACGGATGGCTCCTGCCATGACAGCAACATACAGCACGCTGATGTCACCGAGGGGGTTCTTGTGTCTGGTGATGGTGGGCATGGTGTTCAGCATTGTCTTACAAGTTATCTCAGGATATCAGATTGTGCTTCAGGGATATTGTCTGCTTCAAGTGCGGGGGCTACTTTAGAGCCCATGATTCGGCACCGCCGTTCCGATAACAGGAGAGAGACCATGACAGCATCCACACCAGGCGTTACGCGCTACCCCAACCTGCTGGAGCCACTGGACCTCGGGTTTACCCGCCTTCGCAACCGTACCCTGATGGGCTCCATGCATACCGGCCTGGAAGAAGCAAAGAACGGCTTTGAGCGGCTTGCAGCCTTTTATGCCGAACGCGCCCGTGGTGGCGCCGGCCTGATTGTGACCGGTGGTATTTCTCCAAACCTGGAGGGCGCCGTATTCCAGCATGCGGCCAAGATGAGCACCCCGGAAGAAACGGAAAGACATAAGGTGATCACCCATGCGGTGCATGAGGCCGAGGGCAAAATCTGTATGCAGATTCTTCATGCCGGCCGCTATGCCTATCATCCGGAACTGGTGGCCCCCTCCGCTATACAGGCGCCAATCAACCCGTTGAAGCCGAAGGCACTGGACGAGGCGGGTATCGAGAAACAAATCGAGGACTACGTGAATTGTGCCGCGCTGGCCAGGGAAGCCGGGTACGACGGTGTGGAGATCATGGGCTCCGAAGGCTACTTCATCAACCAGTTTATTGTGGCTCACACCAACCACCGCACCGACCGGTGGGGCGGCAGTTACGAAAACCGTATTCGTCTGCCTATCGAGATAGTTCGTCGGGTTCGCGAGCGTGTCGGCAGCGATTTTATCCTGATCTATCGCCTGTCGATGCTGGATCTCATCGAGGACGGCAGCACCTGGGAAGAAGTGGTGCAGCTGGCCAAGGAAATTGAAAAGGCCGGTGCTACCATCATCAACACCGGCATTGGCTGGCACGAAGCCCGGGTGCCGACCATCGCGACGTCGGTTCCCCGGGGCGCCTTCACCAAGGTCACGGCTCGCCTGAAAGATGAAGTCAGTATTCCCCTGGTGACCACCAACCGCATCAACATGCCGGAGGTGGCCGAGAAAATCCTCGCGGAAGGCGACGCCGACATGGTCTCCATGGCCAGGCCGTTCCTGGCGGATGCGGATCTGGTGCTCAAAGCAGCACAAGACCGTGCCGACGAGATCAATACCTGCATCGGCTGTAACCAGGCCTGCCTGGACCACACCTTCAGCGGCAAGCTGACCTCGTGCCTGGTTAACCCTCGTGCCTGCCATGAAACCGAGCTTACCTACGTTAAAACGGCAGCGCCCAAAACCATCGCCGTCGTGGGTGCCGGCCCTGCCGGGCTGGCGTTTGCCACCGTAGCGGCAGAGCGCGGCCACAAGGTCACACTGTTTGATGCCGGCAGCGAAGTGGGCGGGCAGTTCAATGTGGCCAAGCTGATTCCGGGCAAGGAAGAGTTCTATGAAACCCTGCGTTATTACCGGGTAATGCTGGACAAGCACGGAGTGGATGTTCGCCTGAATACCCGTGTTGATGTGGAGGGCCTGAAGGCTGGCGGATTTGATCACGTGGTCCTGGCCAGCGGTGTCAGTCCTCGCACGCCTGACATTGAGGGGGTGGATCACCCCAAGGTGATCGGTTACCTGGATGCCCTGTTGGGGCGGAAGCCGGTAGGTCAGAAGGTGGCGGTGATTGGCGCCGGCGGGATCGGCTTCGATGTCTCTGAGTTTATCGTTCACAAGGGGTCGTCCGCGGCGCTGGATCCGGAGCACTTCATGCGGGAATGGGGTGTGGATCTGAGCGTTGAGCATCGCGGTGGTATCCAGGGCATGGAGCCCGAGGTGCCGGAGCCGGCGCGTGAGGTGTATCTGCTGCAACGCAAAACCTCCAAGGTTGGCAAGAACCTGGGCAAGACCACCGGCTGGATTCACCGTACCTCCCTGAAAAATCGCCAGGTCCAGATGGTGCCGGGTGTCAGTTACCGCAAGATTGACGACATGGGACTGCATATCACCGTGACCCCGAAAGGGGCAGAGCAGGGCGAAGACCGGGTGTTACCGGTAGATACCATTGTGATCTGTGCCGGTCAGGAGCCGCTGCGTGAGTTGCAGGGTGGTCTGGAAGCGGCAGGGGTGCAGGTTCATCTGATCGGTGGCGCCGATGTGGCCGCTGAACTGGACGCCAAGCGCGCTATTGATCAGGGGAGTCGTCTGGCAGCGGAGCTCTGACAGCCAGAACCGTGGTTCATGCCCCATGATCACAAAACGTTGCAGTTTCCCCCTGTCCAGCGGGTATTGAACCGCTAGACTATTATCCGGAAGTCTGTCAGTTTGAAACCGGCCCGTACTGACCGTGCGTGGCCGGTTTTTGGTATCTGACGGTAAAACGGAACGCCCTGGTGGTGTTCACCGTGTTGCTGTCAGGTTTTCGGAGAGCGGGGAGTCTGCAATGGGGTCTGCCGACCAGGCAAATGATGGTTATTCGGCGGTAATTTTCATGGATGGCAGCAATGTGTCACGGCAGATGCGTGCGTCGGAGTTCGGTGCCTTTCTGGATGGCTATGTAGGGCTGTCAGACCTGGCGGATACCGACGTCAAGGCGGTGTACGTGCTCCTGGGCAAGGACCTTCTGGTGCGCTCCCTGGTGTTTTTCCGCATCTATTTCGATGAGGAGGGCCGGGCTGACAGCCACTGGAACCTGCCGGTAGAGAAGCTGGCGAAAAAGGGGGCCAAGGGGCCTGATATGGGTGCCGGCCCGATTCGCCTGGTATGCCGCAGTCAGTGCCCCAAATCCGCTAATGCGGAGGAGCTCTGGGATCCGGATATGACGCCGGGAAGTAACCATTTTCAGGCCATTCGCCGCGCCCTGGAAGCCAATAGCCTGAAACTGCGGAAAGTGGAGCCAGCGGCCGAGGAAGACATTCCCGTGCTGGGTGAGGACGCCCGCTCCGCGGAAGACACGGAGGCGCTTAATGACCGCGCACGCCTGGCGCAGGTTATCCGTGAGCAACGGCTTCGCATCAAGACCCTGCAAAGTGTTCACCGGGATGCCCTGTCTGACATTCAGCGCGAAAATCGCCATGAGATGCAGGCATTACGTAATGAAATGGCTGAGCTTCAGCAGAAGTTCGAACGCCAGAAACTCAGCAATGAGCAGCTGAAAAAGCGTCTGGCCGAGCGCAATGAACAGTATTTGTCGATGCAGGAGCAGATTGCTGGCGGTGATGAGCGCAAGCAGCGTGAGGATGCCACATCCGATGCAGAGGTTGTGTTATTACGGGAGCAATTGGAGCGTCGTCAGCGGGAACTGGAAATCCGGGACGAGAAAATTGTGGCGCTCGAGCAGGAAAACCACGATCTGCGTCACCAGACACCCGCCGAAAATTCGGTCATGGAGCACTTGCAGAGCCAGTCGGTGTTTCTGGTGGCCTACCACCCCGGGGTTGGGCATATCACTCTGCCGTATAATGATATCGAAACCTATTTCCGCAACCCGGTGGCCTATGCCGCGGAACGTTGTGGTCTGAACGAACCTGCCTACAAGCAGTGGCTGGAGCATTACGAAAAACCCGTCTGTCACCATCAGGATGATGACGGAACCCCCTGTGACGAACCGGTAATGAGGGTCAGCCAGCCCGCCGACTTCCGGGCGGGAATCGATGACCGCTGTGAAAAGCACCAGCCGCAGGCTGAGAATTAACGCCGCATTACCTGCCCTGAACGGGATCTTTTTTCAGAATCTGGCCGTATTTCGTTACTATGGTCTCCCAGACGTTTCCGGGAGACCAGCGAGATCAATCCCGGCCCATACAGATATCCACAGGAAGCTACATGGATCAATTCAGAAACATTGGCGTGATTGGCCGCATGGGCAGTGTCAAGGTGGTCGAGTCGCTGCGTCAGCTCAAACAGTACCTGACGAATAATCACTACCACGTGATCATCGAAGAAGACACGGCCAGTATGTTGCCGGGCCATGGCCTGCAGGTGGCAAGCAAAAAGCTCCTTGGGGAAATCTGTGATCTGGTGATTGTGGTTGGCGGCGACGGTAGCCTGCTCGGTGCAGCCCGGGAACTGGCAAAATCGAAGATTCCACTGTTGGGGGTGAACCGTGGCCGCCTAGGCTTTCTGACCGACATCTCGCCGTCCGATCTGGAGGAGCGGCTGGGCAAGGTACTCCAGGGCGAGTACATCGAAGAGACACGTTTTCTTCTGGACGGGCATGTAGAGCGTAATGGCCAGCCCCTCGGCTTTGGAACCGCGCTGAATGACGTGGTGCTCCATCCCGGCAAATCCACCCGGATGATCGGGTTCGACCTGTATATTGACGGACATTTCGTATACAGCCAGCGTTCGGACGGGCTTATTGTGTCCACTCCTACCGGCTCAACGGCGTATTCGTTGTCGGCGGGCGGGCCTATCATGCACCCCAAGCTGGATGCAGTTGTGCTGGTACCCATGTTTCCGCACACCCTGAGCAGTCGGCCTATCGTGGTAGACGGCAAGAGCGAGATCAAACTGGTGATTGGTGAGACCAACGAAACCTATCCGCAGATCAGTTTCGACGGGCAGATGAACATTGCCTGCGCACCGGGCGATATCATCCGTATCACCAAAAAGCCCTTCAAGATCCGCCTTATTCATCCCGCGGACCACAATTTTTACGCCACGTGCCGGGACAAGCTGGGCTGGGCCAGTGAGATTTCAGCGAGTTAAAAACATGGTAGGACAGGCAAGATCCGCTAGCCGCGGCTACGACATTATCGGCGATATTCACGGATGCGCGCATACCCTGGAGCGGCTGCTGAAGCAGATGGGTTATCGCAAGGTGAACGGTGTATACGAGCATCCGCGGCGGCAGGCCATTTTCATCGGCGATATAATTGACCGGGGGCCCCGCATTCGTGAGTCCCTGCACCTGGTGCGGGACATGGTAGAACATGGCTCTGCCCGTATTGTGATGGGGAATCATGAGTACAATGCCCTCGGTTACTGTACCCGTGCCCGGCCAGGCAGCGGCAGGAAGTTTCTTCGTGAGCATAACGCCCGTCACGACCGGCTGATCCGTGAAACCCTCGAGCAGTTCGAGCACCACCCCCACGAGTGGAACGAGTTTCTCGAATGGTTCTATACCATCCCGCTGTTTATCGACGAGCCGGACTTCCGCGCGGTGCATGCCTGCTGGGACAGCGAGCTGATCAGCAAATTCAAGGAAAGTCAGGGTGGGGCCTGTATCGATGATGACTTTCTCCACGCCTCCGCTGCGATTGAATCCTTCGCCGGCCAGGTGATGGACACTCTCCTGCGCGGCACCGACCTGCGGTTGCCGCCGGGGGTGAAAATCACCGGCAAGGATGGCTATACCAGGGAGTTTTTCCGCACCAAGTTCTGGGCGGACAACCCGAAAACCTACGCCGATGTGGTGTTCCAACCGGACCCTTTGCCGGAAGAGGTCGCCTGTCGTGAGCTGACGGATGCCGAGCGCAGTCAGTTGATCAGCTATCCGAGCTCAGCCCCTCCGGTCTTCGTAGGTCATTACTGGATGGAGGGCGAGCCGGCGCCGCTCAAGCACAACGTTGCCTGTATCGACTTCAGTGCCGTCAAGTACGGCAAACTGGTGGCCTATCGGCTGGATGGCGAACGTACACTCTCCCGTGACAAGTTTGTGTGGGTGGATGTGGAGCGCCCGGAACAGCCGGAATATCCCACCAGTGAAGACAGCGTGGCGAGGTAGCCTGTGTACCGGATCAAACAGATTGACACGACAGTAGACCTGGCCGGGTTCAGTAATTGGCTGAAAGAACAGGGGGTGAGGCACCGGATTACGGAGGAGGGCGGCTACCAGGTGTTGTGGCTGGAGAACCCGGAGCATACAGAGCCGGTTCTGCAGGCCCTTGAGCGCTTCCTGAACGAGCCGGACATCCAGCAGGCCGTGAACACCACCGCCCGGTCGCCGGTGTTTGTGGGAGGGCGCTGGCAGCCATCGCCCCGCCATGCACCGATTGTACTGGGCATGATTCTGCTGGCGCTGCTGGTAGCCTGGGTGACCGCCATGGGGCAGAATCAGCTCTCCACCCTGCTGATGTTTGTGGACCCCCGGTTTTACGACTTCGGCTCTCTGGCTGAGCGCACCCAGGCGCTGTCGTCGACATTGGCGAGTGGTCAGGTCTGGCGCCTCATTACCCCGGATTTCCTGCATTTCAGCTGGTCCCACATCATCTTCAACTCCGTGATGTTGTGGTTCCTGGGCAGTCAGATTGAGTGGTTTGATGGTCGTGTCCGGTTACTGGTGCTGTTTTTGGTCACCAGTCTACTGTCCAACGGGTTGCAGTACATTGTCTCCGGCCCGTTGTTCGGAGGGCTGTCAGGCGTGGTCTACGGCATTCTCGGTTATTGCTGGCTCAGTCAGCGGCGTGTGCCAAGGTTCCAGTTCCCTCCTGCGCTGGTGACATTTGCCGTCGTCTGGATGGTTATAGGGTTTACGCCCTTTCCTGAAATTCTTGGGTTGGGGCGCATGGCGAACGAGGCTCATCTGGGTGGTTTTGTGGCTGGCCTGGCGCTGGCGGTGATTTTGCCGGCACCAAAAAAAGCCCCGCGAAATCGCGGGGCATAAAAAGAGCATTCAGCTCCTGATGAGAGAGACCAAATGAACACGACCTCGGTCATTTGGTGAGGTAATGATAATCATTATCGTTTATTATTGTCAACGGGTTTGCTCACATTTTTTTGCTGTAAAGCAACTGAATAGTGACTGGAGAGTGAAATGACATACGAAGAGCTGATCAAGCGGCTGGATCCGGCGGTCTACCAGAACCTCAAGCGCGCCCTGGAATTGGGCAAATGGCCAGACGGCCGCAAACTGAGCGACGAACAGCGCTCGATCTGCATGGAGGCGGTCATTTATTACGAAGATCACCACCAGGTCCCCAGGGAAGAGCGGGTCGGATATCTTGATCGCGGCAAAAAGGCCGGGACTGCTTGTGATCCCAGCGTGGCACGCACGGCAGGAAACTCTGCCAATGGCGCAGCAGACGCGGATCAGTTCTTCGAGGTGAAGTCTTGACGGCACTGGTTGATGTCACCGGCCGCCTCCGTAAAATGCCGGCAGAGCCGGGCAACCCCGTGCGTTATAGCATCCGGGTGGGGGATACACTGGTTCCTCTGAACGAGATGGTAGGCTATCCGTTACAGCTGGATTTTGACGGCGTCATACGCTGTATCCACTGCGACCGTAAAACCAACAAGAGCTTCAGCCAGGGTTATTGTTATCCGTGCTTTCGTAAACTGGCTGCCTGCGACAGTTGCATCATGAGTCCGGAAAAGTGCCACTATCATGAAGGCACCTGCCGCGAGCCGGAGTGGGGCGAAACCCACTGCATGATCGAGCATGTGGTTTACCTGGCCAACTCGTCCGGCCTGAAAGTCGGAATTACCCGCGGTTCGCAAGTGCCCACACGCTGGATTGATCAGGGGGCGGTCGATGCCATTCCCATGGTAAGGGTCGCCACCCGTCAGCTGGCGGGATTTGTTGAGGTAGCCTGCAAGAAACACGTTGCAGATCGCACAAACTGGCAGGCGATGCTGAAGGGCCAGGTGCCAGAGCTGAATCTTGTGGAAGAGCGCCGCCGCATACTGGGGCTGATAGCCGAGGATCTGGACGCGCTGAGGGCCACCTATGGCGACAGCGCCATCCGGGCAGTCGAGGAAGACAGCCTTGGCTTGAGTTATCCCGTTCAGGTGTGGCCCCAGAAGGTGAAAACCCATAATCTGGACAAATCACCGACAGCGGAAGGCGTGCTGCAGGGGATCAAGGGCCAGTACCTCATCCTCGACACCGGCGTGATCAACATCCGTAAGTATACCGGTTACGAAGTCCGCTTCCGGGTCTATCCGAATCACTGAAACAGACCCAACATATTCTGGAGATAGCGAATGCGTACCAGCCAGCCACAGACCATTTACCTGAAGGATTACCGCGTTCCCGTTTTTCTGGTGGACCACGTGGACCTTCGTTTTGAACTGTTTGAGGAAGGGGCACGGGTACACAGTGTCCTGTCCATGCGCCGCAACCCCGACAGCGACAGCGCGGACAAAAGCCTGGAACTGAACGGCGACACCCTGACCACCCTGGAGTCGCTGAGCCTCGACGGTCGTGTGTTGGCAGAAGATGCCTACGACGATCGTGTCGACAGACTGGTGATCCACGACGTGCCCGACCGTTTCGAACTTGGTGTGGTCACCTGGCTCGAACCACAGAACAATACCCGCCTGGAAGGGCTCTACCAATCTTCCGGCATGTTCTGTACCCAGTGCGAGGCCGAAGGCTTCCGCTGCATTACCTACTTCCCGGATCGCCCGGATGTGATGGCCCGCTTCCGCACCCGTATTGAAGCGGACAAGGCCAGCTTTCCCATTCTGTTGTCCAACGGCAACGATGTGGATAAAGGCGATCTGGAAAACGGCAGGCACTTTGTGACCTGGGAAGATCCGTTTCCGAAACCCAGCTACCTGTTTGCCCTGGTGGCCGGTGACCTGGTGGAAAAACGGGACAGCTTTCACACCATGTCCGGTCGCGATATCGACCTGCGCATGTACGTGGAGCCGCGCAATGCCGAGAAGTGCGATCACGCCATGGATTCGCTGAAGCGCTCCATGCGTTGGGATGAAGAGGTGTATGGCCGCGAATACGATCTCGATATCTTCATGATCGTGGCGGTGGACGATTTCAATATGGGCGCTATGGAGAACAAGGGGCTGAATATTTTCAACTCATCCTGTGTGCTTGCCAGCCAGGAAACTGCAACCGACCTGGCCTTCCAGCGTATCGAGTCCATCGTTGCCCATGAGTATTTCCACAACTGGTCCGGTAACCGGGTTACCTGTCGCGACTGGTTCCAGCTGAGCCTGAAAGAAGGGTTCACCGTGTTTCGGGATTCCCAGTTCTCGGCCGATATGGGTTCGCCCACGGTCAAGCGCATCGAAGATGCTACCATGCTGCGCACGGCCCAGTTCGCTGAGGACTCAGGCCCCATGGCCCATCCGGTGCGCCCCGAGTCCTATATGGAGATCACCAACTTCTACACCCTGACCATCTATGAGAAGGGTTGTGAAGTGGTTGGCATGATCCATACGCTGCTTGGCCCCGACCTGTTCCGCAAGGGCAGTGATCTCTACTTTGAGCGCCACGACGGCCAGGCCGTGACCACCGACGACTTCGTGCGGGCCATGGAAGATGCCAGTGGCCGTGACCTGTCACAGTTCCGCCTCTGGTACGAGCAGGCAGGTACACCTGCGCTGACAGTGCAGGACGAATATGATCAGGCGGCCGGGATCTATCGCCTGACAATTGCTCAGACCATTCCGGACACACCGGGCCAGGGCAACAAAAAGCCGCAGCATATTCCGTTTGCTGTCGGGCTTCTTGGAAAGGGCGGTGAGTCCCTGCCACTGAAACTGAACGCCAGTGACACCGATGCACCAACAGATCGGGTGCTTGAGCTGACAGAAGCCAGTCACACTTTTGAATTCCATGATGTGCCGGAGCGCCCGGTCCCGTCACTGCTGAGAAACTTCTCGGCCCCGGTCAGGGTTTACTATCCCTGGACACGCGATCAGTTGGTATTTCTCATGAGCCACGACCCGGACGGGTTCAATCGCTGGGATGCAGGCCAGCGGCTGGCCGTTGATGTGATCAACGGACTTGTGGGAAGTGCCGGTAGCGAAGCCGTTGATTCCGGATTGACGGACGCCTATCGCGGCCTGTTGACCGATACTTCCCTGGATCAGGCACTGGTTGCGAAAATGCTGCAGCTGCCCTCCGAAGCCTATCTGATCGAACTGGCAGACAAACCCAACGTGCCTGCCATCCACCAGGCCCGCGAAACGGTGCTTGGGCACCTTGCGACCGCTCTGCGGGATGATCTGCTTGCCTGTTACCAGCGCAACACCGTTGAGGGCCGCTACGAAGTAACGCCAGAGGCCGTTGCCCGCAGGAGCCTGCGGAATACCGCGCTTGCCTGGCTGCTTCACACAGACGATGAGGAAGGTCGGGCCCTGGCAGTAAGCCAGTTTGCAAGCGCAGACAACATGACCGACCGCATGGGTGCGTTGCGGGCACTGGTGAATTCCGGTTATGACCAGGAGCGTGAACGCACCCTGAAGGCTTTCTATGAACAGTGGAAAGACGACCCACAGGTGGTGGAGCAGTGGTTTGCCGTTCAGGCTGGCAGCAGCCGCACCGGCGGGTTGCCCGCGATTCGCGAGCTGTTAGCTCACCCCGCCTTCGACTGGAAAAATCCCAACAAGATCCGCTCGGTGGTTGGCGTTTTTGCAGGCCAGAACCTGCCGGCATTCCACGCCGAGGATGGCTCAGGCTATCGGTTCCTGGAAGAGCAGGTGCGCCGGTTGGACGACAGCAATCCGCAAATTGCCGCCAGGCTGGTGTCTCCCCTGACTCGCTGGCGCAAATTTGCACCGGTGCACGGTGAGCAGATGAAGACAGCGCTGGAGTCCATCAGGGACAAGTCCGGCCTGTCACGGGATGTCTATGAGGTGGTTCACAAGAGCCTCGCCGGCCAGTAAAGGAATGCGGTTGGAGCAGTATTCGCCCGGGCATTTACAAAACCTGCCGCGGGCGGATACAAAATCGCACTTTCGGTCGATAGACAATATCGGCCAATCGGCTAACCTGTCAGGAGCCGATATTCCATGACAACACAATAAGAAAAGCCTTATACAAGGCTTTCAGACAGGTTTAAGGGTAAACAATGAAGTACAAAAACAATGTAATTCTGGGCAGTTTGTTTGCGTTTTCTGTCTTCGCCATGCCACTCAGTGCTGGTGTTTCCCCAAGTGAAGCCGCTCGCCTCGGGCAGGACCTGACACCGTTCGGCTCTGTAAAGGCCGGTAATGAGGCTGGAACCATCCCCCCGTGGACCGGCGGGCTGACTGAAGCACCTGCCGGCTACGAAGGCAGTGGACAGCACCACATCAACCCGTTCCCTGATGACGAAGTGCTGTTTACCATCAATGCGTCAAACATGGATCAGTACGACGAGTACCTGACGGACGGCCTTCGCGCCATGCTCGATACCTATCCCACCACGTTCCGTATCCCAATCTACAAGAGCCGGCGTACCCATGCGGTACCGGACTGGGTTGCTGAAAACACCAGAGAGAACGCGGTTGAGGCAGAGGTTGTCGGTGAAGGCGAGGGCATTGACGGCGCCTTTGCCGGATATCCGTTCCCGATTCTGCACGGTAACAATGAAGAAAAGGCCTGGCAGGTTATCTGGAACCATCTGACCCGCTGGCGCGGGGTTTCCATAACCCGTCGTTCCAGTGAAGTTGCGGTGCAGACCGACGGGGATTATTCTCTGGTCACCTCGCAGCAGGAAGCCTTCTTCAATTACTACAACCCGGAAGGCAGTGAAGACGAGCTGGATAACGTCATTTTCTATTATCTGTCGTTCACCCAGTCTCCGCCCCGTCTTGCTGGCGGCGCCATCCTGATTCACGAAACCCTGAACCAGATTATCAATCCGCGTAACGGATGGGGTTATAATGCCGGCCAGCGTCGTGTTCGTCGTGCGCCCAACCTGGGCTATGATTCTCCGATCGCGGCAGCCGATAACCTCAGGACCGCCGACGATACCGATATCTTTAACGGTGCGCTGGACCGGTATAACTGGAACTACGAGGGAATGCGTGAAATCTACATTCCCTACAACAACTACCGTCTTGGCGAGAAGGGTACTCCCTATTCAGAAATTCTGGGTATTTCCCACCTGAACCCGGACCTGACCCGTTGGGAGTTGCACCGTGTGCACGTGGTGGAAGCAACCCTGAAAGACGGTGAGCGCCACATCTACGGCAAGCGCCGTTTTTACGTGGATGCGGACAGCTGGAACACCGTTCTGCTGGACCAGTATGATGGTCGCGGTGAGCTGTGGCGCGTGACCATGGGCATGGCAAAGAACTATTATGAATTGCCGGGCGTCTGGACCGTTCTGGATGTGTATCATGACCTGCAGGCACGTCGCTACCACGTACTGGGTCTTGATACGGAAGAACCCTCCACCCGTAAGTTTACCAACGATGTACCCAACCGCCGTTATTTCTCCCCGGCGTCCCTGCGTCGCAGGAGTGTGCGTTAACGACCGCGCTTGTTGGCAGGAAAAGACTTTCGCCAGAGACGGATGGCGACGAATATACCGGTGGCCGCAAGGCCACCGGTATATTCATAGTATCGGCCGGTATTACCGGTGGAATCAGAGTGACACAGTTCAACACAACATATAGGCAATCTGAATGGCTACAAGGTTGATGTGCAAGACTCTGGGAGCGGCCTGTCTTGGACTATCCATGGCAATGTCCGCACCCTCGGTGTTTGCGCTTGCAGATATCATCGAAACCCCTTCCCGGCCCACTACGCTTGCACCAGAGAGTCTGCTCAATGATGCCGATCGCGCGGGCGAACGTATCGTGGCGGCTGGTGAGCGTGGTCATATCATTTTTTCTGATGATCAGGGTGAGACCTGGGTGCAGGCTGAGGTTCCGGTCCGCGCGACCCTGACCGGCGTTGACTTTGGTACAGATACCCACGGCTGGGCAGTGGGGCACAGCGGTGTGGTTCTCCATTCTGACAACGCAGGTGAAAGCTGGGAGCTACAGCTAACCGGTGTCCGTGCCGCGGAGCTGGCCATCGAAAGCCGCCAGGAGCAGATCGAAGAGCTGGAGCAGCAGATCGAGGAGGCCCCGGAAGAGGAGAAAGCCGACCTGGAATGGGCTCTGGATGATCTGTTCTTCTCGATGGAAAACCTGGAATCCGATCTTGAAATCGGTCCGGTAAACCCGTTTCTCGATGTCTGGTTTGAAAACGAAGACCACGGTTTCGTGGTGGGTGCCTACGGCATGTTTCTGCGCACCACAGACGGTGGCGAAACCTGGAGTGACTGGGCGCCCAGGATCGACAACCCCACCGGATTCCACCTTAACGGTATTACCCGGATCACCGGCGGTGCACTGGTGATTGTGGGTGAGGCGGGCCAGATTTTTGTCTCCGTTGATGGCGGCGAAAGCTGGGAAAAACGTGAAAGTCCCTATGAAGGTTCACTGTTTGGGGCCATTGGCACCGGCCAGGTGAATGAGGTTCTGGCGTTTGGTCTGCGCGGTAACATGTTCCTCTCCACCGATCTGGGCAAGAACTGGAAAGTGGTTCCGAATGAGGCCGGTGCGACACTCAATGATGGTGCGGTTGCGGATGATGGCAGGATCACTCTGGTTGGTAATGGCGGCACGGTACTGATGAGCACCAACGGTGGCGAATCCTTCCGGCCCTATTCCAGGGATGATCGGGAAGGCGTAATGGACGTTGTCCCGCTCTCCGGAACCAATCTTCTGATCGTGGGCGAGGGTGGCGTGAAGCATACCGACGCCCGCGGCAAGAACCTTCAATAACGCCCTGATGCGGCACCAACAGATCGAAAACGAGAGGGGCTTTTGAATGTCGAACCCGAAGCATGACAAGGGCGAGCATTATCTGACTACACCGAAGGCAGAACCGTTTCTGGAGCGGCTGATCTTCAACAATCGGGCAATTATCCTGATTGCATTTTTCTTCCTGACGCTGTTTCTCGGCTACAACGCCGTCAAAATCCAGCCGGATGCCAGTTTCGAGCGGATGATTCCGCTTGAGCATCCATACATCGTCAACATGCTGGAGCATCGGAACGACCTGGAGAACCTGGGCAACTTTGTGCGTATCGCCGTGGAAGTGGAAGAAGGCGATATCTTCACCCAGGAATACATGGAGACCCTGAAGCAGATCACCGATGAGGTGTTCTACCTCAACGGGGTTGACCGTTCAGGGCTGAAATCACTCTGGACCTCAAACGTTCGCTGGGTGGAAGTCACTGAGCAGGGATTCCAGGGTGGTACGGTTATTCCGGATAACTACGATGGTTCCCGTGCCAGCCTGGAGCAGCTGCGCCAGAACGTACTCAGGTCAAACGAAGTGGGCCGTCTGATTTCGGACAACTTCCGTTCCACCATCGTGTACGCACCGCTTTACGAGAATAACCCGGAAACCGGCGAGCCACTGGACTACGGCGAGTTCTCGCGACAGCTGGAAGAAAAGATAAGGGACAAGTACGAAGCCCAGAACCCGAACATTGATATCCACATTGTCGGTTTCGCCAAAAAAGTCGGCGACCTGATTGAAGGTATCGGCTCCATTGCATGGTTTGCCGGCATTACCATCATTCTGACCACGCTGCTGCTCTACGGTTATTCCCGCTGTATTACCGGAACACTGGTGCCGGTATTTACCTCCATCATTGCTGTGTTCCTGCAATTGGGAACCTTGCGCCTGCTGGGATATGGGCTGGATCCGTACTCGGTACTGGTTCCGTTCCTGGTGTTTGCCATTGGTATCAGTCACGGCGTTCAGATCGTCAACGCCATGGCAGTGGAAGCAGCGAAAGGGTTTGATTCCGTCACCGCTGCCCGCCTGGCCTTCCGGGCTCTCTACATTCCGGGCATGCTGGCTCTGATTTCCGACGCCTTCGGCTTCCTGACCCTGTTCTTTATCGAGATTGATGTTATCCGGGATCTCGCGGTTGCAGCCGGCATTGGTGTGGCGTTCGTTATCCTGACCAACCTGGTACTGCATGTACTGATCATGTCCTACCTGGGTATTTCCAAAGGTGGCGTTCGTCATGTGCAGAACCACGGCGAGAAGCAGGACCGCAAGTGGCGCATCATGTCTTACTTTGCGCACCCGGGTGTAGCTCCGATTTCGCTGCTGATTGCGGTGATTGGTCTTGGGCTTGGCCTGTATTACAAGCAGGACCTGAAGGTTGGTGACCTGGATCAGGGCGCGCCGGAGCTGAGGGCAGACTCGCGTTACAACAAGGACAATGCCTTCATCATCGACAACTACTCGACAAGTGCCGATGTCCTGGTGGTGATGGTAAAGACCGAAGAAGAGCAGTGTACCCAGTACAACACGCTCCGTGCCATGGACACGCTGCAGTGGGAGCTGCAGAACACCCCGGGCGTTCAGTCCTCCGCCTCGCTGGCGAATGTGTCCAAGCTGGTCACGAAGGCACTGAACGAAGGCAACTGGAAGTGGTATGAAATTTCCCGCAACCAGACCATCATCAATGCTTCCATTCGTGAGGCCCCGGCGGGTCTGATCAACACCAACTGTGACCTGACACCAGTGCTTGTGTTCCTTGAGGATCACAAGGCAGAAACGCTGAAGACGGTGACGGAGCGCGTGGAGGAGTTTGCCAGCAATAATAATAGCGATGAGCATACCTTCCTGCTGGGGGCCGGCAACGCGGGTGTGGAGGCTGCTACCAACGACGTCATCTCCAGCGCCAAGAACATGATGCTGATCTTCGTCTATGGTGTAGTAGCGTCGCTGTGCCTGCTGACCTTCCGGTCAATCCGGGCGGTATTGTGTATCCTGATCCCCCTGGGGCTCACGTCCATTCTGGCTGAGGCCATCATGGCGGTGTCCGGTATCGGCATCAAAGTGGCGACGTTGCCGGTTATCGCACTGGGTGTGGGTATCGGTGTCGACTACGGTATCTATATCTACAGCAAGCTCGAAAAATTCCTGCTTGAGGGCAAGACGCTCCAGGAGGCCTATTTCGAGACCCTCAGATCCACCGGCAAGGCGGTCATCTTTACCGGCGTCACCCTCGGTATTGGTGTGGTGACCTGGATCTTCTCTCCCATCAAGTTCCAGGCGGATATGGGGCTGTTGTTGTTCTTCATGTTCATCTGGAACATGGTCGGTTCCATCTGGCTGCTTCCGGCTCTGGCACGCTTCCTGCTGCGCCCGGACCGTATGGTTGCCAAGGCCCGCGCGAACAAATAAATTCGCAAACGCCTGATCAGAAAAGCCCGCATTGCGGGCTTTTTTGTTTTTCGCTCAAGTGGTTAGCGTGCTAATGCTGGCTTTATTTATGACCAGAATTGGTCTATGTTTTAAGGCGAACGTGGAAAGAGTCTGTGTGAATGCGCAGGCCAAAAAAAGCAATAACGAACACAAAAGGGAAAAGTCATGGCACTGAAACAGAAATTTTCCGCACTCGCGGTTGCAGCTGCAGTCAGCTTCGGAGCGACCTCTACAGCGGTAAGCGCCCAGGAGCAACAATTCGTCACCATCGGTACAGGTGGTGTAACCGGGGTTTACTATCCGGCGGGTGGTGCGATTTGCCGGCTGGTCAATATGGACCGTAAAGAACACGGTATCCGTTGTTCGGTAGAAAGCACCGGTGGCTCGGTCTATAACCTGAACGCGATTCGCCAGGGCGAGCTGGATCTGGCGGTTGCTCAGTCTGACTGGCAATACCATGCCTACAACGGCACCAGTGAGTTTGAAAAGGACGGCAAGAATGAGAAGCTCCGTGCCGTATTTTCGCTTCACCCTGAACCGTTTACCGTTGTAGCCAGCAAGGGCTCCGGCATCAAGACCTTTGAAGATCTCGAGGGTAAGCGGGTATCCGTTGGTAACCCGGGTTCTGGTCAGCGTGCCACTGCCGAGGTTCTGATGGATGAAATGGGCTGGACCATGGACAAGTTCTCCCTGGCGGCCGAGTTGAAGGCAGCTGAGCAATCCCAGGCCCTGTGTGACGGCAACATCGACGCCTTCTTCTATACCGTTGGTCACCCTTCTGGTGCCATCAAGGAAGCAACAACTTCCTGCGACAGCGTTATTGTCACTGTGGACAACGAGGCGACCAGAAAACTAATCGACGAGAACCCGTATTATCGGAAGGCCATTATCCCTGGCGGCATGTATCGGGGGAGCGACGATGACACCACCACCTTTGGTGTTGCTGCCACATTCGTGTCCTCAACAGACGTTTCGGAGAAAGTGGTGTATGAAGTGGTCAGTGCAGTATTCGAAAACTTTGACAGCTTCAAGCGCCTGCATCCTGCGTTCGGCGTCCTGAAAAAGGAAGAAATGGCATCTGACGCCCTGAGTGCGCCTCTGCATCCGGGCGCCGAGAAGTACTACAAAGAAGCCGGCCTGATCGACTGATCCTGTAACCGGTAAAAACAACACCGCAGGCATTCCAGCCTGCGGTGTTTTGATCTCCGACCCGCTATATTTTACAGGACCCAGCTATGGCCAATAGCGAACCGAGAGCCGGGGATAATATGGACAGCAAGAAGGTTGCAGAAGTTCTTCAGACCGAAACCGGTGGAAGAGCCGCAACTGGTATGGCTGCCAGGATACTTTTTGTTGTCCCCCTGTTCTGGTCACTTTTTCAGCTATGGATAGCATCACCGTTGCCTTATATCGTCGAGTTCGGCGTTTTTAATTCAACGGAATCGAGATCTATTCATCTTGCATTCGCTACCTTCCTGGCGTTTGCCGCTTACCCGATGATTCGGGGCAGGAATGTTGATCACGTTCCGTTCTATGACTGGATTCTTGCACTGGCCGCTGCTTTTGCAGCTTCCTATCTGTATTTTTTCTACGACGAGCTGTCTACCCGTCCGGGGTCACCGATAACCCAGGACCTGATTGTTGCCCTCGGCGGTATGGTGTTGCTGCTGGAAGCTACCCGTCGGGCGTTGGGTTTGCCGCTGACCATTGTCGCAGGCGTGTTTCTTGTCTATGCACTGGCTGGCCCCTATATGCCGGACGTTATCTCCCACAAGGGCGCAAGCTTCAGTAAGCTGTCGTCCCATATGTGGCTGGGTACGGAAGGTGTTTTCGGTGTTGCCCTGGGTGTTTCAACCAGCTTCGTCTTCCTGTTCGTCCTCTTTGGTGCACTGCTGGAGCGGGCAGGGGCGGGCAACTACTTCATCAAGGTTGCCTACGCCATGCTGGGCCACATGCGTGGCGGGCCGGCCAAGGCCGCCGTTGTATCCAGTGGCTTGAGTGGTGTCATTTCCGGCTCGTCCATTGCCAACGTGGTCACCACCGGTACGTTTACCATCCCGTTGATGAAACGGGTTGGCTTCCCGGCTACCAAGGCAGGTGCTGTTGAAGTGGCTGCCTCGACCAACGGCCAGCTGACCCCTCCCATTATGGGCGCTGCGGCGTTTCTGATGGTTGAGTATGTGGGGATTTCCTACCTGGAAGTTATCAAGCATGCAATATTGCCGGCGTTGATTTCCTATGTGGCGTTGATTTATATCGTTCACCTGGAAGCCTGTAAGCTGAAGATGAAGGGTATTGAGCGCCCGAATCGGCCGACTCTGGCTCAGCGTCTGTTGAACTGGGTTGTGATTCTGCTCGGCCTGAGTGCTCTTACCTTTGTCGTTTATTACGGTATTGGCTGGCTCAAGGTTGTGCTTGGTGAGTCAGCTATATGGGTTCTCGGGCCTTTGCTGCTTTTTGTCTACATAGGGCTGGTCTGGTACTCGACCCGCTTCCCGGAACTGGAACAGGACGATCCTGACTCTGCAATGGATACGCTTCCGGACGTCGCGCCGACGGTGAAGACTGGCCTCTATTTCCTTCTGCCGGTGGTGGTGCTGGTCTGGTGTCTGACGGTTGAGCGTTTTTCTCCCCAGTTGTCCGCCTTCTGGGCCACAGTATTCATGATTTTTATTGTTATCACCCAGCAGCCGCTGAAAGCCTTTTTTCACAAGAAGGGCAATTTCCTGACTGAAACAAAAACCGGCTTCGTCGACTTGTTGCATTCGTTGGTGACGGGCGCGCGGAACATGGTTGGTATCGGTGTGGCAACGGCGACCGCCGGCATAGTGGTAGGCACCGTGACACTGACCGGTATTGGTCTGGTGATGACTCAGTTCGTGGAGTTCATTTCGGGCGGTAACCTGCTACTGATGCTGATCTTTACCGCCATTATCAGCCTGGTCCTGGGCATGGGGCTGCCCACCACGGCCAACTATATTGTTGTTTCGACATTGATGGCGCCGGTGATCGTCACCCTGGGTGCTCAGAATGGCCTGTTGGTACCACTCATTGCGGTGCACCTGTTTGTGTTCTACTTTGGCATACTGGCGGATGATACGCCGCCCGTGGGGCTGGCCGCCTACGCGGCGGCTGCCATCTCGGGTGCCGACCCGATACGAACGGGTATCCAGGGTTTCACCTATGATATCCGGACGGCCATTCTTCCGTTCATGTTCATCTTCAATACCCAGTTATTGCTGATCGGGCTGACGGGATGGTTTGATCTGCTGGTCACCATAGCCAGTGCCGTAACTGCCATGCTGGTTTTCTCGGCGGCCACCCAGGGGTACTGGTTCACCAAGAGCTATAAATGGGAGTCCGCACTGTTGTTGCTGATCACCTTCACCCTGTTCCGCCCGGGCTACTGGTGGGATATGGTCTACCCGCCAACGGAGGATCGACCGGCAACTGAAGTGACGGAGCATGTCGAGAATGTGCCTGCGGGCGGGTCTATCGTCCTTCAGGCGTCTGGCATGTCCCTGAGTGGTGATGAGGTGTCGACCTACCTGAGCCTCGAGTTACCGGCCGGAGAGTCCCCGGAAGCAAGGCTCGCGAGCGCCGGCCTGGAACTGTCCCGTCAGGACGATGCCATGGTGGTGGACTTTGTCGGCTATGGCAGTGCGGCTGAGGATGCCGGTATCAGCTTCGGCTGGACTATTGACTCAGTGCAGGTTGAACTTGACCGCCCACCAAAAGAGCTGATGTTCATTCCCGCACTCATCCTCCTGGGGCTTGTTGCCTTTGGCCAGTTAAGGCGGCGAACGCCGGAAGAGGCCAGTGCCTACGGCTGATCATCACATGTGAAAACCCGGCATTAACCTGCCGGGTTTTTTTCTGTTAAACTCCTGCCCGCAACGGTCCGCGGTTTGTGTCGCGGCCAACCGTCAACATGTGGTCTTTGGTACGGATCACCTCTGGAACTCCAGGAGCTAATTATGCCAGTTGTAACCCTGCCTGATGGCAGTCACCGCAGTTTTGCCGAATCTGTAACCGTTCACGATGTCGCAGCAGACATCGGGGCCGGTCTTGCCAAGGCCGCTATCGCCGGCCGTGTTAACGGCAAGCTGGTTGATACCAGCTATCCCATTGACGAAGACGCCGATCTCGCCATTGTTACCGAGCGGGATGACGACGGCGTGGATATTATCCGCCATTCCACTGCCCACTTGCTGGCGATGGCTGTGAAGGAACTGTTTCCCTCTGCCCAGGTCACCATTGGCCCGGTTGTGGATAACGGGTTCTACTACGATTTCAAGTTCGACCGGCCGTTTACCAATGAAGACCTGAGCCGGATCGAAAAGCGCATGGAAGAGCTGGCGAAGCAGGACATTCCCGTTTCCCGCTCGGTCATGTCCCGTGATGAAGCCGTGCGTCTGTTCGATGAAATGGGCGAGGAGTACAAGGTTCGCATCATAGAAGACATTCCGGGTGATGAAGACCTGTCATTCTACCGCCAGGGTGACTTCATCGACCTGTGTCGCGGGCCCCACGTGCCCAGTACCGGCAAGCTCAAGGCCTTCAAGCTGACCAAAGTAGCCGGTGCCTACTGGCGCGGCGACACCAGCAACGAGCAGTTGCAGCGTGTGTACGGTACCGCCTGGGGCAACAAGAAAGACCTGAAAGCCTATCTCCACCGCCTGGAAGAGGCTGAGAAGCGGGATCACCGCAAGATCGGCAAGAAGCTGAGCCTGTTCCATATGCAGGAAGAAGCGCCGGGTATGGTGTTCTGGCATCCGGATGGCTGGTCCCTGTACCAGGAAATCGAACAGTACATGCGCCGCAAGCAGCATGACCACGGTTACCAGGAAATCAAGACGCCACAGGTGGTGTCACGGTCACTGTGGGAAAAGTCCGGGCACTGGGACAAGTTCAAGGACGACATGTTTACCACAGAGTCCGAGAAGCACGACTACGCCATCAAGCCTATGAACTGTCCATGCCACGTGCAGGTGTTCAATCAGGGCCTCAAGAGCTACAAGGATTTGCCCCTGCGCCTGGCGGAGTTTGGCTCCTGCCACCGCAACGAAGCCTCCGGTGCCCTGCACGGCCTGATGCGTGTGCGTGGATTCACCCAGGACGATGCGCACATTTTCTGCGAGGAAGATGCGATTCAGCAGGAGGTGTCGTCCTTTATAGAGATGCTTCACGAGATCTATGAGGACTTCGGATTTACTGAGATCCTGTACAAGCTCTCAACCCGGCCGGAAAAGCGTGTTGGCTCTGACGAAGTCTGGGACAAGGCGGAAGCGGCCCTGGAAGAGGCGCTGAATCGTGAGGGTGTAGACTGGGAGTTATTACCGGGCGAAGGCGCCTTTTATGGGCCGAAAATCGAATTTTCTCTGAAAGACTGCATCGGCCGGGTATGGCAATGTGGTACCATTCAGGTCGATTTTTCCATGCCGGGCCGCCTGGGTGCGCAATATGTGGCAGATAATTCAGAGCGCAAGACGCCTGTTATGCTGCACAGGGCGGTTTTGGGATCGTTCGAACGCTTCATCGGCATTCTTATTGAAGAATACGAAGGTGCTTTCCCGACCTGGCTGGCCCCGACGCAGATTGCGGTGCTGAATATTACCGATAATCAGCGTGATTATTGCCAGAATCTTGCAAAAAAATGGGATTCCCTTGGCTATAGGGTTAATGCCGACTTGAGAAACGAGAAGATCGGCTTTAAAATCCGCGAGCATACTATCAACAAAGTCCCTTTCCTTGTTGTTGTCGGCGACAAAGAAGTCGAGAACAACGCCGTTGCGGTGAGAACCCGCAAAGGCGAAGATTTGGGGACTTTATCGCTGGACGCGTTTGAGCAGCTAATGGCTGACGAAATCAATCGCAAAGGCAGAACCAAGACGGAGATCTGATTATTAAACAGCGAGCGAATCGGGGGCGTACACCAAAGGCGCCAATCAATGAGAATATTGACGCAACTGAAGTCCGTCTTATTGACGCAGAGGGCAACCAAGTCGGCGTAGTGTCGATCGAAGATGCAATCAAGCAGGCAGAAGAAGCGTCTCTTGACCTGGTTCAGGTTACGGATTCCGATCCGATCGTCTGTAAGATAATGGACTACGGCAAGAAAATCTTCGATGAGAAGAAGGCCAAGGCTGCTGCGAAGAAAAAGCAGAAGCAGACTCAGGTCAAAGAGCTTAAGTTCCGACCAGGAACTGAAGAAGGGGATTATCAGGTCAAACTACGCAACCTGGTACGTTTCCTTGAAAACGGGGACCGCGGCAAACTCACTATTCGCTTCCGTGGGCGTGAGATGGCACACCAGGAAATCGGTATGAAGCTCATGAACAGGATTGAAGAGGATATTGACGAGATTGCCCAGGTAGAACAGCGGCCGAAGATGGAAGGCCGCCAGATGACCATGGTTGTGGCTCCCCGCAAGAAGAAGTGAACCTGATCCGGTGAGATCCCCCGCGGTCGCGGGGGATTTGTCGTTCAGGGGCACATTGATATCACTTAAAAACAGAATGCGGAGTTTTAAAAAATGTCCAAGATGAAAACCAAAAGTGGGGCCACCAAGCGGTTCAAGAAAACCGCCACTGGCTTCAAGCACAAGCAGTCCTTCACCAGTCATATCTTGACCAAGAAGAGCCCCAAGCGTAAGCGTCAGCTCCGTGGTACCAAGCTGATCGCCAAGGCCGACGTGGCTTCCATCAAGCGTATGACAGCGTGCTGATTCAGCCGCTAACCATTCCTGCAAAGGTTTAAAGGTAGAAGGATTAAAGTATGGCTCGTGTAAAACGTGGCGTGGTAGCACGTCGTCGTCACAAAAAGATTCTCAGTCAGGCCAAGGGTTATTACGGAGCGCGCAGCCGCGTCTATCGTGTAGCCAAGCAGGCGGTTATCAAGGCCGGTCAGTATGCTTACCGTGACCGTCGTAACCGCAAGCGTTCATTCCGCGCACTGTGGATCGCCCGTATCAATGCTGGCGCCCGCGCCAACGGTCTGTCTTACAGCCGTCTGATTGCCGGTCTGAAAAAGGCCAATGTCGAGATTGATCGTAAAGTTCTGGCTGACCTGGCCATGAACGAGCAGCAGGCGTTTACTGCTGTTGTTGAGAAGGCAAAAGCGTCTCTGTGATCGCTTAGCTCTTTCATCGGTTACTGATCGATTCAGGCGTCCTCATGGGTTCATGACGACGCCTTCTGATAGGGGAAGGGCGCGCTCTTCCCCTATTTTTGTTTAGAGCGATTCCATTTCTGGATTGGAGCAGGGTCAATGGAAAACCTGGATCAACTCGTTCAGGACGGTCTGGCGGCAGTCGACAGCGCAGACAGCTTGCAGGCGCTGGACCAGATTCGTGTTGAATACCTTGGCAAGAAGGGTGTGATTACCCAACAGGCAAAAACACTGGGCAAACTGTCTGCGGAAGAGCGCCCGGCAGCCGGCCAGAAGATCAATGAAGCCAAGGGGCAGGTGGAGCAGGCAATTAACGCCCGCCGCACGGATCTTGAGCGAGCCGCCATAGAACTGAAGCTGGCCAGCGAATCCATTGATGTGACTCTGCCTGGCCGCGGCCAGGACCTGGGTGGTCTGCACCCGGTGACCAGAACCCTCCAGCGTATCGAACAGTTTTTCTCCCGTGCCGGCTATACCGTGGAGCAGGGACCGGAAATCGAAGACGACTATCACAACTTCGAGGCTCTGAATATTCCCGGCCACCACCCGGCCCGTGCCATGCACGATACTTTCTATTTCAATCCGGGCACCTTGCTGCGCACTCACACGTCTCCGGTACAGATCCGTACCATGGAAGCTGGCAAGCCGCCGTTCCGCATGATCTGCCCGGGCCGAGTGTATCGCTGCGACTCCGATATGACCCACACCCCGATGTTCCACCAGGTGGAAGGGTTGCTGGTCGAGAAAAACGTCAGCTTCGCCGACCTGAAGAGCACCGTGGAGGAATTCCTGAGGGTATTCTTCGAGCGGGACCTGGAAGTGCGTTTTCGCCCCTCTTATTTCCCGTTCACCGAGCCGTCCGCGGAAGTGGATATCGAGTGGGGGCGTGAAGAGGACGGCAGCATCAAGTGGCTGGAAGTGATGGGCTGCGGCATGGTCCACCCCAAAGTATTCGAGCATTGCGGTATCGACGCCGAGGAATACCGTGGTTTTGCGTTTGGTCTCGGTGTCGAGCGCCTGGCCATGCTTCGCTATGGCGTGAACGACCTGCGTATGTTCTTCGAGAACGACCTCCGCTTTCTGCGGCAATTCCGTTGAGCGCGTCATCAGGGCAGTTGAATTAACAGGCAAAACCGCATCAGGACAAGGCAGATACCATGAAATTCAGTGAGCAGTGGCTACGGGAATGGGTTAATCCGGCGAATGACACCCAGGCATTGATGGACCAGATCACCATGGCGGGTCTGGAAGTTGACGGATTCGAGCCGGTAGCCGGCAAGTTCAGTGGCATTGTGGTGGGTGAAGTGGTTTCCGTAGCGCCTCATCCGGATGCGGACAAGCTCCGGGTCTGTCAGGTTAGTGATGGCACCCAGACCGTACAGGTGGTTTGTGGCGCCCCCAATGTCCGTGATGGCCTAAAGGTGCCCTTTGCCGTTGTGGGCGCGGTGCTACCGGGCGATTTCAAGATCAAGAAGGCCAAACTTCGTGGGCAGCCGTCCGAAGGAATGCTGTGCTCGGAGGTCGAACTGGGCCTGTCTGAAAATCACGATGGCCTGATGGAATTGCCCGAAGATGCGCCGGTAGGCCAGGAGCTGGCTGAATTTCTCAAACTGAACGATGTCACTATCGATGTAGACCTGACGCCGAACCGCAGTGACTGCCTCTCGATTAAAGGCATCGCCCGTGAAGTGGGTGTGCTGAACAGTCTGGTGGTTGAAGGCCCGGAGATCGGTCCTGTGGAAGCGGTACACGCTGAGGTGCCGGAGATTACGGTCAAGGCCCCCGAAGGCTGCCCCAGATACCTGGGCCGTATTCTGCGCAACGTGGACCTGAGCGTTGAATCACCTCTGTGGATGCAGGAGAAGCTGCGCCGCTCCGGTATTCGCTCCATTGACGCGGCTGTGGATGTTACCAACTACGTCATGCTTGAGCTGGGCCAGCCCCTGCATGCGTTTGATCGCGACGAAATCGAAGGGGGGATTGTTGTTCGCATGGCGAAGCCGGGCGAAAAACTGGTACTGCTTGACGGACAGGAAGTGGAGCTGACCGTCGATACCCTGGTCATTGCCGATCACGCCAAACCCATTGCCATTGCAGGTGTGATGGGCGGAGAGCATTCGGGTGTGAGTGAGAAAACCCGTGACCTGATTCTGGAAGCGGCGTATTTCGATCCAATCACCCTGGCCGGCAAGGCCCGCCATTATGGCCTCCATACCGACGCCTCTCATCGCTTTGAGCGGGGCGTGGACTATGAGCTTGCCCGTGACGCCATGGAGCGGGCCACCGCATTGTTGATGTCGATCGTCGGCGGTGAACCCGGCGAAATTGTGGAGGTGGCCAGCAAGCAGGACCTTCCGGAAGACCGCACGGTGGATCTTCGTGAGCAGCGCGTTGCGGATGTTCTTGGGCTGGCAATTGACCGGACCACGGTTGAGGAAATCCTGACACGGCTTGGCCTGCATATCGACAAACTGCTGAAGAACGGCTGGCGCGTGCATGTACCCAGCTTCCGCCCCGATATCAGTATCGAAGAAGACCTGATTGAAGAGATTGGCCGAATCTACGGCTACAACAACCTGCCTGTAACAGAGCCGATCGGGGCCCTCGGCCTGCGACCTCGGGAAGAAGCCATTCGCCCGGTTTCCGCCATCCAGGATTACTTTGTTTCCTGTGGTTATCAGGAAGCGATCACCTACAGCTTCGTTGACCCGAAAGTCCAGACTCTGGTTGATCCGGAGCGGGAGGGTATCGCTCTGGCGAACCCGATTTCTTCCGACCTGTCGGTCATGCGTACCACCCTGTGGAGTGGGTTGCTGAAAACAGTGGCACACAACCAGAATCGACAGCAGCCACGCATCCGACTGTTCGAGACCGGCCTGAGGTTTGTAAAGGATGGCGACCAGATCGATCAGCAGCCAATGCTCGCTGGTGTGGTCGTTGGCAGTCAGCTACCCGAAAACTGGGCGAACGGTCGCAGAAATGCCGATTTCTTTGATGTAAAAGGAGAAATGGAAAGCCTTTTCCGACTTCTTGGGATCGAAGTGCAGTTTCTTGCCAGCCAGCACCCGGCTTTGCATCCAGGCCAGACGGCTGAATTGCTGCGGGATGGCGAACATGTAGGCTGGCTGGGCACGTTGCACCCACAAGTTCAGAAAAAACTGGAACTTAATGGCACGATTCTGATGTTTGAGCTATTCTTGAATTCGATCGTTTCTGGATATGTGCCTAATTTCAAAGATGTTTCAAAATTCCCTGAAGTTCGGCGTGATTTGGCTATTATTATCGGAAGCGATGTGGGGTTTGCAGATGTTGAGCGTGTGGCCAAAAAGCACGCTGGCGAGCACCTCACGGCTTTGCGTGCGTTTGATGTCTATGAAGGTGAAAGCCTGGGTGAAGGTAATCGCAGCCTTGCCCTCAGCCTGTTCTGGCAGCATCCTGAGCGCACACTAAATGAAGAAGAGGTGCATTCGCTCTTCAACGGTGTCATAGAGGCATTGCAGGAAGAGTTGGGGGCAACACTGAGGAGTTAACAGATGGCGGCTTTGACGAAAGCGGAAATGGCGGAGCGCTTGTACGAGGAATTGGGGCTTAACAAACGCGAAGCCAAGGAGATGGTAGAAGCTTTTTTCGACGAAATCAGGGGCGCTCTCAGCCATAATGAACAGGTCAAACTGTCAGGATTCGGCAACTTCGATCTGCGCGACAAGAAGCAGAGGCCGGGACGGAACCCGAAGACTGGTGAGGAAATCCCGATCAGTGCACGGCGAGTTGTTACGTTTCGACCGGGACAAAAACTAAAACAGAAAGTAGAAGCGTATGCTGGAACCCAGTCATAACAACGAACTACCCACAATACCGGGTAAACGTTACTTTACCATTGGTGAAGTCGCCGAACTCTGCGCGGTAAAAGCGCACGTTCTCAGGTATTGGGAGCAGGAGTTTCCTCAACTGTCGCCGGTCAAGCGTCGTGGTAATCGCCGTTATTACCAGCGTGCGGATGTGATTACCATTCGCCAGATCCGAAGCCTGCTTTACGATCAGGGCTATACCATTGGCGGGGCGAAACAGAAGCTCAGCAGCCACGAGGTAAAAGACGACACGTCCCAGTACAAGCAACTGATACGGCAGATGATCACCGAACTTGAGGAAGTTCTGGATGTGCTCAACACTCCGGTGAAGTGAACGCCCGCCCGGTTCAGACATCGAAAACCGAAGGTTCGCCTTCGGTTTTTTTGTTATCAGTGGCTATTTTCATGCAATGGCTCGTATAGCTATCTGCATCTATTATCAAACAGGAGACAAACAGCATGATCGGATACGTCACCATTGGTGTTAAGGACATGGCGAAAGCCAAGAAGTTTTACCTCGACCTGCTGGGTGATCTTGGCGCCAAAGAACTGCTGGATCTTGGTCGAATCGCCTTTATCGGTAAGGACATGAAGTCACCCATGTTGGCGGTTTGCACGCCGGCGGATGGCCAGGATGCGAACTGTGGTAACGGAAATATGTTCGCGATTCCGCCGGGTTCGAAAGCAGCGGTCGATGCCCATTACCAGCGCGCGATTGAGCTGGGGGGAACCAGTGACGGAGAACCGGGCCAGCGTATCCCTGACCAGTTCTACGGCGCCTACGTTCGCGACCCGGATGGCAACAAGCTGGCCTTTTTCCATTTCGGCTAGTCGCTCGTGAAACAGGGCGGGCAAGCAGATGACTCACAAGTACACCTTTACACTGGGAGCACGAACCTGGCACTTCAGGACCCTTGCGGACCTGTTGGCAAAGGCAACGCCGGCACGATCAGGTGACCGGCTC
The DNA here is from genome assembly GCF_030227115.1 of Marinobacter sp. SS13-12. Classification (NCBI taxonomy): domain Bacteria; kingdom Pseudomonadati; phylum Pseudomonadota; class Gammaproteobacteria; order Pseudomonadales; family Marinobacteraceae; genus Marinobacter; species Marinobacter sp. SS13-12. Next base: position 479,553 of record NZ_JASSUA010000002.1, read on the forward strand.
GCCGGTATTATGGCCGACTCCGCGGAAGAGCGTGTGGTTGCCCAGATGCGCCTGGCAGAGCTGCCACTCAGGGAGTTTCTCTCCGAGGCGCTGGTGCCTTATGAGCAGGATGAGGTCACGCGTCTGATACTGGATTCCCACGATCCGGTCGCATTCGCACCAGTAGCGCACCTCACCGTAGGGGACTTTCGTAACTGGTTGCTGAGCGATCACGCAACGCCGGAGTCCCTGGAAAAACTGCGCACCGGCCTGACTCCGGAAATGGTCGCGGCCGTAAGCAAGTTGATGCGGAACCAGGATCTCATCCTGGTAGCGAAGAAATGCCAGGTGACAACGGCCTTCCGGAACACCATCGGCCTGCCCGGCCATCTCTCAACCCGCCTGCAGCCGAATCATCCGACCGACGACGTTTCCGGCATTGCCGCGAGCATCCTGGACGGTCTTCTTTACGGAAATGGCGATGCGGTCATCGGCATCAACCCGGCCACAGACAACGTCAGCCAGGCCATCAAACTGATGGGCCTGGTGGATGATGTTATCCGGAAATACGACATTCCCACCCAGTCCTGTGTGCTTACCCATGTCACCAACACGCTTGAGGCAATAGAGCAGGGCGCACCGGTGGACCTGGTGTTCCAGTCCATCGGGGGTACGGAGGCCACCAACAGCAGCTTTGGCTTCAGTCTCTCGACACTTCAGGAGGCGCGGGAGGCGGCCCTGTCCCTGAAGCGGGGTACGGTCGGCAGCAACGTGATGTACTTCGAGACGGGGCAGGGCAGTGCCTTGTCTGCGAATGCCCACCACGGCATCGACCAGCAGACCTGTGAGGCGAGGGCCTACGCCGTGGCGCGGCGCTTCGACCCGCTGCTGGTCAACACGGTTGTTGGTTTCATCGGCCCGGAATACCTGTTCGACGGCAAGGAAATCATCCGCGCTGGCCTGGAGGATCACTTTTGCGGGAAGCTGCTCGGCCTGCCCATGGGGTGCGATATCTGTTACACCAACCATGCGGAAGCCGACCAGAACGATATGGACAACCTGCTTACCCTGCTGGGGGTCGCAGGCTGCACCTTCATCATGGGTATTCCCGGTTCCGACGACATCATGCTGAACTACCAGACCACCTCCTTCCACGACGCTCTTTACGCCCGCCGTGTCCTTGACCTGAAGCCTGCTCCCGAGTTCGAGGACTGGCTCGTTCGAATGCAGATCTTCGAAAACGACTCACGATACGAACCGAGCAGGCAGTTGCCTGACCGGTTCAGGGCGCCATTGAAAGCGTTGACCCGGGAGGTAGGCGATGAGTGAAGAGAAGCCGCTTGTTACCGGAAACGTCTGGCGAGTACTGCGCCAGTTTACCGATGCCCGGATTGGCCTCGGCCGGGCTGGCATCAGCCTGCCTACGCGCGAGCTCCTCAAGTTTCAGCTTGCCCATGCCCGGGCAAGGGATGCGGTTCACTTTCCGCTGGATGTGAAGCGCCTGGTGGAAAACCTGAGCGCATCACCAGCAGACTTGCCGGGCGACTCCCCGCTGTTGCTGAAAAGCCAGGCGCAAGACAGGCTGACCTACCTTCAGCGGCCGGATCTGGGGCGGGAGTTGTCGCAGGAGTCGCTAGAACAGCTTGTCAGGCATCGGGTCCGCGATCAGAGCGAGCCCGTGGTGGCCATTGTGATTGTCGATGGCCTGTCATCCTCCGCGATCCAGAACAATGCGGAGCCCATGGTCACGCAGCTTCTCAGGGATCTGAATGAAGAACCCGGGGGTTGGCGACTGGCGCCCGTGACCATTGTGGAGCAGGGGCGGGTGGCCATAGGTGACGAAATTGGCGAATGCCTGGGAGCCAGCGTGGTGGTTGTCCTGATCGGGGAACGCCCCGGCCTCAGCTCACCCGATAGCCTGGGGATGTATCTTACCTGGGGGCCGGAGAGGGGTTTGAGAGATGCTCGCCGCAATTGCATCTCGAATGTGCGGCCAGGCGGCCTGAGTTTTGAGCAAGCAAGCCAACGGCTTCGCTACCTGATGGAAGAGGCAAGACGACTCAGGATATCCGGAGTCAGTCTCAAAGATCGAACGGATGAGGTTGTGATCGAGACAACGGCTGACAGCACGACTTTCCTGACCGACTAAAAACAGCAAAGCCCGGACCTTCCGGCCCGGGCTTTGTGTAGGGAATTCTGGTCGGGACGGTAGGATTTGAACCTACGACCCCTTGCACCCCATGCAAGTGCGCTACCAAGCTGCGCTACGCCCCGATACTGCTATGGGCCAAAGAAACTTGAGATAAATCTCAGTGGCTTAGCGGGAGCGAAGTCTACACCAGCCCCCGCAAAAAATAAACATCCTTTCGGCAATTCCCCGGGTATTTCTATTGCAGCTTGGTTTCCCGGAGCTGACGGATAAATTCTGGTGGCTCAAAGCTGTTCGCCGTGGCGTCTGGCCAGTAAATATCGAATACCCGCTCACCGGTTTTTACCCCTGTCAAAAGGGCGCCGGGTTCGAGGAACGGAAACAGGTCCATATACGAATGGATTTCTGTTCTGGAGGTGCGGCGAATAATGTGCTCCGGCCCCAGTTCAGACGGATGACTGAGGCCCGAGGCCGCGAGCAGGTTCATGAGCGCATCCAGGGTGTTTCTGTGGTAGTTGTAAACCCGCTGGCTCTTGTCCCGCACATCGAGCTTGTTGCTGCGCCTGGGGTCCTGGGTGGCAACGCCGCTGGGGCATTTGCCGGTGTGGCAGTTCAGGGCCTGAATGCACCCCAGCGAAAACATATAACCGCGGGCTGCGTTGCACCAGTCGGCACCCAATGCCAGGGTTCTGGCAACGTTGAAGGCCGACGTGATTTTGCCGGCAGCGCCTATGGCGATGTCCTCTCTCAGATTGGTCCCCACCAGCGTGTTATGAACCAGCAACAAGGCTTCTTTCATGGGTGTTCCCAGCCGGTTAATAAACTCAAGGGGCGCCGCACCTGTGCCCCCTTCGCCACCATCAACAACGATAAAGTCCGGCTTCTTGCCTGTTTCGAGCATCGCCTTGACGATGGCAAACCACTCCCAGGGATGACCGATGGCCAGTTTGAAACCCACTGGCTTGCCACCGGACAGTTCACGTAGTCGCTCCAGGAATTCCAGTAACTCTATGGGGGTTGAGAAAGCTGAATGGCTGGCAGGGGAGACGACATCCTCCCCGGGTTTGACACCCCGCGCTTCGGCGATTTCCCGGGTTACTTTTTCTGCGGGCAAAATGCCACCGTGGCCGGGTTTTGCACCCTGAGATAGTTTGACCTCTATCATTTTTACCTGGTCAGTGGTGGCATTCTGGACAAACATTTCCTCATTGAACGTGCCGTCCTCGTGGCGACACCCGAAGTAGCCGGAACCGATTTCCCAAACCAGGTCCCCTCCCGGCTCCCGATGGTACCGGGAGATGGAGCCTTCGCCGGTATCATGATAGAAGCCGCCCAGTTTCGCGCCGGTATTCAGGCTCAGGATGGCATTGGCAGAGAGCGAACCGAAGCTCATCGCGGATATGTTGAAGACGCTGGCGTTATAGGGCTTGGCGCAGTGCTTGCCGATCACGATGCGAAAGTCGGAATTGGTCAGCTCCGCCGGCCTCAGCGAGTGGTTGATCCACTCGAAGCCCTCGTCATACATGCCCAGTTGGGAGCCGAAAGGGCGTTTGTCGAGAATATTTTTGGCTCGCTGGTAGATGATCGTTCGCTGTTCCCGGGAAAAGGGGCGCTCCTCAGTGTCTGACTGGATGAAGTACTGCCGTATTTCGGGGCCGATGGACTCGAGAAAGTACCGAAAATGGGCAAGGATCGGGTAATTGCGGCTGACTGTGCGCTTACGCTGCAACAGGTCCCAGGTGCCAAGCGCTGTGAAGGCAGCGAACACAAATGGCAGGGCAATAGTCCAGCCCTGGAGTAGAGCGCCCGCCAGCAGCGATAGCAGCAAGCCTGTCAGGCTCAGTACATAGACGGTGTAGCGGAAGGGGATGGTTCGGGTTTTTGCCATTGGATCCTCTGAGCGGAAAAGCGACGGGTTAGCTGGATGGTATCAATATTCAACCTGGGATTACGTATCGTGAGGTGAAATCACTTCAGATGGTTTTTTCTCGCGCTTATGAATATTGGTCTAAGCTTGGTTTTGGGGCGTACGTACGTGTTCTTTGATGTTTTGAGCTCAAAGCAATAAGATGGCGAGCTTGTAACGTTGGCATCCGAACATTGAATAGTTTTACTCAAACAGGAGGCTCAAAACGTGGGCGACGTTGTAAAAGACGAATACTCAACGGATTACGTCGCAGGCCAGGATAATGTAACTCCTTTTGGCCTCGATCTGCATGCGCCAGTATTCCCGATCACGGCGGTACTGGTGGTAGCGTTCGTTATAGGTACGCTGATCTTCCCGGCAGAAGCAAAAGAACTTCTTGACGGTGCAAAATGGTGGACAATCGCCCAATTTGACTGGTTCTTTCTGATCAGTGCCAATATTTTTGTGGTGGTTTCTCTCGCGCTGATTTTCATGCCTGTTGGCAAAATCCGCATAGGCGGCATGGACGCCAAACCGGACTTCTCGACGATGTCCTGGTTTGCGATGCTGTTCGCGGCAGGCATGGGTATCGGCCTCATGTTCTGGGCTGTTGCGGAACCGGTAGCCTACTACACTGGCTGGTATGAGACGCCTTTGGGTGTTGAGGCCAATACGCCGGAGGCCGCCAAGCTGGCCATGGGCGCCACCATGTATCACTGGGGCCTGCATCCCTGGGCAATCTATGCAATTGTGGCATTGTCACTGGCATTCTTCGCTTATAACAAGAATATGCCACTGACTATCCGCTCAGCCTTCTTCCCTTTGCTGAAAGACCGAGTGTGGGGCTGGCCCGGACACATCATCGATACCCTGGCGGTAGTGGCGACGATTTTCGGTCTTGCCACCTCCCTGGGTTTCGGTGCCCAGCAGGCCGCAGCCGGGCTGGATTACCTGTTCGGGATTTCGTCCGGCATAAACGTCCAGATGGCCATTATTACCGGCGTGACGGCCGCTGCCCTGATATCAGTGCTGCGTGGCCTGGACGGCGGTGTGAAGCTTCTGAGCAACATCAACATGTCGCTGGCGGCAATCCTGCTGTTTTTCATCATTTTTGCCGGCCCGACCATGACCATCTTCGAAACGTTCTGGGTCACATCGTCCAGCTACGTGGGTAATGCGTTGCAGTTGAGCAACCCCTTCGGGCGTGAGGACGAAGCCTGGTTCCACGGATGGACGGTCTTCTACTGGGCCTGGTGGATCTCCTGGTCACCGTTCGTCGGCATGTTCATCGCACGGGTTTCCCGGGGCCGTACAGTTCGTGAGTTTGTCACCGCGGTACTGATTGTTCCGACCGTTATTACCGTCGTCTGGATGAGTGCGTTTGGTGGCTCCGCACTGGAGCAAATCCAGCAAGGCATTGGCGCACTGGCCGAAGACGGTCTGACAGAGGTTCCCCTGGCTTCGTTCCAGATGTTGGCCAACCTGCCATTCGTGGCGATCAGCTCTTTCGTGGGTATCGTGCTGGTGCTGGTCTTCTTCGTGACCTCCTCAGATTCCGGCTCGCTGGTTGTCGACAGCATTACCGCCGGTGGTAAAACCGATGCGCCGACCGCGCAGCGTGTGTTCTGGGTGGTCATGGAGGGTGCGATTGCCGCAGCCCTGATCTTCGGTGGTGGTGGCGATGCCCTGGGTGCCATCCAGGCAGTTGCGATAACCGCAGGCCTGCCCTTTACAGCAGTGCTGCTGGTGATGACCTGGGGGCTGCTGAAAGGCCTCAGCCATGAGCGTAAGTTGTTGCTTGCGGAAGGCAAGCTCTGATCATGGCGCAATAAAAAAACCGGGGTGACTTCAAGTCACCCCGGTTTTTTTATGCCTGGATTTCGTGGCTCAGACTTTCGCGGTGAAGGTTTCCATCGCAAAAGCAGCCCGATCTTCCGGCGTAAAGTGTGGCTTGCGCAGGGCCTCGATCTGCCTGAGGCGTGGCAAAAGACCACGGCCATTGGCCATCTGGATAGCCAGGCCAGGGCGGGCATTCAGCTCAAGTAGCAGTGGGCCTTCGTTCACATCAACCACCAGATCAACCCCCATATAGCCCAGCCCGGTTGCCTCATAGCACCTTGAGGCCATGACCAGCATTTCCTGCCAGTCATCGATGGCGATGTCGTCCAGTGCCAGGCCCGTATCCGGGTGTAAAGTGATAGGACGGTTGAACTGCACCGCATTCAGGCTGCGGCCATTGGCAATGTTCAGCCCAACCCCAACAGCGCCCTGATGCAGGTTGGCCTTGCCATCAGAGGCTTTGGTGGCCAGCCGTAGCATCGCCATTACCGGATAACCCTGAAATACCACAATGCGGATATCCGGTACGCCCTGGAAAGAGTATCTGGCCAGTTCCGGAATGGATTCCACCAGATTTTCAACGATCGCAACGTCCGGTGTTCCGGCCAGTGAATAGAGGCCCGCAAGAATATTGGAGAGATGCCGCTCGAGGTAGGCCACCGATACCCGGGCACCAGAGGCCTTGACGTATTCGTCGCCATCGCGCCCGGTTATCACGGTAATGCCCTTGCCACCGGAACCCTTGGCGGGTTTTATGGCGAACCCGTTTAGATCTTCCGCCATTTGTCGGAAATGGGAAATCTCGTGCTGCTGGCGTACAACCTGGAGTAGCCTGGGTGTGCGGACATCGTACTCGGCCACCACCAGCTTGGTTTTAAGCTTGTTATCCACCAGCGGGTAGGACATACGGCTGTTGTACCGGGCAATGTAATCCACATTGCGCCGGTTCATGTTCAGCATTCCCAGCTGATTGAGCTTGAAGGGCGAAATCCAGCCCATCAGTCGTAGGCCTTCATGGGGTGAAACCGACGAAGCTCAGACAGTTTGTAGCCAGTGTACTGTCCCATCAGCAAGATTAGCCCCAGCACCACAAAGTGCAACTCGGGGAAATTAAACGTCAGGTGTTCGGCCAGGGGCGTACTCATCAACAGAAAAGCGCACACCGCCACAAACAGGCTGCCCGTGCTCTGCACCAGGACTTCACGGGCGCCTTCTTCCTCCCAGAGTATGGACATGCGTTCGATGGTCCAGGCAATAATTACCATCGGAAAGAAGGTCACTGTCATGCCGGTATTAAAGCCCATCTGGTAACCGACAATACTGAGACCGGCGGTGATGAAAATCACCAGAATAATGAGTGCTGATATTCGGGACACCAACAGCAGGTTCAGGCTGGAGAGATAGCCGCGCATCACCAGGCCGATGGCCACCACAGACACAAAGGCAATAAGCCCGGGAATCAGCGTCGTCTGCACGAATGCGACAGCGATCAGGATGGGCATGAAGGTGCCGGACGTCTTTATGCCCACCACGATACGCATGAAGGCAACAACAAGGGCCCCCAGCGGGAGCAGCAGAAGCATTCTGAACATACCCTGCTCTTCAATCGGGAGCTGGTACAGGCTGAGGAAGCCCAGGCCATTCTCGGAAGATTGGGACTGGGCCAGCTGCAGTGCCGGTACGGTTTGCCGCAGCATGGAAAAACTCACTTCCGAGTCATCCCCGCCGACCAAGTCAAGCAGGGAGGTAGCAGCCTGTCGCCACAGCAGTACGTTTTCCGGCAGCCCCTGTTCGGCGGTCCGGGGATCGAAGGTCAGCCAGCTGGTGCCGTCGTAGATCTGCAGGAATGGGCGAAGTTGTTGCCTGCGCCGCGCGTCTTCGAGGGCCAGCCCGTCAGCGATGCGTGCGGGAATGCCGGCGTGGTTGAGCATCCGGTTAAGCAGGTCAATGTAGTTGTCGTTGGAAACCAGCAAGGTTGTATTCTGTGCACCGCCGTCTGGCTGGAGCAGCTTGATCAGTTCCCGGGTCATACTCTCCGGTGTGCTTGAGCGGGCAGCAGCCTGTTGCAGCAGCTCTTCCACTGCCGTTGCCTGGGGCTCTTCCCAGAACACCGGTTCCGGTTTGGGCCGACGCCGGGGGTTGCCCGTTCGCACTCGTTCGTCGGGTACCAATTGCACCTTGAAATACAGGGTTTGAGGGCCGTTGATGTCACGCTTGGACCATTCTGCCCGGCGCTCACCGGAATCCTCCACAATGGAAAAGCCATAGCCCGGTGAGGCAGCCTGTTCGGAAATAATACGGAATCCGGGGGGCTGGTCCGGGATATTCATGCTCGCAAGCACCGGTTCACCGGTACCTGTAAAATCAATTCTCGCTTCTACCATCCATACCGGTTTCTGCTCGCCGGTAAACCAGGGGATGCCCAGTTCCACATGGCGCCAGACGGCGATCGAGATACCTGCCGCAATCAGCAGTAGAATGGCAACGAAAAAGGGTATACGGGAGCGGGAAGTCAAGACTCATCCCCATTGTCTTCTGCGGGTACGGATTCCGGCAGTTCAGTGGCGAATTCCTTGCCAACATCAATCAGCATCACATCTCTCAGTATGTTTCGCCCCACCAGCACGCTATGGGAAAGATGTTCGCGGTTTGTCAGGGTGAATTCAGCCTGTTGCCGATGATTACCAATCATGAATTGTAATTCGACTACCACACGCCTTTCTGACTCGTCTGTACTGGATTGTATGATCCTGACACGGCGGGAAATCTCCCGCTCAATGGTGACAAAATCATCGGTATCCGGCATGGGTACGTCAAACCGAACCCAGTTATTGCCGTCGCGTTCAAAACGGGTGATGTTCCTGGCATCCATTGACGAGGTTTCGGCGCCGCTGTCGATGCGGGCATCGTAAATCAGGCGGGGGCCGGCCAGGTAGAATTTTTCCACTTCGCCAACGATCACTTTGCCCTTGAGCCTGTCAGCGCGGCCATCACCGCTTTTATTCACTTCGCATGCGGGGACTTTGGGTGCCGGTGGACAGGCAGGCTTTTCCACCTGCTCTGTGATCGCTTGAAGAATGTTCTGGGTGGATTCCTCATTAAGGCGGGTCAATGCCTGAAAGCGCTCGCTGGTGCGGTCCTCAAGGGTGATGAGGTGCTCGCTCTGGTTGACCACCGATGAGTTCAGGGCGTCGAGGTCTTCCTTTTCCACCATAAGGTAGCGATTTGCGGTACAACCGGAAACAAAAATAAGAAAAACCACGGCCGCCGCCAGCTTTCCATAATCTGAACGCATAAAAAACATCCGAAACCTCTGAACCCGCGGCTTGAATTCTCGAATTCCGGAATGCCGCAATGGAAGTCGTTGCCCTTAAGGGCAAGCTATCTTATTCACAGGACGGAAGTATACAACAACATGACAGTTGTGAGGGTTTACAGATCATTAACGGCGGAATTATCTGTTTCAGGATGTCCGGGACAGGAAGTGGTTTTCGGCGAGCACTTCATCTGAGCGGAGGTATTCCTGAACAATGGGGGAGCAGTTGAGGTAAAAGAGCAATAGCTCCCTTTGAACATCCTGATCCTGAATGCGGGAGGCAAAATGGATCAGGTCGCGAATGGACTCATCGCCGCGGTTCTGAAAGCTCTTGCCATAACGTCCCTTCAGGATGCTGGTCAGTCGCTCCAGATGAAACTCCCCGGTGTGCGTCATGTGAGGCAGTATACGGAACTCGCCACGATTGCTTTGGGACCTGCAGTTATCGTGCAGTTCCGGCCAACCGGCAGGGGACAATTCAGATCCCAGTTTTCTCCAGAGCTCTTTAAGCATGATGAATTCCTGTCCTTTATACTGCCCAGAGACCGCGGCGCCGGATGTAACCTATCCACTATGACGGCAGACAACGTCTGTCTTCCGTTTTAGATGATATTACGCACCGAGTCCAGAGGCGGATGCATCAGGTTGAAATTTTTGCCAAGCAGTCGATAACCGAATGTGTAACAACAAGTATCCGACGGGGTGACGCGTCAAAAGGTTCCGCTAATACGGTAAACTGTTGCGGCATTGTCATTGTCGAGTAACCAGTCAAGGAGATCAGGGTGCCTGAGGCCGTTGTAGCTGTTATGGAAAATCAGCCGGAAATCATGGTATTTGCGGCAGTGCTGGCCCTGGTTCTGTGTCTGTTGGCTTTCCTTGTCGTAAAGGGGAACCGCGCTACCGAAAGCTGGCGCCAACGCGCCGCCTTACTGGATAACCAGGTTGCCGGGCTGGAGTCTGAGAGCCGATCTCGGCTGTCGCGCATTGAACAGCTGGAAGCTGAAAGAACAGTGCAACAACAGCGTGCCGATGAGCTTTCCAGGGAGGTCAGTGATGCAAAGGTTGCCCTGAGAGAGCAGGAAGTCACCCTGGCTAAGGAGCGCCGGGCAACCACGGAAAAACTGGAGCTGCTGGAGCGCAATCGTGATTCCCTGAAGCAGGAGTTCGAGAACCTTGCCAATCGTATTTTCGAACAGAAAAGCGAACGTTTCAGCCAGCAGACCCGCACCAGCATCGATACCCTGCTCAACCCGTTCCGGGATCAACTGCAGGATTTCCGCAAGCGGGTCGAAGATGTCTACACCAGCGAAACCCGTGATCGCCAGGCCCTGAGAAGCGAGATCAAGTCCCTGCAGGAGCTGAATCGCCAGATCACCGAAGAGGCCTCCAACCTCACAAAGGCGCTCAAGGGCGACAAGAAAATCCAGGGCAACTGGGGCGAACTGATTCTTGAGCGGGTGCTGGAACGCTCCGGTTTGCGCAAGGGCATCGAGTACGAAACCCAGGGTAGCTACCGCGACAGCGACAACCAGTTGTTACGGCCGGATGTGATCGTTCATCTGCCGGACCAGCGCAACCTGGTGGTGGATTCCAAGGTATCCCTGCTGGCTTATCAACAATGGGCAACCGAGGAAGATGACGCCGCCAGGGACGAAGCGCTGAAGCAGCACGTTGAAGCCGTGCGCAACCACATTCGCACATTGAGCGAGAAGGACTACAGCCAGCTTCACGGCTTGCACTCGCCGGACTTCGTGTTCCTGTTCATGCCCATAGAGCCGGCCTTCGTGGCCGCTTTTCAGCAGGACGAGAACCTATTCGCAGAAGCATTTGAGCGAAAGATTATTGTGGTTACACCAACCACCTTACTGGCCACATTGCGCACCATCGAGAACATCTGGCGATACGAGCGCCAGAGCCAGAACGCGCGGCGCATCGCAGACCGGGCCAGCGCGGTTTACGACAAGCTTCGAATATTTGTGGAGGCCATGGAAAAGCTTGGCAGCCAGCTGCACACCGCCCAGGGCACCTATGACTCGGCGATGAACACCCTGACCCGTGGCCGGGGGAATCTGATCTCCCAGGCCAATCGCTTTGTTGAGCTGGGCGTTCGTGTTAAAAAAGAACTTCCGAAAGCGATTATGGACCAGGCAGAAGTGGATGCCGAAGAAGACGCCGCCCGAGAAAACGAACAGGAGTAGATAAAATGGTGAAGATAACCCGAATCGGGCGCAGTTCAGTTTGCGGCCTTGTGTTGGCATCGCTGCTGGTGATCACCGGTCAGGCATACGCACTGGAACCAGAACATGAAATCCGCCGCTTGATGTTGGCCACTGAAGAGGCTGTTACCGGGGAAAACTGGGGCGAAGCGGGGGAATACCTGAACCGTCTTCAGCAACTGGAAGGTGAGAAACCGGCAGACTATTTCTATTTTCGTGGCCGGGTGATGATGGAATCTGGCCATTTCAATGAGTCGCGAGCGGCATTGGAAAAATACGTCAGCCAGGCCGGTGCCGAAGGCGAGCACTACAACGATGCACTCAAACTGATCACCAGCGTTGAAAAAGCCCGCAAGAAAGAGGGCGCCCTGGCCAGCAAGAACAGTCAGAACCAGAGTGAACCGGTTGCGATTATCGAGCCTGCGGGCGATGAATCGCTGGCGAAACTGAAGCAGCTTTACCTGGCGGAATCGGACGCACAGGCCCTGGTTATTCACGCCAATACCCTTCTCGAAGGCGCTGGGTGGCGGTCAGATCAGCGCATCGTAAGGCTTGATCAGCCGGCGGACATTTCCTACAAGGTCGACCGGCAGAACGACGAGATCAGTATTCAGGAGTCCCGCCGCGAGGACAATGGCCGGGTGGTGAAATCCACCGAGTCACTGGGTGTATTCGGCGTTAATCCGCAGATCGAGTGGAATTGCGAAAGTGCCACCGCCAGTTGCTGGATCTACGACCCGCGGGATGGTTCCCGGTTGATGAAACTGAGCCAGAACCGCGAACGGGCAGAAGAAATCGCCCGCACGCTTGGGCGCCTGATAAAGACCATGCAGGGCGTTGGTCAGCCCCGCAGCTGACCCCGTTCGCCCTCGCGGTAAGCCCCGGGGGTGACGCCCGTCCACTTCTTGAAGGCCCTATGGAACGTGGAAGGTTCGGTAAAGCCTACGCGGAATGCGATGTCGTTGATGGGCAGATCCGGGCGTGACAGGTAATAGATCGCCATATCCCGCCTCAGCAGATCCTTGATTTCCTGAAACGATGTATTTTCCTGCTTAAGCCGCCGCCTCAGGGTCTGGGGGCTGGTATGGAGCTCTGCGGCAATCCACTCAAAGTCGGGCAGGGAACGGGTAAAGTCCCGACCAATAAGCGCGCGGATGCGGCCAGTGAAGGTGTTGCTCTCATCCGGGCGCGACAGCAGATCCGCCGGTGAGGTTTTCAGGAACTGGCGCATTTCAGATTTGTCGCGAATCACCGGCGCCTGCAGAAAACGTTTTTCGAAGGTGAGCGCGGTCTCTTTGGCCTCAAACGACAGCGGGCAATGAAAGATGTGCCGGTACTCGTCGCCATGGGGCGGTCGGGGGTAGCTGAACTCTGCCTTGAGCAACTCCACCGGCTGCCCGATCAGCCAGCTGCCAAGCCGATGCCAGATCACCAGAATGCTTTCCCGCAAAAAGTACATCGGGTCGTCTATATCACCTTCTATCACCGTTACCAGCCGAGCAGCATCGTCATCAACTTCCAGCTTCATGGCCACCATGGGCTCGAAAAGCCGGCAGAACTCGAACGCCTGGCGGTAAACCGCTTCAAGGTTGGGGCAGTCGATCACCAGGGCACACATGGTGGCAAAAGTGCCGGTACGGCAGCGCCTCGGGCCCAGCCCCATGAACTCATCTTCCATCACATTCCACGTGGCCTGCATCAGCCGGCTGTACTGGGTACTGCTGACCCGGGCCATTTCGATCCTCAGCAAATCCGGTGAAATACCGGCTTCCTTGAGTATCTCGCGGGTATCCAGGCCGGCCTTCTCGGCGCCAGTCAGAGCGGCCTCTACGAAGTGCCTGGAAACAGTGAGTTCCGACATGTCATCCTTTATCCTTATTTGAATGAAGCCCATCATAAAACCCCCCGGTTACAATGCAACCATTGAGCCGCGCGCAAACTGGAAGAAATAGTCAATAGGAATGACGGAACCGGCGGTTGGCCCGGCGGGGAAAACAGGGCAGCATCAGGACTGAAAACACCACGATAGACGAATTACCACAGGAGAGCACCATGGCAGGTCCACTTACCTCATTGAAAGTCCTCGATTTCAGCACCCTGTTGCCAGGACCCTATGCCACCATGATGCTGGCGGATATGGGGGCGGAAGTACTGAGGGTGGAGGCACCGGACAGAGTGGATCTTACCAAGGTCATGCCACCGTTTGACGGCAAGATCAGTACGGCATTTTCCTACCTGACCCGGGGCAAGAAAACGCTGCCATTGAACCTTAAGCAAGCAGAGGCCATTGAGAAGGTAAAGCAGCTGGTTCAGGAGTACGACATCGTCGTCGAACAGTTCAGGCCGGGCGTGATGGATCGCCTTGGCATCGGCTACGAAACCCTGAAGGCCATTAATCCTCGGCTTATCTACTGCGCGATCACCGGTTACGGCCAGACCGGCCCCTACCGGAACCGCGCGGGCCACGACATCAACTACCTGTCGCTGGCGGGCGTCAGCAGCCACTGTGGTCGCGCAGACAGTGGACCGCCTCCGCTGGGCATTCAGGTGGCCGATGTGGCAGGTGGGTCCCACCATGCCGTTATGGGGGTTCTCGCCGCCGTTATCGAGCGACAGCAGACGGGGGCGGGTCAGTTTGTGGACATCAGCATGACCGACGCCGCTTTTGCGCTAAATGCCATGTCCGGTGCCGCCTGCCTGGCGGGTGGCCAGGAACAGGCGCCGGAAACCGCGCTGCTGAACGGCGGCTCCTTCTACGACTACTATCGAACCCAGGACAACCGCTGGCTGTCCATTGGGAGCCTTGAACCCCAGTTCTCCGCACGCCTGTGCGACACACTCGGTCTCGGCGATATGAAAAGCTTTGCCCTGAGCCAGAATCCAGAGCACCAAAAAGCTCTGAAGGCGGCGCTCAAGGAGAAGATATCAGAGAAGCCCTTGGCAGAGTGGCAGGAGGTATTCGCGGAACAGGATGCCTGTGTCGAGCCGGTATTGACCGTTTCCGAGGCGGCTGAACACCCTCAGTTGAAGGCGCGGGGAATGGTGGTTGAGGTTGATCGGGGGGATGGAGTGATGCAGAAGCAGATAGGTAGCCCGATAAAGCTAGGTTAGAATCCGAGATTAGTGCAGAGAAAGAAAAAACCCCGGCAATTGCCGGGGTTTTGGTTGGGTTGACCCTATTTTACTGGTCCTGATCCAGCGCTGAGTCCACCGTCGGGCTATCGCCTAGTACGCTGGAATTAACGACTGGGATTGCCTGTGATCTGATGTTGCCAATCACTTCAGCGGCCATTTCATTGAAAGCGTCACCAGTGCTCGAACCCTCTGGGCAAACCTGATCGTCCGGGTCAGCCGGTGTTGCAGGCGCGACAAACGTGCCGTGATTTGCTGTGGAGCAGGGTTGTGCACCGAAGAAGAACGACGCGGCGTTAGCGACAGAGGCAACCGGTGTCGGGTTGCTTGCGGAGATCAGAGAGCCAGAGGTCAATGGATCTACTCCGGCGCCCAGGTTAATCAGCGCCATCAGCGGCTCGGTTCCGGCCAGCGGCGCAGACAGGGCCTGGCCAAACGGTGCAACGTTAGCTTCATTAGGAACTGTCAGGTCACCGACCACCTCAGAGACCAGGATGCTGGTGGAGCCCTCTGCAGCGACACTGGCACCAAGGCTCTGGGAGTAGCTGACTGGATCCGTGGTATCGACCGCGGACTGCCATACGTAGAGGAACGTCTCCAAACTTGAGGTTCCCTGCACAACGGTTCCGCCGGTGGCAGCAGACAGGCCACCGAGGATTGCGCCCGAGAAAGCCGGGGAGTTCTCAGCCAATTTGCTCAGCTGAGAGCCGGTGTTCATCAGAGAGATAGAGCTGAGATTCGGGTAGCTCGCATCAATAGGTATCGCTGCGTAGGCGCCTCTCAGGGTTGCATTTTCGACCAGGCTGGCGAAGGTGGTGCCCGTGATCCCACCCAGCGAGTGTCCGACGAAGTGGAAGTTTGCGCCCTGTAGGCTGGTGTCGCCGTATGTAGCGTCGCCGTCGCCGTCAATGTCAAAGTTGCCTGATTTGATCGTGGCAGCGAGGTTTAGCAGGTCTACGACGCCTTGGCGAAGGGTATCTCGCGTTGTCTGGAGGCTGCCGACGTTGATGGCCAGGCTGCCTGACTCAACATCTGCAATATCAGCCTGCTGCTCCGGGGTAAGTGTTCCTGGAATTGCGGTGTAGTTAAAGTGCCGCTCTCCAACAAAGTCCGCATTCGGGAAGTCGGCTTCGTTCACATACGCGCCCAAAGGATTCAGGCCGGGGACCGTGCCCGCCGGGCTTCCACCCAGACCATGGAGAGGTTGGTCGATGGCAACTGTGGCAATACACTGACCAGGATCCGTAGCGTCGCCAATGTTTGCCGCCGGAGAGGCTTGGGCTGCAACTGTGATGGCGGGAATGGTTGCAACACTTCGGTCAACGGTAATGCCGTGCTGGAAAATGATGACGTCGTCGATTGACGTACAGCCAGAACCAGTATTCGGATAGAAAACAGTTACGGGCACTGCAACTTTGGCATTTTCCTGCGGGAACGGCATGTATTGAGTCAGATTAAGCGTGCCGTCAGTGTCTCGCGGAAATTCGAAGTTGGACAGTGAAGCATACTGTGGATCACCGCTGTCTCGGAATGCATCGATAGTAGCATTGAGCGTAGTCTCCAGTGTGGTGCTGCCGCGCCACATGCCTTCTACGAGTCCGGAACCATCGGTGCCCGGCAGCTCGGCGTAGTAAGGCAGCTCGATGGCGCCTTCAGTAACGTTCACCAAGGATGCTGCGGATTGAAGTTGGGCGTTACCCGATGCTTGAACTGCTGCCAGAGTATCTGCCGTGCGGGTAGTGTCACTGTAAAAAGCAGATGTCCTTGGCTGTGGGTAAGGCAGTCCGGGAATGGCTGATCCTACGACTTGCGGACCCAGATTGGGGTCAGTCTGGTAGGGAGCTACAGCAGCGCCAACTTTCTGTGCCAACTCAAGGTTTTCTGGCTCGGCACTGAGAGCGTCAGCCAAGGCCGCAAACACTTTGGAAGCAGTGGATCCAGCTGGCAGGTTGTCGCGAACAACTTGCAAAGCTGAATACAGAACGACCTCTTCACCCAGCTGCGTCAGGAAAGTGGCCGGTGAAGTAATGGCGTGCAGCGAAGTCTTGGTATTGGTAGTCGTCAGTGTGTAAGCCAGGGTGACATCGCTGTCGATGGAGTTGGCTGCCAACCAGGCCTCGGCCAGGCCTTGGCCGCCTTGAATTACGTCACGAATGGTTTGGAAGGCAGCGTTGCCGAGAGGGCCATCGCCGGCCATCTCAGAGTAGGGGACTGAGGGTGCGGTGGACTGTCCGTCTGCACCTTTCACTCCGTCCGTCACAATGACCAGGTACTTCGTTTGGTCTTCCAGCGGTTTCAGCGGAGTGATGCGAATAACATTGTCCGATCCACCGTCCAGTGAAATCACTTCTGTTCGGAAGTCCTGAGTAGCAAGTTTGGTGAGATCAAACGGATCTGACGTGTCAATGTAAGAAGGGTTGGCTGTCAGTTCAATGCTGGGCGTATTGGCTGAAACCGGCAGCATGTTGATCGGAACAAGGTGAACTGTCTGGCCAGCAACAACAGTGGAAGCTTTCAGAGATCCGTTGAAACGAACATTGATCTGGCCGGAGGTGGAGAAGCCGTCAAGGTCATTGATGGTATCGGAAGCCGGATCGGTGCCCGTGGTGAAGCCAGTAAAGTCGTAATTGGCACTTTGGCCCGCCCCAAGTAACAACACCAGATCAAAGTTTGCCGGAATGTCGAAATCGGGAGATGTAAGAATCGGATCGAAAATCGGACGCACCAAGCTCTGATCGATGGTTGTGTCAGTAATTTTATAGTCAGGATTCGCATTCTTAGACCCGGAACCGGCGCTGTCAAAGCACCCTGTTAGTCCAAGGGAGGACGCCACAGCAAGACTTATTAGAGTTTTCTTGAACATGGGTGTGAAACCTTTTCCTGTTGTTGTGTCGTTATTTTCGGCAGCTGACGGGGCCGGTCTGGTCCGGTAAACCCGTTGTCAGTGGCCTGTTCTGCTTATCTGTTGTCTGAATTTCTGGCCAGCGCTCTGTGCCAATTTTCTGTATCTCTGACTATAGCGACAGAAAGGCAACAGTTGATCCCTCTAAAGTGTGATTCTGGCCATTGGGAGCCTACCCGCACAGTCGGAGTTCGGCTTCATTGAAAAATAGTTGGCCCTGAGACGTTTGTCGAGTCCTTGGGGGCGCCAGTAACCCGCCTAACTGAAGTTTGAGAAGTCCGGCTTTCTTTTTTCCGTGAAGGCCTTAATGGCTTCGGCGTTCTCCGGGGATTTCAGGCGCTCAGCGAACAATTTACCCTCGGCCAGCATGGTGGTAGTCAGCGCTTCGCCGGTGGCCCTGTTCAGCAGTTCCCGGGTGGCGCGGATGGCGGCTGGGGGTTGGGCCGCAAGCCGGGCGCAGGCTTCAAGGGCTGTGGTTTCCGTTTGCGCAGGTTCGCACACTCTATTGATCAGGCCCATGCGCAGGGCGTCATCAGCGGTGAAGGCGTCGCCGAGCATCAGCAGTTCAGCCGCGCGTACCCGGCCAAACCAGGAGGGCAGCAGCAGGCTGGAGCCACCTTCCGGGCACAGGCCCAGAGTGGCAAAGGGCATCTGGAAGCGGGTGTTGTTACCGGCGAATACCAAATCACAGTGCAGCAGCATGGTGGTGCCGATGCCTACCGCCGGGCCGTTGACCGCGGCCACGATGGGCTTGTTCGTGGTGGCCAGCAGCAACAGGAAGCGGCCCACAGGGGTGTCTTCAAATTCGCCTGGAAGGCCGGCCGCGAAATCTCCCAGGTCGTTACCGGCAGTGAAGCAGTCGTCGCTGCCTGTATAAAGGACGCAGCGAATATCGTTGTCATCCCGGGCCTGTTCGATGGCATCGCCGAGGGCGGTGTACATAGCGTGGGTGAGGGCGTTCTTGCGGTCCAGGCGGTTAATGCGGACCGTTAGAATGTGATTGTTCTTTTCGGTGAGGACGAGGTCGGTCACGGTGTCTCCTGCGACAATCGAAGATAGCGACGATGTTACATTTTTTCGTGGCTGTTTAGCCAAGGTTCCCGTTAAAAACCTTCGCCGTCTGTCTGATCCCTCGTTTTCGGATTTTCTGGTAAACTTCGCGCTCCTGATTTTACAACCCCGATCTATAAACCAGACCTGATGAGACGCCTATGACCACCGTAATCCGCCAGGACGACCTGATTGAGAGCGTAGCGGACGCGCTGCAGTTCATTTCCTACTACCACCCGAAAGATTTTATTCAGGCAGTGTACGAGGCCTATCAGAGGGAAGAGTCCCAGGCGGCGAAGGATGCCATGGCGCAGATCCTGATCAACTCCCGCATGTGTGCCCAGGGCAAGCGGCCACTGTGCCAGGACACCGGCATCGTCACCGTGTTCGTTACTGTCGGCATGGACGTACAGTGGGATGCTGACATGGCGCTGGACGACATTATCAATGAAGGCGTCCGCCGGGCCTATATGCATCCGGATAACGTGCTGCGCGCCTCAATCCTCGCAGACCCGGACGGCAAGCGCACCAATACCAAGGACAACACCCCGGCGATCATCCACTACAAGATCGTGCCGGGCAATACGGTGGATGTGCATGTGGCCGCCAAGGGTGGTGGTTCTGAAGCCAAGTCCAAGTTTGCCATGCTGAACCCGTCGGACTCGGTGGTGGACTGGGTGCTGAAGATGGTGCCGCAGATGGGCGCTGGCTGGTGCCCGCCGGGTATGCTGGGAATCGGTATTGGCGGCACCGCCGAGAAGGCGATGGAACTGGCCAAGGAATCCCTGCTGGACCCGATTGATATCCACGACTTGCAGGACCGTGGCGCCTCCAATCGCGCTGAAGAGCTGCGCCTGGAGCTGTTCGAGAAGGTCAACGACCTGGGCATCGGCGCCCAGGGCCTGGGTGGCCTGACCACGGTTCTGGATGTGAAAGTGAAGGATTATCCGACGCACGCGGCCAACAAGCCGGTTGCCATCATTCCGAACTGCGCCGCCACCCGCCACGCGCACTTTGTGCTGGACGGCTCCGGCCCTTCACTACAAACCCCGCCTAGTCTGGAAGACTGGCCGGAGATCACCTGGGAAGTGGGTGACAGCGTTCGCCGTGTGAACCTGGATACGGTGACACCGGAAGACGTGAAAGACTGGAAACCGGGCGAAACCGTGCTGCTGTCCGGCAAGATGCTGACCGGCCGCGACGCTGCCCACAAGAAGATGGTGGACATGATCGAGCGCGGTGAGGAACTGCCGGTAGACCTGAAAGGCCGCTTTATCTATTACGTAGGCCCGGTCGACCCGGTCCGCGAGGAAGTGGTCGGCCCGGCCGGCCCCACCACGGCCACCCGCATGGACAAGTTCACCCGTACCATGCTGGAGAAAACCGGCCTCACCGGCATGATCGGCAAGGCCGAGCGTGGTCAGGTGGCCATCGATGCTATTCGCGAGTTCGGCGCTGTCTACCTGATGGCTGTGGGTGGTTCAGCCTATCTGGTGTCCAAGGCGATCAAGCACGCGGAAGTGGTTGCCTTCCCGGAGCTGGGTATGGAAGCCATCTACGAGTTTGAAGTGGAAGACATGCCGGTCACCGTGGCGGTAGATTCCAAAGGCTCCTCCGTCCACCAGACTGGCCCGGTGGAGTGGCACGACAAGATCATCGCTGCCAAAGCCGTCTGACGCTCCTGCCCGGAATTACGACGAACAACTGATGTTCAGGTGCTTCCCCCAGTCCGGGGGAGGCGCCGCGTATTCCTCGAATTCCGGCTGTTCATCGAACGGCTTTTTCAGCACCTTCAACAATTCCTTCATCGGTTTGTAGTCGCCGCCCTGCGCTTCCAGGATCACCTGCTGTGCCAGGTAGTTTCTCAGGATGTACTTCGGGTTCACCCTCCGCATCTGGAATTCCCGCTCGTCATGGGCTCGGGTTTCCGATTGCAGACGCTGTTCGTAGCGCTCCAGCCATTCGTCCGCCACGCTGCGATCCACAAACAGATCCCGAATCGGCGCAGAACCCTTCGAGGTGAGATTGGAGAGCCCACGGAAAAACAGGGTGTAGTCCACATGGTGCTCGTGCAGCATGCTGAAGGTATCCATGATCAGGCTCAGATCGGGCTCATCCTCCAGGCCCAGCCCCAGCTTGTCCCGCATGTTCTGCAAAAAACGCTCGTTGTAGGCCACCTCATAGCGCCGAAGCCCGCGCCGCACATCGTCTTCATTCATCACTGGAAGTAACGCATTGGCGAGATATTGGCAGTTCACGAAACCGATGTTGGGCTGGCGATTGTAGGCATAACGGCCACCCTGGTCGGTGTGGTTGCTGATGTAACCGGCATCAAAATCATCCAGGAAGGCGTAGGGCCCATAATCGAAGTTGTCGCCGATGATCGACATGTTGTCGCTGTTCATCACCCCATGGCAGAACCCCACTGCCTGCCAGTCAGCGATCATCCGAGCCGAACGCTCAACCACCTCCACAAACCAGCGCTGGTAACGCTCGTCTTCCGGCAGGTCGATCAGGTGAGGGAAGTGCAGTGAAATCACATGCTCTATCAGGGTTCGCAGGGCCTCCTCGCCCTCATGATGGGCCGCGAATTCGAAATGCCCGAAGCGGATGTGAGTTTCCGCCACCCGCATCAGCGCCGCCGCCGTTTCAATCGACTCCCGCCGCACCGGGTCCTTCGCACTCACCATGAACAGCGCCCGCGTCGTCCGAATCCCCAGCGCCGCCATCGCCTCACTGCACAGATACTCCCGAATGGTCGACCGCAGCACTGCCTTGCCATCGCCAAACCGGGAATAGGGCGTCATCCCCGCCCCCTTCAGGTGCCAGTCCCAACGCCGCCCGTCCGGACCAACCGTCTCCCACAACAACAACCCACGGCCATCTCCAAGGTCCGGGTTATACATCCCGAACTGATGCCCCGTGTACTTCATCGCCACCGGATCCATCCCCTCCAGCAGTTCCGTCCCGGCACCCACCCCGGTCCACTCTTCCGGATTCTGAGAATGAAACCCCATCTCCCGCGCCAGATCATGGTTAAAACACACCATCCGCGCGTCCTTCAACGGCGTTGGCTGCACCCGGGCATAGAAACTGTCCGGTAGCTCAAGATAACGATGTTCGACTTTAAAACTGTTGCTGCTCATATAACACCAGTGTCCCAGATAACTCCCAGCTCCCACAAACAAACCTAGCTCCTACCACCTATACTCCAATTGGTACAAAACCTGCAAAACCAAAAACAAACCAACAGGGAACCAACACAGTGTCCGCACCCGATCTGACTACCACCATCAAAACCCTGATCAACCAGGAATCCCTCCCCGATTCCTACGCCGACACCGTCAAAAAGACCATCCTCCCCCTGGCCCAACATATCCAGAGTCTCCGACAGGCCAGAGGCGAGCCAATCATCATCGGCATCCACGGCGCCCAGGGCACCGGCAAATCCACCCTCACCCTGTTCCTGAGGGAACTGCTGGCCACCCATTACCGCATACCCACCGCCAATTTCTCCCTGGACGACCTCTACCTCACCCGCGCCGAACGGGAAAAGCTGGCAGAAGACGTACACCCACTGTTTATCACCCGCGGCGTACCCGGCACCCACGACATCGCCCTGGGCCAGCAGGTTATAGAGCAACTGAAAGCCGCCGGCCCGGATACGGAAACCCCCATCCCCGCCTTCGACAAATCCCTTGATGACCGCTGCCCGCCTGACCTGTGGCCGGTATTCCGGGGCAGGGCGGACGTGATCCTGATCGAGGGCTGGTGCATCGGAGCAGTGCCGGCAGCCAGCGAGGCGGAACTGATGGAGCCGGTCAACGAACTGGAACGGTCGGAAGACCCGGAAGGTACCTGGCGCCAATACGTCAATCGCTGCCTCAAGGGCGAGTACGGTCAATTTTTCAACCAGGTGGACAGCCTGATCATGCTGCGGGCGCCGTCCATGGAATGCGTCCTGCAATGGCGCACCCTTCAAGAGCACAAGCTCCGGGATCGAACCAATGGCGCACCAAAAGAGGGCGGTAAGCACCGTGAGCCTGCGCAGCCATCGCGCATCATGAGTGACGAAGAGGTCGTCCGATTTATCATGCATTACGAGCGCATTACCCGCGCCAGCCTGGCGGAAATGCCGGCCCGTGCGGACTGCGTGATCAATGTTGGTGAAGACCACAGTTTCGGTGAACCGCTGATCCGTCAGCGCCAGTAGAGGACACAGCCATGCCCAAACCCCGCCTGATCCTGTTCTCAGACCTGGATGGCACCTTGCTGGATCATGACAGCTACGACTGGTCTCCCGCCAAGCCGGCACTGGCGAGGCTGGCAGCGGGCGAGATCCCGGTGGTGCTCAACTCCAGTAAAACCGCCGGCGAGATGCGCTCTATCAGGGAACAACTGGGCAACACCGCTCCCTTTATCGTGGAAAACGGCGCCGCAGTCATTATCCCCGCGAACTATTTTGGACCGGGCCCGGAGCAGGTGCAGAGTTTTGGGGCATCGCGGGATGAGGTGCTGGCGTTACTGGCGGAATGTCGGGCAGAGGGGTTCCGGTTCTGTAGTTTCACGGACATGAGCCCGGCTGAACTGGCAAGGCACTCCAGCCTCTCGGAGGCGGAAGCGGAACTGGCGAAAGACCGCGCCGGGACAGAGCCGCTTTTATGGGAGGGAGACGAGGAATCACTGGCCGAATTCCGCCAGAAACTGGGCGAGCACGACTGCCGCCTGGTGCAGGGCGGGCGCTTTCTCCACGCCATGGGCACCTTCGATAAAGCCGATGGGGTCCGGTTCTTGCTGGGCAAATACAGGGAACAACATCCCGTCGATAAAGTCATTGCCGTTGCATTGGGTGATAGCCCCAATGATCAGCACATGCTGGAAGAGGCGGATATAGCGGTGATTGTTCGGGGTGTGCAGTCCGAGAGCGTGTCCCTGCCGTCCCAGAGCCGGGCGATACGGTCTATCAAGACCGGCCCTGCCGGCTGGAACGAATGCGTGCTGAATCTGCTGATTGAGTACGGTTACTGAAACCGGGTTTTGAAACAACAGGAGAGCCGCCATGGGCGACTTTTATCAGAACGGCATCATCACAACCCTTCATAACCTTTGCCGGCGGCCGGTGGAGGAGCTGGAACAGGAGCTGATGAGCTTTCGCAAAGCCCGGCCCATGTCACTGGTATTGCCGTCGCTGTATTCGGAACTGGAAGGCCCGGCCCTGAAGAACATTGTGAAGGAACTGGTAAAGGTCCCGTACCTGGAACAGATCGTCATCGGCCTGGACCGCGCCAACGAACAGGAGTATCGCCACGCCCTGGAGTACTTCTCCGAGTTACCCCAGCATGTGCGGGTACTCTGGAATGATGGCCCGAGGCTGAGGGCCCTGGACCTCAAACTCCGGGAGCAGAACCTGGCGCCTACCGAAATGGGCAAGGGGCGGAACGTCTGGTATTGCTTCGGCTATGTGCTGGCCTCCGGAATGAGCAAATCGGTCGCTTTGCATGATTGCGATATCCTCACGTATTCCCGTGATCTGGTGGCGCGGCTGATTTATCCGGTGGCCAATCCCAACTTCAACTACATGTTCTGCAAAGGCTATTATGCACGGGTAGCGGACAGCAAAATGAACGGCCGGGTCAGTCGCCTGCTGGTGACGCCATTGATCCGAGCCCTCAAAAAGGTCTGCGGCCCCAGCGACTTCCTGGATTACCTGGACAGCTACCGTTACCCGCTGGCCGGGGAATTCTCCTTCCGTACCGACGTGATCAACGACCTGCGGATTCCCAGCGACTGGGGGCTCGAGGTGGGCGTGCTCTCGGAGATGAAGCGTAACTACGCTACCAATCGCCTGTGCCAGGTGGATATCGCCGACACCTACGACCACAAGCACCAGGAGCTGTCCCCGGAAGACGCCAGCCGCGGTCTTTCCAAGATGAGCACCGACATCAGCAAGGCCCTGTTCCGTAAGCTGGCCACCAACGGTGAGATTTTCTCCAATGAGAAGTTCCGCACCATCAAGGCCGCGTATTTCCGCATCGCCCTGGATTTTGTGGAGACCTACCAGAGCGATGCCGTGATCAACGGGCTGAGTTTTGACCGGCACAAGGAAGAGAAGGCGGTGGAACTGTTTGCCCAGAACGTGATGCGGGCAGGGGCCTATTTCCTGGACAACCCCATGGACACGCCGTTTATTCCAAGCTGGAATCGCGTCACCAGTGCCATTCCGGACATTAAGGAACAGCTGCTGGAAGCGGTGGAGCTGGATAACGAGGAGTATCGCTAGTGAGCAATACCCTGCACCACAAACTCGCCACCATGCTGGATGTGGTCTATCCGGCCATTGATACCGGTTTTCTGGCGGATAAGCTCCTTGAAACCATGGGGCTGGCGCCGGACACCCCCGCACCCCCGGCTCATCAGAATAACTGGGACGAAGCCGATGTCATGCTGATTACCTACGCGGATACGGTCCAGCGCAGCGACGAGAAGCCCCTCAAGACCCTGTTTCAATTCCTTGAAGACTGCCTGAAGGACACGGTCTCAGCGGTGCATATCCTGCCGTTCTTTCCCTACAGCTCGGACGACGGCTTCTCCGTGATGGACTATCTGGCCGTCAACGAATCCCACGGCGACTGGGAGGACATCGAACGCATCGCCGGCCACTACAAACTGATGGCGGACCTGGTGATCAACCACATGTCGGCCCGCAGCCGCTGGTTCGAGAACTTCAAGAAACGGGTTGATCCAGGCAAGGACTATTTCTTCGAGGCCCGGCCCACGGACGATCTCAGCGCCGTGGTCCGGCCCCGGACATCACCGCTGCTCAACGCAGTACAGACCGACGACGGTGAACGTTATGTATGGTGCACCTTCAGTGAGGACCAGGTCGACCTGAACTTCGCCAACCCCCAGGTGCTGAACGAGTTTGTCGGCATTATCCGTTATTACCTGGAGCGGGGCGTGAGCATCTTCCGGCTGGATGCGGTGGCCTTCCTGTGGAAAGAGGTGGGTACGCCCTCTATCCATCTGCAGCAGACCCATGAGCTGATCAAGATCCTGCGCCTGCTCATCGAGCATCACACCCCCCATGGCGTGGTCATTACCGAAACCAACGTTCCCAACCGGGAAAACCTGACCTACTTCGGCAACGCCAACGAAGCCCATGTGATCTACAACTTCTCATTGCCGCCGCTGCTGATCAACACGCTGGTCACCGGCAACTGCCGGCACCTGAAAACCTGGCTGATGAGCATGCCCCCGGCCCAGATGGGCACCACCTACCTCAACTTTATTGCCTCCCACGATGGGGTGGGTCTGCGCCCGACTGACGGCCTGCTTACCGAGGAGGAAAAGCAAAGGCTGATCAACACCATGGAATCCTTCGGGGGCAAGGTGTCCTACCGGCGCACGCCGGACGGCAAGGACCAGCCCTATGAAATGAACGTGGCGCTGTTCGATGCGCTGAAGGGAACAGCAGAGCGGGGTGCAGATCACTGGCAGCTGCACCGGTTTATCTGTGCCCACACCATTATGCTGGCCCTGGAAGGCATACCGGCATTCTACATCCACAGCCTGCTGGGCACGGAAAACGACCGCGAACGGGTAGAGCACACTGGTCGTTTGCGCTCCATCAACCGTGGCCAGTGGAACCTGGACAGCCTGGAGGCCGAGCTGGCGGACCCTTTGAGTCATCACCACAAAGTCTTCTCCGAGCTCAAGCGGCTGATCGCCATTCGCCGGCGGCAGACGGCGTTTCATCCCAACGCCACCCAGTTCACCCTGCATCTTGGGCTGCAGTTGTTCGGCTTCTGGCGCCAGAGCATGCGTCGGGATCAGTCCATCTTCTGCATCCACAACATTAGCGACGAGGTTCAGCAGGTCTCCCTGGGAGATATCAATCTGATTGGCACAGACCAGTGGCAGGATCTGATATCGGGCCTGAAAATCGATGACCTGTCCGGAAGCCTGACCCTCAAGCCCTACCAAAGTGTGTGGCTGTCCAACCGGGAATGATGGCAGAATGCGCGGATGTCATCGCACCTTCCATACCACCGGCCCCGCATCCTGCTTCTATCAGCTTACGACGCCGGCAGCCACCAGCGCTGGCGTGAACAACTGGTTGCCAGCCAGCCGGATTTTCACTGGGAGGTGCTGGCCCTGCCACCCCGGTTTTTCCGCTGGCGAATTCGCGGGAACGCGCTGACCTGGTTACAGGAGCCGGCGCTGAAAGCCGTTTATGACCTGCTGATCGTCACCTCCATGGTGGACCTGGCCTCGTTGAAAGGGTTTCATCCTCATCTTGCCCGCACGCCCACTATTCTCTACATGCATGAGAACCAGTTTGCCTACCCGGACTCCGGCCGGCAGCATTCCAGTGCCGAGCCGAAAATCGTCAACCTGTACAGTGCGGTTGCCGCGGATCAGGTGCTGTTTAACAGTGCCTGGAACCGTGACAGTTTTCTGGAGGGGGCTTACCGTTTTCTGGAGAAGATGCCGGATGGACTTCCCGACGGTCTGATCAGCAGTATTCGCGAAAAATCCCATGTGGTTCCTGTGCCCATTGAGGACCGGCTGTTTCTGGAGAGAAGAGAGTCCTGCAACGCACAATGCCCCCACCTGCTCTGGAACCATCGCTGGGAATACGACAAGGCACCGGACCGGTTGTCGCTGCTGCTGGACGCGTTGGTGAAAGCGGGCCAGGACTTCCGGCTAAGCGTGGTAGGTGAACAGTTCCGTAATCAGCCTGAAGCCTTTAACCTGATACACGAGCGGCATTGGGCTCGTATTGTGAACTGGGGATACCTCAAGAGCAGGGCGGACTATGACCGCCTGCTGGCAGAAGCGGATGTGGCGATTTCAACCGCCCTACATGATTTCCAGGGGCTGTCCGTGCTGGAAGCCATGGCGGCTGGCTGTATGGCGCTGGCTCCTGACCGCCTGGCTTATCCCGAGTATGTGCCGGCGACCCAGCGATACGCCAGCCATGCTGATGATCCGGCAACGGAAGCCGATGCGGCGGCCGGGCTGTTGCGCCAGTTGTTGCAGCGGCCGCCAGAGCCTTGCATGCCGCAAGCCTGGCGTCTCAGCGAACTGCAAAAGAAATATTACAAAGTGATCAGTGCAACCCTGGGCCAGCTGACGGTATCCTGAGCCTGACTTAACACATGGAGTAAGCGCAGATGATGAGAGCCATCAAGGTCAGTGGCGACACGTTGAGTTGGGAGGCGTATGACATCCCTTCCGAAGTGCCCGAAAATCATGTGGCTATTGATATTGCGTGGACCGCCATTAACCGTGCGGACCTGATGCAGCGGGCCGGCGTTTATCCGCCGCCACCCGGTGCTTCCGATATCCTGGGCCTGGAAGTCAGCGGAACCATCTCCGAAGTGGGTGAAGGCGTGGATCACCTCAAACCCGGTGATGAAGTGTGCGCCCTGCTCACCGGCGGTGGCTATGCCACTCATGTGGTGGTGCCGGCCGTTCAGGTATTGCCGATTCCGAAAGGGTACAGCCTGGAAGAAGCCGCGGCGATTCCTGAAGTGTTTGCCACCGCCTGGCTGAACCTCTATCACGAAGCTGCGCTCAAGCCCGGTGAAAAGGTGCTGGTTCACGCCGCTGCCAGTGGCCTGGGCACGGCGGTCATCCAGTTGGCAACGGCGCTGGGTAACCCGGTGTTCGCCACCGCCGGTGACAACGACAAGCTCGAAATCTGCAAAAAACTCGGCGCCAGTGGCGTCTGGAATCGCAAGGACGGTTCGTTCGTCGACGCCGTAAAGTCCTGGGGTGGTGTGGACATGGTGCTGGATCCGGTCGGTGGGAACTATATCGCTGACGACCAGAAAGTGCTGAACATGGATGGCCGGATCATACTCATCGGCCTGATGGGTGGCCGCATGGCGGAAGTAGATCTGGGGCTGATGCTGATGAAGCGCCATCGCCTGATTGGTTCGACCTTGCGGTCACGGCCAGTGGCCGACAAGGGCGACGTAATGAGCGCCCTGTACAAGCACGTCTGGCCGCTGCTCAGTGCCCGGCAGATTGATCCGGTGATCGACAGTTCCTGGCCCATCGAAAAGGCCGGTGAAGCCATGGCCTATGTGACGGAAAACCGCAATATCGGAAAGGTGTTGCTGCAGGTTGTCGGGTAAACCTCCTTCCCTGGAGGTTCAAGGCATCAGTCGGCGATGTGCACCAGCTGTTTGCCGAAGTTCTTGCCTTTGAGCATGCCTTTGAAGGCTTCCGGCGCGTTTTCCAGGCCTTCGGCGATGGTCTCGCGGTATTTGAGTTCACCGGAGGCGATGCGGTCCGTCAGGATATTGGTGATCTCCTGGTGCTTGTCCTGCCATTCCGTTACCAGGAAGAAGCGGTGCTCCGGCACCGGGTCCAGCGCTTTCAGCACGTGGAAGGGTGTTTCCACCGAGTTCATGTCTTCTGCGTTGTAGGCTGAGACAAAACCACAGATGGGTACCCGCGCGCCCGGGTTCAGCAGGGGCGCCACGGCCCGGGTTACGGCCCCGCCGACGTTCTCGAAGTAGATGTCGATGCCATCAGGGCAGGCGGCTTTCAGGTCGGCTTCCAGGTTGGCTGCCTTGTAATCCACACAGGCATCAAAGCCCAGTTCTTCCACCACGTAACGGCACTTCTCCGGACCACCGGCAACGCCGACTGCACGACAACCTTCTTTCTTGGCCGTTTGACCGACCACGGTTCCTACAGGGCCAGAAGCAGCGGAGACCACCACAGTTTCACCCGCTTTCGGCTTGCCCACGTACATCAGCCCGCAGTAGCCGGTACGGCCTGGCATGCCAGCCACACCCAGGTAGGTCTGCAGTGGCACATTGTCCTTCTGGTCAATCTTGTAGACCATTTCGGCATCGCCGGGGAACACTGCGTACTCCTGCCAACCGGAATAACAGGTGACCAGGTCGCCCACCTTGAGGTTGTCCGAGCGGGACTCGACAATCCGCGCAACACTCTCGCCGACGATCACCTCGCCAAGGCCGATGGGGTCCATGTAACCCTTGGCGTCGTTCATGCGTGGGCGCATGTAAGGATCCAGGGACAGCCACAGTACTTTGGCCAGGACTTCGCCATCCTCCAGCTCGCGGACCGGACGTTCTTCCAGCACCAGGTCGCCCTCCTGAATCTCGCCCTGGGGGCGCTGGTTAAGAATGATGGCTCGATTGGTATAGTTGCTCACAAATGATCTCCGGTTGCATAATGAAACCAGATTAGGGTGCAGCAGAATCGGTTTGAGGTCAACATCCCGGCTTGGCGAACGCGGGGTTACATTCTCCGGACTGATCGTTATAATCACCCAGGCTCAGGATGAGCCGTTTGTTGATTGACTCACATTCCAGACCTCTTCAGGGATCGAAGACATGCCCCAGGCAACCGGACTGCAGTTCACGGCCACCCTTGGCCAACTCCCCAAAGACCTGTTCGCGGTCGTCCGCTTTGAACTGACCGAAACCCTTTCGAAGCTGTGCCACTGCAAGCTGGAACTGGCCAGTACCTCGCCGACTATTGCCGCTGAGGAAGTGCTGGAACAGCCCGTGGAACTGGTGGTGTGGCAGGACGGCATCCCCCTGCGGCGCTTCCACGGCGTGGTCAACGAATTCGCCCGGGGCGACTCCGGCCATCGCCGCACCCGCTACGAAGTCATCGTCCAGCCCCCGCTGTGGCGCCTGGGCCTGATGCACAACAGCCGCATCTTCCAGACCCAGAGCACCGACGCCATCGTGCGCACCCTGCTGGAAGAGCGGGGCATCATCGATACCGTGTTTGACCTGAAACGTACCCCCGAAGAACGAGAATACTGCGTCCAGCACCGGGAAAGCGATCTGGACTTTATTGAACGACTGTCGGCCGAAGAAGGCTGGCACTACCGCTACAACCACGGAGATGTAGAAGGCAACGACCAACCCGCCCTGATCATCGCCGATCATCACGGAGACGCCCCCCGGCTCGACCCCGTCGAATACAACGGCAAGGCCGGTGGCAGCAGCCGCCAGAGCGCCGTCTTCCAGTTCAGCTACCGGGAACGCATCAGAGCCGCCTCCGTGGCCATGAAGGACTACACCTTCAAAAATCCGGCTTATGCCCTGATGCACGAACACCAGGCCGACAAGCTGGACGCCCAGCGCGAAGACTACCAGCATTACGACTACCCCGGCCGCTTCAAGGCCGACGCCAGCGGCCAGCCGTTCACCGAAAACCGCCTGGACGCCCTGCGAAACGACGCCATCACCGCCAACGGCCAGAGCAACCGCTCCGACTTCACCGTGGGCGCCAAAGTCGAACTCACCGAACACGACAACCAGAGCCTGAACCGGGAATGGCTGTTTACCAGCATCACCCACACCGGCCACCAGCCCCAGGCCCTGGAAGAGGAGAGCGGTAGTGGTGGCACCACCTACCACAACGCCTTCAATGCCATTCCCGCGGATCGCACCTGGCGGCCACAGATCAACCACCGCCCTCTAATGGACGGCCCCCAGATTGCCATTGTCACTGGCCCCGACGGGGAAGAGATTCACTGCGATGAACACGGCAGGGTAAAAGTGAGATTCCCCTGGGATCGCTACTCAAAGAATGATGAACATTCCAGCGCCTGGCTACGAGTCAGCCAGGGCTGGGCCGGCGGCCAGTATGGCTTCATGGCACTCCCGAGAATCGGCAACGAAGTCATCGTCTCCTTCCTGGACGGCGACCCGGACCAGCCCATTATTACCGGTAGAACCTATCACGCCACCAACACGCCGCCGTACGCGCTGCCGGAACACAAAACACGCACCACTCTGAAAACCCAGACCCACAAGGGCGAGGGCAGCAACGAACTGCGATTCGAGGACGAAGCGGACAAAGAACAGATCTTTATCCACGCCCAGAAAGACCTGGACCTGCTGACGGAAAACAACCGCACCGAGGTCATCAAAAATGACAGCCACCGAACGGTGGAGAACAACAACTTCAGTCACATCAAGGGCAACGATCACTGCACCGTAGATGGCGAGAAGCGCGAGTCCGTCGGCGGCGACTGCAGCCAGAACATCGGCGGCACCTTCCACCAGAAATCCGGCAAGGGCACCCTCAGTGAAGCCGGCACCGAAGTTCACCACAAGGCAGGCGCCAAGGTGGTGCTGGACGCCGGCGCCGAACTCACCATTTCCGCTGGCGGTAGCCTGCTGAAACTGGACCCGAGCGGCGTAACGCTGGCCGGCCCCGGCATAAAGATCAATTCAGGCGGTTCGCCGGGCAGTGGAAGTGGCCAACAATCTCGGCCCCCAGAAAAGCCGGAGGCCGTCGCTGCTAATGGTGGTAGAAGCGTGAGCGCTCCTGAACTAGCGGAAACTTCGATCAGACGCAATGCCGGTCCGGAATCTCGAGCTTTGCCAATGATTTGTAAGGAATGTTGGTTAAGAGCACTGAATCATGGATCACTTATGGTGAGTGGAGATTAGATGCATGATTGAGTGTGTGCCCAGAGAGTGGTTTGATAGCACAGATGAGAAACTGAATTTGTTCATGATTGTAGAACTTGGCTTCATCAAGCCGACCGAGCGTGCTGTAACTCTAGATCAGGTGGCAGGACAGATGTGGCCTCTCGTAAATGACGACTCACAGCTTCATTTGGTTAGCGAGGGGCCTTGGTTGATTCAGGTTGATTTAGATCGATGTGAACAGGCTGATATCAGTTCCTTGGCTGATGCCAGTCAGGCTTGGGTGGCCGCTTACTCTGAGGGGGAACAGCTTAGTCGCCAGTTAGCTCCGGCAATGTGTTGCATCTCTCCGACGCAAGAAGTGCGTTTGCTCAGGTTTTACTGCCCGGAGATTATCGAGATACTGAAAAACCAAGTGGAACACTCCTGGTTCGATGAGCTTTTCGCCAACTTGGAATCATGGCATTGGAGATCGGAGAGTGGAAAATTCCGAATGGCCTTTGAGTCTCCTCTGACTACGAAATCTGGCAATTCTGACGAATGGATACTAGAGGTGGATGAAAATTTGTGGTCTGAATTGGTCGGAAACCCAGAGGTAGATGTACTCATTAGCTGCCTTACCAAGGATGCACCCGAGGTGTTTGAGGGGTTGAATGGCTCAGTGAAACGGCAAAAGGTAAGGGATTATCTTGCCAAGGCTGACGAACTCGGTGTGATGGCAGCCGATGATCGAAAAATTTATGTGTACCTAGAGATGGCAACTGGTAATGGAGCCGAGTCGCCTGATGAAATTGCAGAGCTGGCAAAGCGCGCAGTTAGTATGCAGAAACCATTAGTCGAGTTACTTGAAAGTTATACAGAGCAGGGAAATCAATGATTGGCCGCTGGTTAATGAACAAGATTCTGGATCCACTGCCTGTTTGGCTTCAGGTGGCGATCGTTTTGGCCCTGTTTAGTCCGGTTGCATGGAACTATGTTTTTCCTTCCGAAGAAACCGCTTTTGTGTTGCACAATCATACAGAGCGACCTATTTCTGAGGCCGTCTTGGATGACATATGGGTTGGGAACTCACCAGCGTTTAATGGATATTCAACTGGAAGTGGGGTCATATGCTGCGCTGAGTTAAACAAGGAAAAGGTTGATGTTCGATGGAGGCTGAGTGTCACGCAAAATCAATACGACTCTGGGGTGAGGGGCGAGGATAGGGAAAAGGAAGTTCTTATCCCGGATCGCCGTGATGACGACTTCTATCTCCATGTTCATATTTACCCAGATAATGAAGTTCGGCTGGTTTGGAGCGAAACGAGGCAGTCTGAGTTACAGGTAATCAGAGGCAAGGAAGCACAAGATAATGTTATCGGGAAAAGCGGTTGACACCTGTCAGCGAATTCTAAGAGTTTCTAATGAAACAGCATGCGGTTCCGAGCTCAATCTGGGATTCTTTTTTGATGGGATAGCGTGCGAGCTTAATGGAACACAGTACGGCGACGCTCGCAGCAACATAGCGACGTTATGGACAGTATTTCGCAGCCCAGATGCGTCTAGCAGTTTGCAGCATTTTGATCGATTCTATTTTTCCGGACTGGGCACTGAGTTGAATGCATCCCTTGCCTCTGGCCTAGGGGGAAGTGCTCAACGCAGCCCTGAGGAGATTGCTGCTGGAGTTGAGGAGCAGTCGCGAGGGTCTGGAGTCGAGGCCGGCAAGGACACGCTAGCTAGCAAAGGCAGTAGCCCCTGGTACGAAACTTTTTCAAAAACCTTTAAAAATTCGTTTACAGACTGGAAAGGCTGGGTCAAAGAAATTCGCGATGGTGCGATTCGTGCTGGTGCTGAAGTCTTCGAGCCAATACGCGACAACTCTTTTGCCGCCCATCTATTGATGTCAGGTGCGCCTACCCGGCTTGATATGGCAGAGCAATCATTTCGCAATAAGGTAGAAGAAGTCGCATCAGTTGGAGGGGCACCATTACGCCTTATCAAAGTGTCAGTGTTCGGATTCGATTTTGGCGCAGCTATCGGTAAACGATTTATCCGGAACCTTTTGGAAGACGTCTGTACCCAGTCGAATGGGAAATTTTTATATAACGGTGTCGAAGTTGTTGTTGAGTTTGCGGGATTCTTTGATTGCGTTGATCGGACCCATCCTCAAATGGGGCCCCTTGATTGGATGCACCCATTGACGCCGGTGCTCGATGACGGAGGCGATTTGCACCCGGCTGTAGTGAAAGCACTCCATCTGGTGGCTGCTCATGAGCGCCGCTTTTATCGTCGTTCACGGACCTTGGGAGCATTGAATGACAATTGGCGTGAAGAACTCTTCCCCGGGATCAGTCCTGATGTTGGTGGCGGCCTGGAAGATGGCGATCAGAAGCCGAGCTCTGAGCTTTCCACGGTAGCTTTACATCGCATGTACAACTCCGCCTATCGAGCGGGGGTTCCAATTCCCCATATGGATGATCTTGCCCAAGCTGATCGTGGAATTGCTCAACAATTCGAGTTCCGTCATGTCGTAGGTCCACATACGATGTTCGGATTGGTTCGGCACTATGAGCGTTTCATGAGAGAGCATCGGTATCCGAGGGAAGCAGCATTCCGAGCACATATCATGCTGTACCTGTACTGGCAGTCCCAACGTTTTGCTGAGTACCGCCATGCGAAGAGTGTTCTTGAAGGCTCCCAGGAGGAATTGCCTGGGTGGGTGCAGAGTCGGGTTAGTGGCCTTGTTGCTGCGTTGACGGATTCTGACGAAGATCATTGGCATGCGGTAAAACAAGAGCGTGATAGATTGGACGCAGCAATAGAAGCGTTGGATGAGGCGTGGGGCTGGCTTAACCAGGTTGATGAAGAAGCAACGGATTTGATCCGTAGATTTGAATCCACAAGCCCGTCTGTCTCGAGGCATGCTCGATTGGTACTGCACAACGAATGCCTAATGGCGTATCGCTGGAAGGATTGGGTAGCTGGGAAAAATCGACCAAATGATGTGCCAGACGCTGTGATGCTCCTGTTTAGTCACGGTATGCACGATATGGTGCCAGAAAGAATGGATTTTCGCTCACACCAACAAACAAGCCTATTTCATGGCTATCGGTATTTCACTGTAAGGGGACTTGAAGTGCCCGCTTAGTTGAGCGCCGAGTAGCCCGGCTCCTTTTCTATTCCCGACACTGCGAATCCTCATCCTCAACAACCAGATACCGAACCGGAAAATCTGGCAGCGAAGAGTCAATCAACTCCTCCAGTCGGCCGGATTCCCGAAGCGTGCTCAAACCATCGTTAAACGCCTTCAGATACTGCTCACTCTCAGGCACCCGTCGGGACAGGATCAGGTAAAGGTAGTCTGATTGCAGCGGGGTGGAATGGAAGGTGATTTTGTTCTCCAGCTTTAATTCTTGCAGCATTTCCATGCCGACCGCTGGCTCCATAGGAAACAGGTCGATGCGGCCTGCGGCCAGTTTGCGGAAGTTGGCTATGTCGGATGTGGTCTTTTCCGCATTGATGGTGCCAGCGGCAACCGCTTCTTCGAATGTTTCACCGTAGTTGTAATCTTGGGTCAGGCCTATGCGATAGCTTTCCAGGTCTTCCACCTGGTCCCAGTCAAAGTCCATGCTTGCGCGGTGAAACAGTACATAGTTGTGGGCCACGATGGGGTCGCTGAAAAGAAAATGCCTGAGCATTTCCGGGCGGCAGGTCCAGGCGACGGAACCGTCCCAGAGACCTTTCTTGGCCAGCATGAGAGCGCGGGACCAGGGAAAGAAACCGTAGGTTACGGACGTGTCGTGTTTGGCGAAGGCGAGGGACACTATGTGTGAGATCACCCCAAAGTAGGGCGGGGTGTATTCCATGTACGGGGGCCAGTGCCCGGAGGTGAGTCTGACGCCAGGCGCTGTTTCATCGGCGTGAAGGTTCAGCGTCAGCGTGCAGGCTATGGCCATGCCGAGCAACACCCTGGGGAGGCGATTCACCAACCGTTTGTGATTGTGCGGTCCTTGCAGAGACATCTTTTTTTCCGGAACGGGGGGCAATAGGTGTCCCAAGGTTAGCAGGCGCGCCATTCTTTACAACTGATAAGCATTCGCGGGCTTCAGCGACTGCTCCCTCTCAGGTGTTTCACTCCGTCCTCCAATACGTCCGCATTCGCCTGCTGCCTGTAAAGATTTTCAGTTTTTTACGTTTGCGGTAAGCGGAATTGTGGTTTTCGGCGTAATCTGTTGGTAATTATTCCGGAAGTTGCCATTCATATGAGTCAGGCCAGGCCCACGTCTGCCAGAGAGCCCATCAGGGAGCGTCGCCCGCAATTCTGGCAGGTTGCCAAGCGCTGCTGTCAGATTGCTGCCTCGGTTGATGTGGCATTTTTCTTTCTTTTCCATCTTCTGGGTTCCCCCATCCTGGCCTGGGTGAATGTGGTCAGCGTTGCCATGTATGTGGTGGCTTACCGGGCGCTGGGCAGACAACAGAATGGCCTGGCCATCAGCCTGATCTGGGCGGAAGTCATTATCCACGCCGGGCTTGGCATTGTGCTCATCGGCTGGGAGAGTGGGTTTCATTATTACCTGTTGATGTTCATTCCCGCCCTGTTCGTCAGTATGCGATTGCGCGCAGCGGTGGTTGCGTTGGCCGGGCTGTGGAGCTATTACGTCGCGCTTCACCTTTTGATGTGGTTTATTGAGCCCCTTCAACCCATTGCGCCTGGTGCCCTGCTTGGCGTTTACCTGTTCAATCTGAGCGTGGTGTTCGCCATGTTCAGTTACCTGTCTTTTTTCTACCTCACCATGGTGACCGCGGCAAACAGGAAGTTGCGGCGAATGGCGACTACGGACTCGTTAACGGGCCTCTTTAATCGCCGGCATATGACATATCTGGTAGAGAAAGAACTGGCCCGTTTCCAACGAAACGGTCATCCGGTGGCGTTTCTGGTGCTCGACATTGACCACTTCAAGGCGATCAATGATCAGTACGGCCACGAAATCGGCGACCGGGTGCTGGAAGATGTCGCCGGTATTATCAAGGCACAGTTGCGTACCCAGGACCTGATTGCCCGCTGGGGTGGCGAAGAGTTCCTGGCCGTACTTCCGGACACCGGAATACAGAGCGCCCAGGCCAGCGCAGAGCGGGTACGGGAAGCGCTTATGACCCACGACTGGCGAGCACCCAACGGGGAGCGGATCGGTATCACTATCAGCGCTGGTGTCAGCGAGTTCCGCGGGGACGATGACCTGAATTCTGCCATCAGCAGGGCGGATCGCGCGTTGTATCTCAGTAAGGAGCGTGGCCGTAACCGGGTAGAGCTGGAGACGGTTTAGGCTGGCCAGGTGCCCGGCACCACGAAAATGCGCGATGTTTCCTGCCAGTAGCCGACCGCCGGTGCTGGTTCCAGCACGGCAAACAGGCGGGGAATACCGGCTGAACGGACAACCCCCAGTGCCTCTTCGGTTTCCTGGTAGTCGGGGGCCTCCCTCTGACGCCAGGGGCCCAGCCAGTGTGGCTTGATCAGAGGAACCCATCGCTTTGAGTCATCTGCCATCTTGTCCAGTTCGTCTATATAGAGCCAGTCACCTCTCAGGTGGTCTGCCGGGACATCCGTGGGTGGTGCCAGTGTTCTGTCCAATGGATAAAAAAGATAGCCAGGCATGAAGATCCGTGGCCGTGCCGGCGTCCCGATTCCCAGTGACTCGAGAAGGTTTCGGGCTTCGGGCCTTTCCGTCATCTGGCTCTGGTGGCTGATCAGCCGCTGAGTTTTGATATCCAGACGATCCCTTGCATTGGGCCCGTACCAGAGTGGTGTCTCCTGACCGTCGCCACGATAGCCAAGGTAGAACTTCACGGCGATTTCATGATGTTCAATGGCGTTATCGGCAGGATTGCGGACTAAAAAATCCAGCTCTCCCAGGGTGATGCCGTTGTTTCTGACGGGTTGGTTTTTAAGCAGAATCTCCCAGCCAAGCAGGTCTTCCAATAGGCATTGGTACAACCGCTCGAAGTAATGGCCAAGGCGCCGGGCAGGTTGCTCGGTCAGCACGGCGGGGCCGCTATGGGGGGCGTTGTCCCAGGCCCTCAGCCGTTCCTCGATATCTTCCGGCAGGTATTTTTCCGGAACAAATCCCATGGGAGAGCTGATAAGCTGGGGGGCATGACACATCCACGCCAGATGGCGCACGGCTGGAACCCGGTATTGAAGATGGGCTGTGGTTTCAGGACGTTGGCTCATGGTGGCAGGATAACCCAACAGGAGAAGCAATATGCAGTATCTTCACACAATGATCCGGGTGAGCAACCTGGATGAGACCCTGCACTTTTTCTGCGACTTGCTCGGCATGGTCGAAATCAACCGTAAGAGCAGCGAAAAAGGCCGCTTTACCCTGGTGTTCCTGGCAGCCGCGGACGATGAAGCGAGGGCCAGAGAGGACAAGGCCCCGATGATCGAACTCACCTACAACTGGGATCCGGAAGAATATACCGGTGGCCGCAATTTCGGGCACCTGGCCTATCGGGTGGACGATATCTACGGGTTGTGCAGTCACCTGCAGGCCAATGGTGTAACCATTAACCGGCCACCCCGCGACGGCCACATGGCCTTTATCCGCTCACCGGACGGCATTTCCATCGAACTGCTCCAGAAAGGTGAAGCCCTGCCTCCGAAGGAGCCCTGGGCAAGCATGGAGAATACCGGCACATGGTAACGGTGGTACCCAAAGTGAAACCGGTTTAATCGCCGCTGGCGGGACAACCCGGCGGCCTTTGGGGTAAAATTCGCGCAAATTCAAGACAAGGACGACCCATGCTTGCAGTGATTCTTTCTGGTGGTTCCGGCACCCGCTTATGGCCGCTTTCCCGTGAAGCCTATCCCAAGCAGTTCCTGCCGGTGGTGTCTGATGAAACCCTGTTGGCGGAAACCATTGACCGTGGGCTGGCTCTCGATGAGAAAGCCAGGGTAATGGCGATCACCAACGAGGAACATCGATTCGTTGTAGCCGCCCACCTGCAGTCCCAGGCGCCGGATCGCACTGCCGGTATCATCCTGGAGCCGGTAGGCCGAAACACCGCCCCGGCAATCGCCCTGGCGGCCCTGGCGGCGGCCGAGGAGAATCCCGAGGAATTACTGCTGGTCATGCCCTCGGATCACGTGCTGAAGAACCAGGCCGTCTTTCGCCAGGCCGTCAGCCAGGGCGCAGAAGCGGCCCGGGCGGGAAAACTGGTCACTTTCGGCATTGTGCCCAGCGCACCGCACACCGGTTACGGTTATATCAAGGCAGGCCAGGCCCACGAAGGCTTCAACGATGTCGTTGCCTTTGTGGAAAAGCCGGACGAACAAACGGCTCGCCGGTACCTGGAAGAGGGCGACTATTTCTGGAACAGCGGTATGTTCCTGTTCCGGGCCGACCGTTACCTGCAGGAGCTGGAAAGCCAGCAACCCGGAATGCTCAAAGCCTGCCGCGCTGCCTGGAAAGAGCGCAATGCCGACATGGATTTCACCCGGGTGGGAAGCGAGGCTTTCAAAACCTGCCCGGACGACTCGATTGACTACGCAGTGATGGAAAAAACCCGGGATGCCGTGGTGGTTCCTCTGGACGCCGGCTGGTCAGATGTCGGCTCCTGGTCTGCGCTCTGGGACATCCAGCCCCACGATGAGAACAACAACGTGTGCCGTGGCGATGTCATCACCGAAGACGTTTCCGGTTCCTATATCCACTCTGAAGGCCGCCTGATTGCTGCGCTGGGCATCACCGATCATGTCATCGTTGAAACCGATGATGTGGTGCTGGTGGCAGACCGTAACCGGGTTCAGGATGTCAAAAAGCTGGTTGCCCAGGTCAAGGCCCAGGGCCGCCATGAACACCGGTTCCATAAGAAGGTACATCGTCCCTGGGGCACCTATGAGGGCATTGCCATGGGCGAGCGCTTCCAGGTCAAACGCATTACCGTCAAGCCCGGCGCGTCGCTGTCATTGCAGAAGCACCACCACCGTGCCGAGCACTGGGTGGTGGTCAAGGGAACGGCAACGGTCAATCGTGGTGACGATGTGTTGCTGCTGACCGAAGACCAGTCCACCTATATTCCGTTGGGCGTCACCCATCGGCTGACCAATCCGGGCGTGATTCCCCTGGAACTGATTGAAGTGCAGACCGGCAGCTACCTCGGTGAGGACGACATCGTACGTTTCGAGGACACCTACAACCGGGTCTGAGCGCATCGGCATCGGCATCTGGAAGATGCCATCGACGAACACAAGGAGAAGTGAATGGATGACTGGCAAGGATGCCTGAGCCCCCTCTGTCAAACTGCACTGCAACGGGCACGGGACAACGTCGCCCAACGCGGTGGCTATGCCATCACCGTAGAGGATTTCCTGCTGGCGCTGCTGGATGGCGAGCCCATCATCTGCGATTTCCTCCGTGGTTGTGGCGTCGACCTTGATGAACTGACCCGCACCATCCAGTGTGAACAACCCATTGTCACCGAGGTGGGAGGCGAGGGCCTGCTGTCCTCGCAACTCATGTACTGGTTTTCGACTGCCCGTGAACTGAGCGATGCCCCCTGGCTGGACTGGCCAATGCTGTTATCGGTACTGACACGCAATGCCGAACGGTTGCAGGAAAAAGCCTATGTTGCCGTGCTGGAACTGGTGAGCCGTTGGCCGGCAACCGATGAAAGCCTGTGCGAGGTTGACGATACAACCGTTCCCGGAGATGCACCGGTGGTCATCACCGACCTTGAATGGCTGGCGTTGGCTGAAGATGTGGCGATTACCCTGGCTTCGGTGCCCGGGGCTCTGGTCTGGGTCCGGGGCGCAAGGGGCAGCGGAAAAACCAGCTGGTTGCAGGCGTTGCTGCCATTTCTGGAGTCCGGATTTGTCAGGCTCGATCTTCGTAACGAGGCGGAAGTGATGGCCAGCGACAGCCCGGCTCTGCCGGCCAATGGCCGAGATCGAAGAGGCTGTCCGGCTCTGATTCTGGACAACATTTCCCCGGTTGATCTGGCGGCCATGATGTCATCGGAGCACGGTCTGGCCAGAGGCTTGGTAACCGGCTACCCGGGCCCCGTCATCATGCTGGGACCGGACTCACCACGGGTTGGCGAAGCCATTGAGCAGCTGGAGCGCTCCCTGGGACGGGATTTTGATGTTTTCGACATGCCCGTCACCAGCCCGGGGCAGAAAACGGCCATTCTTACCGCCCATCAGCCGGCCATTGAGCGGCACTGGAACATCGAATTATCCCCGACACTTATCCATTATGCGGCGTCGAGCAGGAGCCGGCTGGTGGGTAGTCCGGGTGGTATGCTCCAGTGGGTTGAACGGGCTGCTGCCAGGCTGAAGCTGTTTGCCGATCGCGGCTCCGTTGAAAGCCTGGCATTGGCGGGAACAACGGATACGCTCAGGCGCCAGGCCCTGGTGGCAATGGCGCGGCAGCAGCCGCTGGAAGGTCTGGAACGGTCCCTTGAAAGCGTTGCCATTGAGCGGGCAGCGGCGGAAGTGGCGTGGCATGAGCGCGAGGCGGAGGGAACGCTTCGGACATTGAAAGTGGAAGACCTTCGCCATGAACTGGAGCGGTGGGTTGCAGCGCGTCTCGGCCCGGTTCACTATGTTGTCCATTGTGACCAACCGGCGGGAGAAACAGAGGGTGCGGGATCTCGAGATCTATATTCGTGACCTGGAGTCATCAGCAGTATCGGACTGGCTAGCCAACCATCTTGATGAAATTGAGCTTGCAGATGATTCGCTGGGTGACCGGGCAGTGAAGGGTGGGGCCTGGTACAGGGGAAATAGCGTGCGGGTCAGTCTGTATCCGGGAGCTGGCGGCAAGCGGTATACGTCAGTGATTCTGGAAGGGGAGGACCTTCCCTGGGCGTCAGACCTGGACTGTGCCCGCAGTGCATGGCGAGCCATGGACACCGAAATTCGCTGCAGCCCTGGTGACTGGAAGGAAGGGGAGCCAGTAGAGGAGGAGCGCTGGTGGCGGCTGGACCAGCGGGGTGAACAGCTGGCGGTCTGGAACTGATGAAACAAAAAAGGGGTAGCCAATGGCTACCCCTTTTTCGACGCATAGAGCCTTCGGAAATCAGTCGTCGCTCAGGATAGACACGTTATCTGCCTGAAGGCCCTTGTCCGCTTCCACCACGCTGAACCGGACCAGCTGGCCCTGGCGCAGAACCCGGCGGCCGCGGCCACGAATCGCACGGAAGTGCACGAAAACCTCATCGCCGCTGTCGCGAACGATAAAACCAAAGCCTTTCTTGACGTTGAACCACTTCACAGTACCCTCTTCGTCGCCTTCGGGGGTCGTGTCGTCGAAATCATCATCCTCGTCGTCGTATTCAGGCTGGGCTTGCTTGCGCGGTGCGGCTTGACGCGGTGCTGCACTGGCGCCGGAGGCCTGCTGTTTTACGGCTGACGGCTTTTTGGCGGCCAGGGCCACTGTCAGGAATCCCGCCAGGCCGAAAAGAACAACAGCAATAATATAGGCTGCAATGCCCTGAGGGCTGCCCAATACAAATGTGGTACTGGTTGCATCCTCGCTAGTGCCTGTCTGTGACAGAATCTGGAAGAGTTCCGGGGTGAAAGTCACCAACAGAAAGCCGAGGATAAACGGTGACGGAATGGCGACCAGGAGAGCAAGAACGATCGCTTTTGCTGGGTTTTGCATGGACTGAAGTTTCTCCATTAATCAAACGCTAACGATAAAGAACCGGATATCGGGTAAAATCGGGTTTCCGGTCGGTGAAAACCGCCAGGATTTTGTGAGGCATCAAAAATGCCTTGGAAATCCCCCGGCGGGCAAAAGCGGCATGATACCAGATAACAGGGAGCGCTGACCAAGCGGCATGAGCACATGAGCGATAAAGATCTACAAGCCAGGCTGGACGAACTGGAAACGCGGCTGGCATTCCAGGACGACGTCATCCATACCCTGAGCGAGCAGGTAGCCCGTCAGGAACTGGACATCCGGGAACTCTGGGAAGCGAAGAAGCAACTGAATACACAGCTGAAAGAAGTGTCGTCCTCAAATATCAGAACGGAGGAGGACGAAACGCCCCCTCCCCATTACTGATTTGCCCATTACTGATCTGATCAGGCAAGCAGCTCTACAAGAACCTGCTCGTAGATCTCTGACAACGTATCCAGGTCCGCCGCCTTCACGCACTCATTCACCTTGTGGATGGTGGCGTTGATGGGGCCGAGCTCCAGAACCTGTGCACCCGTCGGTGCGATAAAGCGCCCGTCCGAGGTGCCGCCGGAGGTGGACAGCTCGGTTTCCCGGCCGGTGACGGTACGGATGGCATTTTGCGCCGCCGACACCAGTGCGCCCCGGTCCGTGAGGAACGGGCGGCCACTCAGGTGCCATTGCAGGTCGTAGGTCAGTTGGTGGCGGTCCAGTACCGCAACCACCCGCTCTTCCAGGCTTTCAGCCGTGTTTTCCGTGCAATAGCGGAAATTGAAGTGCACCAGGCATTCACCGGGGATGATGTTGCTGCCGGTACCGGCCTCGATTTTGGTGATCTGGAAGGTGGTGGGCGGGAAGAAGTCATTGCCGTTATCCCAGAATTCGTTCGCCAGGGCATCCAGCGCCGGGGCAACGGTATGCACCGGGTTCTCCGCCAGATGCGGGTAGGCCACGTGGCCCTGGGTGCCGTGCACCGTCAGGTAGCCATGGAGCGAACCCCGGCGGCCGTTCTTGATAACATCCCCCACCTCACGGGTGCTGGATGGCTCACCAATCAGGCACCAGTCGATCTTCTCGTTCCTGGCCTCCAGGGTTTGCACCACTTTTACGGTGCCGTCCTGCGCGGGGCCTTCCTCGTCGCTGGTGACCAGCAGGGCGATAGAGCCCCGATGGTCCGGATACTTGTCTACGAAACGCTCGCAGGCAGTCACAAACGCCGCCAGGCTGCCTTTCATGTCCGCAGCGCCCCGCCCATGGAGGTAACCATCGTCAATCACCGCATCGAACGGCGGATGCCGCCAGTTCTTCTCCGGGCCGGTGGGGACAACGTCCGTGTGGCCGGCAAACGCCAGCAGCGGGCCCTCCGAACCCTTGCGGGCCCAGAGGTTATCGGTCTCGCCGAAGCGCAGGGCCTCTCCCTTGAAGCCGAGAGCGGAAAGCCGCGACATCATCAGCTCCTGGCAGCCGGCGTCGTCCGGAGTAACGGACGGCCGACGGATCAGGTCAATGGCGAGGTCAAGAGTGGGGGAATTAGTTGTTTGCATGCAGCTCTTCGTTCAGCTCAATGGCGGTCTTGTTGGTTTTGCATTCAACCGCGCCGGTC
Organism: Marinobacter sp. SS13-12; assembly: GCF_030227115.1. Lineage (NCBI taxonomy): Bacteria > Pseudomonadati > Pseudomonadota > Gammaproteobacteria > Pseudomonadales > Marinobacteraceae > Marinobacter > Marinobacter sp. SS13-12. The sequence continues at coordinate 523,745 of NZ_JASSUA010000002.1, forward strand.
TGGCTGTTACGGCGGAACAGCAGGTCCGGCTTGTTGGCCAGGTCCCGTGCCTTGATCACCTCAACCAGGTCGTTGTTGTCATCCAGCAGCGCCACCTTCGTGCCGGCGGTGATGTACAGACCGGCTTCCACCTTGCAGCGGTCCCCCAGCGGGATTCCAATACCGGCGTTGGCGCCGATCAGGCAGTTTTCACCAACGGAAATGATGATGTTGCCGCCACCGGAAAGGGTGCCCATGGTGGAACAGCCGCCGCCCAGGTCGGAGCCCTTGCCGATCATTACGCCGGCAGAGATGCGGCCTTCAATCATGCTGGTGCCTTCAGTACCGGCATTGAAGTTGATAAAGCCTTCGTGCATTACGGTGGTGCCTTCGCCCACATAGGCGCCGAGGCGAACGCGGGCGGTATCGGCGATGCGTACGCCCTTCGGCACCACGTAGTCGGTCATCTGCGGGAACTTGTCCACGGACTTCACTTCCAGGGTGCGGCCTTCAATCCGCGCATTGAGCTGGCGGTCCGGCAGTTCGTTCAGGTCAATGGCGCCCTCGCTGGTCCATGCCAGGTTAGGCAGCAATCCGAAGATGCCGTCCAGCTTCAGTTCGTGAGGTCTGGCCTGGCGGCTGGAGATCAGGTGCAGCTTGAGATAGACCTCCGGAGTGCTGGAGGCGGTGTCGTCGGTCTCCAGCAGGGTAACCACAACCGGGCGGCGGCTCTCGGCGGCTTTGCCCGCCAGGGTTGCCTGCTCCATCTGGCCAAGCTGGCGCAGGGCGGCCGAGAGTGACTTAAGCTGCTCTGGTGTTACCGATACCGCCTGGTTGCCGCCGTGGTATTCAAGTACGTTCTGAACCACTTCGATGAGGCCGTTATCGGGGGTGATGACCGGCTGCTGGTAAAACACTTCCAGCCACTCGCCCTTTTTGTTCTGGGTGCCGATACCAATTCCGAATGCAAAACTCATTGATGTGCTCCTGGTTCTCAGTGTTTGAATCGTTCGGCCCATTCACCGGCGTTAAAGCCGACGCTAACTGTGTTGCCGTGCTCAACCACGGGCCGTTTGATGATGGACGGGTTGTCGAGCATCAGGCGATGGGCGGATTGGGCGCTAATATTATCACGAACCTCGTCCGGAAGTTTGCGCCAGGTGGTGCCGCGGCGGTTCAGCAGCACTTCCCAGCCGGCTGATTGCTCCCATTGGCTGAGCCGGTCGGCATCCAGGCCATCCTTCTTGAAGTCATGGAATTCGTAGTCGATACCAGCGTCATCCAGCCATTTGCGGGCTTTCTTGACGGTGTCGCAGTTCCTGATGCCGTAGAGCTTCATGCCTTGTTTGCCTTAACAAATGTCACAATGCGTTTTGCGGCTTCGACGCATTCCTCGATCGGGGCTACCAGGGCCATGCGTACCCGGTTCTCACCCGGATTGTGGCCATCCACCGTGCGGGACAGGTAGCGGCCCGGCAACACGTGGACGTTCTGCTGTGCGGACAGTTCCCGTGCGAAGGTTTCGTCGTCCATCGGGGTCTGCGGCCAGAGGTAGAAACCGGCATCGGGGAAGTCCACGCCCATCACTTCCCGCAGGATGGGCACCACGGCTTCGAATTTGGCGCGGTAGGCGGCCCGGTTTTCCCGCACATGATCTTCATCGTTCCAGGCGGCAATACTCGCCAACTGGTTGTGTATGGGCATGGCGCAGCCGTGGTAGGTGCGATACTTGAGATAACCCTTCAAGATATCTGCATCGCCGGCCACGAAACCGGAGCGCAGGCCCGGTAGGTTGCTGCGTTTGGACAGGCTGTGGAACACGATGCAGCGTGCAAAGTCGTTGCGGCCGATGGCGGCGCAGGTCTGCAGCAGCCCTTCCGGTGGCCGGCTTTCATCGGGGTAAAGCTCGGAGTAGCACTCATCAGACGCGACAATAAAGTCATGCCTGTCTGCCAGCCCGATCACCCGTGCCAGGGTTTCCCGGGGAATCACCGAGCCACTGGGGTTGCCCGGCGAGCACAGGAACAGGACCTGACAATCTTTCCATACTGAATCCGGCACCTGCTCAAAATCCGGTATGAATTTGTTGCTGGCATCGCAGGCCAGATAATGGGGCGTTGCTCCGGCAAGGAACGCGGCGCCTTCGTAGACCTGGTAGAACGGATTGGGGCTGACCACGGTGGCGGGCCGGGTCGAATCCACTACCGACTGAACCAGCGAGAAAATGCCCTCCCGGGTGCCATTGACCGGAACGATGTGGTGCTCCGGCGTCAGTGTTTCCGGTGCCAGTTCAAAGCGCCGGGTGGCCCAGCGTGCGATGGCCTGGCGCAGTTCATCGGTGCCTTTGGTGGTGGGGTAATTGGCAAGCTTGTCCAGGTTATCCGCAATCACCTGTTTCACGAATTCCGGGGAGGGGTGCTTGGGCTCGCCGATCCCTAATGAAATCGGGCTCAGGTCTTGCGGAACACGGATGCCGGCCTTCAGTTTGCTCAGCTTCTCGAAGGGGTAGGGGTGTAGTCTGTCCAGGTCCGGGTTCATTGGGTGTCGTCCAGCATTTGGCAAAGATCCTGCTGCAGAGCCTGGCAGGCAGCAGGATCACTGATCTGCTCGCCATGCTCGTCGGTTACAAAAAATACGTCTTCTACCCGTTCGCCGAGGGTGGCTATCTTGGCGTTGGTCAGCCGCACGCGATGCTCCAGCAGCACCTGCCCGACCCGTGCCAGCAAGCCCGGGCGGTCCGGGGTGACCACTTCCACCACCGTGCGCTGGTTGACGGTGTCGCTGGAGAAGGTCACCTCGGTAGGGAAGGCAAAGTGTTTGAGTTGCCTGGGGGTGCGCCGGTGGATGATATCCGGGTAATCCTCAGGGTCGTCCAGTTCCTCGATCAGGCGCCTGCGCACACGGTCCTTCCGGGCCGGGTCGATGCCCAGCGGCTTGCCTTTCTCGTCCAGCACAATGTAGGAGCTGATGGAGAAGGGGCCTTCGCTGGAACTGATGCGGGCATCCACGATGTTCAGGTTCAGCTGCTCCAGCACCGCAGTGGTGGCGGCAAACAGGTCGATGCGATCGCTCATGTAGATGATGATCTGGGAATAGCCGTCGGTGGGTCCGCCACGGGTATCGCGGATCAGCACCAGCGGGTCCGGGTCGTCGCCGTGGCGGATAATAGCGGCGGTCTGCCAGGCGATATCCACCGTGGAATCCTGCAGGAAGTAGTCTTCGTCCAGGGTGTCCCAGATGTTGTCGATCTGCTCGTCGGTCATATTCTGGGCGTGGAGAATCTCCCGTGCCTCCGATTGGGTGGCCCGCACCCATTCCTGACGGTCCACCGGCGTTTCCGAGCCGCGCCGCAGTGCCCGTTTGGTCTCGATATAGAGTTGACGCAGCAGCGACGCCCGCCAGGTATTCCAGAGTTTCGGGTTGGTGGCACTGATGTCGCACACCGTCAACACATAGAGGTAGTCCAGGTGAATCTGGCTGGGCACAGACTGTGCAAAGCCGTGAATGATGTCAGGGTCGGAGATGTCCTTGCGCTGGGCTGTCATGGACATCAGCAGGTGGTTTTCCACCAGCCAGGACGCCAGTTGGGTGTCCCGCTCACTGAGATGATGGCGTTGGCAGAAGTCCTCCACGTCGATGGCGCCCAATTCTGAATGGTCGCCGCCCCGGCCCTTGGCCACGTCGTGGTAGAGGCCGGCGATATACAGTGTTTCCAGCTTCGGCAACCGGTGAATAAGCCGGGACGCCAGGGGGTAATCATTGCGTGCTTCGGCACTGTCCAGCCGCACCATGTTGCGAATCACCCGCATGGTGTGGGCGTCGACTGTGTAGATGTGGAACAGGTCGTGCTGCATCTGGCCGATAATCTGGCCAAATTCCGGCAGGTAGCGGCCCAGCACATTGTATTTCTTCATCGCAGACAGGGTCTGGTCGAGGGCGTGCGGGGTTCGCAGCAGTTCCATGAACAGGGAAGTGACCGCCAGGTCCGAGCGGAAGGCGTCGTCAATCAGGTGGCGGTGTGCCCGCAGGGAACGGATCGTGGTTGCCCGAATGCCCTTGATCTCCGGATGCTGGGCCATCAGCACGAAGATTTCCATAATGGCGTAGGGGGCGTAGGCGAAAACCTGGTTGTTGACCGCCTCAATATAGTAATTGCGAATCTGGAAGCGTTTGTTCAGGGGCAGTATGTCGTCATCGCTGCCGGAACCCAGAATGGCCTCGTCGTAGTACTGCAGGATCACATCCGCCAGTTCGGCCAGCGCCAGTACCGTGCGGTAATAGGACTGCATCATCAGCTCGACGCCAAGCCGTTTGCCTTCATCCCGGTAACCCAGCATCTCGGCAAGGGCGCGTTGATGATCAAACAGCAGGCGGTTTTCATTGCGGTCGGCGATCAGTTGCAGGCCATAACGCAGACGCCACAGGAAGGTTTCACCCTGAAGCAGAATCTGGTGTTCTTCCTCGGTCAGTATGCTGAAGCGGGTCAGATCGGCGATGTTCTGCAGGCCGAAGTGCCGCTTGGTAATCCAGCCGATGGTCTGTATGTCCCGCAGGGCCCCGGGAGAGCCTTTCACATTTGGCTCCAGGTTGTACTCCGTGTCTCCGTACTTCGCGTGCCGGCGTTTCTGCTCTTCCCGTTTGGCGATGAAATAGTCGCGGTCGGAGCTTATGGCGTCGGAATACACCTGTTGGCTGAGCTCGTTACGCAGTTCATCCGGCCCGGCAATGGTGCGGGTTTCCAGCAGGTTGGTCAGGATGGTGACATCTTCCCGGGCGGCGCTCAGGCTCTCTTCGATGCTGCGAACGCTATGGCCAATGTCCAGCTTCAGATCCCACAGCAGGGTCACGAAGGCGCCCAGGTCTTCCTGCCAGCCTTCTTCTATACCGTTGCGGGTCAGAATCAGCAGATCGATATCGGAATGGGGGTGGAGCTCGCCCCGGCCATAGCCGCCGACGGCGATCAGGGAAATGTCCGGGGAGGAGGCAAAGGCATAACGGTTCCAGATCAAAGCCAGCACGGTGTCCAGGGTGCCGGACCTGGAATGCACCAGGGCACGAACATCGGCTCCCTGCCGGAACGCTTCCGCATCTGCGTTGTAGCGTTCCTTCAGCAGCTCCCGGGCTGCCCGCACGGGCGAGGCATCATTGCTGATCCTGGCTTCAAGTTCGCTGAAGTCCACCTAGAACGACTCTTCCGTACGTTTGGTCAGTACCTCGTGGCCGTCTGCGGTGACCAGTATGGTGTGCTCCCATTGCGCCGAGAGTTTGTGATCCTTGGTGACCACCGTCCAGCCATCCGGTAACAGCTTGGTGTGGTACTTGCCCTGATTGATCATCGGTTCGATAGTAAAGGTCATGCCTTCCTGCAGCTCCATACCGGTTCCCGGCTTACCGTAGTGCATTACCTGAGGGTCTTCATGGAAGACCTGGCCAATGCCGTGGCCGCAGTAGTCCCGCACCACGGAATACCGATGTTTTTCGGCATGCTGCTGGATAACGTGGCCGATGTCCCCGAGCCGGGTGCCCGGTTTCACCAGTTCAATACCTTTATATAGGCATTCCTGGGTAATCTGGATCAGGCGCTCGGTGCCCGGCTTGGGCTTGCCGACAATAAACATCTTGCTGGTATCGCCGTGCCAGCCATCCTTGATGACGGTGACATCAATATTGAGGATGTCGCCTTCCTTTAACACCTTCTTTTCGGAAGGGATGCCGTGACAGACCACGTGGTTCACCGACGTGCACACTGATTTCGGGAAACCCTTGTAATTCAGCGGTGCAGGAATGGTTTTCTGCTCGTTTACCATATAGTCGTGGCAGATGTTGTCCAGTTCCTCGGTGGTGACGCCGGGCTTGACGTGTTCCCCGATCATTTCGAGAACTTCAGACGCCAGGCGGCCGGCGACACGCATCTTTTCGATTTCTTCCGGAGTCTTGATTGATACCTGCATTGGGTTTCCCGTTGATTTGGATCAAACAGGCATTTTAAGGGGGAGTGTGGCCCGGTACAAGGAAGAGCCGGTCGCCGACCCATTACCCGAGCCACAAATTAATGGAATCAGGCGGCCGATTTATGGTATAAACGCGCCCGCTGGAAACAAATCCGGCAAATTCGCACACACGTCGGCACGTTGTCCCAGGGTGCCTGCTTCTGTTGCTCACATAAAAAGCAACGGGTTCAGGTTGGGTCAATCGGACGTGTGGAGGACTAACCCGAAGCTAAAAAGGTAAATATCATGGCTCAGGTAAATATGCGTGACCTGCTGAAGGCAGGCGCTCACTTCGGTCACCAGACCCGTTACTGGAACCCGAAAATGTCGAAGTTCATCTTCGGCGCCCGTAACAAGATTCACATCATCAACCTTGAGCAGACTGTTCCTGCGATGAACGATGCGTTGAACTTCGTTCATAACCTCGCAAACAGCAAGAACAAGATCCTGTTCGTTGGCACCAAGCGTGCAGCGGCCAAGATCATCAAGGAAGAAGCACTGCGCTCCAACCAGCCTTACGTGAACCATCGCTGGCTCGGCGGCATGCTGACCAACTACAAGACCATCCGCCAGTCGATTCGTCGCTACCGCGACCTGGAAGCGCAGAGCCAGGACGGTACCTTCGACAAGCTGACCAAGAAAGAAGCCCTTGATCGCACCCGCGAAATGGACCGCCTTGAGCGCTCTATCGGTGGTATCAAGGATATGGGCGGCCTGCCGGACGCCATGTTCGTTATCGACGTGGACCACGAGCGTATCGCCATCAAGGAAGCCAACAAGCTGGGCATTCCTGTTATTGGTGTTGTTGATACCAACAGCGACCCGGACGGCGTTGATTACGTGATCCCGGGCAACGACGATGCCATCCGCGCGATCCAGATTTACGTGCAGGCCGTTGCTGATACCTGCCTTGAAGCATCCCAGGCAGGTGCTGCCGGCGCTGACGAGTTTGTAGAAGTCAGCGAAGGCGCGGAAGGCGCTGCTCCCGCCGCGGAGTAATACCTTCTTCGCAAATGGGTTGTAGGGTGTGCCCGTGGTTTACCGCCGGGCACACCGGTACAGAATTTGGATTGGAACAGTTAAGAGGAATGAACATGGCTGCAATTACTGCCGCAATGGTCAAAGAGCTCCGTGAGCGCACGGGCCTTGGCATGATGGAGTGCAAGAAAGCACTGGTAGAGGCTGAAGGCAGCGTTGACGCTGCAATTGAAGAGCTGCGCAAGTCTTCCGGTCTGAAGGCTGCCAAGAAAGCGGGCCGTACCGCCGCTGAAGGTGTTTCCCTGATCAAGGTGTCTGACGACAACACTGTCGCCTACATCCTGGAAGTGAACTCCGAAACTGACTTCGTTGCCCGTGATGACAACTTCATGAATTTCGCCAACGACGTTCTGAATGTTGCCTTCGAAAACGGCAAGACCGACGTTGCCGAACTGATGGAAGGCGATCTGGAAGCCAAGCGTGAAGCGCTGGTTCAGAAGATCGGCGAGAACATCACCGTTCGTCGCATCGTGCGTGTGGAAGGCCCGGTTGTGGGCGCTTACGTACACAGCACCAACAAGATTGCGTCTGTTGTGGCCCTCACCGCTGGTGATCCGGAAGTTGCACGGGACGTTGCCATGCACGTTGCCGCTGTTAACCCACGGGTTGGCAAGCCGGAAGATATGCCGGCCGACGAACTCGAGAAAGAAAAGGCCGTGATCAAGGCCCAGCCGGACATGGAAGGCAAGCCTGCCGAAATCGTCGAGAAGATGATGGGCGGCCGCATCAAGAAGTTCCTGGCGGAAAACAGCCTGGTCGAGCAACCGTTCGTCAAGAATCCTGACCAGACTGTCGGTCAGCTGATCAAGGAAAACGGCGCCGATCTGGCCAGCTTTGTTCGTCTGGAAGTCGGTGAAGGTATTGAGAGGGAAGAAGTGGACTTCGCTGCCGAGGTCGCTGCTGCAGCGGGCACCGGTAAGTCCTGATCCTTCTGACAGGTGCGCTGACGCACCGTTCGAGTCTGCCACGTTGGCTGGAGTAGTCCGGCTCTCGTGGCGGGCTTGTATCTGAGATACCCCTTTTTACGAGGAGTATGTCAGATACAAGCCTGACAAGCTTGTCCTGCCAGACACCAAGCCAGACACAAAGAAGGGGATCCTCATGCCGAAGTCGTCCAATACCCAGCCCAGATACAAGCGTGTTCTGCTCAAGCTCAGTGGCGAAGCCCTGGTGGGCGACCATGGTTTTGGTATTGACCCCAAAGTGCTTGATCGTATGGCGCTGGATATTGGCTCCCTGATCGGCATTGGTGTCCAGGTTGGCCTGGTGATCGGTGGTGGTAACCTGTTCCGGGGTGCTGCACTGAATGCTGCCGGCATGGACAGGGTGACGGGCGACCACATGGGAATGCTGGCAACCGTGATGAACGGGCTGGCCATGCGCGATGCCCTTGAGCGTTCCAACATTCGTACCCGGGTTATGTCTGCCATCCCCATGAGTGGTATTGTTGAACATTACGACCGCCGCCGCGCCGTGCGTGATCTGAAAGACGGCGACGTGGTGATCTTCTGTGCGGGGACGGGAAATCCGTTTTTTACAACCGATTCAGCGGCTTGTCTGCGTGGCATCGAGATTGAAGCTGATGCCGTGCTGAAAGCCACCAAGGTTGATGGTGTTTACTCCGCGGACCCCTACAAAGACCCGACCGCGGAAAAGTACGAGCACCTCACTTACGATGAAGTGCTGGACAAGAAACTGGGCGTGATGGATCTGACCGCCATCTGCCTTGCCCGGGACCATGGCATGCCCCTTCGGGTCTTCGATATGAACCGGGCTGGGGCGCTGACCCGGATTGTCACCGGGGAATCTGAAGGCACATTGATTGAGTAATCTGATTGGGACATTTTGAACAACGAATCCGAGGATGCTGCAGTGATTGACGATATTAAAGCTGATGCCGAAAAGAAGATGAAGAAAAGCCTTGAGTCCCTGAACTCGGCTTTCAACAAGATCCGTACCGGTCGTGCCCACCCCTCCATTCTGGACAGCGTGATGGTTGATTATTACGGCCAGGAGACACCGCTGAAGCAGGTTTGTAGCGTGAACGTGGAAGACAACCGTACTTTGTCTGTTTCGCCCTGGGAAAAGCCGCTGCTACCGAAGATCGAGAAAGCGATCATGATGTCGGATCTGGGCCTCAACCCGTCGAACAACGGTGAAGTCATTCGTATTCCCATGCCGATGCTGACCGAAGAAACCCGTAAGGAAATGGTCAAGCAGGCCAGGGCAGATGCGGAACATGGCAAGGTTTCCGTCCGCAACGCGCGTCGGGATGCCAACAGCGCGCTGAAAGAACTGCTGAAAGAAAAGGAAATCAACGAAGACGAAGAGCGCCACGGTGAGGATGAAATCCAGAAATTGACCGACCGCTATATCGCCGATATCGAGAAGCAGCTAAAGGCCAAGGAAGAGGACCTGATGGCTGTCTGAGCAGCTGGTCAATTTCAGCAACACGATCAGTCAGCATCGGCACCGTTGCCGGGTGCTGGCTGGACAGGGGATTGCATGACGGAAAGTGTATCCGCAGAGATTCCGGTAGCGGCTGGCAGCCAGCCCCGGCATGTGGCCATTATTATGGATGGAAACAACCGCTGGGCCAAAGCCCGGCGGTTGAAGGGCGTTGCCGGCCATAAGGCCGGTGTGAAGGCCGTCAGGTCAGTGGTGGAAACCTGTGCCCGGGAAGGGGTGGAGGTACTGACACTTTTCGCGTTCTCCAGTGAGAACTGGCGCCGCCCCGAGGACGAAGTATCGGCGCTGATGCGTCTGTTCCTGTTTGCCCTGGAGCGGGAAGTGAAAAAGCTCCATCGCAATGATATCTGCCTACGCATTATCGGCGACCGCTCGGCCTTCAGTGCGAACCTTCAGGAACACATGAACCGTGCCGAAGAGCTCACCCGTGACAATACCCGGATGACTCTTGTCATAGCCGCAAACTACGGTGGCCACTGGGATATCACCCAGGCCAGCCGCAAAGTGGCCGAGAAGGTTCGCAAGGGTGAGCTGGCGCCTTCGGATATCACCGACGACCTGATACAGCAGCACCTCTCCATTGGCGATTTGCCCATGCCCGACCTGATGATCAGGACGGCAGGTGAGCAACGCATCAGCAATTTCATGCTCTGGCACCTGGCTTACACCGAGTTGTATTTCTCTCCTGTTTACTGGCCGGATTTCCGTGAACAGGAAATGAGCCAGGCGCTACAGGCGTATGCGGGCCGGAAACGCCGATTTGGTCAGACCGATGACCAGATCGCCAGCGTGTCATCGGAACAATAACGACAAGATAGCGAACGATACCGTGCTTAAAACCCGTATTATTACCGCGCTGATACTGGCGCCTATTGCCATCGGCGGCATTTTCTTCCTGCCGCCCCTGGGCTTCGCCCTGTTTACCGGTGCTATCATCACGATTGGCGCCTGGGAGTGGGCCAATATGTCCGGCATAGTGGCGCCTGCGGCCCGTATAGCCTATGCCCTGGTGGTTGCTGCGGTTCTCTATGGTCTGCTGAATGTACCGGCCGTGGCTGTTCTTTGGCTGGCCCTGTTCTGGTGGGTTCTGTGTTTTTTGCTGGTGCGACGCTATCCGGCCGGTTCCGAGCGCTGGGGCAGTGTGCCGGCCCGGGCTATCATGGGGCTTCTGGTACTGGTTCCCGCTTGGGTCGGGCTCAACCATATCCGCACCGGCGGCTTTGAGTTTGGTGAAATCACCAACAGCCTGTTGGTGATTCTCTACGTTTTCTGCGTGGTGTGGGTAGCGGATATTGGTGCCTATTTCTCTGGCCGTGCTTTCGGCAAGGCCAAGCTTGCGCCACGGGTCAGTCCTGGCAAGTCCTGGGCCGGTGTATGGGGTGGCCTGGTGGCTGTTGCCGTGTTCGCGGTCATTATCAGCACGCTGGCCTCGGCAACCGTGGCCCAGTCTGGTCTGCTGGTTATCGCCAGCCTGGTGACCGGTGCTGTTTCGGTGCTGGGCGACCTGCTTGAAAGCATGCTCAAACGTTTCCGCGGCATCAAAGACAGCAGCCAGCTGTTGCCGGGCCACGGTGGCATCATGGACAGAATCGACAGCCTGACGGCAGCCATTCCTGTATTCGCGCTGCTTGTTACGCTGCTTGGTTGGCTGACCACGGGGCAATGGTGACCCCTGTGAAGCGATCCATAACGATACTGGGTGCAACAGGCTCCATAGGCCTGAATACGCTGGACGTCGTCCGCCGGCATCCGGATCGTTTTGCGGTGCATGCGCTGACCGCTAGTACCAGTGTCGAGAGCATGGCGGAACTGTGCCATGAATTTCGCCCCCGCTATGCGGTGATGGCGGATCAGCAAGCCGCCCGGGCGTTAATCGAGGTACTTTCAGATCTGCCATCGGTAACCGTTCTCAGTGGTAATGAAGCGCTGGGCCAGGTGGCGGCAGATGCCGAAGCCGATACCGTGATGGCCGCGATTGTTGGCGCGGCCGGCCTGCCACCCACATTGGCGGCTGTGCGGGCTGGCAAGCGTGTATTGCTGGCCAACAAGGAAGCGCTGGTGATGTCCGGCAAGCTGTTCATGGACGCGGTCGCTGCCTCCGGGGCGGAAGTGCTGCCAATCGACAGCGAGCACAATGCGATTTTTCAGTGCATGCCCCCCGACAAAATCCGCAATACTGGCAGCGCAGGCATCACCCGCATTCTGCTGACGGCATCGGGTGGCCCTTTCCGTACCCATTCTGCCGAGGCGCTGCGTCATGTGTTGCCGGCAGAGGCCTGTGCGCATCCCAACTGGTCCATGGGCCAGAAAATCTCGGTGGATTCGGCAACACTGATGAATAAAGGGCTGGAATTAATCGAGGCCTGCTGGCTGTTCAATACCACGCCGGAAATGATCGAAGTGCATGTGCATCCGGAAAGCATCATTCACTCCATGGTTGAATACGCCGATGGCTCCGTGCTTGCCCAGCTCGGCAGCCCCGACATGCGCACGCCGATTGCCAACGGCCTGGCCTGGCCTGAGCGAATCGACGCCGGGGTGGCACCGTTGGATCTTTTCCGTATCGGGCAGTTCAATTTCGAAAGGCCCGATCTTGAGCGCTTTCCCTGCCTGCGGCTTGCTGCCGAGGCTTTTCAGCAGGGCGGAACCGCGCCAGCTGTACTGAATGCGGCGAATGAAGAGGCGGTGGCAGCGTTTCTTGCTGGTAAACTGGGTTTTGCCGACATTCCCTTTATCATTGAGCAGACCCTGGCGGCCACCGAGGTTGTGCCGGCCGACAGTTTCGAAACCATCTTTGCCAAGGATGCCGAAGCCCGCGCCCTGGCCCGGGAACAGATCCTGGGGCGGGCTGTCTGATTCAGGCGGGCCCGGCGGGCGGGCTGATCAAACTCAACAGAGAACACTATGCAGATAGTTGAAACCATACTGGCGCTGGTACTGACGCTGGGCATTCTGGTAACCCTTCATGAGTTCGGTCACTTCTGGGTGGCGCGGCGCTGTGGGGTAAAGGTGCTGCGTTTTTCGGTGGGTTTTGGCAAGCCATTGTTCTCCTGGTACGACCGCCAGGGTACCGAGTTTGCGGTTGCCGCCATTCCGCTTGGTGGCTATGTAAAGATGCTGGACGAGCGGGAAGGGCCGGTACCTGAGGACGAGAAGCATCTGGCCTTCAACTCCAAGCCGCCGTCAAAACGCATAGCCATTGCAGCGGCCGGCCCGGTGGCCAACTTCCTGTTTGCCATATTTGCGTACTGGCTGCTCAGCGTAGTGGGTTTCACCACCGTCGCGCCCATCATCGGAGAGGTTAACGAGGGCAGCGTTGCTGACCGCGTGGGGCTCGCCTCTGGTATGGAAATCCACGAGGTTGACGGGCACCGGGTAACGTCCTGGCGTGACGTGAACATGCGCCTGCTTGAGCGGACCGGCGAGTTCGGTGAAATAACCATTGATGTCTCCCGTGACGGAAGCCGGGGCACGCTGACAGGGTCCCTGGACGGATGGCGCCTCAATGACGAGAACCCTAACCCTTTGGGTGAATTCGGCGTCACGCCCTGGCGGCCGGATGTACCGCCTGTCCTGGGACAGATTGTCGCTGGAGGAAGGGCTGAAGCTGCGGGCCTGAAGTCCGGTGACCGGGTGGTTGCGGTAGATGGAGAACCGGTGTCTGACTGGTTCGAGCTGGTCTCGTTTATTCGGGAAGCCCCCGAAACACCACTGGAGCTAACGGTTGAGCGTGACGGCCGCACTCAGCAGATTGTGGTAACACCTGCAGAAAACAAGGCAGACGACGGCACGGTTACCGGGCTTGTGGGGGCCGGCGTCAGTGAAGTGACATGGCCCGATGAAGTGCTGCGGGATGTCAGCTACGGGCCCCTGGCCGCGATCCCCAACGCCGTATCCGAAACCTGGGGTGACACCCGGCTGACCCTGGTTGCTATCAAAAAAATGGTGACCGGGCTGCTGTCTCCCTCTAACCTTAGTGGCCCGATTACCATTGCAAGGATAGCCGAAGCCAGTGTAAGTTCCGGCTTTGAAGATTTTGTACGTTTTCTTGCCTACCTCAGTGTCAGCCTCGGGGTGCTGAATCTGTTGCCAGTACCGGTTCTGGATGGTGGGCATATTGTCTATTACACCATCGAAGCCATCCGTAAAAAGCCGCTTTCCGAACAGGCACAGGCTTTCGGGTTACGTATTGGTATGGCAATGATCCTCACATTAATGGTGTTTGCACTTTACAACGACCTGATGCGGTTGTGAGAATTGCGAACTCCTTACGCGCATCAACAGGCGAAATTATTGAATGAGACGTTCTTTTCTGGGTTTAGCTGTAGGTCTGGCAATCGCCACTTCCGCCATGAAACCGGCTCTGGCTGATGAATTCACCGTATCTGACATTGAGGTAGAAGGCCTTCAGCGGGTATCCGCAGGAACGGTATTCTCTGCATTTCCCGTATCCATCGGCGAGCCTGTTGATGAAGTTGAACTGGCTTCCGCCATCAAGGACCTGTTTCGTACCGGGCTGTTTACCGATATCGAGGCGAGCCGGGACGGTGGTGTGCTGATCCTGACCGTCAAGGAGCGGCCATCAATCACCTCCATCGACATTGATGGCAACAAGAACATCGAAACCGACATGCTGATGGACGCGCTGTCCGGTGCCGGCCTGCAGGAAGGCCAGGTGTTTCGCCGCGCCACCCTGGAGCGGCTGGAACTGGAGATTCTGCGGTCTTATATCAGTCAGGGCCGTTACAACGCCCGCGTAAAGGCAACGGCCGAAGATCTCCCGCGCAATCGGGTTGCCATCCGGCTGGATATCAATGAAGGCACAGTGGCAGCCATTCAGCATCTCAACATTGTTGGCAACGACGCCTTCGACGATGAAACCCTGCTGGATCTGTTCGAGCTGAGAACCACCAGCTGGTGGAACTCCATCACCAACTCCGACAAGTACGCCCGAGAGCGCCTGAGCGGCGACCTGGAGTCCCTGCGGTCTTTCTATCTTGATCGTGGCTATATCGACTTCAACGTCGAATCCAGCCAGGTGTCCATCTCGCCTGACAAGAAGCAGGTGTTCATTGCGATCTCCCTGAATGAAGGGCCCCAATACACGGTTTCCGACGTCAATCTGCGTGGCGAGCTCATCGTTGATGAGGAAGAGCTGCGCGAGCTTATCCCCATTGAAGAGGGTGACGTATTTTCCCGTTCCCGCATGACGGCGATTTCCGAGTCGCTGTCCAGGCGTCTCGGCCGTGAAGGTTATGCCTTTGCCAGCGTAAACGCCGTGCCGGAGCCAGGCGAGGATGACACCGCATCAGTCACCTTCTTTGTGGAACCCGGCAAGCGGGCCTACGTCCGGCGCATCAATTTTGATGGCAACGTTTCCACAAGAGACGACGTGCTGCGCCAGGAAATGACCCAGATGGAAGGCGGTGTGGCGTCAACAGACAGAATCGAGTTTTCCAAAACACAACTGGAGCGGCTTGGTTTCTTCCAGACCGTGGATGTGGAGACGGTTCCGGTCCCCGGTACCGACGACCTTGTAGACGTCAACTACTCGGTGGCGGAGCAGGCAACGGGCAGCCTCTCGGCGTCTGTTGGCTTCTCCCAGGCTTCCGGCGTTATCCTCGGGGCCAACGTGTCCGAGAACAACTTCTTCGGCAGCGGTAAGCGGGTATCCTTTGGCGTAAATGTCAGCGACTCCATCAAGAGCGCCAACTTCTCCTACCTGGATCCTTACTACACCGTGGACGGCGTAAGCCGGGGCTTCAGCGTGTTCGCCCGTGAAACCGATTTCGAAGAGCAGGATATTTCATCCTACCTGCTGGATGAGTATGGCGGCCGGGTCACTTTCGGGTACCCCACCGACAACGTCACCCGGCTGAACTTTGGTCTTGGTTATACTCTCTCCAAGGTCAAGGAGGGCGCGTTTACCTCCGAGGAAGTGCGCACCTTTATCGACGAAGAAGGTAACGACTTCAACAACTACTTCCTGTTCGGTTCATGGCGCCGCAGTACTCTGAACCGGGGCGTTCTGCCGACTGATGGTTACAGCGTTTCCCTGTCCACGGATATTGCCGTGCCCGGCAGTGACCTTACGTTCTATAAAGTGAACCAGAAAACCGAGTTCTATCAGCCGTTCAATGAGAACCAGACCTGGGTCTTCCGCGCACGTTCAGAAATCGGCTATGGTGATGGATACAGCGGACGAACAGTGATGCCGTTTTACGAGCACTTCTATGCCGGCGGTTATGGTTCGGTGCGCGGATATGAGGCAAACTCTCTGGGGCCTCGGGCCACAAATGCGCCCAACGACTTCTCTGACCCGGACCCGTTCGGCGGCAGCCTGCTGACGGAGGGCAGTCTTGAGCTGATCTTCCCCACGCCGTTTGCCGGCGATACCCGCTCAATGAGAACGGCGTTCTTCGTGGATGCGGGGCAGGTGTTTGACGCTGACCGCAACTTTGACCCGGCTCTGGATGAAGTCCGGCTGTCGGCTGGTGTAGGATTCCAGTGGATCACAGCGGTTGGTCCGCTGGCATTCAGTCTTGCCAAACCTCTGAACGACAAGAGTGGCGACGATACCCAGATATTCCAGTTCTCCCTGGGGCAGACATTCTGATCAGAGAGCGAACGGAAACGCGGTAATAATTGAAAAACAGGAGAAATAACATGTTCCGATTGTCCATGGCAGTATTGTTGGCTGCTCTGATGGCAACCACCACGGTTGCAGCTGAAACTCGTATTGGCGTGGTTGATTTGCGCCAGGCACTGTTCTCGTCCAAAGATGCAAAAGCATTCAGTGAGCAGATGCAGCGGGATTTTTCCGCTGAGGAAGCAAAGGTCAGGGAGGCTCAGGAGGCCGCCCGAAATCTGCAGGCGCGCCTGGAGAAAGACGGCGCCATGATGAATGAGTCTGAACGCACCAAAATGACCGCCGAATTCCAGGAAAAGGTCAAGGAGTTCAACTTTCTCAAGCAGCGCCTGGATTCCACTGTGGCAAACCGCAAACAGCAGTTTCTGGAAGACGCCCGCCCGGAAGTGGATGCAGCCGTCAAGGAATTGCTGGACGAGCATGATCTCGACCTGATTCTACCCAGTGAGGCCGTTGTGTACGTCAAGCCCGACATGAATCTGACGGAAGAGCTGCTGGAGAAGCTGGACCGCTGATAACGGCGGGACTGGTAATGGCCAGCCCGGAAAAACCTTGTGGAGCTGATAATGACTAAGCGTTCATACCGGCTGGGCGATATTGCCTCTGAGCTTGGGGCGGAACTCAGGGGCGATCCCGATACCGACATCGGCGGGATTGCCACGCTTCAGGCGGCGGCTCCGGGCCAGATCGCATTCCTGGCTAATCCCTCCTACGCACGTTATCTTGCAGACACCAGGGCTTCGGCGGTTATCGTCTCTCCATCGGTCGCTGATCAGTGCTCTACCAATGTCCTGTTACTGGACAATCCTTACCTTGGATATGCTCGTCTGAGCCACTGGTTTGATCCTGCGCCTGTACCACGGCCTGGTGTTCACAAGTCTGCGGTGGTTGACCCGTCAGCGCAGGTATCGCAAAGCGCCAGTATCGGGCCACAGGCCGTTGTCGAGGCCGAGGCGGTTATTGGTGACCACGTGGTGATCGGTGCCGGCAGTATCATTGGCGCCCGCTGCACGGTTGGTGAACATTCAGTGCTGCGCCCGCGCGTTACCCTTGCTCACGACATTGTGCTGGGCAAGCGTTGTCATATTCTGAGTGGTGCAGTTATCGGTTCGGACGGCTTCGGGTTTGCCAATGAAAAAGGCGCCTGGCACCGGATCGCGCAACTTGGCCGGGTAGTCCTTGGCGATGATGTTGAAGTCGGGGCGAATACCACGATTGATCGCGGTGCGCTCGACGACACCGTCATTGGCAATGGTGTGAAGCTCGATAATCTCATTCAGATAGCACATAACGTGAGTATTGGTGATCACAGCGCCATGGCGGCAATGGTTGGAATTGCCGGCAGCACCCGGGTCGGCAGCCATTGCGTCTTCGGTGGCCAGTCGGGAGTGGCAGGCCATCTGACGATTGGTGATCAGGTACACCTGACGGGCATGACCCTGGTTTCGAATGATATAGCGGAACCTGGCGTGTATTCATCGGGAACCAGTGCCGACACCAACCGGCAATGGCGCAAGAATGCCGTGCGTTTTCGTCAGCTCGATGCCATGGCGCGTCGGCTAAAAGAACTGGAAAAGAAAATAGAAGGCTGAGGCCGTTACTGATGATTATGAACATCAAAGACATCATGGAATACCTGCCCCACCGTTACCCCTTTTTGCTGGTTGACCGGGTGACCGAGTCGGAAAAAGGGCAGTTCATCAAGGGATACAAGAACATTTCCCTGAACGAGCCATTTTTTAACGGCCACTTTCCAAACAATCCCATTATGCCGGGCGTGCTTATTATCGAAGCCATGGCGCAACTCTCGGGCATTCTCGGCTTCCTGACGGTTGGCCGGAAGCCGTCGGATGGCGTGGTACAATACCTCGCTGGTTCCAGCAAGGCGCGCTTCAAACGCCCGGTTGTGCCGGGGGACAGACTGTGCCTGGAATCCCGGATGATCTCGGGTAAACGTGGAATCTACAAATTCGAGTGCCGCGCACTGGTAGATGACGAAGTCGTCTGTGTGGCAGAAATACTGACCGCTGAGAGAGAAGTCTGATGGCGACAAAAGAATGGTCGGGAGTCCATCCTCAGGCGATCGTTGATCCGTCTGCCAGGCTGGCTGACAACGTCGTTGTTGGTCCCTGGAGCTATATTGGCCCGGATGTGGAGATCGGTGAAGGTACCGAAATCATGTCCCATGTGGTGATCAAGGGCCCCACCAGAATTGGCCGCAATAACCGCATATTCCAGTTCTCCAGTGTGGGTGAGGAGTGCCAGGACAAGAAGTACGCGGGCGAGCCGACCACGCTGGTGATTGGCGACGACAATACCATCCGTGAAAATTGCACCATTCACCGGGGGACTGTCCAGGACCGGGGTGAAACCAGCATTGGTAGCGGCAACCTGCTGATGGCCTACGTTCACGTTGCCCATGACTGCATCATTGGTGACAACACCATCCTGGCCAACTGTGCCACTCTGGCCGGGCATGTATCGGTAGGTGACTATGCCATCCTTGGCGGCGGCACCATGGTCCATCAGTTCTGCCACATCGGCACCCACAGCATGAGCGCCGGCGGAAGCATCGTACTCAAAGACATTCCTGCCTACATCATGGCCAGTGGCCAGTCCGCCCAGCCATTCGGCATGAACGTGGAAGGACTGCGGCGCCGTGGCTTCAGCAAGGAAGTTCTGCTGATTCTTCGGCGCGCCTACAAGGTCATCTATCGTCAGGGCCTGACCACCGAACAGGCGGTAGTGGAACTGGAAAAAGCCTATTCCGATATCCCCGAAGTGCAGCCTCTGATTGAATCTCTTCGTGTTGCAGACCGCGGCATTATCCGCTGACCAGGGAGCGGCTATCCCGGTGACGGACCATCCCGAAAATCCCGTAATCAGTACCCGCAAAGTCACCTTTGCCATCGTGGCCGGAGAAGCCTCCGGCGATATCCTCGGCGCGGGCCTGATTCGCTCGCTCCGGCACCGATATCCTCATGCCCGTTTCGTGGGCATTGGCGGCGAGGAAATGGTGGCTGAAGGCTTTCACTCGCTGGTGCCCATGGAACGGCTTTCCGTTATGGGGCTGGTGGAAGTGCTTGGCCGCATCCGTGAGCTGTTCAGCATTCGTGCCCGTTTGATGGACTATCTGCTGGCAACGCCGCCGGATGTGGTGATCGGCATCGATTCCCCGGATTTTACCCTGGGCATTGAACGGCGATGCCGTGATGCCGGCATGCTCACCGCCCACTATGTCAGCCCCTCGGTCTGGGCCTGGCGCCAGAAGCGTATCTTCAAGATTGCCAAATCCGTCAACCTCATGCTGACGCTGTTTCCCTTCGAAGCGCGATTCTACGAAGAGCACAACATTCCCGTGGCCTTTGTGGGCCACCCCCTGGCAGACAGAATCCCGATGACGCCGGATACCGCCGGCGCCCGCAAGGCGTTGGGGCTGCGCGACGACGCACCTGTGCTGGCCATCCTGCCCGGAAGCCGGGGAGGGGAGGTTGAACGCCTTGGCACCCTGTTTCTGGAAGCCGCACGCTGGATCCAGGGCAAACGTCCTGACCTGCAACTGGTGATTCCGTGCGTCAACCGGGAGCGGGAGCAGCAGGTCCGGGCGCTGGTGGAGGCCCTGGATGTGAAGCTGGAGGTGACCATTGTGCGTGGCCGTTCGCGGGAAGTGATGGCATCGTCGGATGTGGTCCTGCTGGCCTCCGGAACCGCAACGCTCGAAGCCATGTTGCTCAAGAAGCCCATGGTCGTCGGGTACCGGTTAAGCGGCCTCAGTTTTGCGTTGGTATCGCGGCTGGTGAAGGTGCCCCACGTGGCGCTGCCCAACCTGCTTGCCCGTGAGCCTTTGGTGCCGGAATTTCTGCAGGATGACGCCACACCAGAGACCCTGGGCGAAGCCGTTCTCGAGCGCCTGGAAAACGAAACCGAACGCGCCCGCCTCACCGAAGCCTTCTCCCACCTGCATGAACAGTTACGGCAGAATGCTGACGAGCAGGCAGCAACTGCTCTTTCAGCATTGATCGAAGGTAAGCAGCCATGAGCAAAAGACCGCTACCACCCTTTGAGTGCCGTTATCAGGGCCGGCTGCTGGCCGGCGTGGACGAGGTCGGCCGCGGGCCGCTGGTAGGCGCCGTGGTCACAGCGGCCGTGATACTGGATCCGGAAAAGCCGATACCGGGCCTGGCGGACTCGAAAAAGCTGACAGAAAAACGCCGTGAGGCCCTGTACGAACAGATCATCGAACGCGCCGCTTCCTGGAGCCTTGGCCGCTGTGAAGCCGACGAGATCGACCGCCTGAACATCTTCCATGCCACCATGGTGGCGATGGAGCGGGCGGTAGCCGGGCTTCATATCCCCCCCGAATACGTGCTGGTGGACGGCAACCGCTGCCCGAACTGGCATTGGCCATCGGAGCCGGTGATAAAGGGCGACAGCCGGGTGGAAGCCATCAGCGCGGCCTCAATACTCGCCAAGGTAACCCGAGACCGGGAGATGGCAACACTTCACGAAACTTATCCCCACTACGGATTTGCCAGCCACAAGGGCTATCCCACGCCAGTGCACCTGGAAGCACTCGGCAGGCTGGGGGCCACTACCCAGCACCGGCGTTCATTCAGGCCGGTTCAGGAAGCCATAGAGGCGGTCGGCATGATCAGCACGGGTTCCGCCGACGAACTGTTGTATCCTTCCGATCTCTTTGAAAATATCGATTGACAGACTGCCAGCGGATCCTTACTATACGCGCACGTTGATCGGGGGTTGCCTCGAAAACAACAGCCAGTTTATTGCGGGGTGGAGCAGTCTGGTAGCTCGTCGGGCTCATAACCCGAAGGTCGTAGGTTCGAATCCTGCCCCCGCTACCATATAAAGAAAGGCAGATCAGTATTATACTGGTCTGCCTTTTTTCGTTTCTGTCTCCAGAACTTCCTGACCAGGAGAAGCCCTGATGGAGAATCGCTCACCGCGAACAACGAGCTTCGAAGTCACCAGCCTCGAAGAGCTGGCGCCGATGGCTGACTACTCGCTGATGGATAATCTGAACTGTGATCCCGAAGCAGATCCGGATGGCGTCGACCACATGCCGAGGCAGGTCTTTACGGGGCATTATGTGCCAGTCAGGCCAACGCCAATCGAAGCCCCGGAATACGTTGCTCACAGCGAAGATCTGTTCCGCGAGTTGGGCTTTGCTGACAGCCTGGCTCAGTCCACGGACTTTGTCCGGATGTTTTCTGGGGACCTTGCACAGGTTCCGGAGCCGATGCGCAAGGTCGGTTGGGCGTGTGGCTATGCGCTGTCCATCTACGGCACTGAATACACCCAGCAGTGCCCGTTTCAGACCGGCAATGGCTATGGTGATGGGCGAGCAATTTCGGTGCTTGAGGGTGTTTTCAACGGTCGACGTCGGGAAATGCAGTTAAAGGGGGGCGGCCGGACACCATACTGCCGCGGCGCTGATGGCCGGGCTGTTCTAAGATCGAGTGTTCGCGAGTTCCTGGCACAGGAGCATATGCACGCGCTGGGCGTGCCGACCTCCCGATCCTTGAGCCTTTACGTATCGAAAACCGAAAAGGTGATGAGGCCCTGGTATTCGGAGGGCTCCCGTATGAGGGATCCGGACCAGATGATTGCAGAGCCAGTTGCAATTTCCACCCGTGTGGCACCGTCATTCATCCGGGTGGGCCAGCTCGAGCTCTTCAGTCGTCGTGCCCGGAGGCAGGAACATCCCAAAGCGATGGAGGAGCTCGAGCAGCTCGTACTTCATCTGATCGATCGGGAGTACGCTGGTGTCATTGATCAATCACTCGATACTCCCACAAAAGTCGTGATGCTGGCGCGTGAGTTTCGCGGCCGTCTTGCCTCCCTGGTTGCGAACTGGATTCGTGTCGGTTATTGCCAGGGCAACTTTAATAGTGACAACTGCGCCGCTGGCGGCTTCACGCTGGATTATGGTCCTTTCGGGTTCTGCGAAGTATTTGACCCTCTCTACCAACCATGGACGGGTGGAGGACAGCACTTCTCCTTCCTGAATCAACCTGTGGCAGCGGAACGGAACTTCAGGATGTTCTGTTTGGCCCTGCAGCCTCTACTGAACGCCCATCAGAGGGAGATGGCTCAGCTCGAGGAAATTCATGCAGGTTTCCCGGAGGTGATGAAGGCGGAAATGGAAAAGATGTGGGCAGCGAAGCTGGGGCTTGACGCCTTTGACGCCGGCCTCTTCAGGGAGCTTATGGCGCTGATGACGCAAACGCCAGTGGACTACACCCTCTTTTTCCGGGAGCTGTCTTCGATACCTGACGACATTGAGCCACTCAAGAAGAGTTTTTACAGGCCGCCGAATGAAGCAGGGGCAGCCGATTCAGCAGCGCTGTTCAGGCGCTGGGCACAATGGCTCACTGAGTGGAAATCGCGTATCGGGCGCACCCGGGAGATGAAAGTCGTCAATCCGAAATACACGATGCGGGAGTGGTTGGTCGTGCCCGTCTATCAACAGGCAGCCGAGGGCCACTACCAGCCACTCAAAACGCTGCAGGGAGTATTGACACAACCATACGCCGAGCAATCAGAAAGGGCCGAGGAGCAATACTACAGACTGAAGCCGTCAGAATTGTTCGATCTCGGCGGGTTTTCCTATTACAGCTGTTCGTCGTAACCAGATAATTGAGAACAGGATTCGCTGTATGGAGGCCAGATAGCTACAGAGCCAATGGTGGGCAGTCTTCGCGCTGGTCGCGTAATAAGCGTAAGATGATGTGACTGCCCGCACTGGTCGGCTTGGCAAGCCCGAGAAAACAGTATCCAAAGGAGCGGAGTAGCGGCAAAGATCCAGATCAACCGAACTCACTCAGGATAACTCGCGTCATGATGTATTTAACGCACGAAATGAGCCGTCTTGCCCTGACCCCGGCCCGCCTGCTGGCCAGTGGTCATAGCAAAATCCTTCGTCACCCGCTGAATCCCTGGTCCAGGGTTCCTGGCACCCGCAGTATTGCCTCGGCCCTCAACGTGTTTGGGGACCTGACCAGGCGTTATCCCAAACCGTCCTTCAATCTGGACACAACGGTTTGCGACGGCGAGACGGTTCTGGTCAACGAAACCATCGTCAAGCGCAAGCCCTTTTGTCAGCTGAAGCATTTCCAGCGCAACGTTGATCGTCCGGATGACCCCAAGCTGCTTATCGTAGCACCGCTGTCCGGCCATTATGCGTCGCTTCTCAAGGGCACTGTAGAAACCATGTTGCCGGGCCACGATGTGTACATTACCGATTGGCGTGATGCCAGTATGGTGCCCATTTCGGAGGGCAACTTCGGGCTCGACGACTATATTGATTATGTGATTGATTTTATTAATCACATCGGCCCCGACACACACGTTTTGGCGGTCTGCCAGCCAGTAGTGCCGGTGCTCGCGGCCACCGCCTTGATGGCCCAGGATAATCATCCGTCAGCGCCGCGTTCTCTGGCGCTGATGAGCGGCCCGGTAGACGGACGGGTTGATCCGACAGAACCCTGCGAACTGGCCAAGAAACATAAACTCTCGTGGTTCAAGCGCAACCTGATCCATACCGTGCCGGCGCCTTACCCGGGCACCATGCGCAAGGTTTATCCCGGCTTTTTGCAGCTGACGGGGTTCATCAACATGAACTTCGACCGCCATCTGGATGCCTATCGGGGACTGTTCAGGTCCATTCGGGATGATGACGCGGAAGAGGTCACCCGCCACAGGGAGTTTTACGACGAATATCTGGCGGTGATGGACCTTCCTGACGCCTACTACCTGGAAACCATTGAGCGGGTATTCCAGGAATTCCATCTGGCTCGGGGCTGTTTCAAGCATCGTGGCAGGCTGGTAGACCCCAGTGCGATTGAGAAAACCGCGTTGATGACCATAGAGGGCGAAAAAGACGACATTTCCAGCCCGGGCCAGACCCGCGCAGCCCACAAACTCTGCACCAATATTCCCGACGACCGCCGGGCGCACCACCTGCAGCCGGGAGTTGGCCATTATGGCACCTTCAACGGCCGCCGCTGGCGCGACGAAATCGCCCCGAAGTTGCAGAAGTTCATTCGCAGCGCCTGAGCAGACCATCGCTCAGGCATCTTGTTGCCCTCGTTTCCCTCTGCTAATTTGAGGGCAGTGCTTTCAACAATCTAGCAGTGGTGAATCGAGGGAATGTGTCCATGTCCACTAAACCTGTCAAGTCGCCGTCCGGCGGTGATGAACAACAAACGGTGCCCAAAGCTCTGGTCAGTGCGGGGGTACATGGCACCCGCCTGATCACGCGCTCAGTGTTAAGGCGCCTGAAAGGCGGCCGGCCCAATCCGGTCAGCCTCAAGAGCATGGCGAAACCCTTCGTGCGCTTCACCATAAAATTTGCCACCCAGCCGGATGCGGTCATTACTTCCCAGATGCGTCTGGTGCAGAACACGGCCATCCTGGGTAGCGGTGCGGCAATGAGTCTGATCAGCCGGGAGCCGATGCGAGTGGCGGCCCCTGAGCGGGGTGACGGTCGCTTCAAGGACATCGCCTGGACCGATCGCGCCTATTTCAACTTTCTCCAGCAGGCTTACCTGATGTCGGATCGCTGGATCATGGACACCATTGACGATGTCCGTGGTCTTGATGAGCACGACCGCCATAAAGTCCGCTTCTTTACCAGCCAGGTTACTGCAGCGTTGTCACCCAGCAACTTTGTTCTGACCAATCCCGAGGTGCTGCGCACGACTGTGGACACCAGGGGTCGCAACCTCGTGCGTGGCCTCGCCAATTTTCTGCGGGATCTTGACGACGCCGATGGCCAGATGTTCTTCAGAATGTCGGACCCGAAAGCTTTCGAGGTTGGCAGAAACCTGGCCGATACGCCGGGCGATGTCATCTACCAGAATGATCTGATGCAGCTCATACAGTATCGACCAACAACCGAGACCGTGCATCGTCGGCCGCTTATGGTAGTACCGCCCTGGATCAACAAGTATTACATTCTGGACCTGGGTGCGAAAAAGTCGTTTATCCGCTACTGGGTCGAGAAGGGCCACACGGTTTTCGTCATTTCCTGGGTAAACCCGGGCAAGGAGCATGCCGACAAGGGCTTCGAGGACTACATGCTTGAGGGCCCGGTAGCCGCCCTGGATGCCATTGAGAAAGCCACCGGTGAGCGTGAGGTCAACGCCGTCGGCTACTGTATTGGCGGCACATTGCTGGGTTGCGCGCTTGCCTGGCTGGCAGCCCGCGGCGACGACCGAGTGAAGAGCGCCACCTTCTTCAACAGCCTGTTGGATTTTTCAGACGTTGGCGATATAGAGGTCTTCATTGATGAAGACATGATCAGCAAGATGGAAAAGGCCATGAAGAAGCAGGGCTATCTTGATGGCGTCTCCATGGCCACTGCGTTCAGCATGCTGCGCGCCAACAGCCTTATCTGGTCTTTCTATATCAATAATTACCTGCTGGGCCGGGAAACACCCCCCTTCGACCTGTTGCACTGGAACACAGACTGCACCCGGCTGCCCGGTGCCATGCACAGTTTCTACCTGCGCAACATGTATCTTGAAAATCGTCTGGGCAAGCCTGGCGGCATTACCCTTGCCGGAACACCGATTGACCTCTCGCAGGTGAAAGTGCCTGCCTATTTTGCCTCCGCCATCGAGGATCACATTGCACTCTGGAAGTCCTGCTACAAAGGCTCACGCTATCTCGGCGGGCCGGTTCGCTTTGTGTTGGGTGGTTCTGGCCATATTGCCGGAATCATCAACCCGCCTTACCAGAACAAATACGGTTATCGGATAAACGAGAACACCGACCTGTCACCGGATGAGTGGCTCTCCGGAGCGGAGGAATTCGAAGGCTCCTGGTGGCCAGATTGGGTCAAGTGGGCAGAGCAGTTCAGTGGCGGTGAAGTGCCGGCGCGAACCCCGGGCGACGGAGAACTACCTGTTATCGAGCCTGCACCCGGCTCCTATGTGCGCAATGAGCCGGCTCCGGAGGCACCCAAACCACGCAAACGCAATACCACCGCCGCCAGGCGCACAACCCGCAAGCCGGCAGCGGGCAAATCCCCCCAGCGCCAAAGAAGCCGAAAACCCGCCAAAACGGGTTGACCCGCTGCCTGTTGCCATCCAGAATACTGTACATATAAACAGTGTTCCGGGTGGCCGGTTTTTGCAGGCGCTCAAGCGGGGAGAATGGTCATGGCAGGGCAAAGCCCGGTTTCGTTTGTCACGGTAAGGCGCCAGTTCGAGTTCCGCAGCATCGAAGTTGGTCGCTGGGTAACGCCGCAGGAACGGGACAGGGCAGCAGGCCGGTTTTACCAGGCTCTGTGTGACCTGATGACCATCCTGCGGGGCCCGGAAACCCTGATTTCACTGCGCAGTACCCTGGGCCTGCAATACGGCATTGGCGGCCGGCCGGGGGTAGCGGCCCACTATATCCCCGCAACCCGACAACTGGCCCTGGCCAAGAACGCGGGCGCGGGCAGCCTCGCCCACGAGTGGTTCCACGCCTTTGATCATTACATGGGGAACAAGGCGTTCCGCAAACTGGAGAAGCACGGATTCGCCTCCAGCGCCTGGCTGAGCAGTGCAAACCAGAAAGACCACCCGTTGAATGAACGCTTGGGTATCTGCTTTCAGGCCATCCTCCTGAACGAAGACGGCACCGCACCCAGCCCACTGTTCCGCGCTTCACAGAAGGCGGATGCAGGGCTGAAAGTCCTTTACTACGCCAGGCCGGAAGAGC
The DNA here is from genome assembly GCF_030227115.1 of Marinobacter sp. SS13-12. NCBI lineage: Bacteria > Pseudomonadati > Pseudomonadota > Gammaproteobacteria > Pseudomonadales > Marinobacteraceae > Marinobacter > Marinobacter sp. SS13-12. Next base: position 550,601 of record NZ_JASSUA010000002.1, read on the forward strand.
TTTGTGCCCGTGCCTTTGAAGCTTTTGTGGAAGACTGCGAGCCCCGAAACAGCTTCCTGGTGCGGGGGACGGTGTATTCCGACGAGGCAAAAGCGGGCCTGTATCCGGAATCTGCCCAGCGACAGCGGATCAACGATGCTTTCCGGCACTATTTTGAAGCACTGGGCGCCGCGCTGTTTCGGGAACAGGCCAAAGCCGGCTAAACTTGCCCACGATTTCGAAATGATCCGGGGAAGGTGGTATGCCAAAGTTTTTACACACGGCAGACTGGCAAATGGGGCGGGCGTTCAGCCGCTTCGAAACAGAAGACGGTGCCGCTCTGGTTGAGGCCCGCTTTGAGGCCATTGAAAAACTCGCACGGCTGGCCAACGAACATCAGTGCGATGCGGTGCTGGTGGCCGGGGACGTGTTTGACGCCCAGACCGTCGCCGACCGGACCATTCGCCGCGTGTTCAACGCCACCAGAGCATTCACCGGCCCCTGGGTAATGCTGCCCGGCAATCATGATGCCGCGCTGGCGGAAAGCGTCTGGACCCGGGCCAGGCGCCTTGACGCGGTACCTGACAATGTCCATCTTGCCCTGGAGCCGGGTGTCATCAACCTGGAGCCACAGGGTCTGGCGCTTCTCTGCGCCCCTCTGACGCAGCGCAACACCTACAGTGACCTCACCGAAACCTTCGATAATTGTGAAACCCCGGAAGGTCTGGCCCGGGTTGGTCTGGCCCACGGCAGTGTGCAGGGCCTGCTGCCCGACGAGATCGACTCCACTAACCCCATATTGCCGAACCGTGCAGAAACCGCCCACCTGGACTACCTCGCCCTTGGCGATTGGCACGGCACCAAACAGATTGATGAACGCACCTGGTACAGCGGCACACCGGAACCGGAGCGTTTCCGCAACAACGGTGCCGGTTACGCCCTGATCGTTAATGTGTCGGGGCCGGGTGAATCGCCAACTGTCACGCCCGTCGAAACCGCCCGCTACCAATGGCACCAGTGGCGGGAAAACCTGACGGTTGAATCGGACCTGGACCAGCTGCTGGACAAGCTACAGGCATTGCCCGAGCCCTCCGTGGTGGATCTTCGTCTGGAAGGCTCGGTGACCCTGGCCGGTGAAGAGAAGCTGATCAATGCGCTGTCCGTGGCCGAGGCCAGGTTCCGCAGCATCCAGTGTGATCGCAGTGGACTGCAGCTCGAGCCCACCGATGACGATATTGCCGCCCTGAAGGCGGATGGCTACGTAGGGGAGGTGATCGAACATCTCAGAATCCGACAGCAGGATGACGATGCCGAAGCCGCACGGGATGCACTCGCCATTCTGGCAGGCTTGCTGAAAGACCGGAAACAGGAGGCCAGCGAATGAAACTCCGTCGCCTGAAGGTGGAGCAACTTCGCCAGTTCCGGCAGCCGTTTGTAATGGACGACCTGCAGCCGGGGCTCAACCTGATCCACGGCCCCAACGAATCCGGCAAGAGCACCCTGGTGCGCGCAATCCGTGCGGCCTTCTTCGAGCGTTACCGGACCAGCTCGGTTGATGATCTTCGCCCCTGGGGCGATTCTGCCGCTGCCCCGACCATAACACTGGATTTTGACGCCCAGCAGAAGTCCTGGCACCTGGTGAAGAGCTTTCTCCAGCGCAAGCGCTGCGACCTCAAGATCGATTCGGACAGCTACAGTGAAGACGAAGCCGAGGAAAAACTGGCCGAACTCCTGGGCTTCCAGTTCTCCGCCAAAGGCGTCAGCAAACCCGAGCACTGGGGCGTGCCCGGGTTGTTGTGGGTCGAGCAGGGCACCGGCCAGAACATCGAACAGGCGGTAGAGCATGCCGGCGACCACCTCAAATCCGCACTCAATTCCCTGGTGGGCGAAGTCGCCAGTACCGGTGGCGACGAGCTGATCGAACAGGTCAAAGCCCGCTGGAGTGAACTGTTTACCCCCACCGGCAAACCCCGCGGCGATTACCAGAAGCTGGAGAAAGAGCGGGAAGAGCACCAGCAGGAAATCGACGACCTGCAGGCCCGCATCCAGAAATACCAGGAGCAGGTAGATCGGCTGGGCAAGCTCACCCAGGACTACGAACGCACCCGGCACGAGCGCCCCTGGGAAGAGGCCGAGCGGCAGCTTGAGCAGGCCAAGGAACGCTACCGGCAAGTCGAGAAGCTGGAACAACAACAGGCCCGGGAAAAAGAAACCCTGACCCACCTGCAGGACAACCAGCAACTGTTACGGCAGAACCAGGAACAGCTGCAGAGCCTGAACAAAAAACTGGACGTTCGCAAAACAGAGCTGGACAAAGCCCAGCGGGAACTGGAACAGGCCGACGCCCGCACCCCCTCCATTGCGAGCAAGGTCCGGGAGGCAAAAACAGCCTACGAGGCCGCCGCAAAACAGGTCGACCAGGCGCGCCTGCAGGAAACCCGCTCCCGCCTGGAGCAGGACATTCGCCGGCTGGAACAGCAAAACCACACGCTGACCCAGAACCTGGAGAAAGCCCGGCAATATCAGCAGGAACTGGAGCAGGCGAGGGCGCAGTCCCGGCAGAACCAGATTGATGCCAGGGCAGTGAAAACCCTCAAGAACACCGAGCATCAACTGAAAGAGGAAAACATCCGCTCGCAAACCATCGCCACCCGATTAACCTGGCAGCTGGAGCCGGGCGCGAGACTGGCGCTGAATGACGAAAATCTCGAGGGGCAGGGCGAGCGACAACTGCTTGAGGAGTCCAACCTGGTAGTGCCGGGTGTGGGCACGCTGGGCATTACCCCCGGCGGCGAGGATCTCGCCAGTACCCGACGCAAGCTTTCCACGCTGGAACAGAGCCTGGCCGAACAGATGAAAACCCTGGCGGTGGACTCCGTCCAGCAGGCAGAACATCGCGTGGTCGCTTACGAAGCCGCCGAAAGAACGCTGCAACATACCCGCGAACTGCTCAAGTCGGTTGCACCTGTGGGTATCGACCAGCTGCTGGCGGACCAGAAAGAAACCCAGTCCCAACTGCAAAAAGCAAAAACCGAACTGGAAAACAGCCCCGCGCCAGAGCCCGGCCAGCAGGCGCAGTTAACCGATGTTGCTTCTGCAGAAGCCGGGCGTGCCCAGGCCGAAACCCGGTTGGCCGAAGCAGAGGCCGAGGAACGCAAGCACCAGACAGAGCTCCTGACCCGCCGCCAGACCCGCGACAACGCGAAATCCGAGTGGCAGCAACTGCAGGACGAAGTGCAGAATCCGGAACACCAGAAGCAGCTGCAGAAGCTCTCAAAAGAACTGGCTGAAATCGAAGATAAACGGGGCAGCCTGGAAGCCACTCTGCAGGCCCGTGAGCAGGAAATACAGCAAGCCCGCCCGGCTATCCTGCGCCAGGACATCGAACGGTATCAGCGCAGCATTAGCACCCTGCGCCAGACCCAGGAGGAACGGCAGCGGGAACTGAGGGATATACAGGTCAGGCTGGAAGCCTGGGGCGCCGAAGGCCTGGAAGAGCAACGCAACGACAAGGTCGCCGAGCTCGAGCAGTGCAACCGTCGCTACCAGGAACTGCATCGTCGTGCCCAGGCGCTGGATCTTCTGCTCACCCTGCTGACTGAAAAACGCCAGGCCCTGACCCGCCGCCTGCAAGCCCCGCTGCAAAAGCACCTGGACCACTACCTGTCATTGCTGTTCCCGCAAGCCACCCTGGAAGTGGATGAACACCTGAGGCCAGGCACGTTCACCCGGGGCACCGAACTGGGGCAGATCGCCGAGCTGAGCTTCGGCGCCCGCGAACAGATGGGTCTGATCAGCCGACTGGCCTACGCAGACCTGCTACAGGAAGCCGGAAGGCCCACACTGGTGATACTGGACGACACGCTGGTGCACAGCGACACAAACCGCCTGGAAGACATGAAGCGCATCCTGTTCGACGCGGCCAACCGTCACCAGATACTGCTGTTCACTTGCCATCCGGATAAGTGGAGTGATCTGGGTGTGCCGCCGAGGGATATTCAGGCGATGAAGGAGCAGGGTTCTCCTCGGAATCTATAACTGGAAGTTCGCAATGAAGCAGTACTGCCCATTTTGCGCCGTCAATGACGCATCAGATCAAGGCCGTCCAAAGCCCATCGCTGGATACAGACAGTGGCCGGGGTCATGAATAGGCTGGTCGAGGAGGGCGAGTGAGTCTTAATCGTGTAGGTGTGTATGGCACTCTCAAGAAAGGCTATTCAAACCACCATTTTCTGACCAAAGCCCACTTTGTCGGACGCTGCAGGCTGAAGCAGATCACCCTCTACGACATCGGGCCTTTTCCCGGTGCCAAGCTGCGCCCCAGTCATGGAATTGAGGTTGAAGTCTACGACGTCACCGACGAGCTGTTTGTCCGGCTGGATGGGCTTGAAGGCCATAAACCGCGGGCGCCCAGGTCTGGCGAGTATGACCGTCGTCAGCTTGAGACGCCTTTCGGGCCAGTGTGGATCTATATATACAACCCGGATGTTTTCGGTCTGCCGGAGATCCGAAGAGGTGGCTGGCCTGATTCATTCACTTCGCCGCAGTCGCGATAGCTTCTCACGGGATTTGGTCTTTAATCGCTGCAACCCTTTCTTTGAACTATCAAGCCCTGAACCAAGTCCGTTGAGTGTGGATTTGCCAAAGCGCGAAACCTGCTTCACACCAGCCCTGGCTGACTCTGAGAGGTTTGTGGTGATGGAATTGATCTCTTCAAATATCGCTTCCACCTTCTCAGCCGCTTCTGCTTCGCGCTTGTCCAGATAGCCGTCTGCTTCGGCGATGCCATTCAGGAAGGTGATGATCTCTCTCGACATAGAGCGATAATTGCAATCCGGGTTGGCTTTCTTGAAGCGGGCCAGTTGTTCGGTGATCTGTTCTATCGAGTGTTGATCGGACTGCTCTTCTATCAGCTTCAGGCCTTGTTGAACGAAGAGCGGGTCATACCCCCATTCCTCTACGAAATAGCGTGTGATGAAGTCACGCTCTTGCTGGACGAACTCGCCATCAATCTCGGCAAGTTTTACTCCAAGCGTCGCGATCATGTCGAAGAGCCCGGTTGCCAGAACATCCATCGGCGTATTGATGTAGTCGGGGATCTGTTTTACGCGGTCAGAGGAGCCTCTTACAAACCGCTTGCCGATGATCAGGCTCAGGCCTGCGCCGGCTACCCCTGCCCCGATCGCCCAGCCCACCGGGGTGACGGCGGTTCCGATGCCCAGTGCGCCGAGAAACCCTGAAGGCGCGAAAAACGTGGATGCGACCAGGGATGATTTTGCGAAGATGAACCCGGTGGCCGCTCCGTTCGCGGCATCGACGCTGTCCAGGAGGTGCTTCTTCAGGCGCAGGGAGGAATAGGCTTGGTCACCGATGTCGAGTTTCAGCTTGAACCGCAAGGGGTCGCGCACAACGGTCTCGACATCCTGCATCCCGTCGCTGGGTTCGAATTGAGCCATATTCCTTGTTCCTTCACGCAAAAAGGCAGATCGGGGATTATGATCTGCCTTTTGTCGTTCGGATGTCTACTGCTTCTTGCAGGTTCTGACCCCGATCAGCGAGTAAGCCGGGCAGTTACCCATCAGTGCTGTTGCCAGCGGGATGATACCAATCCAGCCCCAGGCTGTCTGTGGTCCGACAAAGACCAGCGCCAGCAAAACGACGCCTACGATTGCCCGTATGGTGCGGTCTGCGGTTCCCATGTTTCTCGTCATTTTCCGTCTCCTTTGCTGAGTGATGACTTGATGGTAGAGCAGCACCATTCCCGCCTTCAGTGATAAAGTCACATTCAACCCCAAATTGCCGCCGCACAGGATCAGGTTTTATGGCCCGCCACAGCATTCTCGACAGTCTGAGTGACACTCTGCGCAAGGAAGCCCTGGAAAAAGCCCGCTTGATGCAGTTTCCGCCCGGGCAAATTCTGTTCAGCGCGGGGCAGCACTGCCAGGGGCTGCCACTGGTTGTGGACGGCAGGGTCAAGGTGCAGATGACGGGAGTCTCCGGCCACAGCATTGTTCTCTACCGGATGGAGGCAGACGACATCTGTACGCTTTCCATCGGCTGCCTGATGACGGGGCGGGCATACCGTGCCGAGGCGGTGGTAGAGGAAGATTCCGAGGCGCTGATGATTCCCCGTGGGGTATTCGACCGGTTGATGGACCAGTCTGCCGGGTTCCGGCTGGGGATCATGGAGTCCTATGGCCGCCGGCTGGATGATCTGATGCTGCTGGTGGAAGAGGTTGCTTTCCGCCGCATGGACAAGCGGCTTGAAGAGTGGCTGCTGGGCCGCGCCGCCCGTGGGCCGGTGGTCATTACCCATCAGGAACTGGCGGTGGAGCTCGGGACTGCCAGGGAGGTGGTAAGCCGACTGCTGAAAGAGCTCGAAAGGCGCGATATGGTCAGATTGTCCCGTGGAAAGATTGAAGTGACAGGCCTGCTTCTCTGATCCGTTAATACTTTCGTAGTGCGTTTCCCCTCTGGTTTACTCCCTTCCGGGCAATAAATTGCCCAATTATCAGTACTTTCCACTAATTAATTACAATTAACTGTCGAGAAATTGACGATTTTTTAATTGGCATAATGACACCCTTCACATCGATACTCGCCAGCGTTTTATACAATTTCACAACAACGACGAGATATTGGTGTTAGATGAATACGAAACGCGTCATTAATATGTCCAAGGCATGGATCGCCGCGTTTTTCATGGGAGTCGTGCTTACCGGCTGTGTGAGCGACAGTTCTTCGGACAGTTCTGGCTCGAGTTATTCCCAGGGCCAGCAGTTTGCCGAGCGTTCGGCTTCACTGAGCTGGAATGCGCCTGCAACCCGCGCTAACGGGGAGGGCATCAAGATGGGCGAGTTGTCCGGGTACGTGATCAGTTACGGTCAGGATCCGGACGAGCTAACCGAGGCAGTTCGCATTGATGACGCCAATGTCATGGACTACACCATTAACAACCTGGATTACGGCACCTGGTATTTTACGATTCAGGTGGAAGACGTTGACGGCCTGGTAAGTGCGCCTTCAGAGCAGGTCAGTAAAACGATTTGATGGGGTGGGTGACCGGCAGTTTCAGGGTGAAGGCCGAGCCTTCTCCCAACTGGGACTGGACATGAATTTCACCCCGGTGCTTTTCAACGACCACGTTGACGAACGAGAGCCCAAGACCGGTGCCATGGTTGCCGGAAAGCTCACTGCTTTTCTGGCGCCGGTATCGGTCAAACAGATGGGGGAGCTCTTCCGGCGCAATGCCTTCTCCTTCATCACTCACGGTGAGGCACGCCTGATGGCCGGCCTGGTACACCTGGATATTGATGGTGGACTGCGGCGGGCTGTACTGCACCGCGTTGGTCAGCAGGTTGATGACCGCCCGTTCCAGCAATTCTGCGTTGCCCTTTAACCACAAGTCTTCGGTTCCCTGCAGTATCAACTGGATACCTTTCTCTGCCGCCTGCTCGCTGACGCTGTCCCGGGCGTTTTCAACAATGGCCAGGAACTCACATTCGTAGAAGCGGGTTTCGGTCAGCTGTTCGGCCCTGGCCAGTTGCACGAACTCTTCCGCCAGGTGATAGCTGCGCCTGGCCAGCCTGCCGAGCTGGTCCAGTTGTTCCGGTTCCACCTGGCCCTGGTTTCTTTTCAGTTGTTCAATCAGTGCCAGCTGTGACACCAGTGGGGAGCGCACATCGTGGGAGATGAAGTCGATGGCCTCCCGGTGCTGGCGCTGTTGTTCCCGCAGTTCGGAGATGTCGGATATGTTGGCGATGATGCCGCTCTGGTCGCTGTCTGGCAGCGAGAACGGTGCAAAGTGGATCAGGAAGTCCTTGTGGTGGATGCGCAGGTCCACGGTGCGGCTCTGGGCCAGGGTCAGCGTCTCGGAGACGGTTTCGTGCCAGGGCGGGGTTTCTCTCGGGTCGTGACCTTCCAGAAGCCGGGCCAGGGGAAGGCCATTCAGGCTTGGCATGGGTTCGCGGAACCATTCTTCGATGTGGCCATTGGCAAAGCGGATTACCCCCAGCTCGTCGGTGACGATAATGCCGTCAGGCATGCGCTCGAAGCTGCGGCGTATGAACTTCTGCATCTGGCTCATGCGCTCTGTTGCAAGCCGTACGCGTTCGATTCGGGCAGATATGTTCTCTCTTGGACGGGGCTGGCCGTCCGGTGTGTTGATGGCTGTCAGCGGCAGGCGGCGCAGGTATCGCTGAGTGGCCTCGCGGCTCAGATCGTGGGATAGCTTCAGGCCCAGTTTGTAGGTGAGGCCGCCGCGGGTCAGGCTGATCCAGCTCTGGCCGCCGACATGAACCCATTCGCCGGGCTTGTCCAGGTGTGGAATGTCGGCTTCGGTCAGTCCGGAGGCGGTCAGTACGTCATCACCCTCAGTCAACAGCCAACCTTCAGGCTGAAACAGGGCCTGGAAGTGGTTGAGCAGTTGTGGCGGGTGCCGGCGAGAAGGTTCCTGGAGGGTCATGGTAGGCCCTCTGGCCAGTTCGTCCAGTTGCCGGTTCAGAAAACGGTTGGTCATCGACAGCCGCAGGGCGCTGGTCACTGGCAATGCCAGCAGCGGGACAATGATGGCATGGGATACCGGCAGCCATAGCCGCCCGTAGAACAACAGCAATGCGTGTACGATGGCCAGTACGGCTACGCTCGCAAGGCACAGCGCCATGCTCCTTGCCGGGCGCATGCGGGGCAGGGCAATGGCCAGAACAATAATGGTGAACAGGGCCAGGCCAATGGCCGTGGATGCGGGTACCTTTGATATCAGCTCATCCTGAACCAGCGCCGAGTAGTTGTTGGCATGGAACTCCACCCCCGGCATGGGTTGGTGGAGCCCGGAAAACGGGGTGGGCAGGATGTCGCCGAACCCTGGTGCCGTTGCGCCAACGAAGACGGTTTTGTCCCGGAAGGCTTCCGGCGCGGGCGGGCGCTCCAGTATTTCGGTGTAGGAATAAGACGGCAGTGTGCCGGCGCCACCGGCCAGTGGGATGGCCCTGTAATGCTGTCTTACATTGGTGTACGGCGCTGTTTTGCCGGGTTCTTTGGCAGGCAGTGCTTTCCCGGAGGCGGCCAGGGCCAGGCTGGGCCATAGCTGGTCGCCAAGCCCGTTCAGCTGGTAAATGCCCCGTGCCAGGCCGTCTTCATCCAGCTCCACATGGGCATGCCCGAGTGCCGCGGCAGCGTCCGCCAGTTCGGCCACGGGTAGCTGTTCGCTGATCAGGTAATTGTGGGTCGGTGGTGACAGGTGCAGCGGCAGGATAACGTTGCCATGGTTGCGTATGGCGCTCGCCAGTTCGGGATCGTCCAGAGACGGTTCCGGGAACAGGATATCAAAAACGATGGTCTTCGCGCCGGCCTGGTGGAGTTTTTCGATAAGCCGGGCGTGGGTGGTGCGCGGCCAGGGCCAGCGGCCGAGGCGGTCCATGCTCTGTTCATCGATGGCGACCAGTACAACGTCGTCAGAGGCTTCCACCGGGTTGGCAGTAATCAGGGTGTCGTAAAGCCAGAAGTCCAGCCTCTGGGGAATGGAAGTGGCCTGCAGTAACAACAGTATGGTCAGCAGTGGCAGGCCGAGTGTCCACGGTGTTGTTTTTATTGGAAGCCAGTTCCGGGTCATGTGGCCTGCTGTCGGATGTCTAGGTGCAATAAGATGCGCAATGGATTATTCCAGGAATAATTCCCTCCCTGGTCCCCAGCGACTTTCAAGAGGGCCATCAGAAAGCGCTTTCAGGCGCACAAAATACCGTCTTCCGGGAATCAGGCGCAAGGCCGCCGTGGTATCCGAGAGGGTAGCCTCTTTGATGATGTTGTTGAATCGGGGTTCTTCAGACAGCTGCAGGCGATACTCGGCAGCGGTATCTACCTTCTGCCAGAACACCCGCACCTGGCTGTCCACATAGTTCACGCTGATGATGCGTACCGGCGGCAGCGTGCCGTTAACCACCAGGGTACGGGGTTCGCTGGTGGCAACGGAATTGCCTCCGGCTTCAGTAACCACGCGCCAGTAATATTGCCCCGGCGAGAGCGGGCGTGATGGCAGTGCGCTCTGGTCTGGCGCCCACTCGCTGGTGGCCACGAGGTTGCCAAAGTCCTTGTCTGCCGCAATTTCAACCCGCGCCACTTCGTTCTCGCCATGGACCTGCCAGCGGAATTCGGGCATGTCATCGTTCACGGTGGCACCGGCCTCTGGCTGTTCCAGGGTAGCTGTGCGCGCCTGCAGATCCACCTCTACGCTCAGGATGCCGGGCATGCCGGCAATGCCACGGCTGTCCAGCGCTGCCAGGTGAATGTCGTAGTTGCCGTTGTCCAGCAGGTCAATATTGAAACTGTCGCCGTTCACCCGGCGGCTATCCATCCAGCGGCCGGATTCGGCATCGAAAATGTCCAGCCGATGTGCACTGGCGCCATTGGGCTGCCAGCTCAACTGCGCCGGCAACTGTTTCAGCTGGGGCGGCAGCGGATTGATGGCCGGTGCGGGCGGGAGTTGGCGGATACTCATACCACCGACGCCCACGGTGGAAACGCTGGCGCTATAGCCGGCAGGAATGCGACGGGTTTTGCCGGGCGGGCCAAATGAGACTTCCCCTTCGGTGACTCTCAGATCGGTCTTGCCGGGTGAGGTTCTCAGGGTAAACATGGTGCCTCTGACAGCGGCTACGGCAGAGGGTGTTTCGATCTCGAAGCGGGAACCGCCTTCAATCACCGGTTTTACCTGGGTTTCGATTTCACCACGGTCCAGGCGCAGCCTGGTGTCCACCATGCCGGATTTGCCGTACTGGGTGAGCCGGTTGAACGCCAGGCGTGAATTCGGGGAGATTCGCACTACCGAGCCGTCGGCCAGTTCCACGGTGGCCGTGCCGGAGTGGGAGAGTATTTCATCACCAACCCGCACCAGCATGTCGCTGGTCAGGGGGCGCTTGCGGCTATCGCTGCCGGAAATCAGCTGTACCTGCCCGGCAACAGAGCGCACGCGCGCCGGGTCGGGCTGGCGCTGGAGCCAGGCCAGCGGTATGCGCAGACTGTCGCTACTGCCTACTGTGGCCGCGTTGTCGATGCCGTTGTGCTGAAGCAGCCGGTTTGCCGGTACATTTCGTGCGAGCAGGATGTCGACGATCTCGTCAAAGCTTTCGCCCGGTCGCACGGTATAGATCCATTCAGGAACCGGAGTGGATTCGGTCATGTTGTTACCCGGTTGCGAACCACGGGTAACGGGCAGCTCAGCCTGCGCGGGAAGCGCGAACCAGAGGCTGCTCAGTAGCATAAACTGAACCAGAGTGCGGGTGGAGCGTTGAATCATTTCAGGCCTGTTCCGTAGCAACTGCGTGTGCATCCGGGCCGGTGGCCTTCATGGCTTCGAGGCGATAACCCCGCTGGTAGATGGTCTTGATCCGGAACCCGTTCTCCGGGTTAAGGCCAAGCCTGCGCCGCAGACGGCTCATATGAGTGTCCACGGTGCGGGTGTTGATATCCCGGGCCAGTCCCCACACGCGCTCAAGCAGCATTTCCCGGGTCAGCAGCCGGCCCTGGTTCTGGAACAGGAACAGGGTCAGGTCGAAATCTTTGTCGGTCAGGGTCAATACGTCTCCGTGAAGCGAAATGGTCCGCAGCTGGGTGTTGATTTCAAACGGGCCGTAGACCAGCACTTCTTTCTCGTTATCCGGGTTGGTACGGCGGGCCAGGGCGTTGATGCGTGCCACCAGTTCCGCTTCCCGTGCCGGCTTGCAGAGGTAGTCGTCAGCGCCGGCGTCCAGTGCCCGCACGATGTCGGTTTCGCTGTCGCGCTGGGTCAGGAATACCACCGGTATCTGCCAGTTAAGCTGCGCACGTACGTGTTCCAGAACCTCAATGCCGGTCATGTCGGGAATCTGCCAGTCCATCACCAAAAGGTCATAGCTGCGGTGCAGTACGGCGCTCAAAAACGACTGGCCGGAGGGAAAGCTGTCACAGTGATGGCCGCGTTCAGACAGAATGGACTGAATGTGCTGTGCCTGTTCGTGTTCGTCTTCAAGCAAAGCGATACGCATTACACGTCTCCCGACATTAAAAAAGCACTGTGAAGCTGAGGGCCCCGAATACACGCGGGGATAGAAATTATTGAATACCGCGTCACATTATTACAAATTCGCAATTCGGCTTCAGTGTCGTTATGTAGTGTTGCGTAAACGGAGCGCAGGCTTGCCGTTGTCGTCGTCCACTGTTTGTCGGCAGCCAGGGAAATTACTGCACCCCCAGAACCAGCCATTTTTGCCTTTTCTGCGAACCAGTGGTGAAAAACAGTGCGGACAGGGCACCGGTTTGTCGCTGGTGCCGTCTTGCGGGCTCTGATCTTCAATCTGCCGGGTGCCCTTGCAGTCCGGAAAACGTACGCAGGCATAGAAGGTGCCGAACTTGCCCTCTCGTTGGCGCATGGGGGAGCGGCATTTCGGGCAGTGGGGTTGCCCTTCGGTGGGCGCAGTGCTTTTTGCCTCCGGGCTCGGGGTGTTGATGAAGCCCCGGATCTGATCCTTGAGGTCTTCGATAAACTGTTTCGGGTTACCTTCGCCGCGGCGAATGCTCTCCAGGGTGGCTTCCCAGATTGCCGTCATGTCCGGTTTGCTGATGGATTCCGGCAGGGAATCGATCAGCGCCTTGCCCTTGGGTGTCGAGCGGATATGGCGCTTGTCCCGGTACAGGTAGTCGCGGCGGAACAGGGTATCGATAATGGCCGCCCGGGTTGCTTCCGTGCCCAGGCCATCGGTTTCACGCAGGGTTTTGCGCAGCTCCGGGTCGCTGACAAAGCGGGCGATGTTGGTCATGGCCGACAGCAGGGTGGCGTCGGTGAAATATTGTGGTGGCTGGGTTTTGCGCTCGGCGATCTCCACCGAGTCACACAGAATCGGGTCGCCTTTTTCCAGCCGGGGAAGGGGCGGTTTGGCCACTTCCTGCCGGCTTTCCCGTTGGCGGATTTCCAGGTCTTTCCAGCCCGGCTGCAGTATCGCGGTTTCAGTGGCCCGGAAGGCATGCTCGCCAATCTGGATGGCCAGTTTGCCTTCCCGGTGGATGGCATCGGCGCTGAACTGCATCAGGTAATAACGGCTGATCAGTTCGTAGATTTTCTGTTCCGCTTCGCTCAGTCGCCCGGAGGGAGCCTGCCTGGCGGTAGGGATAATGGCGTGGTGAGCATCCACCTTTTTATCGTTCCAGGCTTCGGTGCGGCGGTTCAGGTCTGTTGCCGCGCAGGCCGGTGCCAGTTCGCCCGCAACTTTCCCGATCGCCTTTATGACATTTTGGCGCTGATCAAAGTGCCCCTCCGGCAGATAGCGACAATCGGAGCGGGGATAGGTGATCAGCTGGTGGCGTTCGTACAGGTTCTGGGCGGTATCAAGGACATCTTTCGCACCCATGCGGAACAGCCGGCCGGCCTCAATCTGCAGGGCGGAAAGTGAGAGCGGCAGAGGCGGGGCTTCGTTGCGGTCCCGGAAGCGGGATTCTGTAACCTTGCCTGGCCGTCCCTCAACGGCGGTGGCAATCTGCCTGGCCACGTCGCCATCCAGCAGGCGGTCTTCTTCATCCAGATATTCCCGGTAGTGCTCCGAAGGCTGCCATCGTGCGCCGAAACTCTGCTGGTCTGCCTCTTCATCGACCCCATGACAGAGCGCCTGGATGCGGAAGAAGGATTTGGGCTGGAAGTTCTCGATGGTGTTGTCACGCGCCACCACCAACCCCAGCACCGGTGTCTGTACCCGGCCTACAGAATAGACGCCCTGTTCGCCCTGCTGTTGATAAGAGAGGGTGTAAAAGCGCGTGAGGTTAATGCCGTACAGCCAGTCTGCGCGCTGGCGCGCCAGTGCGGAGTGGGACAGGCGGCGGAATTCACGGTTGTCTTTCGGCGCATCGATGGCTTTTGCCACGGCCGCCGGAGTCAGGTCGTTGATCAGGATCCGTTGCACCGGGCAGGTGGCGCCGGCATAACGAATCACTTCGTCCACCAGCAACTGGCCTTCCCGGTCCGGGTCGCCGGCGTGGATAATGGTCTCTGCCTTGCGGATCAGCGACTCCAACACTTGCAGTTGCTGGCGCACGGTATCCTTGGGCGTTACCTCCCAGCGACCGGGGAACAGGGGCAGGTCTTCCTGGCGCCATTTTTTCCAGCGTGGGTCGTACTGGGCGGGTTCCGCCGGCTCCAACAGGTGGCCAATGCACCAGCTGACGGTGCAGGCGCTGCTTCCTTCGCCACAACGGATCCAACCGTTGCCCTTTTGATGGGGGGTAGGGAGGGCGGCGGCGATAGCCCGGCCCAGGCTTGGTTTTTCAGCAATATAAAGGCGCATAAGTTGGAAGCAATTGTCAGGTGGGGACGGAAGATGGCGCTTTGCCCCGATCCTGTCAAGGTAACACAGCGCTACGTGTAGTAGACTGTTCCGTAACACATTCAATCAGGAGCAGGCCTGTTTATGTCTTTACAACAAGCCATTGAGCAAAAGCTCTCAAACGCGTTCGCCAGCCACCACCTCATGGTTGAAAACGAGAGCCACAAACATAACGTGCCACCCAATTCGGAAACCCACTTCAAGGTGACCCTTGTGGCTCCGGAGTTCGAGGGGCAGGGCAAGGTGAAGCGGCACCAATCAGTCTACCGTGTGCTGGCAGAAGAAATGGCCGGTGGCGTTCACGCGCTGGCGCTTCATGTCTATTCACCTCAGGAATGGGAAGCGTCTGGCCAGCCAGCACCCGAGTCCCCCAACTGCATGGGTGGGTCGAAGAAGGATCCGGCGTTTGCATCCGGGGGTGGCCAATGAGCCAGTTTTTCCAGATCCACCCGGTAACGCCGCAAAAACGCCTGATTAACCAGGCCGTGGATATTCTGCGCCGGGGTGGGGTTATTGTGTACCCCACGGATTCGGCCTATGCCATTGGCTGTCAGTTGGATGACAAGCAGGCGGCGGACCGTATCAAGCGTATTCGCAAGCTGGATGACAAACACAACTTCACGCTGATGTGCCGGGATCTTTCGGATATCGGTGTATTCGCGAAAGTCGATAACACCCACTTCCGTTTGCTCAAGACGTTTACCCCGGGGCCTTACACCTTCATTCTGGATGCCACCAGTGAGGTGCCACGGCGCCTGTTACATCCCAAGCGCAAGACCATTGGCATGAGGGTGCCAGACAACGCCATCGTCCAGGCGCTGCTGGAGGCGCTTGGTGAGCCCATCATGAGTAGCACGTTGATACTGCCGGGCGAAGAGGATCCGATGACCGATCCGGAAGAGATTCGGGATGCCCTGGAGCACGAACTGGATTTGATCATCGACGGCGGTTTCTGTGGACTTGAGGCAACCACCGTGGTGAACATGACTGGCCCGGCTCCGGAAGTGACCCGCGTTGGTAAAGGTGACCCGGAGCCTTTCCGGATTTAACCGGTTCAGGCCCGGGTATTCAGGCTGAGGGCGAAGTCCTTGCGCTCTGGATAGCCCGCCGTCTGGTCGGTATTGATGGTACGGCGCATGCTGTCGTAGCGGTGCGCCAGATCCTGCAGGCCGTTGAACTGCTGGTTGTCGCTGACCAGGGTGTCCAGCAGTGAGTTGTTCACGCCATAAGCCTTGTTCAGCTTCAGCGCATTGTCGACAAAGTGCAGTGTCGGCTCGCTGGCGCTGAGGCGGCTGAAGGCTTCGCGAAACGGCTTGCTGTTGTTCAGATCCTGTTCAATCCGGCTGCGGGTCTGTTCCTGTATCCCGCCGCCCAGGCTGATGTTGCCCCCTTCGTTCTTTGACACTTCCACACTGGTCGCCGGGTTGAGCTTGTACTCGGCAAGTTTGTGCCGCAGCGTTTCCCGCATGTAGGCAAGGTCCTGCCCGACGGTTTGCTTGTATTCCGCCATCGACAGTTTGGTGGCCTTGGGGCGGGCTGTATCAAAACCCGCCCGCTCAGACATGGTGAAACGGTCATCAGTGGCAGACGCCGGAGCCTCAGGCGCCGCAGGCTTTGCGGCAGCATTGCCCGGCGCTGACGGCGGGCGCTTTTCCATGGCTTGCTGGAACTGGGTACTGGCTTTGATCAGCGATGTAAGCAGCGACATGGCACTTTTGCCCTCCCATGGTCACTGAGGAAATTTTGACGGTCCTCTGTGCTTAAGCACAAAACGGGCCACCAGCAAAAAGGGCACCCGGTGGATGCCCTTGCTCTGGGGAAGTGGAGTAGCCGGCTCAGCGGCCGTGCCGACCCTTACCCGGCGCGCTGTAGTTGCACACACCGTTCGGGAAGATCTCTTTCAGGCGGTTGATTTCCTGTCTGGTGAAGTTGACGCTGCCATAGATGCCACGTGCAAGCGCCGCGGGCACTGGTGTCAGTTTGCACTGGAAAACGCTGCCTTCAATAGGGCCGCCGGCAACCATGCGGGACGTGGTGTAGGTCGGGAACCGCTCGGTACAGGTACCGGCCCGGCCCTCGTCCAGAATGCCGTTCCAAACCCCATCACCGGATTCGATCAGGTCACCGTTGGTTTCAAAACAGGCGTCGACAGCCGTGCCGGGGCGATTCTCGGCAATGCTTTGGTCGGGGTTTTCCTGGATGTTGGTAATCCATTCATCCAGCACCTCCAGGGCCATCCAGGTCTGGTTGAATTCTTCCCGGGGGCGTGGCCGTGACGGGTCCGAATAGTCGGTAGGGCGGGCATCCGTGAACCAGATGACCTGATTGCCGGCGTCGCCCATCCGGTTGATGATGCGCTGGCGGGCAGAGAAGGACTGGTGGCTGTTGTGCATGTCCAGCACTTCCTCCAGGTAATGGCGCCAGTCGATGACCGGCATGTTCAACTGGCCATTGAACACCAGGCCCGAAGTATAGGCCGCCTTGATAGCCTTACGATCGCCCCTGGTCCTTGGCGCCGGGGTGTTATCGCCTTCCGGGCTGAGGTTCATGTTCCGTGAGCTCCAGGGATCGAAGGCCGTGGGATCGGCCATGACGTCTGACAGTGACCCGATAAACGGAAATCCCTCCTGAACCATTTCCGAAGGCTGCTTCCAGCCGCCAATTTCAGCGTTCAGCTTGAGGAATTCGGCCTTGGTAAGGTGCCTGTCTTTCAGTGCTTTCAGACCATACTGCACGCCAACGTTGTCATACAGGGTGCGTGGTTCACCGCTACGGTCCACGCCGTAGATGTTTTTGGCATCCGAGTAGTGGCTCCAGCGCACGTCGTTCATGACGCCGTCCGGTTGCATCAACTCCTGGTTGTCCGCCATGCCAAACTTCGGGTTCATCACCAGCGGCGTCAGCCCGCGCCAGGCGGGAATACACTCGGTCATGCCCGGGGCGGTGCTGTAACCAAGCATGGTTTTGATTTCAGCGAACGGGTCCGGGTATCTGTCGTTGGAGTTCAGGCCAACCAGCAGGCTGCGGTTCTCGGTGGTTTGCCATTTCGGATTATTGCGGTCCGTGGCATCCATGTAGTACTCCAGCAATTCACAGTCGCCGACGTGGATGATCTGGGTGACCATGTCCGGATAGGAGTACTGGGGCACACCACCGTCCAGCAGGTCCGGATGGTTCTGGGAGTAGACGTACTGCTGAATACCGCCGCCGGAGCCGCCAATGGCGACGGTGTAGTCCGGTACGCCGAAGCGTTTAACGAAGTGCTCCTTCACCATCAGCGCGGTTTCCCCACCCACCTGGAGATTGTAATGGGTACCGGTGCGGGTGCCGCTGGAATAGATAACGGCATAGCCCATCTGCAGGGTGTCGGGCTGCAGCGCCCGGCTGTTACTGATGTCACCCTGTGAGTGGCCAATGCCAACGCCGCCGTCGAAATGGAACAGCAGGCGGCCATTCCAGTTCTCCGTGGAAGCCTCCCAGGGGTCATCGCCCAATTCTGCCAGGGTCGCAAAGCTGTAGATGAAGCGGTTGATGGTGCCACGCTCCTGGCGGACGATGAAGTCCACGGTGCGGCCGTCCGACAGTACTGTGGTGGACATATCGTCCGGGCGGCTGCCGTCCTCCGGTAACGGCGCCCAGTTCCCGTCAATGGTTCGGTAATGGAAAGTGACATAAGGCTCGATCGAGCAGTCCTTGCTCAGGCCAATCTGGTTGCCGCTGTCGTCCATCACGGGAAAGCCGGTGTCGCCATCAGTATCTACCAGTGGCTGCTTGCCCAGTTCCGTCGTCACGGTGCAGACAAAGGGATATTGTTGCGGGCCCGAGAAGATCGGGCCGGTGACGGGGTGAGCGGTGAGCGCCACGGCATCCACGGGGCCATATTCGGTGTGGTGAACTTCAAACCGGTTGGCGCCCTCGACCAGTCCGGTGACCAGTATTTCAGGGCCGCTGCGACCAGTCCGGATGGTGGGCTGGATCTCCGAGTTGTTCAGCCAGAATTCGAGTTGGTCAGTGTCGGAAAAGCTGTCTGCATCTTCGCCGGCCAGTCCCAGCAGCACATTTTCGCCGCTGACCTGGTTCGGGTCGCTGGACAGGACTTTCAGGCTAATGTCCGGGTCTTTAAAGCAGCCGGTAAGAACAGTTGCTAGCAGAGCCGCCATTATCAGACGGCAACAGGTTGTTGTCGTGGTCATGCTGGATCCCTCCATATCGACGTTGTTGTTCGATTACTCCTTTTTCAAAGGCTAGTACGGTCTGCGGAAAATAACAGCTAACCGAACAACGAATGTCGCTATGGCAGGATCAATTGTGGCCGCTGGGGATTACCGGCAATCCAACGGTACTACCGCGATGATCTGGAGACTACGAACGCACCACGCAGATCACCTTCGGAGAATCCGGTCGCTTTGTCTTCAGGGTACAACTCTGCCAGTTTGTCCTTCACCTCCGGAGCGATCGATTTGCCGTGACAGCCGAGGCAAAGTTCCTGTGTCGGGATCGCGCTCATGTATCGGAAAGCAGGTTCGCCTGCGGCTTCGGATACCTGCCAGACCTCGACCGGCTTGCCGTTTTTGACGGGCTGTTTCTCCATCGCATGAAGTTGCATTTCCTGCCAGTCCGTTGGGGCGTTATCCGGATTCCGGACTTTCAGACTGGTCCGGCTGATGGTCCATTGCTCGTCGCTGTTGTCGGCGGCAATCTCCGGGGCCACGGTATTGCAGACGCCAATACCGTTGCTGAGGCCACCCTCCTTGATCGCGGCCTGCAGCGCCTGTTTCAGGGAGCCACTGAAGGCGTTAACCATTGAGCGTGCCTCGGCAACCAGCTCGTCCGTGGACTGTGTCGGCGGCTCAGCCACGGCAGGCATGGAAAGAATCGAAAACAGCACTGCAGTCTTGATAATCGGTTTGGCCATTGGGCACCTCCCTGGTTGATTTGCTGGTCTGTGATCAGTATATCGTATGATCAGGGACCGACAATTGAGCCAGAGCAGGTACTGAGAAGGTTGGGACTCACGGCACTGCCGGTGCTGGCGTAGTTCCGGTGGTCAGTGATGGCGAGATGGAATTCAGATAGTGCAGTCCTGCTTCGTAGCCCTGTTGGTAACCAAGCTCCAGCAGTGCCGGTTTGCGTGTCAGGCGGCCTACCGGGAAGTCTTCCGGCGGAGCAATAACGCGAATGCGGCAATCTTCAGGCGGGTTCTGGATGAACTCCAGGGTTGCGTTGTAGCGCTCTGGTCGGAGCAATGTGGCCTCGGACAACGCCGGATACTCCCTGAATAGCCGTTTGGGCACGGAAGGGAATCTGGGCGGTTTCTTGCGATAGCCGGGCGGGCGTGACAGCACCACGGTAATGTCACGGGCGCCGTCGTCATAGGCCCTGATGACCGGTATGGCATCGGCCACGCCGCCATCCGTCATGGGTTCGCCGTTGATTTCCGGATAATCCCGGTAGGCGATGGGTATGGCGCAGGACGCGGTAAACACGTCGTGCATGTTGCGCTCATCGATCCGGAAATAATGCGCTTTCCCGGTACGGGCGGAGGTCGTCGTAACCCACAATTCGGTTGTCCCCGACAGGTAGTTCTCCAGGTTCAACGGCACATCGGCAAACGACTGACTCCAGAGCCAGCGGACATCACACAGGTGCCCGCCACGCGCAAACCGTTTCCAGTCAATGAAATCCGGTTGGCAGGCATGGCCGGTGATGATTTTGCGATTGCGCCCGTGGTCTCCTGCGAGGTAGCCAATCAGATTGGTGGAGCCAGCTGAAACCCCATAGGCCCGCCAGAAGGGCTGGTAGTCGTGCTCAAGGAAGGCGTCGAGAACACCCGCAGCGAATATGCCGCGCATGGCGCCACCCTCGACAACAAGGGCTTTTGAATTGGCAGAGCGGACGCTGGTCTGGGTTTGAGTCATGGTCTGCGCAGGGGCTCCGGTTAAAGCAGTTTCTTCAGCTCACCGTAATCACCACCGGTACGAAGCACCAGCGTGATATCCTTATCGTTCCGGTTGCGGAAAAACCAGCCGTGGTTGCCGGTAAATGCCGCTTCCAGCTCGCCTTCGTCTTCCGGGACGCCACGGCCCTTCTCATAGGAGATGGACTGGCCGCTGCCGTCACCATGGGTATCGTAGTTGATGGGACCGCCTTCGGAAACCCATGAGAAGCGAGCAGTGGCGCCTTCCTCCATGGTGAGTTTGAACTCCGTGCCTTCGCCGGGGGTGAGAACAACACGCACCTCATCGTCCCATTCGGGTTCGGCCGCAGGCGTCGGGGCGGGCTCTTCGGCTTCCGGCTCAGCTTCCGCCTCAGCAGTCACGATGGCCTCTGAGACCGGCTCGGCCGGTTTGGAGGCGGGCTCTTCGACGGAGGATTGCACCGGCACCATTTGCGCGGCCTCATCGGCGGCGGCTTCTTCGGCAAGCTGTTCCTTGATTTCGCCCATCTCCGTCAAACCGAGCAGGCGGCCGGCGCCTGTCGGGTCCAGGGCATACTCGGCGGGCATCACCACGGTAACCAGCAGTACCGCCGCTACAATGGCTGCGATGATGGTCGAGCGAACCAGCTTCGCCGTGCTGGGCAATTCGTTACGTGACGGCACATCAGTGTTGTACATAAAAGGTCTCCAGAATCAGGCAATAAAGTAGCCGGTGAGCTGATAACCGATGAGCAGGAAGCCTGCGCTCATCATGGCCACGTTGGCAGTGTAGGCATGGCGGAAAAAACCATCGGTTTTACGCCAGAAACTCATGACAATCAGGATCATGGCCAGGGCAATGAGCTGGCCGATCTCCACCCCCACGTTGAACGCAAGCAGGTTCGGAAGCAGCCCATCCGGGGAGATGTCGTACTCGATGATCTTGGTGGACAGGCCAAAGCCATGGAAAAAACCAAAGATCAGTGTGGCGGCTTTGGTATTGGGCTGAAAACCAAACCAGCGCTGGTACGCGCCCAGGTTATCCAGGGCCTTGTACACCACCGAGAGACCGATGATGGCGTCAATGAGATAGCTGTTAATGCCGACATTGAAATACACCCCCAGAAGCATCGTGGCGGAGTGCCCCAGTGCAAACAGGCTCACGTAGATTGCGATGTGCTGCATTCGGTAGAGGAAGAAGATGACCCCGAGAAGGAACAGAAGGTGGTCATAGCCGGTGACCATATGTTTGGCCCCCAGGTACATGAACGCAATAAGATTTACCCCGGTGATTTCCTGGATGTAGCCTTTATCGCCCTGGGCAACGGCATGGGCCAGTACATCGGCGCTTATACCCAGCAACCCGAGCGTGAGGAAAATCCGGAGGAGAAGGTGTCCGCGGGCGGTTGTGGGGGTACGCCATTGCCTGTCAAACCGGGGTGACAGCATAACGACTCCTGTAGTTTTCTTTGAAAAAGTGGCAGTGCAACGAGATCACGTGGTCGCATACGTGGTGGATCGGGATCCAGAATGGTAAATGATCACAGGCGTCTATGACATTGCGATATCGTTAAGCACCGGAGGCGCGGCTTTGGGATTATGCTGAGCCAATCCTTCGAGTCCGGTACCAGGACTCGAAATCCTCCCCGGACATGGGCCGGCAGAAAAAGTAGCCTTGTGCCTGCCTGCAGCCACGCGAACGCAGATAATCCAGTGCTGCGGCTGTTTCGATACCTTCGGCGACCACTTCAAGTTCCAGAGTATTTCCAAGTGCCAGCATTGAATCCGTAACGGCACGACTGCTCGTGTCCTGCTCAAGCTGGAAGATAAACGACTTATCGATTTTGATCTTATCCAACGGCAGGCGCGTCAAGTGTGCCAAGCTGGAATGCCCGGTCCCAAAATCATCCAGCAAGATGACAATGCCCAGGTCCCTTAGCCGCGTAAGGACAGAAATGGCTTCGTCAAGGTCGTACATTACCGCGGTTTCCGTGAGTTCTAACTGCAACATGGCCGGGTCGATGGCATGCTCTTTGAGGAGCTGCTCGAAGTGATCAATGAAGTCCCGATCACGGAACTCTACAGCGGACACGTTAACCGCAATGGGAATGGCAGCCAGCCCGTTGGCAGTCCATGCAATGGACTGGCGGATGGCTTCCTGAAGTACCCAGCGCCCTATGGGGTTTATAATGCCAGTGGCCTCCGCAATAGGAACGAATTGCTCCGGGCTTATCTCGTCATTACCCAGCCGCAGCAGAGCCTCGACACTAACCACCTCATGGGTATGAATGTCGATTACAGGTTGGTAGAAGAGGTGAAAAGCATGATTGTGGAGCGCCATTTTCAGCTCCTGTTCAATGCTGATCTGTCGATTGATTCCAGCGGTAAACGCCGAGGAATAGAACTGGAAATTGTCCCTGCCTCCCTGTTTAGCCTGGTACATCGCCGCATCGGCATGGCTCACCAGGGTATCGATGTCTTCGCCATCCCGGGGGAAAATGCTGATCCCGATGGAGGTTGAAACAGAGAGCGTCAACTCTTCCACCAGATATGGTTCGTTGATTTTTCGGATAATATGAAGGGCCAGGTCTCCGGCATCAGTGGCTACGCTGATATCCTGTAACAGAACCACGAACTCGTCGCCGCCCATTCGAACCACCAGGTCTTCGGCGCGCAGGCTGCGGGTAATCCTGCTGGAGATTTCCTTGAGCACCTTATCGCCTACGTCGTGTCCGTGGGTGTCATTAATAGGCTTGAAACGGTCCAGATCAAGAAACAGTACCGCAGCGCACTGCGAGGTTCGCAGATTGTGGGGCAATAAATGGGCGGCATATTCGAACAGCATGGCCCGGTTCGGCAGACCCGTTAATGGGTCATGCAATGACGCATGCCGTATTTCTTCGTCGGCCTGTTTGCGCTCGGTTATATCCCTGAAAAAAACCGCAAGCCCACCGTCAAGGGCAGGGTAAGCTCTTACTTCCAGCCATTTCTGGTTATCGTCGGGAGTTGTAAGGGAGAATTCCATTGCGGCCGGTTCTCCGGTCTCTCTGACCCGGGTATACAGCTCTTCGACCGCCGTGCCTTGCTGCTCAGGCCAAACCTCCCAAAGGTTTCTACCGATCACCTCAGGAGCGGGTTGGTGGCTGATGCGTTCCGCCTCGGCATTGAACTGGGTCATCGTCCAATCGGCGGACATTGCGGCAAAGCCTTCGGTCATGCTGTTCAGAATGTATCGGCTGTAGTCCCGCTCCCGGCGAAGCTCCGCCTGCGCACGGGCAGATTCAACAGCAGCCCAGGTCCGGTCTACCACGTCTTCAGCCAGGGCAATTTCCTTTGCGGTCCAATGGTGGACTTCCGAGTCATGAACCCCCAGCAGTACCCGTAACGAGCCGGCTTTCATGACCGGTACCGCCAGGACCGCCTTTATCCCCCTCTCCAGGTAGGCGTTTGCATAATCGGCCGAGCGTTCGTCAGCGATGACGTCGCCGAGCACAAACACCTCTCCGGCGCGAATTTGAGCCGCCACCACCGGGCCGAATTCTTCCAGCGGCAACTCGTCCCCAACCATTGAGACTGCGCCTTCACTTGTCCATCCTGGCATCACTGTTACGGTTTCGCCGGACTTTGAAACGTCCCCGTAGAATACCCGGGTCACACCCAGAAACTCGCCTAATAAGGCGGTGGCAGCAGCTGTAATCTCATCGGGGTCAGCCAGCGAACGCAGGCTGTCCGTTAATTTCAAACGAAAACTATTCCGCCGCTCGCTCTCTTTCTGGTGGTCCAGAGTTTCAGCCAGTTCACGGTTGACCCGTTCCAACTCCTCCTGGGTCAGAACCTGATCAGTGACGTCTGTGCCCTCTGCGAAGACGCCGCTGATTTTGCCGTCCGGCCCCCAGAGCGGTTGGTACACAAAGTCAAGAATGCGCTCATTTACCGGACCCCCGGGCGTCACCTGTACACCGTACTGCGCGTTGTTTGCCCTATAGGTGGTGCCGGTAGCGTATACATGGTCCAGAATATCCTCAAAGCCCTGTTCAACCGCATCCGGCAGTGCTTCCCGGATGGTTTTACCCAACACTGGCCGATGACCAATTAACTGCGCGTGGCTGGGATTGGCGATTTCGTAGCGATGCTCCGGGCCACTCAGATAAACCATGAAAGCAGAAGCATGGTTGAACATCTGGCTCAGAAGATCGCATTCGGGATTGAACACAGGCGGGGCGCATTCCTGGTCCGTGGCTTCAGTGCAGACAGAAAGAACACCGCCAATACGCCAGGAGGCAGCTTCTTCTTCTTCGAGTGGAGTAAGACTGAATGTCCAATGACCGTATTTCTGTTGGCCGTAGCGTGTATAGGGGAGTTTATAGTTGAGCTGTTTGATCGGGCCTTTGCCCCTCATAACCTGTTCAACGTCTGTGCCAATGACGGGCCAGGCCTCTTTCCATACTTCTCTTGCTGGCCGACCCAGAGCGTGGGGGTGTCGTTCGGGCCCCAGCGCCTGTCGGAAAGTATTGTTATAGAGGCACAACGCTTCCTGACCCCAGAAGATCATCATCGGTTGTTCCAGGTTAAGCATGAGGCGCACGGCCGTGCGAAGAGATTGCGGCCACTGGTGGGGTGAGCCAAGGGGGCTCGTGTGCCAATCATGGTGGCGTAACAACTCACCCATCTCGCCCCCACCTGAGAGGAATTCAAGTGCGGAGGTGGCGGTCCTGCCTGCTTTATCTGACATAATCCACTGTGGGTCTTGAGAGTAGGCTTTCAAACCAGCTTAGCACATAGAGGTTGGGGCGGATGTTTACAAATTTATAAGGATGGGGCCTCCTATAAAACTGTCTTAACGAGCTGGGGTGTGCTGGTCTAGAGATCGGTGCGGAAGGGTAATTGGTACCCCCGGCAGGATTGGTTACCTGTTTATGGGTGGTCAAGGTATTGAATAATAAGGCTCAAAACTGTGATGGCTTCTTAATGTATCACACCTTGTATCACGAGTTGTACCGCAGAATACAGCTTCAAAGGTTTGGGTCTTGACCCTCTCTACGAATGTGATCGAGCTCCTGGAGGTACTTTGTGCCAGCCGTTCTGTTTAGTTTTTTGAACTCTCGGATTTTCCCTTCCAGGCTTCTGATTCGCTTTTCTATGGATTCTCTTGTTTGGCTAGGGTCATGGAGGTCATTTCTGAGGTGGTGAAGCATTGACCTCAACAGGTGTTTCCGCTCTTTACCGGCAGTTGGGCGGCCCGAGTTAACGATGACGTTGTGCACTCTTTGTTGTCGGTTCCGGTCCATTACCTCTGTTTTCCGAGTCTTGATCTTCAAGCCGTTAGCTAAGAATACTTTCTGCGATGCCCGGACGATCTTGTTTTTCTGTGCTGAGCTCAGTCGACAGGTGGTAGACACAACGATGTCATCCACATATCGGCTGTACCTGATGCCATCCTTTTCCAATTGTTGAACTATCACTGGCTCGACTCTCCATAGAGCGAGGTTTGCCAAAAAGGATGATGTAGGAGAGCCTTGTACCAGTCCGCCTTGATACGTAGTCAGTTTGGTTAGAACATCTGATACATCTTCTGAGAACAGGAAGAGGTCTCTCCAAACGGCATACACGAGCTCTTCTCGAATAGAGGGGAAGAAGTTAGTGGCATCAATTCGGATGACCGTCCCTTGTCCTGAGTGCCTTCTAGCGTTGATAAGATAGTTGGCTTCTGCTGATCTAAGTTCCGATTCCGGTGTCCCTTCTCTTGACTTCGATAGGGAGCCGGTCAGGTATGGAGGGTAATAACAGTTCCTGAGGATGTGACTGTTGACGCGTTGCAGTATTGGTTTCAGCGGTTGCTTGAGACTGAAAATTTCCCGCACAGTCCCGTCAGGTTTGCCTTCCCGCGAATGTAGCTTATGGTAAGGCCCCGTATCGGATGCAATCTTACGAAGACATTCAATGTCCGTTTGAAGAGCAGCTTCTAATGCTTCTCCGGAGGATATCCGCTTAGCTCGGTATCTAGGCGAGAGACCTCTCGGACGAAGCCTTAATGAGTTCGCTGGTGACTTGCTTGAGCTCACTGCGAGTTTCCTTTGATAGGGATGAAAGTTCATCACCAGATGCAAGGAAAACGAGAAGGCTGGCGGGAATTCCTAGCGCTTCGGATATCTTCTCGATCGACGCCAATGTGGGTTCCCGTTCCCCCTGAATAATGAGCGTCAGGTACGAAACTGAGATTCCTGCATCTTGAGCGAGCTTGCTCTTGGTATACCCTTTGAGCACTCTACATTGTTCAATAGCTGACCCAAGGTTCATGGGTTTGGTCCTCGAAAATAGATAAGAGGTCTGGGGCGTCAATTCAAGTTCCGGAAGAATTCAGCTACCTCCGGAAGAACCTTCACAATGGAGCCAAGGCTGACTAGGCAATCGGTTATCAAAGCCTGCCTTTTCGCCTCTGAAACTTCATTGCGATGTGCTGACCGGATATTCTCAATCAGCTCATCAAGTTCATTACCGACTTGACTGCTATACCCTGGCTTCCCTTTCAGCTCTTTTTTCAAGCGCGTCAACAGCGCTTCAACACTAGTACTGCTCAGTTGATCTTTCATTGCTCTTTCTCCGGTTGCGACGCGGATGCGCCTGCTCCCGATACACAAACCAAGTCGCTATGCCGAGAAAGGACATAGAGGATGAAGGAAGCCAGAGTCCCAGACCTCTACCTAGCAGCGTTGCTGCTCCCTGCTGCTCCCCCTCGCTACGTGGCGCTCGGCACTATGGCTAAGGTCAGCGTGCGCTGTGCGGGAGAGCTTGCCGACCCCAATGGTTGCGGGTCATGACTTGGTTAAAGCAATGATCAACTGTTAAAGAGCCGCTTCCGGGCGAAACACCCGTCCACACTTTGATGATGCATAGAGTTTTGCTGAGAGTCAAGGAAAGTTTTCTGTCAGAAAAATTTGAGCCCCATCTATCATGCCGGTGTTCGCGTGATTTACCCCCCGTACCCCGTCCACGAGTCTCCAGTTGCAACGTAGGGGTCTTTCTCTGACCACATACCATACCCCGTGACCCCTAGCCTCATCTCCAGTCATATCGCTGGTACGTTTTAGGTACACCTGAACAGAACCACTGTTCCTGCCTGTTGATGATGGTTCGATAATTCTGTTGACAGACCCAAAGCGAACCGTCAATATGAAACTACTCAAACCGAACCGGAGTGGTAGCCAAGCATGTACGTCAGGGCATATCTCAGAGCATCAACCAAGGAGCAGGACGCAGAGCGGGCAAGGGAGCAGGTGGAGAGTTTCGCGCAAGAGCGGGGTCTGACCATTGCTGCCTTCTATGTTGAGAACGAATCAGGGGCCAGCCTCAAACGTCCTGAGTTGTTCCGCCTGCTAAAGGACAGTAAGCCGGGGGACATTCTCTTGGTGGAACAGGTAGACCGTCTGAGCCGTCTGAACGCTGAGGACTGGGACAGCCTGAAGCGGATGATCACAGACCGTGGTGTCCGTGTGGTGGCCCTAGACCTCCCGACGTCTTGGATGATGATGAGGTCAGACGACGAGCTAACAGCCAGGATGATGGATGCCTTGAATAGCATGATGCTGGATATGCTGGCGGCGATTGCACGGAAGGACTTTGCAGACAGGCGTAGGCGTCAGGCTCAGGGCATCAAGAAGGCCAAGGCTGAGGGGAAGTATAGGGGCCGTCCTGCTGACAGTGAGAGGCACCAAGTCATTGCTGAGATGATCGACAAAGGGATGAGTTGGTCGCAGGTAACCAAGGCTACTGGGGCGTCACGGTCTACCATCTCCCGAGTGCTGAATGATCGCAGGGTAACGATTACGGAATGACGAAGTTACGTTGTGGGTCTGATGTCCTCCCCCCGGTCTTTTTGATGGGCTGGAGGGCATGCTGAGGCGTAACTATCAGGGTTCCTCCGGCTCTCTGTGGGCTGTTTCGTGTCCAGGGTGACCTTCTTATAATTCGGCTTCAGTAGGTGCTGTGGGCTCTCTGAGGAGGTCTGCAAGCGTAGGCGCTCCATGTTCTCAGGGACTCTGGTCTGACTCACAATTGATCAATATATCTACAGTTCTTGTTGGGAAATGACCCTCTGAAGGCCTTCTGCCGCAAGGGCTGAATAATGTCGTACCTAAGGGGAAGCCCAGAGATCATAACTATAAGTTAGGCATCTCGTTCCCTGACCACTAGTTCCGTTACCTCTCCTTCCTCATACCTATAGTCTAACTCGTGGTTAGACCCCTGGTTCCAGCTTGGAGTCAAACTACGGGCCCGTGTCTGTGGTGTTCTCCAAGTCAGTCAGAGGATGTGTTCACGAGCCTTTGCCTATGGCTGAGTAGAACCATTGAGGTCATCAGCAGTACCAGTTCAGTGACCCCTGGTGATAACTCTGGGTGTGACCCTGAGGCAGCGATCAGAACGACTGTATGCCCTTGCTCAGTGTCTTGAGCCAGAGCCCTTGTAAGTTCCTGACCTCATGAGAGGAGCAGAACCAGTTAACTATCATCTTGGTCTCAAGCCAAGCGCCCCACCTCTTGCCATACTTTCAGCCCAACTCTCGGTTAACCCCGTAGGTTGGGCTTTTTTTCTGACTCAGGGGTGAACTGCCGGTTGTGAGGTCTCCGACTGGAATAACGACTTTCAATAGGTCACCCTGCTTTCGCTTCAACATGCGACCTATGCCGTAGGTGTCATCCATATCCCCAGCGCCATGACCCTGAATCTCATCCCGTATGTCCTTGGTCACGTCAGCGTTACGTAGCCTGTCCTTCATCGCATGCCGGAAACTGTGGGAAGTGAGTCCCCACGGTCTCAAGCGTTTGTTCACGGCTGCCGACGCTGAGTCATTGCCCCTTGGTTTGGCATAGTTGGGAAACAACCACTCATGCTTACCACGGTGAGACGCTATGGCCTGCCTTGCTGCATGGAGAGCAACCCCGACAAGTGGAACAAAACGCGGCCTACAGTCGTTCTTGAGTGTCCGCCACTCGTTATCCTTGAGGTCGATGTGAGGTGTCTCATGGTCAAGCACAACGTCCGCCAGCTTGAGGCCTGAGATTTCGCCTACTGACGCGCCAGTCTCCAGTTGCATCAAAATTATGAGAGCAGTGGGTGAGGGGTCATCCAAGAACTTTACGACAATCTCCCTCAGTTCCGTATCACTGGGAACCTTCTTGTCCTTTGCGTCTTTGCCTTCGTTCTGGATGCTGACCGAGCGGAATGGGTTAGACCTGTTCGCCTCAGTCTCGGTAATGCACGTTTGGGCAATAGCCCTAAGCTGATTCAGTTCACGCCTGACGGTTCCTGTCGCCATGCCGTCTGCCAGCCTATGATCAATGTAAGACCTGACGTGCGAGCGTTTGAGGTCAGCGAAGGATATATCACCAGTGACCCCGACGAACTGGCTCCAGTAGCGACGACACCGCTCGATAAACTGAGGGTCATTGCCCTTCGTGTGGTGCTGCTCGTAGTAGGTGAAGACCCCTGATAACCGTAGTTCCTGTGGATTCTGTAACCGCTTCAGGGTCTCTTGTTCAACAGGGGTCAGAAACTCTTCGACAGGTGCATGCTCGTAGGTTTCCCAGCATTGGCCGGCGTATGCCTGCCTTTTGGGTTCAGCCACCGCATCAACGAAGGAATCGGGGTCCTGGTAACGCTCAGCCATGCGGGAGGCCGCTTCTATGGTCTCACTAGGGGTCAGGCTCCTGTCCTGACTGAGTGCCGCGAACTCGGCCTTGTACGTCCGAGCCAGTCGTTCAGCTTTACGCATGGCTTCCAGTTCGTCTGAGGTCCTCAACGACTTGCGTAGGCTCTGCCTGCCGTAGTGAGACACCAGTTCAGTGGGGATGCGCATGACAAACTGCCAGACGTTGCCACGCTTCTGAAGGTAATTGGTTTTGATGGACAAGGCATAACCCAACTTCACTATCACTGCATACCGCTCCTACAATGGGAACCGGCAATCTACGGCTGATGTATCACGCCGTGTTGCCACTTTGTATCACAGTGAGCCTATGGAATATCGTTCAAGACCTTGAAAAAGCAGGGTTTCTCGCGAAACTTTGGTACCCCCGGCAGGACTCGAACCTGCTACCTTCCCCTTAGGAGGGGGACGCTCTATCCAGATGAGCTACGGGGGCATCTCTGCAAGAAGGGCGGTATGATAGCGGCCTGAAGCCTGCGGCTCAAGGTGTGTTGCGGATTCGTCTTTTCCGGGGGGTGTTTTGTCTGAATCGCTTTCGCTGAGTGTCATTGTGCCTGTATGGCGCGAGGCCGCTTCCATTCAGTCGTTTCTGCAATCCCTGCAGCAGGTGCGCGCCGCGGGGCATGAAGTGATTGTTGTGGATGCGGGCAGTGACGATGGCACTACGGATCTGGCTGGGCCCTGGTGCGATCAGGTGCTGACCGGGGGCAAAGGCCGGGCCTTGCAGATGAATGCGGGGGCGGAGGCGGCGCGGGGCAATGTGCTGTTGTTTCTGCATGCCGACACTCTGTTGCCGGATACCGCGATTGATCACCTTGAGCGCTTTGTCGATAGCCCGGAACAATGGGGGCGTTTCGATGTACGCCTTAGTGGCCAGCGTGCGATTTTCCGGGTGGTGGCCTGGTTTATGAACCGGCGCAGCCGGCTGACGGGGATTGCCACGGGCGATCAGGCGATGTTTGTTCGTACCTCGGTGTTCCGGGCGCTGCAGGGGTTCGCTCTGATTCCGCTGATGGAAGACGTGGAATTGAGCAAACGGCTTTGCGGCCTTTCACGGCCCTATTGTGTCGGCGATCCGGTTATTACGGATAGTCGGCGGTGGGAGCAGGGGGGTGCCTGGCGCACCATTTTTCTGATGTGGAGGTTGCGCTGGCGGTACTGGCGGGGGGAGTCCCCGGAGTCCCTGGTGGCAGCCTATCGGGCGGATGTACGACATGCAGATAGTTGATCCGGATTCGGTTCTGGTCATGCAGTTTGCCAAGTGGCCGGAGGCGGGCCGGGTTAAAACCCGCCTGATGCCGGAGCTTGGCGCGGAAGGAGCGATGAACGCCCATGTGCGGCTCAGCCTTGCCGTGCTTGAGAACCTGGTTGCCAGTGGTTATGACGTCCGGTTTTTGTGGGACCGGCCGCTGGATACCATTCCTGACGCTGCCTCGCCCATTAATGAACGGCTTGAATACTATGGCGTGGGCTGCGACTGGCAGCAGGGTGATGTTCTGGGCGAGCGCATGACCCTGGCGCTGGACACAGGTCTTCAGAAGGCGAGCAAGGCAGTGATTGTGGGCAGCGATTGCCCGTCGGTGGATGCCGAATATGTCCGCCTGGCGGTTGCCGCGCTGGACGAGGTAGATGTGGTGCTGGGGCCGTCGGACGATGGCGGCTATGTATTGATCGGTGCCCGCATAATTGTTCCGGATATGCTGGCCGGAGTGGCCTGGGGTACCGAGAACGCGCTGGAGCAGACGTGCGATCGGCTCACCCGGGCCGGGCTGACCTTCGCTCTGCTTCCGGAAAAATGGGATGTGGATGAGCCTGAAGACTGGCGCCGGTTTATTGGCCAGTCTTCAGGCTGAAGGCTGAGTTGCTTCAGGCCCCGGGTACGCTCGGTCGTTGAACCAGTTGTTCAATGGCGCTGGTGTTGTCAGCGGCATCATCAACAGTGAACACGCGCAGGGCTTTTTGCCGTTCAATCACCTGATTTTCCAGGGTTTCGATCAGGGTTTCAAGGTTTACGCCGTTAATGGCCTCCGCCAATTTTTCCCGTGAGTCAAAGTCGGTCTCGCCGCGGTCGATCTCGCGCCAGTAACGCTCCGATATCTCGCCCAGGCGGCGGTCCTGTTCCATCAACTTGCTGAGGACCGCCTGTTTCTCCCGTTGCAGATCCTGTTCAGACATTTCTGACAGGGTACCCTTGAAGGTTTTCGAGAACTCTCGCACTGCCTTGTCGATCTGCTCACTGCTGGCTTCCGGAGACTGCACCACGAAGCCCAGTGCCGGAGTTTCGAGCATTTCGAACGGCGTTGCGTAGACGATGTAGCCAAGCTGGCGGTTGGTGCGAAGTTCTTCGTAGAAGGGGCTGCTGATAATCTGGCCCAGCAGGCGGAAGGCAGCCCGTTCCTCGAAGCTGGTATTGTCGCCCTGTACATAAAGGGTGTAACCAGTATCCGGGTGGTCCACCTCCAGTGGCAGTGCTGTCTCGTCTTCCGGCAGCGACCGTACGCTGCTACGCTCCACGGTTACCAGTTCACTCTCATCCAGCACCATGGCGTGAACCCGTTTGGTGAGGTTGAGTGCCGAGGCGTAGCTCATGTTGCCGTGGGTGAGCAGAACCGGGTCAACCTGGGCCAGGAAGGCATCGGCAAAGGATCTGAGCTCATCCAGGGTGACTTCCCGGGCCGCCCGGAGTTTTTCTTCCGTGCTCCAGGCGCCTTCGATCAGCAGGGTCTGGATGAATTCGGACGTCTGTTGAACCGGGCGTTCCTTGGCCTTGTTCAGCAGTCGGTCGATCATTTTCTGACGGGCAATGTTGAACCGTTGCTCGGTCAGTTCCGGCTCCGCCACCTGGGTCAACAGGCGTGCCATCAGTGTGTGCAGTTTGTCGCTGTAACCGCCAACCCGGATGGTGATGCCGCGAAGGTGGGGATAGATGCTGTAGTCCAGCCCGGCCAACTGTGCGGGGTAGGCCCAGGCGTTCACGTTGGTGTTGATGGCGTCCACCAGAAGGGTGGAAAGCACATTGCTGCGGGCAGACGCCAGGGTGGCCGGGGTGCGCAGGCTCAGATAAACATTGGCCTTGGGGGTTTCAAAGCGGGTATCCCTGGCGTACCACACCTCCATGCCGCTGATGGTTCCCATGGAAACCGGCTTGTCCATGGTTGGGCCGGAGATCATCCCCAGTTCCTCGGGGATAAACGGGTTCTCAAGGGGCAGTGCCAGGCTCGCTACCAAAGGGTTCTCATCAGCTGTTCTGACGGCACTGGTATCGAGTGGCTTGATTTTGAAGGCGGTGTCGTACCACTGGGTCAGGCTGGGGTTCTCGATGTCTGGCTCAGGTTCCAGCACCGAAACCAGCACATTATCCGGCGTAAGACGCGCCAGGATGGCCTGGTACTGGTCCGGTGCGTAATCCTCCATCATCCAGGGCGCCTGCAGGACATCCTCCGGTGCCACGTGCCGCATTTGCCGCGACAGGTGCATGACCTCCTGAACCGGCTGGTTTTTTTCCCGGAACCGGAAATCGATTTGTGCCAGCTGTTTCATTTCTTCAAAACGATGCCGGGCAATGCCCTCGTTTCGCACCTTGTCGATGTAGGCAAAGGTGAGTTCAAGGATCTTCTCCTGCTCTTCAAGCCCTTCCGGCGTCAGCGACATGTTCAGTTCCAGCGTGGCTTCTTCACCGGTATCCATGCCGCCACCCGCAGACAGACTTTCCACAAGTCCGGCCCGTTTCAGTACGTCGAACAGGCTTCCCGGCCCTTCATGGCCGAGCAGGCTGGCGACGTAGTTGGCAGGTTTGTCGCGGTAGTTTTCCTCTTGAGAAGGAATCGGGAACGTCAGCGTCAGGCTGCGTATGTCCTTGAGGGCATCCACCGTTACTTTGGCTGGCAGTCTGTCCGGGCTGAACAGTGGCTCATCATGAACCTCCGCCGTCAGGTTGCGGTTTTCAATGCGGTCGAACCGCCCCCGCACCATGGCTTCCAGTTCATCCAGCGATTGCGGGCCATAAACCGCCAGTGTCATCAGGTTGGACGAGTAGTGCTGCTTCCAGAAATCAATCAGGTCTGGGCGCAGGGGGCGCTCATCGGTGTTTTCCAGGGTGGTCAGGTTGCCCACGGCAAACTGGTTGAAGGCATGTTCCGGGTTACTGATGGCCTTCTTTACGGAGTAGAAACGGCGGCCGTCTTCCTTCTGTTTGGCACTGAACTCGGAGTGCACGGCCCGGCGTTCACGGTCGACCAGCTCCGGTGTGAATAGCGGGGCGGAGAACTGTTCGGCGAAGCGGTCCAGGGCGTCATCCAGGTGTTCGGCCTGAACATCGAAGAAATAGTTGGTGTCCTGGAACGCGGTAAAGGCGTTATGGCTGCCGCCGTGGCTCTTGATGAACTGCTGGTACTCTCCCGGGTCGGGGTATTTTTCCGTGCCCAGGAACAACATGTGCTCAAGGAAGTGGGAGAGGCCTTCCCGGTCGGCGGGGTCATCGCCGCTGCCGACGGCTACGTTCATGGAAGCCGCCGCCTTGTCAGATTCTGGCGCGGATATCAGCAGCACCCGAAGCTGGTTTTCCAGCTCGACGTAGCGGTATTGGTTGTCGTCGTTCGGGCTTTTGACGGGGGAGGTGTTGGCCAGTACCGCTGAGCTGAAGGCAAGAAGAAGTACCAGAATAAAGCCTTTCTTCAGGCCAGGGAAACCGTGGGCAAATCCATGAATGCCTGGGCGCATAGTGCCTCTCATCGTCGGTGAATGGTCAGTGAATCAGTTCGTTGCGAGTGCTTTCCGGTTGTTGATCCAGCGTCTTTTTCGCCAGGCTGGCGGCGGCGTCTGCATCAAGCTGGCCGGAGGCGATGCGTTCGAGCACGGTCCCCATCACCGCCACAGACCGGCGATAGTCTGCGAACTCGGCCTGGAAAGCGTGGTCTATGGCCTGGTAGACGGCCTGGATTTTCTCTTCTCTGGTACCGGCGTCCGCGGCTGTATCGTTGATGGCCTTCAGGCAGGCGCGGGCGATGGCAATGTAACGTTCAGCGTTGGGATCGTCTTGGTTCATAGTCGGGATTCCGAAAACCGGGATGTTAGGACAGAAGCTGTCATGAATGGTTCCGATTATGTCATTGCTCCTGACAGGTTTCATTTCTTCTCTGTAATGGTAGGGATTTGCGGGCAGGCTGCACACCATGTGCTAGTCTCAATTTCAGTATGTCGGGCAATCGAACAGGTCAGGGCCTGCTTCCATGCCGGTACTAGAGTAATAGCTCTAAATAAAACAAAGGGTTAAAGAGTAATTGCTCTAAAAAAGTTGGATACATGAGAGTTGCAATTAAGTACAATGCCGGCGTTCCGGGAGCGTATAAGACTTTGGTCTAATACCTCGCTGGCGACTAAGGGACAGACAACAAATGAGCAACAAGCAGGGTGGACAATCAATGAATTACTTTCTGACGGGTGGCACCGGATTCATCGGCCGTTTTCTCGTTGAAAAACTGCTGGCTCGTGGCGGCACAGTACACGTACTGGTGCGCGAGCAATCACAGGACAAACTGGCCCAGCTCAGGGAGCGTTGGGGCGCCGATGAGTCCCGGGTGAAGGCAGTGATCGGCGACCTTACCAGCCCCGACCTGGGCATTGACGCCAAGACGATGAAATCGCTCAAGGGTAACATTGATCATTTCTTTCACCTTGCTGCGGTTTACGACATGGGGGCCGACGAAAAGGCCCAGCAGGCGACCAACATCGAGGGCACGCTCAGCGCAGTACAGGCGGCAGAAGCCATGGAAGCCGGTTGTTTCCATCACGTGTCCTCCATCGCCGCAGCTGGCATGTTCAAGGGCACGTTCCGTGAGGACATGTTCGAGGAAGCAGAAAAGCTGGATCATCCTTACCTGCTGACCAAGCACGAGTCAGAAAAGGTCGTTCGCCAGAGCTGCAAGGTACCGTTCCGGATCTATCGACCGGGTATGGTCATCGGTCACTCAAAAACCGGTGAGATGGACAAGGTCGACGGCCCCTATTACTTCTTCAAGATGATCCAGAAAATCCGCCGAGCGCTGCCTCAGTGGGTGCCGACCATCGGTATTGAGGGCGGTCGCCTGAACATTGTTCCGGTGGATTTTGTGGTGAATGCCATGGATCACATCGCGCATCTGGAAGGCGAGGACGGCAACTGTTTCCACCTGGTGGATTCCGATCCCTACAAGGTGGGCGAGATTCTCAATATCTTCTCCGAGGCCGGTCACGCGCCCCGCATGGCCATGCGTCTGGATTCCCGGATCTTCGGATTTGTTCCTCCGTTCATCCGCCAGAGCCTGAAAAACCTGCCTCCGGTGAAGCGTCTGACAACTGCGGTACTGGACGACATGGGCATTCCGCCGTCAGTGCTGTCGTTCATCAATTACCCCACGAAGTTTGATGCCCGTGAAACCGAGCGGGTTCTGAAGGGTACCGGCATCGAAGTGCCACGCCTTGATAGCTACTCTGCCGTGATCTGGGATTACTGGGAGCGTAACCTGGACCCCGACCTGTTCAAGGACCGCACCCTGCGCGGCACCGTTGAAGGCAAGGTCTGTGTGATCACCGGTGGTACGTCCGGCATTGGACTGGCGACAGCAGAAAAGCTCGCAGATGCCGGTGCGATTCTGATCATCGGTGCCCGCAAGAAAGAACGCCTGATGGAAGTCGCTGCGCAACTCGAGGCTCGAGGCGGTAACGTCCATGCCTACCAGTGCGATTTTGCCGAGATGGAAGACTGCGACCGGTTTGTGAAAACGGTGCTGGATAACCATGGCCATGTGGACGTGCTGGTGAACAACGCCGGCCGTTCAATCCGCCGCTCACTGGCGCTGTCGTTCGATCGTTTTCATGATTTCGAGCGTACCATGCAGCTGAACTATTTCGGCTCGGTTCGCCTGATCATGGGCTTTGCGCCGGCCATGCTGGAGCGCCACCGCGGTCACGTGATCAATATTTCCTCCATTGGTGTGTTGACCAATGCGCCGCGGTTTTCGGCCTATGTGGCCTCCAAGTCGGCACTGGATGCGTTCAGTCGCTGTGCGGCTGCGGAGTGGTCGGATCGCAACGTCACCTTTACCACCATCAATATGCCGCTGGTAAAGACACCGATGATTGCGCCTACCAAGATCTACGATTCCGTGCCCACGCTGACGCCGGACGAAGCCGCCGACATGGTGGTGGATGCCATTGTCTACCGGCCCAAGCGCATTGCCACGCGGCTGGGCATCTTTGCCCAGGTGCTGCAGGCGCTGGCGCCGAAGATGGGCGAGATCGTGATGAACACCGGTTACCGTATGTTCCCGGATTCTCCGGCCGCTGCTGGCAGCCGCTCGGGTGAGAGGCCGAAGGTCTCATCTGAACAGGTGGCCTTCGCCGCGATCATGCGGGGTATTTACTGGTAAGACTTACCCTGAAAACAAAAACCCCGCTTCCAGGGAAGCGGGGTTTTTTTGTGGCCGTTATTCCGGTTCGTCCGGAACAGGCGGCGGTGGGAAGCCGCCAATTTCCCGCCAGCGGTTCACGATGCCGCAGAACAGGTCGGCGGTCTTCTCTGCGTCATACGCGGCAGAATGGGCTTCCTTGTTACTGAAGGGAATGCCCGCCAGCTTGCACGCCTGCGCCAGTACGGTGTGGCCGTAGGCAAGCCCAGCCAGGGTTGCGGTATCAAACGTGGAGAAGGGGTGGAACGGGTT
This sequence comes from Marinobacter sp. SS13-12, assembly GCF_030227115.1. NCBI lineage: Bacteria > Pseudomonadati > Pseudomonadota > Gammaproteobacteria > Pseudomonadales > Marinobacteraceae > Marinobacter > Marinobacter sp. SS13-12. The sequence goes on from NZ_JASSUA010000002.1 coordinate 588,239, forward strand.
GCGGCGGATATCCGCGCGCAGGGCAGCGGCGAACACGAAATTGTGATCAAAGGTGGCGTTATGACCTACCAGCACGGCCCGCTTGCAGTCGTGGGCTTTGACCGCCTTGCGAATCGGCCCGAAAATCTCGCTCAGGCCCTCGCGCTCGGGCACCGCTTCCCGCTCGGGGCTCCAGGGGTCAATGCCGGTGAAATCGAGGGCTGACTGTTCCAGGTTGGCGCCTTCAAACGGATCAATCTGCTGCAGGTGGGTTTCTCCACGTACCAGCCAGCCGTCTTCGTCCATGGTGAGTATAACAGCGGCAATTTCCAGCAGGGCATCCCGCTCGGGATTGAATCCGCCCGTTTCCACATCCACCACTACAGGCAGGAATCCGCGAAAGCGGCGGGACATGGGGTGGCGTTCTTTGTTTTCGTCAGTCACTTGAACTCCCGGAGTTTCTGGCCAGCTCCACCGGCCTGGTATAGGAACAGGTGTTGAATCAGTTCTGGGCGAGGCGCCATCTCAGGCTTTCACCTGCTTTCAGCGGGACAATGGTGCCATCTGCCAGGGGCAGCTCAGCGGGCATGTCCCAGTTTTCCCGCACCAGGGTTATGGTGTCGGTGTTTCGTGGCAGCCCGTAAAAATCGGCGCCGTTGAAACTGGCAAAGGCCTCCAGTTTGTCGAGAATGCCAAGGTCTTCGAAGACTTCCGCGTACAATGCAATGGCGCTGTAGGCGGAATAGCAACCAGCACAGCCGCAGGCGGTTTCTTTCCGGTCCTTTGAATGCGGTGCCGAGTCGGTACCCAGGAAGAAGCGCCGGTCGCCGCTGACGACCGCATCCAGCAGTGCCTGTTGGTGCCGGTTACGTTTGAGAATCGGCAGGCAGTACAGGTGAGGGCGAATGCCGCCGACCAGCATATGGTTGCGGTTGTACATCAGGTGCTGGGGGGTGATGGTGGCACCCAGGTTGTCGCCCTCGTGATTGCGGACGAACTCGGCCGAGTCTGCTGTGGTGATATGCTCAAGAACAACCCGCAGCGAAGGAAAGGCTTCAAGTGTCGGCGCCAATACCCGCTTCAGGAAAATCTTCTCCCGGTCAAAGATATCGATGTCCTGATCAGTCACTTCACCGTGGACCAGCAACAACATGCCACAATCCTTCATGGCTTCCAGTACCGGGTAGATATTGCGGATATCAGTAACACCGGAATCGGAATTGGTGGTGGCGCCGGCAGGGTAGAGCTTTGCGGCAACCACCCCCGCCGCTTTGGCGTCGCGGATCTGGTCCGGTGTGGTGGTCTCTGTCAGGTACAGCGTCATCAGTGGGTCAAAGTCATAGCCCCTTGCGGCGTCCAGAATCCTGTCGCGGTAGGCCATGGCCTGTTCCGCATCGGTTACAGGTGGCACCAGGTTGGGCATGATGATGGCGCGGCGAAAGCAGCGGGCCGTGGCTGGCACTACGTCCTTGAGAATGTCTCCGTCCCGTACGTGAAGATGCCAGTCATCCGGGCGGGTAATGGTGATCTGATTGGTCATTGACGGTTTCCGGCTTGCCGGGGCGTTTGGTATGGGGCCCCTGAAAAATTCTGGCGGAATTATATCAGAAGCCGTCATCGATTGTTTCAGGCCAGAACCCTAAAGAATGCTTTGTGGCGGCCGTTAAGTAACCAGTGAACTTTCTTTGACGGACTGATGGTATGGCACGAATTCCAGCCTTCCTGCGTAGTGCAGTGATCTCCAGTGCATGCTGCTTACTGGCTGCCGCCAATGCGGCCCAGGCCGCCACCTATGGTGCCGGTATCGAGAACAGCCAGTGGTACCTGTCGGAGTCTGTCTTCGAATGCACCCTGGTGCATCAGGTGCCGGGTTACGGCCGTGCCATATTCCGTCATCGGGCCGGCGAATCCCTGTCCTTTTTCCTGGAGTCGGAAACTCCGGTGATGCGCCCTGGCCGGGGCCTGCTGGTTGTAGAGGCTCCATCCTGGCGTCCGGGAATAGCACCCCGCTCCCTGGGACGGGTAAACATAGACGACGGTCGTCGCCCTGTGTCACTGGATTCACGCCAGGCCATGAACATGGTTCAGGGCCTGCTGGAAGGGATGGACCCAACGGTGACCCGGGAGTCCTGGTATGACGGCAGCCCGGTTCGTGTGAAGGTCTCAAACATCAACTTTGCTGGCCAGTTTTCCGGCTACCGTTCCTGTACGTCCGGTTTGCTGCCGGTGAACTATGACCAGATCAAGCGTTCCCGTATTCCGTTTTCAGCCGGCAGCACCAGTCTTTCCGGGGCCGACAGGCAGCTGCTGGATAACATAGTGGCTTACGTTCAGGCAGATTCCACGGTGGAACGGATTTTCGTGGACGGGCACACGGACAGCAGCGGCAGCCGTATCAATAACCGGGCACTGTCCGAAGAACGGGCCAATGTGGTGGCGGATTACCTGATCGGGGAGGGTGTTGATACCAATATGGTGACGGTCAGGGCCCATGCGGACCAGTACCAGGTGTCAGGCCGCCCGGCGGATAACCGACGCACCACCATCCGCCTGCAGCGGGAAGGCGAACGGCCGGATCTGCAGCAGGCCAATGGCTATGATGCCGCAACACCCAATACCTGACCTCTGGCACCTGAGGCGCCGGCCTTGAATCCAGCAATCAGCGAATGGAATTGAGCACTTCAAGGTGCACATTCACGCTTTCTGCCAGCGCCTTCAGATGATACCCCCCTTCAAGCGTGGAGATGATCCGGTCATTGGCGGAGTCAGCGGCTATGCTGGTGATCATCTCCGTCAGCCAGCGATAATCATCCACTTCCAGATTCAGTTCCGCCATGGGATCGAGCCGGTGGCCGTCGAAACCGGCGGAAATCAGCACCAGCTGTGGGCGGAAATCCTGTAGCCGTTTCACCCAGGCAGCTTCCACCGTTTTACGATATTCGTCAGCAGAGGTCCCGGCCTGGATGGGGGTGTTGATAATGTTCTCAGCCTGCCGGTGCACGTGGGAGTGGGGATAGAACGGGTGCTGAAAACTGGAGCACATCAGAATGCGCTCATCACCGCCCACGATATCGACGGTGCCGTTGCCCTGGTGGACATCAAAATCAATGATGGCCACCCGTTCCAGGTGGTGGAAATTCAGGGCGCGCATCGCAGCCAGGGCAATGTTGTTGTAGAAGCAGAAACCCATGGATTTACTGCGCTCGGCATGGTGCCCCGGTGGCCGGGCACACACGAATGCATTGGTGAGCTGACTGCTGAGTACCATGTCGACCGCTTCAATACTGGCGCCGGCGGCCAGGCGGGCGGCCCGCAGGGTATCCGGCATCATCGCGGTGTCGGGGTCGGTATAGACCCGCCCCCTGGTGGGCTGCATCAGCTCCAGTTGATGCAGGTAGCGCTCGGGATGAACGGTCAGCAACTGGTCCCGCGTGGCTTCATCCGGCCTTACCCAGTCCAGTTCCTGCTCCATGCCGGTATCTGCCAGGTAACTGATAATGGCCGCAAGCCGTTCCGGGGACTCCGGATGCTCTGCCCCCATGGTGTGTTTCATGCAGTCGTCGTGAGAGAAAAATCCCGTAGTCATGCTGATCCCGAACGCTCTGGTTATGCTTGTATTTTGTTCAATATTATCAGGGATACGGTAGCCCTGCCGTGTTTCTTTGGTCTTATGGTGGCGATAGACATTTTACATCACCAGACAAGCGCCTAAGATAGGGTGTACATCCGCCCGGTCGATCCGCAGCAAGGAGCAACGCTTGAGCACCCGATACCTGGAAAGCCTTTTCAATCCCTCTTCCATAGCGGTTATCGGGGCCTCGGAGCGGGCAGATAACCTGGGCGGTATGGTGCTGCGTAACCTGCTTGGCGGTGGTTATCCCGGCCAGCTGCTGGTGGTCAACCAGAATGATTATGACAACGTACACGGCGTGCCCTGCGTCCGGAAAGTGTCCCATATGGACTTTAGCCCTGACCTGGCGATTATCTGTACACCCCCGGACACCGTGCCAAAGGTGATCAAACGGCTGGGGGAGGCCGGTGTCCGTACCGCGATTGTGATGACCGGTGGCATGTCCCGTAGCCACAGCAAGACCGGCCAGCCGTTGATGTATTCGGTCCGCGATGCGGCCCGGGAAACCGGCATCCGGGTGCTTGGACCGAACACCATCGGCCTGATGGTGCCTGCTCGCAGCCTGAACGCAACCTATGCCCACATGGGCGCGATACCCGGCAAGGTGGCGTTCGTGGGCCAGTCGGGCACCATCGCCAGTTCGGTGATTGACTGGGCTTTTGCCCGGGGAGTGGGCTTCTCCTACTTCCTGACCCTGGGCGATGGCATGGATATCGACCACGATGACCTGATCGACTACCTGGCCCAGGACAGCCAGACCCGCGCCATACTGCTGCACATCGAGAACATTCCCAATCCGCGCCGTTTTATGTCCGCCGTCCGTGTGGCTTCGCGCACCAAGCCGGTGATTGCGGTGAAAAGCGGCCGGGTGCCGGAATCGGAGTGGTTCCACCACGAATTACCCGCCGGGATCACCCGCAGTGATCCCATCTATGATGCCATGTTACAGCGTGCCGGTGTGTTGCGGGTGGACGGCCTGGGGCAGATGTTCGATGCCCTGGAAACCCTCACCCGAATGCGTCCGTTGCGGCGTGAAACCCTGGCGATCATGGCTAACGGTGTCGGCCCCGGGGTTCTGGCGGTGGACCGGCTGGCCTATCTGGGTGGCGAGCTGGCGGAATTGTCCGGAAAGTCCATTGACTCACTGGCGGAATTGCTGCCCCCTTACTGGACCCGCAAAAACCCGATCGATCTTGGTTATAACGCCTCGCCGGAACTGTATGCCCAGGCGGTCAAGGTCCTGGCCAAAGACCCGGAAGTGGCCAACGTTCTGATTATGTACGCGCCAAGCCTGACCCAGGATAGCCTGCAGATTGCGGATGCGGTGGTGCAGGCGACCAAGGGCACACGGTTGAATGTGTTTACCTGCTGGCTGGGGCAGAGCACGGTGCTGGACGCCCGTGACGAATTCTACCGGGCCGGACTGCCGTCGTTCTTCAACCCGGAGAAGGCGGTGGTGGCATTCATGCAGCATGTGCGTCACCAGCGTGTGCAGCGGCTGCTGACGGAAACGCCGGAGTCCTTTACCGACCACCTTGCTGACCACACGCAGACCCGTCGGGTCGTGGTCAACGCTATACGCGCGGGGCGCAGCCACCTTTCCAACCGGGAAGCCCGGGATGTGATTGGTGACTATGGCATCAACGCGGTGGACACCATCTACTGCGACGATATGGAAGAGGTGCTGGAAGCCTTTGCCGTGGAGCGTCGGCCGGTGGATATCACTCTGATTCATGAACAGTCCTGTCACCCTTTGATCGCGCTCAGCCCCGGCCAGCGCCGTTACAAGGGTACCGTCCAGAAGCTCAACAGCGAGGGTGCCATCATGGACTCCTGTCGCTTCCTGATGGAGGAGTACCAGAAGCATTACCCCGACAGTGGTTTCCTCGGGTTTGCGGTTCAGCGCTCCTACCAGCATGTTGGCGGTATCGAGTTCAGCGTTGGCATCACCCGGGACAAACTGTTCGGCCCGCTGGTGGTGTGCGGTGCTGCCGGTGCCCAGATCAATGTGATGACGGACCGCCAGATCGCCCTGCCGCCACTGAATATGGTGCTGGCGCGGGAACTGTTGCGGCGAACCTACATGTACAAGCTGCTGAAAGAGCACAGCCTGAAACCGGAAGAGGATATTCGCGCGGTATCGGAAACCCTGGTGACCCTGTCCCAGATTGTCATTGATAATCCGGAGATCCGTGGGCTGGAAATTTCCCCCTTGCTGTTCAATGAGCAGGGTGCTGTTGCTGTCAACGTCGCCATTGATCTGGCGGACAAGCCGGGGCGCCCGATTATTCAGCCGTATCCCAGGGAACTGGAAGAATGGATACTGCTGCCGAAGTCTGGTCGCCGTGTGATTATCCGTCCGGTACTGGCGGAAGACGAGCCCGCCCACCGGGCCTTCCATGAGCTGCAGTCTCCTGAATCCATCCGTTATCGCTTCTTCCAGTACCGTAAGCATTTCTCACGGGAAGACGTGGCCCAGATGGTCCAGATCGACTATGACCGGGAAATGGTGTTCATTGCCAATGCGCCAAAGGAAGACGGGGAAGGCGAAGAAACCCTGGGCACCGTGCGTACCTGGACAGACGCCGACAACCTGCGGGCCGAGTTTGCGGTGATGGTGCACGACAAGATGAAGGGCGAAGGCCTGGGCGTGGCCCTGATGCAGAAAATGATCGATTACTGCCGCGCCAAGGGCACGATGGAAATGGTCGGTAATGTGCTGGCGGATAATCGCCCGATGTTGCGGCTGGCAGAGCACCTGGGCTTTGAGATCCGTTACAACCCGGAAGAGGAAGTCATGGACCTGACCCTGGTGCTCAACGAGCCGGAGAAAGACTGGCAGCGGGAGCGTCTGGAGCAGACCTCCCACTGACGACCGGTTATCAGCCTTCTTCAACAATGGCGGAACGGTCTTCCCCGCCCAGTGCTTCCAGCAGGCCGGGGATCAGCCTGGCCAGCTCCAGTGTCATCAGGGAAAATGCCGCATCAAAGCGGGCGGCGGCATCGTCTGCGTCCACGTCGTCCAGCTTTTCCTGCAGGGTGTCGCCGAATTTCAGGCGACGGATTCCCAGCTCCTCATCCAGCACGAAGGAAAGGTTGTCATCCCAGGTCACGGACAGCTTGGTGACCTGCATACCGGCGTCCAGGTGGCTGCGGATTTCATCGCCCTGAAGGTCCAGGCCCTTGCAGCGCACCACACCACCGTCCTCCGAAGTATCTTTCAGCTCACATTCAGTGCCCAGCTCGATACTGGCAGGCAGGTCGATGGACTCGTTCAGCCAGCCGGTGAAGGTGAACGCCGGCGCCTGTTCCACCGCAGGTGGACGAACCGGCAGTGAGCCCACGCTCTTGCGCAGGGTAGAGGCCAGGTCTTCCGCCTGCTTGGCGGAGCCGGCATCCACTACCAGCACGCCATCAGCGGGGGCCAGGTAGGCGTAGCAGCGGCGGTTCTTGGAAAAGGCCCGGGGCAGCATTTCCAGCATCACCCCTTCTTTGAGCTCGTCCTTTTCCTTGCGTCGTACCTTGCGATGCTGCTCAGCCTCGATCATTTCAGCCTTCTCGTCCACCAGCTCCTTGATAACGGAGGCGGGCAATAGCTTTTCTTCTTTTCGCAGGGCGATCAGGTGGTAACCACCGGCACTGTGAACCAGCAGGTCGCTGTGCTTGCCCATGGGCGGTACCCAGCCCTGGCGTGACGTTTCCTGTGGACCACAGGGCTTGAAGGCGTCGGCCTGAAGCTTCGCTTCCAGGGCTTCGGCCGTTATTTCAAATGGCTTGGTAAAACGGAAAACGCGGGCATTACGAAACCACATGGTCCGGGTCCTTGTTGGTTATGGGGTGATGTTGAAAGTCAGGAAGGGGAGGGATGATACCTCAAATCTGCATGATTTCGACCATTACGGTTTTAACGATAAAACCCACCACTCCGGCGCCCAGAATGGTGAACAGGGCAACGGTGCCGAACCGGCCCGCCTGGGACTTCCTGGCGAGGTCCCAGACAATAAAACCCATCCAGACAATCAGGCCGGTCAGCAAGACCAGCATGGAAATCTCTGCGAATACTGCTTCGTTCATTAATGACTCCGGGTTTGTGAAACGTTTACTGCTCGTCCCTCAGGAACACCCAGTTGTCTGCACTGGACTGCTCCTCGCTATAACGATAGCCCTCAAGATCAAAGCCCTTGAGATCGTCTGCCTGGGTAATGTTGTTCTGGATGGCGTAGCGGCACATCAGTCCCCGGGCCTTCTTGGCGTAGAAGCTGATCATCTTGTACTGGCCGTTTTTCCAGTCCTTGAACTGGGGGGTGATCAGGCGGGCATCCAGCTCTTTCTTGCGCACGCTCTTGAAGTATTCATTGGAGGCCAGGTTCACCAGCACGCCGTCATCCGCCTTCAGCAGCCGGTTGAGTTCGTCGGTAATCTTGCTGCCCCAGAAGGCATACAGGTCTTTACCGCGATGATTCTCGAATTTTGTACCCATTTCCAGGCGGTAGGGCTGCATCAGGTCCAGGGGTTTGAGCACCCCGTAGAGGCCGGAGAGTATCCGCAGGCGCTTCTGGGCAATCTCGAATTCCTTGTCGCTGAAGCTTTCCGCATCCAGCCCGGTATAGACGTCGCCTTTGAACGCCAGCACCGCCTGGCGTGCATTCTCCAGTGTGAAGGGGGTGTGCCACGAGCGAAAACGCTCGGCATTGAGCTGGCCGAGCTTGTCGCTGACCCCCATCAGGTTGCTGATGTCGTGGGGTTCCAACTCCTTGAGCTGGTCAACCAGCTCGCAGGCGTCGTCCAGGAAAGCCGGCTGAGTGGCCTTGGTGGTGGCCAGCGGGCTTTCGTAGTCCAGCGTTTTTGCAGGGGAAATAACCATCAACATGTCGGGCAATCCTCATCGGAGAAAGTTCAGTAACTGGTCACTGGTGAAAGGCCAGTCCAGCTCCTCGCCGGTGTCGTTACGGCGCAGTACCGGAATGCGCGTGCCGTAGCGTTCCACCAGTTGCCTGGACTGGGCAATGTCCACCGCGTCGACGGGAATGGGCGCAGGCATGGGCGTATTCACCAGCAGCGCTTCCGCCAGTTCGCACAGGTGGCACTGGGACGTGGTGTAAAAAGTCAGTTCCATTTACTTGGGCTGTGCGTCTATCTGCTGGCCATTGATGCCTGCGCTGTCCCGCCCCATCAGGTACAGGTAAACCGGCATCAGGTCTTCCGGTGCGGGATTCTGCTGCGGGTTCTCGGCGGGATACGCCGTGGCTCTCATATTGGTGCGGGTTGCGCCCGGATTGAGGCTGTTCACCCGCACATTATGGCGATCATCATCCAGTTCTTCTGCCAGCATCTGGCTCAACCCTTCGATGGCGAACTTGGAAACCGCATAGGCGCCCCAGTACGGCTTGGCTCTGCGGCCGACTCCGGAAGAGGTGAAAATCACCGAGGCATCATCGGACTTGCGCAGCAGCGGGATCATGGCGCGGCTCAGCAGGAACGGAGCGGTGGAGTTCACGTGCATCACCTTGTTCCAGATTTCCGGGTCATAAAGCTCGATGGGGCTGCGCGTGCCCAGGATGGCAGCGTTGTGAAGCAGGCCGTCGAGATGATCGAAATTGTCTTCGATCGTCATCGCCAGCTCTTCGTACTCCTTGACTGCAGCCCCCTCGAAGTTAAGCGGTACGATGGCCGGTTTCGGGTGGCCGGCAGCCTCGATTTCGTCATACACGGATTCCAGCTTGGAAACGGTGCGGCCTACAAGGATCACAGTGGCACCATGGGCCGCGTAGGCTTTTGCAGCCGCCCGTCCGATGCCGCTACCGGCACCGGTTACCATAATGATGCGATCTTTCAGCAAGTCTGCCGGTGCTTTATAGTCCTGCATTCTGTGTCTCCGTTTGGAACTCTATTGTAACAGTTTTGCCAGGTCGCTGACGGTGTCAGCCACGATGTCAGCTTGCCACAGGTCAACCGCCTCTGGCTGTTCGATATAACCGTAACGTACCGCGATGGTTTTCATGCCCGCGTTGCGTCCGGCCTCGATGTCCCGTTCATGGTCACCCACGTACACGCCGGTGGCGGGGTCGGCGCCCACCTCGCGGCAGGCCAGAAACAGCGCCTCCGGGTGCGGTTTCCGGTTAGTGACATGGTCGGGGCAGATCAGGGTAGAGCAGCGCTCCGCCAGGCCCAGGGCCTCTATCAATGGCGCCGCAAATCGAACCGGTTTGTTGGTGACGATGCCCCAGGGAATATTCCGGGCTTCCAGGTCCTTCAGGATAGCGTCCACGCCTTCGAACAGGGTGGTTTCCACAGCCACGCCGGCTTCATACAGGTCGAGAAACGCCGTGTGTTTCTCCAGGTAGTCCGGATGATCCGGCTCAAGGCCAAAGCCCACGAGGATCATCGCCCTGGCGCCGTTGGAAACCGAACGGCGGATGTGGGGCGCCGGCAGTGCCTGCAGCCCGTGGGCCCGGCGCAGTTCATTCAGGCAACGGATAAAATCCGGTGCGGTATCAATCAGTGTGCCGTCCAGGTCGAACAGGACGGTTGAGGGCGCGGAGGGCGATGATGTCACGACGGATCCGTTTCCTCGCGTGTATCCATGGCATGCATCATATAGTTGACGTCCACATCCCGCCCCAGGCGATACACTTTGGTGATCGGGTTGTAGGTCATGCCCGTCAGTTCGCAGATGTTCAGCCCGGCGTGGCGCAGATGATCCGACATTTCCGAGGGGCGGATGAACTTGCGCCATTCGTGCGTGCCCTTCGGCAGCAGCCTGAGCACATACTCAGCGCCCACAATCGCGAACAGGAACGACTTGGGGTTACGGTTGATGGTGGACACGAACAGATGTCCGCCGGGCTTCAGCAGGGCAGCGCAGGCCTTGATGACGGAAGCCGGGTCCGGCACATGCTCCAGCATTTCCAGGCAGGTGACCACATCGTACCGGCCGGTGTGTTCCGGGTCGATTGCCAGCTCTTCAACAGTGATCTGGCGATAGTCCACCTTGATGCCGCTTTCCATGCCATGGAGCCTGGCCACTGCCAGCGGTGCTTCGCCCATGTCTATGCCCGTCACGTGCGCGCCCCGCTGTGCCATGCCCTCGGACAACAGGCCGCCGCCGCAGCCGACATCCAGGGCCCGCTTTCCCGCCAGGGGCACGCGCTCGTCAATGTAGTTGAGGCGCAGGGGGTTGATGTCGTGCAGAGGGCGGAACTCGCTGGTGGGGTCCCACCAGCGGCTGGCCAGTGCCTCGAATTTGGCGATTTCGTTGTGGTCTACGTTCTGAGTGCTCATAGTTGGTTCTGCCTGATAACGAATATGTCGGGCGTCAGCTGGTTTGCTGCTCGCGGATACGGTCTGCCCAGCCCCGGACGCGGAGCATCAGGTCTGGTACGTCAATACGGGTCAGCCTGCCTTCCTGTACCTGAGGTACGCCGTTGATCCAGCTATGGCTTACCTGGCGGCCATGGTTGCTGTAAACAAGGTGAGAGGCCGGATCGTACACCGGCTGCAGGAATGGGTCGCCCAGGTCCACGGCAATGATATCTGCCAGCTTACCGGCTTGCAGTGATCCCAGCTCATGGGCGCGCCCCAGTGCCTTTGCACCGTCGATCGTGGCCATGGCCAGCGCCTCATGGGCAGACAACGCCGTGGCATCATCAGCCACCACCTTGGCCAGCATGGACGCGGTGCTAAGTTCGCCAAACAGATCCAGGTCATTATTGCTGGCAGCACCGTCGGTGCCAATGGCGACATTGATGCCCGCCTCGCGGAATTTCTGTACCGGGCTGAGGCCGCTGGCCAGCTTGAGATTGGATTCCGGGCAATGAATCACCTGGGCGCCGGTGTCTTTCAGCAATTGTATGTCCGAGTCATCAATCTGGGTCATGTGGACACACTGGGTTGTGGGCCCAAGTACGCCCAGCTCTGCCATTCGTGCTGTGGGTCGTTTGCCGGTTTTCTCCAGGGCATCGGCCACCTCGAAGGCGGTTTCATGGAGGTGGATCTGGATAGGCGTGCCAGTGCTCCGTGACAGCGCCACGGCTTTTGTCAGTGGCTCGTCAGACACCGTGTAAGGCGCATGGGGGCCGATGGCCGGCATAATGAACGGGTCGTCCTGCCACTGGCGGATGAAGCCCTCGCCCTTGGCCAGGTATTCGTCTGGCCCGGCTCCCCAGGGCGTCGGGAAATCCAGCAGGGGAAAACAAACCTGGGCGCGCATGCCGGCGTCTTTGGCAAGCTGTGCAACGATTTCGGGGAAAAAGTACATGTCCGCAAAGGTGGTGGTGCCGGTGCGAAGCATTTCTGCCATGGCCAGCTGCGTACCATCGGCAATGAATGGCTCGCTGACAAACGCGCCTTCGGCGGGCCAGATATGGTCATTCAGCCAGGTCATCAGCGGCAGGTCGTCTGCCAATCCCCGGAACAGCGACATGGCGGCATGGCCATGCATATTGATCAGGCCGGGAAGCACCACATGGTTGGGCAGGTCGATGGTTTCCTTGGCACGGTAACGGGCATCGGCTTCATCCCGGGAGACCACTGCGGCAATCCGTTCGCCCTGGACAAGCACCGCCTGGTGTTCCAGTACCGCGTTCGCGGGCTCTATGGGGATAACCCAGCGTGCGTTGATGCGAATATCTGCTGCGGTAATGGTGTCTGCCGTCATTTACCCTGCCTTGGCCGGGCCGCCCGGAAAACGTCCGTGCAGCCGAAGAATGTAGCCCGAAAGTATAGCGACCACCCGGACCAAGAACTACCCTGGGGGCTGAGTTTGGAGTGTTATCACAGGTATACTGCCTTTTTGTAACCTGTCTGGAGTGACTGAATGAGCAAAACCACTGGTTCATCCGGTAAGCGCTCCATTGGAACCGTGGCCATACGCTGGCATGGCGGCAGTCTAGAGCTGCTGGATCAGCGGCTGCTGCCCGACCAGGAGCACTGGATTACGCTGGAGGGCGCCTCCGGTGTTGCCCAGTGTATCCGGGACATGGTGGTGAGAGGTGCCCCGGCCATTGGCATAAGCGCCGCCTATGGAGTGGCCCTGGCCGCCCGCCATGCCGGCGGTGGTGACTGGAAAGCCGAGATCAAGCAGGCCATACGCGAATTGGCCGCATCGCGGCCGACAGCGGTCAACCTGTTCTGGGCGCTGCAGGAAATGGAGCGTGAATTCGCCGGTTGTCACTCCCTGGATGAAGCTGTGAAACGGCTTGCCAATACCGCGGAACGCATTCATGAGGACGATCTGGCCGCCAACCTGGCCATGGCCGATAATGCCCTGGAACACATGGCTGCCGACAAGCCGTTTTCTGTACTCACCCACTGCAATACCGGTGCCCTGGCCACCGGCGGTTATGGTACCGCGCTGGGCGTAATCCGTCGGCTTCATGAGGCGAAAATGCTCAGGGACGTGTTTGCGGATGAGACCCGCCCCTGGCTGCAGGGCAGCAGGCTGACCGCCTGGGAACTGTCACGGGATGGTATTCCTGTCACTCTGAACGCAGACGGTGCGGCGGCTGCCATTATGGCTGCGGGTAAAGTGCGCTGGGTGATCGTCGGTGCCGACCGGATTACCGCCAATGGTGACGTTGCCAATAAAATTGGCACCTACAGCCTCGCGGTGCTGGCTCGCCACCACAAAGTGGGGTTTATGGTGGTGGCACCGTCCAGTACCGTCGACATGTCGCTGGAGTCCGGCAAGGATATCCCCATTGAAGAACGCGAAGGCTCAGAGCTCAGGCAGATCAGGGGAGTGGCCATTGCGCCGGCCGGGGTCAAAGTATTCAACCCGGTATTCGATGTGACGCCGGCAAGCCTGATTGACGTAATCGTGACCGAGAAGGGGGTTGTCAGCACGCCCAATGTGACCGGAATGTGGTCGCTATTCGACTGAGTCGTCCTTTTGCGCCCGCAGTTCCGCCATTTCCTTTTCCTGCTCTTCGATAAAGTGCAGCGACATTTCGAAACTCTGACGGGTGAAATCCAGAACCTTCCGGAAACCCTCGTCAGAGAGGGTGCGGGCGTCGTCATGGCTGCGGAAGATATTGATGAACTGGCGCTCCCGCTCGAATTGCAGCGGTAGTCGGCCAATGCCCCAGTCGTTGAGTATTCGCCAGACCTCGGGGTTGTAATTGCGGGTGGTGCGAAGAATAAACGGAATCGGGTCGTTACGTGCTATCAGCGCTGCCAGGCGCAGTATCAGCTCAAATGACAGTGTGGTAGTGCCGTTTTCAATGGCCTCGAGAACCGATTTGTCTTTCAGATTCAGGGCTTCGCTCATTTCCGACCGGGTCAGCCCGGCCACTTCGCGGATGTCTTTCAGGGAGTTGCCGGCTGCCAGCATCATGCGAAGCTGATCCTGGGAGTTCATCAGTGCGCGGCCGACTTTCAGAGAGGTATCCGTGGATTTGGCGGCGAAGCGTAGTGCTGATCCTGTGAGGCCGGCAATGCGGTCAATGAGTGACTCGGACCCCTTGTTTTCCTCCTGACCTTCGGCACCCTGAACATGTCCTACCTCTTCCATGGACCTCATGGCATGCATGGCGTCCATCAGCATACCTTCCAGCAGGCGTGCCCTGTTCCGGTCTTCTTCCTTGTCAGCCATGGCTAACGCCCGTTCACGGAGGAGTTTGGGCCGCTCAGCGCGCCTGGGCCTGAGCGGTTATCTGTTTGATGTCCAGGATGGAGGCCATGCGTTGATCCAGTTCCAGCATGTCGGCCATGATGTTGCCGCCTTCATGAACAATAAAGTCCATTTCCTCATCGGTGCTGTCCAGATCTGCTGCCTGTTGGTCCTGCCATTCGTCCAGCTCTTCCAGGCTGTCGAACGGGTCGCCACCATGAATCTCGCGGCGGGCATTGGCAATGCTGAGGCGCGTACGTTCAATCTGTGACTGATATTCCTTGCGGTCGTCGATGTTGAGGCTGACGGACGTCTGCTCCCGCTGTTGCTTGAGAAATTCGATTTCTTTCTGCAGCAACTGGAATTCCGGATGGTCTTCAAACCGGTTGTCGTGACGTGTGCGCAATTCGTCAATCACACTGCTGAAGTCAAAATAGCGGGTGTGGGGTACGGCTTCGATCTGGTCCCAGGGCAGGGCATGATCCAGGGCATCTTCACCGATGCGGGTCTTGTCCACTCTTGACGGGATCTCGATATCGGGAATCACGCCCTTGTGTTGCGTGGAGCCGCCGGAAACCCGGTAGAACTTGCTCTGGGTGATCTTCAACTGGCCATGGTTCAGCGGGCGTACTGCCTGAACGGTGCCCTTGCCGAAGGTTTGGGAGCCTACTACCAGGCCCCGGCCATAATCCTGAATGGCGCCGGCAAAGATCTCTGATGCCGATGCACTCATGCGATTGACCAGAACCACCAGCGGGCCGTCGTAGGAAACCGAGGGGTCTTCGTCGTTCAGTACCTGCACGTCGTTATTGGAGTTGCGGATCTGAACGGTGGGGCCCTTTTCGATAAACAGGCCGACCAGGTCGTTGGCTTCGTGAAGAGCGCCGCCGCCGTTGTTGCGGAGGTCCATCACCACACCATCAATTCCTTCTGCCTTGAGCTCATCGATCAGTTTGCGGACATCGCGGGTGGTGCTCTTGTAATTCGGGTCACCGTTCTGCATCGCCTTGAAATCGGCATAGAAGGTGGGAATGTGGATCACGCCGATGCGGAACGTGTCACTACCACGATCGAACTCAATCACTTCGCTGCTGGCGCTTTGCTCTTCCAGCTTCACCTTGTCGCGCTTGATGGCGATGGTCTCGGTGACGGTTTCATCCGGGGCGTCAGCGGGAATAACTTCGAGGGTAACGGTCGACTCACGGGGACCACGAATCAGGTCCACCACTTCATCGAGGCGCCAGCCGATAACGTTTACGGCCTTGCTCTCATCTTCCTGTTTGACCGACACAATGCGGTCCGCTGGCTCAAGCTGGCCCTGCTTGGATGCTGGCCCGCCGGGTACCAGGCGGACCACTTTGGTGTACTCGTTGTCTGACTGCAACACGGCGCCAATGCCTTCCAGCGAAAGGCTCATGTTGATGTTGAAGTTCTCGGAGGTGCGCGGTGAGAAGTACGACGTGTGCGGGTCCCACATGCCGGCAAAGGCATTCATATAGGCCTGGAAGGCATCCTCACTGCGGGCCTGGTAGGCACGCTTCAGTTGGCCTTCGTAGCGGCGGCGCAGAGCATCTTCAATGCCTTCATCATCAGTTCCGTTGAGGCGCTGGGCGAGCACAGCGTTCTTGATTCTCTTCACCCACAAGGCATCCAGCGCTTCCTTGTCGGCTTCCCAATTCGCCTCGGACCGGTCCAGCAGGATGCTTTCAGCGGCTTCGAAGTCGAGCTTGTCGATACCTTCATCGACAATTGCCAGGGCGAACTCAAGGCGTTGGATAATGCGTTGCTGCACCAGGTTGTAGATATCGAAGCCGGGCTGTAGCTGGCCGGTTTTGAGGGCCGAGCCAAGCCCCAGCCGTACGGCGTTGAAGTTCTCGATGTCTTTTTGCGTCAGGTAGATGCGCTGACCGTCGAGGTATTCCAGGTAGGCATCAAACACGTCTCCGGACAGAGAGTCGTTGATGCTCATGTCGCGGAAGTGGGTAAATTGTAATTGCCGCGCGATCAGGATGTTCGCCCTGGCTTGTTCCACGGTCGGGGACACAGGCTCGTAGACTTTGTCAGTATCCACCTTGGCCGAGACTGGCAGGGTGAGCGCCAGCATCAGGGTCAGGACGGCTGCCTGTTTGCCGGCTCTGCCGCCCTTGCCGGAGTTGCTGCAACGGCTGATAAATCGTTCCGCGATGCTCATAAGCTTGTGTACCTGACGGTGGGTGGCGATACGGTTGACAAAAAAGGGGTCAGCGGATATCGCCCGATTGACTCATGGTTTTATTGTAGGCAAGCGCAGGTGCGGTTGCCATAGCGATGAAGTATCGGTTCGTGACAATCTGTCCATGGAGTGGGCAGGTTCGTAAACGGGAAAGCTCTCAGGCAAGGCAGGAGCCCTTGCCGGAGCGTAAAGGGCTCCGGCAAGGGAAGGCGGGGGTCAGATGAAGTTTTTGTTGGATTCTGCATTTTCCAGCAACAGGGCCGGTGGCGTGAAACGCTCACCAAATCGCTCCGCGAGATTTTTTGCCCGTTCTGCGAAGGCTCTCACACCATACTGGTTGATAAACTGGATGGCGCCGCCGGTCCAGGGCGCAAAGCCGATACCGAAAATGCTGCCGATATTGGCATCTTCTACCGTGCGGAGTACGCCTTCCTCGAGGCAGCGAACGGTTTCAATTGCCTGGATGAACAGAATGCGGTCTTTCAGGTCTTGCAGCTCCGTAGTCCGGGCCTTTTCCTGATCCACAAACAGGTTTTCCAGTTCCGGCCACAGGTGTTTCTTGCCGGAGTCGGGATAGTCATAGAACCCGGCACCGGCAGCCTTGCCCTTGCGGTTGTGGCTGCCGACCATCTGGTCGATCACTGCCTCCGCCGGGTGCGCCTTCCAGGTTTTACCGGCGGCTTCCGTGTCCTTTTTACTCTGGTCACGGATGTGCTGCATCAGGGTCATGCTGACTTCATCCGAGATCGCCAGCGGCCCCACAGGCATGCCGGCCAGAACACCCGCGTTCTCGATGCTGGAAGGGTGAATGCCTTCGCCCAGCATGGCGATGCCTTCATTCACGAAGGTGCCGAAGACCCGGGAGGTGAAGAATCCACGGCTGTCGTTCACGACAATGGGAATCTTGCCGATCTGCTGGACATAATCAAAGGCACGGGCCAGGGTCTCATCGGAGGTTTTGGCGCCCACGATGATTTCCACCAGCTGCATCTTGTCCACCGGGGAGAAGAAGTGCAGGCCAATGAAATTGGCCGGGTTGGTTGACGCTTCCGCAAGCTGTGTAATGGGAATGGTGGAGGTGTTGGACGCAAAGATGCCGTTGTTGACCAGCTTCGCTTCCGCTTCCTGAGTCACCTTTGCCTTCAGTTCGCTGTCTTCGAACACGGCTTCGATGACGAGATCGCAATCTTCAAGATCGTCGGCGGAGCCGGTGGCCTTGATGCGGTTCAATACCCCGGTTTTCTGCTCTTCGGTCATACGCCCGCGGCTGACTTTCTTCGCCAGCAGCTTCTCGGAATAGGCTTTGCCCTTTTCGGAGTTTTCCGTGGAAACGTCCTTGAGCACCACGTCAATACCGCGAGTGGCGGTAGAATAGGCAATGCCGGCGCCCATCATGCCGGCACCGAGAACGCCCACCTTGCGGAAGGTTTCCTTTTCCACGCCTGCGGGCCGGCTTTCACCGGCATTCACCGCATTGAGCTGGAACCAGAAGGTGCCGGTCATGTTCTTGGCGACCTGGCCGGTAACCAGCTCTGCAAAATAACGGGTTTCGATCAGACTGGCGTTATCAAAGTCCACCTGCGCACCTTCTACGGCCGCGGACAGGATACGCTCCGGTGCGGGGTAGCAGCCTTTGGTCTTCTGCTTCAGCATCGCCGGAGCGATGGCCAGTTTCTGTGCCATGGCCGGGTGATGGGGGGCTCCGCCGGGGAATTTGAAGCCTTTCTGGTCCCAGGTCTGCTGGCATTTCGGGTTGGCTTCGATAAAGGCCCGGGCTTTCGCCATCATGTCATCGGCGGAGGAGGCCAGTTCATCGACAATACCGGCCTTGAGCGCGGCTTTCGGGTTCACCTTTTTGCCTTCCATCAGGAAAGGGAAGGCAGCCTCGAGGCCGATCATCCGGGGCAGCCGCTGGGTGCCGCCACCGCCAGGAAGCAGGCCCAGGGTGACTTCAGGCAGGCCCAGCTGGATCTTGTCGTCATCCATCACCACGCGGTGGTGGCAGGCCAGGCAGATTTCCAGACCGCCGCCCAGGGCGGAGCCGTTGATGGCCGCGACAATGGGCCTGCCGCTGGTTTCCAGTGCGCGCATTTCAGCTTTGAGGCCGTTAACCATGTCTTCAAAGGCTGCTGCGTCTTCCCGCGTGACCTTGTGAAGTTCTTTCAGGTCGCCGCCGGCAAAGAAGGTTTTCTTGGCGGATGTAATGATAATGCCGCGAATGTTGTCGAGATCAGTTTTAACCTTGCCCACGGTCTCCGTCAGCCCCGTGCGGAAGTCGGCGTTCATGGTGTTCGCGGACTGGCCGGGCATGTCGATGGTCAGGGTCAGGATCTGGTCTGAACCCAGGTCGTAGTGAATGGCGCTCATATTCGTTTCTCCTCTCAGAATCAGTGGTCGGCTCAGACGCGCTCAATGATGGTGGCAATACCCATTCCGCCACCCACACACAGGGTGGCCAGGCCGTAGCGCAGTTCTCTCCGCTCCAGTTCGTCGAGCAGGGTGCCCAGAATCATGGCACCGGTGGCACCCAGGGGGTGGCCCATGGCGATGGCGCCGCCGTTAACGTTCACTTTCTCGTCGGGAACCGACAGTTCCTTCTGGAAGCGCATGACCACGGAGGCAAAGGCTTCGTTCACTTCAAACAGGTCAATCTGGTCCGCCGTCATGCCAGCTTTTTCCAGTGCCTTGCGGGCCGCCGGCGCAGGTCCGGTCAGCATGATGGTGGGGTCGGTACTGGTGACCGCAGTTGCCAGGATGCGAGCGCGTGGTTTGAGCCCCATGGCCTTGCCCTTGGCTTCGCTGCCGATCAGCATGGCGGTCGCACCATCGACGATGCCGGAAGAGTTGCCGGCGTGGTGGACGTGATTGATCTTCTCCACGTAGTGGTATTTTTCCCGGGCGACTCCGTCAAAGCCCATCTCGCCCATCATCTGGAACGAGGGCTTGAGGCCGGACAGGGATTCCACCGTGGTGTTGCCGCGCACATGTTCGTCGCGGTCCAGGATCATCACACCATTCTGGTCGGTAATAGGAATGATGGATTTGGAAAAATAACCCTTTTCCCAGGCGTTGGCCGCCTTCTGCTGGGATCTCACGGCAAATCCGTCCACGTCTTCCCGGGTGAAGCCCTCCAGGGTGGCGATCAGGTCCGCGCCGATGCCCTGGGGCATGAAGCCGGTATGCAGGTTGGTGGCCGGGTCGGTTGCCCAGGCGCCGCCATCGGACCCCATGGGTACCCGGGACATGGCCTCGACACCACCAGCAACAACCAGGTCTTCCCAGCCGGAACGCACCTTCATGGCGGCCAGGTTGACGGCCTCAAGACCGGAAGCGCAAAAGCGGTTGAGCGTGACGCCAGCCACCACTTCGTCCCAGTCCGCTGCCAGGGCGGCAGTTTTGGCAATATCCGCGCCCTGGTCGCCAACCGCAGTGACACAGCCCATGACGATATCGTCAACCTGGGCGGTGTCCAGGCTGTTTCTTTCCTGCAGTGCCTTGAGCACGGTGGTCAGCAGCGAGATGGGTTTGACGCTGTGCAGGGAACCGTCTTTCTTGCCGCGTCCACGTGGCGTGCGAACGGCATCGAAGATATAGGCTTCGGTGGTCATTTCCTGTCCTCTGTTGGTCTTTGACTCGGGAAGAGCATTTCAAATGCCTAACCATAGCGGTTTGCGGCCTCGATGCGTAATGACGTGCGCTGCCAATCCCATTGGCGAAAGTGCTCACGCCGGTCATGACATTTCGTGCCGGTGGATCTATGTTGTAGGCAGAGACTGATAGCAAAAGCAGGAGTAAGACGATGTCCCTGAGAGATGCCATTGATAACTTTTACGAGCCGCTGGTTGCCGAGGCCATTGATGAAACCAGGGAGGAGGATGACAGCCAGGATTTTCTGGCGGATGTGATGTGCGTGGCACTGAACCGGCTACCCGCAAAATACTATCGTCACAGCATCGACATGATGTTCTATCTTGCCGACGGGGAGCTCGAAGGCATGAAAAAACACGCCCTGACCGCCGTGCAGGAGGCCAGGGCGTTTGTTAAAAGCCATAAACGGGACGATTAACCCTTACGCCCCAGCACAGCCTCCAGTGCTCGCCCAAGGCGCAGGGCCAGGGGCTCGCTCGCCACATCCACTGGTTGCACAACGCACCAGTTTGCAACCAGCATTTCCAGTTGCTGTGACTTGTCGTTGTCGGACGCCGAGTTACCCATCCCTTCGGCAAGTCGCTGAACCTGGATCTCCATACGGCGGCCCTGGTCTTCGTCCGGGGAGGGAACCTCCGCCAGTATTTCGGCGCGGATAACCAGTTCTACGGGGTCCGGTTGCCCCACATTCGCGGCGAGCCCGGCCCAGTGGTCAGGCAATGCATTGCTGTCCAGGGTGCTGGTGCTTCTGGCCGTTATCCAGTGCTTCCAGGTTTCAATCTGCTCCTGCAATTGGCGGTTGGAGGCAAGCGCGGAAAGTCGGCTGCGTTCGTTGCTGACCTGTTCCCTGGTCCCCGCTGACAGAGGCTCGCTCTTGAGAGTATCCAGCTCGGTCAGGGTAGCCTGCAAGGTATCGATGCCTGCATCGGCGCCCAGCGAACTGCTGGCGGCAAGCACCGGTTCCGCTTTTTCATCCGCCTCCCGGGCAAGTTGTTCCTGTTCATTCTTGTGGGCATCGCGGCGCGCAAAAATCTGGTCGCAGGCCTTGCGAAACGCCTGCCACAGTTTCCGGTCTTCACGATGACGGGTGATGCCGATGCTGGTCCACTCGCTTTGCAGGGATTTGGCCTGGTTCATGGCCTCACCAAGGGGCTCGTGATCAATCAGGGCCTCCGCACGTTCCACAATTCCCTGTTTGAGCGCTTCATTTTTCTTGCGCTCTTCGTCCAGGGGCTGTTCCAGTTGTTTGAGCAGGTCATCGAACTGTTTCTGTACCGGGCGGTTGTCACGGAATTCTACCGGCCAGGCCGCTTTCCACTCTTCCCGGGCGGTCTGATGGATGCGTTCGGCGGCTTTCCAGTCGATGGCGTGCCAGTCCGCATTGTCGAGGAAGGTGCGGAGTTGCTCGCAAATTGTTTTACGGGTCTCAAGGTTTGCTTTCTTCAGGCCGGATTTTGCAGAGAAATAGGCCTTGCAGGGCTCATAGGCCAGATCCGAGGCCTGCTTGAAGCGTGACCACAAGTCGCGGTCCGATGAGCCGCCAAGGTCGCGCCATTCGTTCTGCAGTTCCTTGATTCGTTCGGCTTTGGCTTCCGGTTCTATCGGTTGCTCTGCCAGATACTCCATTTGCTCACACAGGGAAATCTGTTTGGGGCGGGTTGCAAAGCCCTGCCAGTCGGTCAGTTCCCGGAGCTGCCCGCCCAGAAGGTGAATTCTCGGCTGCAAGGGTTTGCTGTGACGGTGGTCCAGACGTTTGAGCGCCTGTTGCGCGGCCTTGAAAAGCTGGCGGGATTCCTTCAGCTGTTTGGCTTCCAGGGCAGCGTCCAGCTTGTCCAGCGTCTGTCGCAACGAATCGGCCAGGTGTTTCTGCTCTGCGGTGTCCGGCTTTTCGGTTTTTGCCGGGCGGGGCTTGCCGGCGATACGGTAAAGGGCGTCCAGCAGGGAGGGACGACGGAAGTCCTTTGGCCACTCTACAGCTTCCAGGATCTCCCTGGCCTTGCTGGTGGCTGTCTCATCCTCGGGGTCACCTTCGGCAGGGGTCTGCAGTGCGATGACCTCTTCCCGATGCTGGCCCAGGCGTTTGACGGCGGAAATATAGGCTCGCAGTGACTGCATCAGGTTCTCGTAGGATTTCTGTTCCTGCTTGTCGACCTGGGTGTCCCGGGTTGCTTCCAGCCAGCGGTTTTCCTGGGTTTTCTGCAGGGCGTCGAGGGAGGCCAGAGAAGGCTCCAGGTCCGGATCCTGCTGTTTCAGTTCATCAAGGGTGCTCTCCAGCAGGGACAGGGTTTCCGCTCGCTGGCTCCGCTGCTCCTGCTGTTGCTTGAGCAGTTCTTTTTCAGCGTGCATATCATGGAGGCGTTCACGGCACTGGTGCACTGCCTGCAAAAAATCGGTGGTCTGCTCCCGGGAGGCCCGGGACTCAACGTCGGCCCATTTCTGCAGCAGAGCTTCCAGGCGGGCTTCATACAGTTTCGTGTCGTCACTGCGTGCCTGTTCGGTGGCATTGCGCACCAGTGTCTGTATGGTTTCGGCCAGTTTCCGTTGCTGCTCCTCTTCATCACGAATGTGCTGGAGCTTCTGGCGTACCACCTGGTAGACCCCTTTGTCCTTTCCCTTGGCAAGCTTCTGGACACGTTGCAGCGCGGCTTTGTCGGCCAACGCTTCGGCAGCTTCAACACGGATGCCGGCCGTCATGCCGACGGTTGCCAGCTCTTCAAGCTGAGCTTCGGAGGGTGCGGACTTGAGCATCTTTGCCTGCTGCTCACGTTTGTCGTCCTGTCTGCTCACCTTTTCCAGGTCTTCAGGCGTCGGTTCCCGTCGAACTGCAGCAGCAGGAGGCGGCGTTGTGTTGGCCTTGCGGGTTCTGAACAGTTTCTGGATGAATGCAGCCATGGGGTTACCCTTTGATATTGAAACCAGTTCCCGGTGCCGGCAAAGTATGCCTGCACCGACCATCGGCCTTATCCGGTGTTCCGGATGCCGGGTACGATTATCGAGTGGGGGCTAGTCTAGCGTTTTGTCGGCAACTGCGGGAAGAGTCAGAATGGGAAAAGCATCAAATCAGGATGATCAGGATTACAAGGCCCGCTCCGCTGCGTTGCGGCTGTTGGCCCGCAGGGAACACAGCCGGCTCGAATTGTCCCTGAAGCTCAGGCAGAGGAAGATCGAATCCGACGTAATAGAGCGGGTTCTGGATGACTATGAGGCGGAAGGCTGGTTGAGCGATGAGCGATTTGCCGATGTCTATGCGCGTCAGCGAATGGACCTGGGGTACGGGCCGCTCAGGATTCTGGCGGAGCTCCAGCAACGGGGCATTCACACAACACCGGATTGTCTCCGTGAGTTGACCGATGCCGACTGGGTCGAACGGGCCACGCTGCTGCGGGAGAAGCGGTTCGGTCTGAGTGATATCAGTGAAGACTGGGATGAAAAGGTACGCCAGGCACGGTTTCTGGCAAGAAGGGGATTTGCTTCCGATCAGGTCGAGTCGGCGCTGGAGCGGCGTTTATAGGGTAGGGGGAACGAAGCCCAGTTCACTTGGCAGGCTTGCCCGGGTTTGTTGCTCTCGCGCCGTGTCGCCGGGCCGGATAATCTTTTCCATGCCTTCAAGGTCTTTGAACCAGGGCTTTTCCGGGGTTTCGGCGATTTTTGTTGCCTCTGTCATCCAGGCCAGAACGTCGTAGTAGCGCCGGATATTCTGCACGTAGATAACCGGTTCGTGGCCACGGGCGTAGCCAAAACGGGTTTTGGAGTACCATTCCTTCTGGGTCAGTAGCGGTAGAAACTCCTTTACATCCATCCAGCGGTCAGGATCCTTTCCGGCGCCCTCTGTCAGCCGGCGGGCGTCTTCCACATGGCCCCAGCCAACATTGTATGATGCCAGCGCAAACCAGGTGCGGTCCGGTTCCTGGATACGCTCGGGGACCTTACGGTGAACCATGGTGAAATATTTGGCCCCACCCTGGATGCTTTGCTCCACATCGAGCCGGTTCTTTATGCCGATATGCTTGGCGGTTGTGCGGGTCAACATCATCAGGCCGCGCACGCCGGTGGGCGACACGGCGTTGGGGCGCCAGTGGGATTCCTGGTACCCGATAGCTGCCAGCAGGCGCCAGTCCAGCTCGTAGGTGGAGGCATAGTCCCGGAACAGGCTTTCATACTTCGGCAGGCGGTTTTCCACGTGGTGTACAAACGTCCGTGCACCCACGTAGTTGAGGCGGTCCAGGTGGCCGTAAAATCGCTCTGAAATCTGGGCCAGGGCGCCGCTTTCCCTCAGCTCACTGATGAAATCCCTGGCAGCCACGGCCAGGCTCTTGTCCTGCTCTCCGGGGAACAGCCATAAAAGGTCTTCCGGCTCGCCCAGGCTGAACGCGCTTTTGACCATCGGGAAGAAGACATGGTTGAGGTCAAGTTCATTGGAAGAGACGATGGCCAGCGGATATTCCCCCGACTCTACACGCGCCAGTATGCCGGCGGCATCCAGCCCCGAATGAACTTTCCACTGCAGGCCCGGGTTTTCCGCCTGCAGTTGCGCCAGCTGGTGCTCGTGGTTGCTGTCTGCAACAAGGTGCAGGGTCTGTCCTTCCAGGTCTTCAACGGATTCGGGGCGGTCTGTGTCGCGGTTGTATACCACCACGGACTCTGCCTCCACACCATTGGATACCGTGTGATACCGGCCCGGGAAATCCGGGCGTGCAGAAAACCCGGCCAGCCCGATGTGGGCATAGTCCTGATCGATCACCGAGAGCACGCCGGTGTTGTCATCTGCCACCCGCACCTTGAGTTCCACGCCAAGATCGTTGGCAAACAGCCGGGCCAGCTCGTAGTCATAGCCAGTAGGGCCATCGCGGCCTTCGTAGTAAACGGAAGGGGCATTGCGGGTGATAACATGCAGTACACCCTCAGAGCGAATCTCCTGAAGAGTGCTCGGCCTGGAGCATCCGGCAGTAATGAGGGTGATAGCAAGCAGGCAAGCGTACGCTGCCAGTGCGAAACCCATCGGTTGGCGATCTGTGTTTTGCAAATTCTGAACTCCCTGTCCTGGCCTCAATAATCCCCGGTCGGAGGTGGCTGGTCAATGGAAGTGATCATTTTATATGCAAAACAATGTGAAATGCAGGGGGCAGGTTATGACCTTTTGACGCTGTATCCCGAACCCCGTTTCGAGTATCATTGCGGCCTTTCAAATGGCCAGCATTTTCCTGTTTCCGGACGCTCCGGCGAACAGGAGGCGTGCCCCGGCTCCCAGTTTCGCGCGTACAGGTTTTGATCATGCTTGAACTTCGCGGCGCTCCTGCGCTTTCGCCCTTTCGCTCCCGCAAGCTGCATACCCGCATTCAGGACATTGTTCCCGAAGTGGAGCATGTGTATGCCGAGTTCATGCACTTCACGGACCTGGAGTCACCGCTGTCCGAATCTGACCAGGTGGTACTCGATCGGTTGCTGACATACGGGCCCAGTGTTCCTGCCGAAGAACCTGACGGCGTGCTGTTCCTGGTGGTTCCTCGGCCCGGCACCCTTTCGCCCTGGTCCAGCAAGGCTACCGATATAGCGCGCAACTGTGGGTTGAAGCAAATCCGGCGGATTGAGCGCGGTACGGCCTACTATATAAAGGCAAGCCGAAAACTGGGGCTGGCGCAGAGAGAAAAGATTGCGGCGCTGCTCCATGACCGCATGACCCAGAAAGTGTTCCACGAGATGGGTGGGGCAGAGTTGTTGTTCCACACCGATGAGCCTCGCACCCTCAACCGCATCCCGGTGCTGTCTGGTGGACGCCAGGCGCTGGTGGAGGCCAATCGTTCGCTGGGCCTGGCGCTGGCGGAAGACGAGATTGATTACCTGGTCGAGTCTTTTTCGGACCTGGAGCGTGACCCCACGGATGTCGAACTGATGATGTTCGCACAGGCCAACTCGGAGCACTGCCGCCACAAGATATTCAACGCCTCCTGGGATATTGATGGTGAGGGGCAGGAAAAATCCCTGTTTGCCATGATCCGTAATACCTTCGAAATGAACAGTGAAGGTGTGCTGTCTGCCTATAAGGACAACGCGTCGGTCATTACCGGCAGTCGTGGTGGCCGTTTCTTTCCGGAACCGGAATCCGGAGTGTATCGCTACCACGAAGAAGACATCCACATCCTCATGAAGGTGGAGACCCACAACCATCCCACGGCAATTGCGCCTGCGGCGGGTGCGGCAACCGGGTCCGGTGGCGAGATCCGCGACGAGGGCGCAACCGGCCGTGGTTCCAAGCCCAAGGCTGGCCTGGCCGGCTTTACCGTGTCCAACCTTAATCTGCCGGACGACCCGCAGCCCTGGGAACTTGGCTACGGCAAGCCGGACAGAATAGCCTCACCACTGGATATCATGATTGAAGGCCCCATTGGTGGTGCGGCTTTCAACAACGAATTCGGGCGTCCCAACCTGACCGGTTATTTCCGTACGTTCGAGGAACTGGTGCCGGGCGCAGCTGGTGAGGAAGTCCGCGGCTATCACAAGCCCATCATGATTGCAGGTGGCCTGGGTAATATCCGTGCCAGCCATGTAGAGAAAGGCAATATCCCTGTCGGCGCCAAACTGATTGTTCTGGGCGGCCCGTCCATGCTGATCGGTCTCGGTGGCGGTGCTGCCTCATCCATGGATTCCGGCTCCAGTAACGAAAACCTGGATTTTGCCTCCGTCCAGCGGGATAACCCCGAAATGGAGCGTCGCTGTCAGGAAGTGATTGACCGCTGCTGGCAGATGGGCGACGACAACCCCATCTGTTTCATCCACGACGTTGGTGCCGGTGGGCTTTCCAATGCCATGCCGGAGCTGGTGAAAGACGGTGGCCGTGGTGGCAGGTTTGAGCTGAGGGACATTCCCAGTGACGAGCCTGGCATGTCGCCCCTGGAAATCTGGTGCAATGAATCCCAGGAACGCTACGTCATGGCCGTTGCGCCGGAGAACCTGGAGCAGTTCGATGCGCTTTGCCGCCGCGAGCGCTGCCCCTACGCAGTGATCGGCGAAGCTACCGAGACGCACCACCTGGAGCTTGGCGACTCCTACTTTGATGATCGCCCGGTTGATCTGCCAATGGACGTTCTTTTTGGCAAGCCACCACGGATGCACCGGAGCGTTTCCCGCACCTCGTTTACCAAGCCCATTTTCGATTCCACAAAGATCAATCTTGAGGATGCCATCAACCGTGTACTCCGGTTGCCGTCAGTGGGTTCAAAGAGTTTTCTGATTACCATTGGTGACCGCACCATCACCGGCCTTGTGGCCCGGGATCAGATGGCCGGCCCGTGGCAGGTGCCAGTCAGCGATGTGGCCGTCACGTCAACTTCCTTTGATGTGAAAAGCGGCGAAGCAATGGCCATGGGTGAGCGCACGCCGGTTGCCGTTATTGATGCCCCGGCGTCCGGTCGCATGGCCGTTGGTGAGGTGATTACCAACCTGGCTGCGGCGCCCATTGCCAGGCTGCAGGACATCCGTTTGTCCGCCAACTGGATGGCCGCAGCGGGGCACCCGGGAGAGGATGAAAACCTCTACGAAACGGTTCGCGCTGTGGGTATGGAGCTTTGCCCGGCACTGGGCATCACCATTCCCGTGGGCAAGGACTCCATGTCCATGAAAACTGTTTGGGAAGAGGACGATAATGGTGAACAGAAAAGTGTGACCTCGCCCCTGTCACTGATTATCAGCGGTTTCGCGCCGGTGACCGACGTTGACAGAACCCTGACGCCGCAACTGATTACCGATGCCGGCGAGACGGACCTGATTCTGATTGACCTGGCAGCCGGCCAGAATCGCCTGGGCGGCTCTGCCCTGGCGCAGGTTTATCGGCAGATGGGCGCAGTGGCGCCCGATCTGGACGACCCCGAAGACATCAAGGCGTTTTTCGCGGTTATTCAGGGACTCAATGAAGACGGCAAGCTGCTGGCTTACCATGATCGTTCCGATGGTGGTTTGTTCGTAACCCTGGCCGAGATGAGCTTTGCCGCGCGCTCGGGCATTGATATCAAACTGGATGGACTGGCCGAGGATTCGTCCCAGTTCCCGCGCGAGCTCTTCAATGAAGAGCTGGGGGCGGTCATTCAGGTCCGGCGCGACGAAACCGGCTTTGTGCTGCAACAGTTCTCCGCAGCCGGTCTTGGTGACCACACGTCCGTTATCGGTACGCTCAACCAGGATGATTGTATTCGCTACACCTTCGAAGGTAATGAAATTATTGCCCGGCCACGCGCCGAACTGCAGCGCTTGTGGGCGGAAACCAGTTACCGGGTGCAGTCGCTTCGCGACAATGCCGATTGTGCGCAGGAAGAATTCGATAACCTCCTGGATGCCGACGATCCCGGCCTTCATGCCAAGCTGACGTTTGACGTCAGCGAGGATATCTCTGCCCCTTATGTCAACACCGGCGCGCGACCAAAGATTGCGGTGCTGCGGGAGCAGGGTGTGAATGGTCAGGTCGAAATGGCGGCAGCCTTTGACCGTGCAGGATTCGAGTCTGTTGATGTGCATATGAGCGACCTGTTGTCAGGCCGGGCTTCCCTGGAAGTCTTTAACAGCCTGGTGGCCTGTGGTGGGTTCTCCTATGGCGATGTGCTGGGCGCTGGAGAGGGCTGGGCCAAGTCCATCCTGTTCAGCGACCGGGTTCGCGATCAGTTCGCCGCTTTCTTCAATCGCCAGGACACTCTGGCTCTGGGCGTCTGTAATGGCTGCCAGA
Organism: Marinobacter sp. SS13-12; assembly: GCF_030227115.1. Classification (NCBI taxonomy): domain Bacteria; kingdom Pseudomonadati; phylum Pseudomonadota; class Gammaproteobacteria; order Pseudomonadales; family Marinobacteraceae; genus Marinobacter; species Marinobacter sp. SS13-12. Next base: position 617,028 of record NZ_JASSUA010000002.1, read on the forward strand.
TGCTGTCCAACCTTCATGAGCTGATTCCCGGTAGCGAAGGCTGGCCCCGTTTTGTTCGCAACCAGTCGGAGCAGTTTGAAGCCAGGCTGGTGATGGCCGAGGTGACGCCTTCCCCGTCCGCCTTCATGGATGGCATGGTGGGATCCAGGATGCCGATAGCGGTGGCACACGGTGAGGGCAGGGTAGAGTTTGCCTCTGGCACATCAGCGGAGCAGCTCAACGAGAGTGAACTTGTTGCACTGCGCTATGTGGATAATCGTGGCGACGTCACCACTCGCTACCCCTACAATCCCAATGGCTCTGAAGCAGGCATCACTGGCGTTACCACCAGGGATGGCCGGGTCACCATCATGATGCCCCACCCTGAGCGGGTCTTCCGCACATCTCAGCACTCCTGGCACCCGCAGGAGTGGTCAGAAGATGCACCGTGGATGCGTATGTTCCGCAACGCGAGGCGTTGGTTCGCCTGAGCCTGAACAGGCAAAAAAAGCCGGCCCGGGGGGCACCAGAAAGGTGACTGATCCCGGGCCGGCTTTTTCGTTTCCGGATCTTGAAATTTGAGCGGTTTTCAAGGGAAATTTTTGTTTATAAGTGCGAAAATCCCCTTGACTAAAATGGTTTATGCACATTTTGCCTGCCGTATTGTGTGTTCCGTGAACAAAGCGCTGGTTTCAGGTTCATTTTTTGTTCAGCGCTCCTAACGTGCTGATAAATATACAATTAATGAAGTAGGTGAATTTGTCGCCAATTTAACGAAAGTGTAGTAATTACGGGGGGTGAGGGCGTGTTCCCAAAATCTTTCCCCAGAGTTATCCACAGATTCTGTGGGTAAGTAGCTAACTGCTTAATCTGTACAAAAAAGATGCGTATTGGCACGCCGAACCCGCGAATGTTAATCCTGCTGAACGTCTTTAGAAGGGAGCAGACTGGTCATGTACAAGATGTGTTATTTCGTGCCCGAGAGTCACCTTGAAGTCACCAAAGCTGCGCTGTTTGAATCCGGCGCTGGTCGCATCGGAGACTATGACTGTTGCGCCTGGCAATGTAGGGGGCAAGGGCAGTTTCGCCCGCTTGAGGGGAGCAATCCCTACCTTGGTCAAACGGGGGAAGTGGAGCAGGTCGATGAATTTCGGGTAGAACTGGTTTGCAGGGACGAACTGATCCGGGCGGCGGTTCAGGCACTGAAGGAGTCGCATCCCTATGAAGAGCCGGCTTACGAAGTGTTCCGCATGGAGGACTTGTAGCGTCTACTGCCCTACGGGCTTCATACGATAGCGTATGTCGTCCACGTGCACCGGGAAGTGCTCTTTGTGTACGTCTTCCAGGTAAAGCTCCAGAGTGCGACGAACGGTCGGGAACGACAGTTCATCCCAGGGAATATCTTCGAGGGCAAACAACCTGGTTTCCAGGGATTCCTGGCCGGCACCAAAATTTTCGCTGGTAAGGGTCGCCCGGTAGAACATGTGGACCTGGTCGATGTGGGGGACATGGATAATGGTGTAAAGGTTGTCCACGGTGACTTCGGCCAGAGCTTCTTCCCAGGTTTCCCGGGTCGCGGCTTCAAGAGTGGTTTCCGAGTTTTCCATAAATCCCGCGGGCAGGGTCCAGTAGCCGTAGCGGGGTTCGATGGCCCTCCGGCACAGTAAAACCTGCCCCTGCCAGATCGGAACCGTTCCCGCGACAATGCGTGGATTCTGGTAATGTATGGTTTCGCAGCTAATGCACACATAACGGTGACGATTGTCTCCTTCGGGAACGCGCTGTTCGACAGGATGGCCGCAGGTACTGCAGTATTTCATTCGTTTCACCGTATACTGGACAATTGTGGGTTGGCAGGTGTAACTATCGGTGCTGCCGGCGTCTCATTCAATAGTCAGATGTAAAAACGGAGCCGTGTTTTGCGCGATCTTCTTACCAAACGCCTCTCAGGTTATGTTCCCCGGTTACTGACGCTCGACTACCCCGAAGCCGGCGTACTGGTTCCGGTGACCGACGACCACCGCAATCCTGAAATCGTTTTTACCCTGAGGTCTGAAAACCTGAGTACTCACCGGGGCCAGGTGTCTTTCCCCGGCGGTCGCCGTGATCCGGAGGACCACTCCATTGCCGACACGGCTTTACGGGAAACCCATGAAGAAATCGGATTACCTCCGGAGCAGGTTCAGCTTATTGCACCTCTGAGCCAGGTGATGTCGCTGCATCAGATCCTGGTAACTCCATACGTTGGGGTGATACCCGGCGATCACCCGCTGACGGCAAACCCGGCGGAGATTGAAAGCATATTCAGGGTGCCGGTTGAGTTTTTCCTGGAAGACAAGCGCCATCGCACCGACCCGCTGAATTTTCTCAATAATACCTTTTACGTGCCGTGCTATCGCTGGGAGCGCTACCAGATCTGGGGTCTTTCCGCTGTGGTACTGGTTGATTTCCTGAACGCTGTCTACGATGCGGGCATTGACCTGCTTGAGCCGCCTCAAGGGGGCTGATCCCCCACACCCTCTCCCCAGGTTCCCCTCCTGATTTTCATGATTTTCCCGGCTCCCGCCGTTGCAGGCGGAGCCGGGGCGGAGAGCTTTGTCTTCAAAAAAGTGCTCAAAAATTAGACTAAAGTCTAATGTGATTACAAAGTGATCAGGTATTACATGGTGAATACTGTATGCAAACGACAGCCGAGGAGTTGCGTCGTGGAGATTGATCAATGAAGAAAATCCAGGCTGAGAAAAACCTCCCGGAGCTTATTTACGACTCTGTGGTCAATGCCATCGTCGAAGGTCTGCTCAAGCCGGGCGAGCGGGTCACCCAGGAGACCCTGGCCGAGAGACTGGATGTCTCACGGTTACCGGTGAGCCAGGCCATGCAGCGTCTTCGTGATGATGGCTTCCTCTCTGCGGTAGGGCGTCGCGGCCTGATGGTTTCGGTGCTTGATGAGAATTTTGTGGCGCAGTTGTACGAATTCCGGTGCGGGATTGATCTGATCAGTGCCGGACTCGCCGCCCAGCGGGTGGATGCCGGGGTACGAAAGCGTGGGGAGGACATTATTGCGGAAGGGTTCGCAGCGGGGAAGGCCCATGACCTTCCCGCTCTTATCGACGCTGATATGCGCTTTCACGGTTTCATCTACGAACTGGCAGGTAACACCTTCATCCTGGATTCGATGGAAGCCCACTGGAACCACGTAAGACGAGTGATGAGCGACATTCTCATTGTTGAGAAAAACCAGCAACAGATTTGGGAAGAGCACGAGGCAATACTCAATGCGGTGTTGGCCGGCGACGTGCAGAACGCTGAAACGCTTGCGAGGCAGCATGTGGAGACTGCATCAAAATGGCTTCAGCAAGAAATACAGGGCTCCCGTGAACCTTTGAAAAGAAGCGGCAGCGCAATCACATAATCCAAGGAGAATACGATGCAAAACAATGACAACAACGCAACTGTGATTCGGGTAATGTTGGCCAAAATCGGTCTGGATGGTCATGACCGGGGCATAAAAGTGGTTGCGCGTGCGCTCCGGGATGCTGGCATGGATGTGGTCTATACCGGGCTGCATCGCACACCGGAAGAAGTCGTCGATGCCGCTATCCAGGAAGACGTGGATATCCTGGGCATCAGCCTGCTCTCGGGCGCGCACATGCACATTTTCCCCAAAGTTCTGGAGCTCCTGAAAGCGAAGGAAGCGGAAGACATGATCGTTGCCGGTGGTGGTGTTATCCCGGATGACGATGTCAAAGAGCTCTACCAGATGGGCGTCCACAAGATTCTGTTACAGGACACTCCTCCCCAGGAAATCATTGATTCGTTCCGGCAACTGGTTGCTGACCGTGGTGCCCGATAAGTCCGGTGCCATGCCGGCCGGGCGGCCATGACAGGTTTCCTCAGACGACAACCAATAACAATATCAGGAGTCTCCGATGGAAGAGTGGAATTTTCCCCCCAATTACAACAAAGACTATTTTCCGGACCCGAACAGCCCTTACTGGTTCCGCGACCGGGAAACGATGGACCCGGAAAAGCGGGATGAGCTGATCGTTGCGCGCATCCGCGACGTGATGGCCTATGCCTACGACCACTCGCCCTTTTACCAGCGCAAGTGGGACGAGGCCGGTATAAAGGCCAAAGACATCCGCACCCTTGCAGACTTCGAAGAAGTGCCTGTCGTCACCAAACAGGAACTGCGTGATTCCCAGGCAAAAAATCCGCCCTTCGGGGATTATCTCTGCTGCCCTGAAAGCGATATCCATCATATCCATGGCACCTCCGGAACAACCGGCCGGCCCACCGCCTTTGGTATTTCCCGCCGTGACTGGGACACCATCGCCAACAACCATGCCCGGATCATGTGGGGTATGGGCCTGCGGCCGGGAGACACGGTGTTTGTGGCCGCTATCCTCAGTCTCTATATGGGGTCCTGGGGTGCGCTGATCGGTGCCGAAAGATTGGGCTGCAAGGCGTTTCCCTTTGGCGCTGGCGCTCCCGGGATGACGGCACGAGCCGTTACCTGGCTGGGTATGATGAAGCCCGCCGGGCTCTACTCCACACCTTCCTATGCGCTGAGGCTGGCGGAAGTCGCTCGTGAGGAAGGGGTTGACCCCAAAGAGTTCGGTATCAAGGTGCTGTTCTTTTCCGGTGAGCCGGGCGGATCCATTCCGTCCATCCGGGACAAGATCCAGGATATCTACGGTGCCAAGGTGGTTGATTGCGGAACCATGGCCGAACTGACCCCTTGGATGCATGCCTCCGGCAGCGCCGACACCGAGGGCATGCTGCTGTGGCAGGACATTGTCTACACCGAAGTCGCAGACCCGAATACCAATCGTCGTGTTCCCTACGGCGAGCAGGGCACTCCGATCTATACCCACCTCGAGCGGACTTCCCAACCGATGATCCGCATGGTCTCCGGCGACCTGACCCATTGGGTGATGGAAGACAACCCGTGCGGACGAACCTATCCACGACTGCCCAAAGGTATCTACGGGCGGATCGACGACATGTTCCAGATCCGTGGTGAAAACGTCTACCCCAGCGCCATCGCTGAAGTTCTCGAGGGCCTCGCCGGCTATGGCGGTGAGCACCGAATCATCATCTCACGGGGCGGCTCCATGGATGAGCTGGCAGTCCAGGCAGAATTCGACCAGGAGACCGCGAACAAGGGCCCGGATGCGGTCAAGGCGATGGGAGAAAGGGTGGAGGCCGAGCTCAGCCGGGTGCTGGGTGTTCGGGCAAGGGTCGTCATGGTCGAGCCGGAGACCTTCCCGCGCACCGACTTCAAGGCTCAGCGTGTCGTTGACGACAGAGATCTGTACCAGAGCCTCAACCAGAAGCGGGGTGGTTGAATGATTAACCGCATACCCTCGATGGAGCTGGCTGAACGGGTTCGGGAGGGACACCTCCGCGCCATCGCCAGGCTTATTACCCGGGTTGAAAGCGGCGGTGACCCCGACGTTCGCCAGGCACTGGCCGAACTGTACAAGAGCACCGGCCGCGCCCATGTGGTGGGCATTACCGGCGTGCCGGGGGCAGGGAAGTCCACCCTTGTTACACAACTGGTTCACGAGTACCGGAAAAGTGGCCGGACGGTGGGCGTTGTGGCCATTGACCCCTCAAGCCCGTTTTCCGGCGGCGCCATCCTCGGGGATCGCATACGCATGGGCGACCTGGTATCCGACCCTGGCGTCTTCATCCGCAGCATGGCCACCCGGGGTACCCTGGGTGGCCTGGCCAGACCGGCTCTTGATGCGGTCGACCTCCTGGATGCGGGCGGGTTCGACGTGGTGTTGATCGAAACCGTCGGGGTGGGCCAGGACGAAGTCGATATCGTGCGTGCAGCTCACACTACCGTGGTGGTCAATGCGCCTGGACTGGGTGACGACGTTCAGGCCATCAAGGCAGGGGTGCTGGAAATTGCCGATGTCCATGTTGTGAGCAAAGCCGACCGACCGGACTCCAACAAGACCATCCAGGAACTCAAGGCCATGCTGATGATGAGTCTTGAGCCCGGTAAGGATGTCTGGCGGGTGCCGGTGGTGCCCACCAGTTCTGAAAAGCACACCGGTTTCGGCGAGTTGATGGCCGCGATTGATCGCCATGCGGAGCATCTGGAACGAAGTGGCGAAATTACCGAAAGGCGACGCCAGATTGCGTTAACCCGGGTAGTGAAAGTCGCCGAAGAAATCGTCCGGGACAATTTTGCACGTGACAGCAGGTCGCAAACCGAAGAGCTGCTCAAGAAGGTTACCCAACGCGAACTGGATCCCCATGGCGCAGCGGTGACCTTGTTAAAAGCCATGAAGGAGACGATTCATGAATCGCACTGACCAGTATGACCCCGCTGCACTCAAGCACATTGAAAAAGAGTTCAACGAGTGGGAAAAGAACGAAGTTGAATCATTTATCAAGCGGGCGCCGGAGAGCCAGTCCGAGTACACCACCGCCTCCGGTATGCCCACCAAGCGCACTTACACGCCGCTGGATCTGAAGAATACCCCGTTCGAGGACATTGGCTTTCCCGGCCAATACCCGTTCACCCGGGGTCCATACCCCACGATGTATCGCGGCCGGAACTGGACCATGCGCCAGATTGCGGGCTTCGGTACCGCCAGGGAAACCAATGGGCGTTTCAAGTACCTTATCGCCCAGGGCCAGACCGGCCTGTCGATCGATTTCGATATGCCCACACTGATGGGATATGACTCCAGCCACCCGATGAGTCAGGGTGAAGTGGGCCGTGAGGGTGTCGCCATCGATACGCTGGCGGATATGGAGGAGCTGTTCGACGACATCGATCTGACCAAGATATCCGTCTCCATGACGATCAATCCGTCGGCATGGATCCTCTACGCCATGTACATTGCGCTGGCACAGCAGCGTGGCTATGACCTCAATGATCTGTCGGGCACCATCCAGAACGACATTCTCAAGGAGTACATCGCCCAGAAGGAATGGATCTTCCCGGTGCGGCCGTCTGTTCGCCTGGTCCGTGACTGTATCCAGTACGGATCCGAGAACATGAAGCGGTACAACGCCATCAATATCTCCGGTTATCACATATCGGAAGCCGGCTCGACCGCTGTCCAGGAAGTGGCGTACACCATGGCCACCACCATGGAGTACGTCAAGACGGCAATCGATGCAGGGGTGGACGTTAACGAGTTCGGGCCCCGACTCTCTTTCTTCTTCGTGAGCCAGGCGGACTTCTTCGAGGAAATTGCCAAATTCCGGGCCGCCAGGCGAATTTACGCCAAGATCATGCGGGAAAAATTCGGTGCCACGAACCCCGCGGCCAGCCGGCTACGTTTCCACGCGCAGACTGCAGCGGCAACCCTGACCAAACCGCAGTACACGATCAACCCGATCCGTACTGCGCTGCAGGCGCTCTCTGCCGTGCTGGGCGGCGCGCAATCGCTGCATACCAATGGCATGGACGAGGCCTTCGCCATACCCACCGAGGAAGCAATGCGGATTGCCCTGCGTACCCAGCAGATCATCGCCTACGAGACCAACATCACCCAGGTTGTAGACCCGTTGGGCGGTTCCTACTACGTGGAAAGCCTCACCGACGAGATTGAGCGGGAAGCCTGGAAGATCCTCGATGAGGTTGAAGAACTCGGCGGCACGCTCCAGTGTATCGACGATGGTTACTTCCAGAGAGGCATTTCCGACTCGGCCTATGATTTCGCGCTGCGCAAGGCCAGTGGCGAAAGACCGGTTATCGGCGTCAATATGTTCGTCCAGGAGGAAGAGGATGTTGAAATCGAAACCCATCCCCACGATCCGGAAACAGAGCGCCGTCAGATTGAACGCCTGAACAAGGTCAAGAACAATCGCGACGAGGAAAAGGTCCAGAGCATGCTCAAGCAGCTAAAAGAGCAGGCCGAGGATGAATCGGTAAACCTGATGCCTCTCACCATTGAGTTGGTCAGAGAGGGCGCTTCGATGGGTGACATTGTTGAAACCCTGAAAGGCATCTGGGGAACCTATCGCGAAAAACCTGTAATCTGACCGGCTTCATACACTGACTGAAGCGGTTCACGGGAGAAATGAATGGTCAGGCTCACCAAGATCTATACGAAAACCGGAGATAAAGGCGATACCGGCCTCGGCGATGGCAGCCGTGTTGCCAAGCACGATCTGCGTGTGGAAGCCTACGGCACGGTGGATGAGGCCAATGCCGTTATTGGCCTGGCGCGGCTGCATGTGGACGAGGAGCTGGATGGCATACTGGCGCGCATCCAGAACGATCTGTTCGATGTGGGTGCGGATCTGTGCACGCCGTTTGCGGAAAACCCGAAATACCCACCGCTGAGGCTCGCCGAAGCCAAGACCCTGGAACTTGAGCAGGAAATTGACAAGTTCAACGCAGACATTCCGTCCCTGCGTTCGTTTATTCTCCCGGCGGGTAACCCCGCCGCAACGCACCTTCACCATGCCCGGACAGTAGCCCGCCGGGCCGAGCGGATCATCGTTCAGTTGAAGAAAGACCAAGAGATCAGCCAGTCGGTGCTGGAGTACATGAACCGCCTGTCTGACCTGCTTTTCGTGCTTGCCCGACATGCCAATGGCAAGGGAAAAGATGACGTGCTCTGGGTGCCCGGGGAATGATGTCGGACTGCGACGGAGGCTCTGACGAATCATGATGCCGGCTCCGGAGCATGGCGGCCGGCTTCGCGCTGCTGCGCGAAAGTGGGAAATCCCGCTGGAACAATGGCTGGACCTCTCCACCGGCATCAATCCGCAGGGGTGGTCCGTTCCGGCGATTCCCGGGGACGTGTGGCGTCGATTGCCGGAGCCTGATGATGGTCTGGAACAGCGCATAAGACAGTGGGTCGGTGCGCCCGATTCCTCGGCTGGTATTCCGGTTGCCGGCAGCCAGGCAGCGATCATGGCATTGCCCCGTTTGCGCTCACCGTGCCAGGTAGGCGTGCCTTCGCCGGGTTACCAGGAGCACGGGCACTGTTGGGCCTCTGCCGGCCACCGGGTCACGGAAATTGGTAGCGAGCAGTTTGCCAGCAATGACGAGAGTTGGCTTGATGAACTGGACGTGCTGGTCTGCATCAACCCCAACAACCCGACGGGCCAGACCATTGAGCCTCAGCGGCTGTTGAACTGGCATGACCGTCTTCAATGCCGCGGCGGCTGGCTGATCGTTGATGAGGCGTTCATGGATGCCACGCCGGAACTCAGCGTGGGCTTTGCGACTGGTCAGCCCGGCCTCGTAATGATGAGGTCCCTGGGCAAGTTTTTCGGCCTGGCGGGTCTCAGGGCCGGGGCTGTTGTCGGCGACCCGGATATTATAGGTATGCTGGCGGCCACGCTGGGGCCCTGGTCGGTCAGTGGGCCCGCACGTTTTGTCATGGGTAAAGCGCTGGCAGACCACCAGTGGCGGGCCGCAACCGCCGAGCGGTTGCACAGTGAGAGCCGGCGGCTGTCGGAGTGCCTGGCGTACCATGGCCTGGAGCATTCTACTGGCACCGCGTTGTTCCGGTACATACGGCACAGCAGGGCAGCGGATATAGCAGCCGCGCTTGCGCGAGAGGGAATTCTGGTCCGGGAGTTTGAAAATCCCGCGGCGCTGAGGTTTGGATTGCCTGGTTCCGAGCCGGATTGGGCGCGTTTTGATCGGGCAATGTATTTAAAGGATGTTTATTGATTTAGCCCTGAGGGGCTGATAGTTTGACCACCGAAAAAAGGTATACCGTATTCAGGTAACGCTTTTTCGCGGTATCGCCGCAGAAAAGCTTAAAACGGGAAGTCGGTTAAAGTCCGACGCTGCCCCCGCAACGGTAAGCGAGCTAAAGGCAATCATAAAAGCCACTGTGCGTAATGCATGGGAAGGTGATTGCCCCGGATACGCCTCAAAGGCTGATCCACTCGCAAGCCCGGAGACCGGCCTGAATACACACCGGAAGTTGCGGAGGGCGACGGCGGTGGGTGAGTTGTGTCGGCTTCACACCTGTACACTGACTCGTATCCTGCCTCCCCCCAGTCTCACTCTCGAGCTCCGCAACATAATAAACACCATGCGGGTGCGCATGGTTTACAAGCGAGTGCTGATTATGGGTTTTTCGAAGACCATGCCGGTCCTGTTGTCCGGCCTCCCCTTAGTGTTCCTGCCAGTTTCTAAAGCGTTAGCCAACGAAGAGAGGGCTGCGCCGGAGCTCGACCCCATTGTTGTGACGGCCACACTTGGCCCGCGAACGGTGGGGGAAAGCCTGTCCTCTGTCACTGTGCTGGATGAAAAAACCATTCGCCAGCAGGAAACTTCGGAGTTCAAGGATCTTCTGACCGGGCAGCCTGGCATTGATGTCGTCACCAACGGCTCCTACGGCAAGAATACAAGTGTCTATACACGAGGCACCACCAACGACTCAACCGTCTTTCTGGTAGATGGAGTGCGCCTTCGCTCGGCCACCAGTGGGGGTGCGCCCTGGCAGTATTTTCCCATGGAACTGGTGGAGCGAGTTGAGGTTGTACGAGGCCCGCGAAGCGCACTCTATGGCGCCGACGCCGTGGGAGGTGTGATCCAGGCGTTCACCCTGGACCCTGAGCGAGGCAGCAAAGGCTGGGTGGAGGCCGGTGCAGGTAACTTCAATACTCAGAAGGCCAGTGCCGGAGCGTCGGCAAGCTCGGATTCAACCCGTTACAGCATCAGTGGCCTGCATAGGGAAACTGACGGCACCGAGATTGTGGAAGACGGCGAAGACAAGGGATTTCGCAACACCGCCGGTGTCGGTCGCATTGTCCACGAACTCCCCGGTGGGGGCGAAGCCAGTGCGGTGATGATGCATTCCGAAGGGAACACCGAATTTGATGGTGGCGATACCGATTTCCTGATTCGGACTGTTGGCTTCCAGCTGGACGCCCCGGTCAGCGACTACTGGAACAGCTCCATTCAGTTGTCGGAATCCGCCGATGAGCAGGACAATTTCCGCGAGGCTGGCGATTCCTTCTTCAATACCAAAACCCGTACAGCACGTTGGGAAAACACCTTCACGACCGGGGTTCATGAACTCGCACTCGGTGGCGAGCTGCAATCTGACGAGGTGGCCAGTTCCACGGACTTTGAAGAAGACAGTCGCATCAACGCTGCCCTGTTTGGCCAACTGCGCCTGAACTTCGGACCGTCGGACTTGCAGTTGTCGTTACGCGGCGATGATAACGAGGCCTATGGTCGCCAGGAAACCGGCGGAGTAGCCTTCGGTCATTCTTTTGACCGTTCACATCGTGTCAGGGTGAGTTATGGCACGTCGTTCCGGGCGCCCACTTTCAACGATCTTTACTATCCGCTGGAAACCTACAGTTTTGGTGGTAGTTACGCCGGCAATCCGAACCTCAAGCCTGAGGAGGGGAGTTCGTTCGAGCTCGGTTTCAGTGGCCGCTATGAAATCTGGTACTGGGATGCTGCAATCTACCAACTGGATGTTGAGGATCTTATTGATCTCCAATCCGAGGGTGGCGATCTTCGACCGGTCAATGTTAATGAAGCCCGCATCCGGGGGTTCGAGATGGGCACGGGCGTCCGTGCCAACGACTGGGATCTGGCTGTGAATCTGACCCTGATGGATCCCCGCGACCAGGAAACCGATAACCGTCTGCGACGCCGCAGCCACCAGTCTCTGCGCGTGGATGTGGACAGGACACTTGGAGCCTGGTCTTTTGGCGGCACCATTCTGGCCAGCGGCTATCGCTATGACGACTCGGAAAACGAAGAGCGGCTGCCGGGTTATGTGACCCTTAACCTCCGCGCCGGCTGGGAGTTTGCCAGGGACTGGAACGCCCACCTCACTCTTCAGAATGTGACGGACAAACAATACTCAACAGCGCTCCGTTTTGATGGTGCCGAGTACGTGGCTGCCGGTACCGCAGGTTTCCTGTCGATACGTCATGACTTTTATTAAGTGCTCCACAGGAGTCGACGCATGAATCGTTCGGCAATACGGCACCTGATAGTGTTTCTGACCGCCCTCCTGGCAGTTTGGCAAGTTCCACTGCAGGCGGCGCAGGTGTGCGCAACGGACGATATCGGCGAGGAAGTATGCCTTGGGCAGCCAGCTGCCCGGATTGCGGCCTTATCTCCCGGCGCCACCGAACTGGTTTGGGCGGCTGGTGCCGGTGACAAGGTCGTGGCCGTGGTCGCTTTCAGCGACTATCCGGAACAGGCGAAAGATGTTCCGTCGGTGGGCAGTCATACCCGCTTGGACCTGGAACGCCTGATGAAGCTGCAGCCAGACCTGGTAATCGGCTGGGTAACCGGTAACCCGCCGGAACAGATTGAGGCGTTAAAGGATCTGGGTCTGCCAGTCTTTTCCATAGAACCCCGTAGCTTTGAGGGGGTATCCCACACGATTGAACGGCTCTCGCGCCTGGCCAGCACCGAAGAGAAGGGCTTTGCCGAAGCTGACCGGTTCCGCCAGGGCATTGCCGCACTCGAACGCCAGTACCGGGATGCCGAAACGGTATCGGTATTTTACCAGGTCTGGGACGAACCGTTGATGACCGTGAATGACGAGCACCTGATCGGCAAGGTTATTACCCTGTGCGGTGGAGTGAACGTGTTTGGCAACCTCGATCGCCTGGTGCCCAGAATCAGTGCCGAGGCGGTGATCGGCGCCAACCCCGAAGCCATCCTGGCCGGGGGAATGGGCGAAGAAAACCGGCACTGGCTGAGCCGGTGGGAAGCTTTTCCCGGTATCGATGCCACAGCCAGGGACAATCTTTACTTCATACCTCCATCGCTGGTCCAGCGCCCGACGCCGCGTATGCTGGAGGGCTCACAACTGTTTTGCGAGAGACTGGATGATGCCCGTGCCAAACGTTAATCAGGGGCCACTCTCGTGAGCAGGCCCTTGACCATGCCGCTTGTGATTCTGGCTCTTGTCAGCCTGATTGCCATGGTGCTGTCTGTGGGCATTGGCAGTGTCAGTGTGACTCCCGGAGAGGTCGCTGCAGTTATCTTGGGTGAAGGGAGCAATCTGCAGCAAACCCTGGTGTTGGAGCTGCGCCTTCCCCGAACACTCGCAGCTTTTGCCACCGGAGGTCTTCTGGCGGTGGCCGGGGCGCTGATGCAGGTGCTCCTTCGCAATCCACTGGCAGACCCCTATGTGCTCGGCCTTTCTGGCGGCGCTGCTGTGGGTGCGCTGTTGGCGATGCTGGCGGGCCTGGGTGGATTGATCGTTTCCGGTTCGGCGTTTGCCGGTGCCATGCTGGCTACCTTAATGGTGTTCGGTCTTGCTCACGGTACCGGCAGCTGGACGCCGTCGCGTTTGCTGCTGACCGGAGTGGTTGTCGCTGCCGGCTGGGGTGCGGTGATTACCCTGATGTTGGCCATCAGCCCGGCCCAGCGCCTGCCCGGCATGCTGTACTGGCTGATGGGAGACGTGTCCTACGCGCGCTCACCCTGGCCGGCGCTGGCGCTCCTTTTTCTGGTCTGCTTGCTGGTGGTGCCACTGGGTCGCAGTCTTAACGTACTGGCCCGCGGCCCTATGCAGGCTGCCGCCCTCGGGGTCTCAGTGCGGCCATTGGAGTGGACGATCTATATCCTCGCCAGTCTGCTCACCGCCACCGCGGTGACCATGGCTGGCAGCATCGGATTTGTGGGCCTGGTGGTGCCTCATATGTTGCGGCTGGTGCTGGGTAACGACCAGCGCCTGATCCTGCCCGCCTGCGCCCTGGCTGGTGGCACACTGCTGGTGTTGGCGGATACCCTGGCGCGAGTGGTTATCGCGCCGGAGCAATTGCCGGTAGGGGTGATTACGGCTTTGCTTGGTGTGCCAACGTTCCTTTACCTGCTGTACCGGAGCCGCTGATGAACCCGTTACAGGCACGAGAGCTGATAATCGATATTCCCGGGCGGGAGGACGGCAAGGCGCTGAATTTCACCATAGAGCCCGGGCAGATGTGGGGTGTGCTGGGCCCGAATGGTGCTGGCAAGACGACCTTGCTGCATACCCTTGCCGGCCTGCTGGAACCGCGTCATGGGACAGTTTGCCTTGGGGATAATGCGCTGAGTGAGCTCAAGCGCCGGCAGATTTCGAGGCAATTGGGCCTGGTGTTCCAGGAGAGGCAGGACGGTTTTCCTGCCACCGTTATGGAAACCGCCCTGATCGGTCGCCACCCGTGGCTGTCTCCCTGGCAGATGGAATCCGGAGATGATGAGCGCTATGCGCGGCAGGCCCTCGAGCAACTGGATGTCGCCCACCTGAGTGATCGCCTGGTGAACACACTGTCCGGCGGTGAGCGACAGCGCGTGGCTATTGCGACAGTCCTGACACAGGCACCCGATACCTGGCTATTGGATGAACCAACCAATCATCTGGACCTTCATCATCAGGTGTCCGTATTGCAGCTGCTGACCGAGCAGGCCCGGAGTGGTCGCTCCGTGTTTATGTGCCTACATGATCTCAATCTGGCGGCCCGATGGTGTGATCACCTGTTATTACTGTTCCCCAATGGCGAAGCATGCTGGGGACCAGCAAAGCAAATGCTCGTGCCAGCCGCACTTGAAAGACTTTACGACCAGGAATTGCTGACAGTGGAGGTGGATGGTGCACCACTATTCGTACCCAAGAAGGCCCAGTAAGAAGCTGGAAGCTGTGGTCGGGAACCCCCTTCCGGGACCGTCAAAAACATGGATGTTTTTGTCGAGCGTACAGGGACGTATTCACAGCGTGTCCCGGAAGGGGGTTCCCGGCCACAGCCTACTCCCATGTTTTCGGACAAGGTGGCATTAATGAAGGCAACCGTAGCAGCCGCAATGATTACCGCTCCCGGCTCTGGTCAGGGGAAATCCATGGTAACCGCTGCCCTGGCGAGACTGCACCGGAATGCCGGGCGTAAAGTGCGGGTATTCAAACATGGGCCGGACTATCTGGATCCCATGGTGCTGGAAGTCGCATCTGGCAACCCTGTTTACCAGTTGCACCCGTGGATGACCGGAGAGGAAGAGTGTCGCTGGCGTTTGGTCGAAGCTGCGCAGGACGCGGACCTGATTCTGGTGGAAGGTTCCATGGGGTTGTTCGATGGTGACCCTTCCAGTGCAGACCTGGCCAAGCTCATGGGTATTCCTGCTTTACCGGTGATTGATGCCCGGGGGATGGCTCAAACGTTCGGCGCAGTAGCTCTGGGGTTGGCAAGTTTCGACCCGGATTTGCCTGTTCGTCAGGTGATCGCTAACCGCATTGGCAGTTCCCGCCATGGAGATATGTTGCGGGACAGCCTGCCGAACGGCATTGAACTGTTGGGGGCGATTCCCCGCAATGAAGCTATGAATATTCCTGACCGGCACCTCGGGCTGGTGCAGGCGGGGGAACTGGGTGATCTGGACCAGCGTCTGGACGCGGCGGCTGAAGTTCTGGTTGAGGCCGGGCTGGATGGTTTACCGCTTCCGGTTACGCTGGAAGCTGAGAAGCCGGAGCTCCCGCCACAGTTATTGAATGGTGTTCGCATCGCCATCGCACGGGATGCAGCATTCAGCTTTATCTACCGAGCCAATCTGGACCTGTTGCGGGCCATGGGCGCAGAACTTGCGTTCTTCTCGCCGCTGGCGGATTCGACCTTACCGGACGCCGATGCGCTCTGGCTGCCTGGCGGGTACCCGGAGCTGCACGGCGTGACTCTGGCTAGCAACCAGCCGATGCTGGAGGCTATTCGCAACCACTACAAGGCCGGTAAACCCATGCTGGCGGAATGCGGTGGCCTGATGGTCTGTGTGGAAGAACTGATGGACCACGACGGTCAGACCCACAAACTGCTGGGGCTGATGCCGGGACGGGCGAGCATGGCCGGCCGTCTGCAGGCGTTGGGTCTGCAAAGCCTGAACACGGAACAGGGGCAGTTGCGGGGCCATACCTATCATCACTCCCGGCTGGAGACGGAATGGCAGCCTCTGGCCAGAACCCGGAAGATCGCCGGCACGGAAGCGGAACCGGTGTATAGCCACAATGGATTAGTGGCCAGCTACTTCCATGGTTATTTCCCGTCTGCCCCTGAATTGGTGGCCGGAATTTTTCGCGGGCAGGTCATTCGCCCGCTCACAGACAAGGAGCCTGACCATGCGTGAACGCGCAAAAAATCCCGAACGCCATGCCCGCCGCATGGAAGCCAAACAGAAGATCATGAAGGATCGCATCGCCCGTGCCCAGAAAGAGCAGGGTGTCTTGCTGGTTCTAACCGGCCCTGGCAAGGGCAAGAGCAGCTCCGGCTTTGGCATGGTGGCCCGGGCCTTGGGCCATGGCATGAAAGTGGGCATCATCCAGTTCATCAAGGGTGCGTTCAGCACCGGCGAGGAAGCCTTCTTCCGGGACCTGCCCAACGTGGACTACCACGTGATGGGCCAGGGCTACACCTGGGAAACCAAGAGCCGGGAGCAGGATGTGGAAGCCGCCAACGCTGCCTGGGATATCGCCAGCGCCATGCTCAAGGACGAAAGTTACGACCTGATCCTGCTGGACGAGCTCAATATCGCCCTGAAATACGACTACATCGACCTGGACCGGGTGCTGGACGACCTGCAGGGCCGGCCGGAGATGCAACATGTGGTGATCACCGGCCGCTCTGCGCCGGCGGAACTGGTGGACCTGGCAGACACAGTGACGGAGATGGCTGTGATCAAGCACGCCTTCAAGGATCAGGGCGTAAAAGCCCAGAAAGGCGTAGAACTGTAACAGGCCCGAAACCATGACCACACTGATGATACAGGGCACCACCTCCGACGCCGGCAAGACCACGGTAGTGGCTGCCCTGTGCCGGTGGCTGGCACGGCAGGGTGTTTCCGTGGCCCCGTTCAAGCCCCAGAACATGGCCCTGAACAGTGCAGTTACGGTGGATGGCGGTGAAATCGGCCGCTCCACCGCGCTCCAGGCCCTGGCCTGTGGTCTGGAGCCCCACAGTGACATGAACCCGGTGCTGCTCAAGCCCCAGAGTGACCGTGGTGCCCAGGTGGTCTTGCGGGGCAGAGTCCATGGCAATATGGATGCGCTGGACTACCACGCCTATAAGTCGGAGGCGATGGCCTCGGTAATGGATGCATGGCGGGATCTGAGCGCACGTTTCGAGGTAATCATTGCTGAGGGCGCGGGCAGCCCCGCCGAGATCAATCTCCGCACCAACGACATCGCCAACATGGGGTTTGCGGAGGCGGCGAACTGCCCGGTGCTGTTAGTCGGAGATATCGACAAGGGCGGCGTATTCGCGCAACTGGTAGGCACCCTGGAACTGATCTCCGACAACGAACGGGCCCGCACCAGGGGCTTTATCATCAACCGCTTCCGCGGCGACATAGCGCTGCTGGAACCGGGCCTGGACTGGCTGGCCGAGCGCACCGGAAAACCCGTGGCCGGCGTGTTGCCATACTTGCACGGATTGGTGATTGATGCTGAAGACAGTGTGGGCACCAGCGGAAGCAGTGAAGTCGGCGCGCTGAATGTGATCGTCCCGGTACTGCCGCGAATCAGCAATCACAATGACTTTGATCCCCTGCGGCTGCATCCCGGCGTCAACCTGCAATTCATCGGCCCGGACCAGCCCATCCCGCCCGCGGACCTGATCGTTCTGCCCGGTAGTAAAAGTACCCGTCACGACCTGCAGTGGTTGAAATCCCAGGGTTGGCCCGAGGCGATCCGCAAGCATTTGCGCTATGGCGGCAAGGTGTTCGGTATTTGCGGCGGCTTCCAGATGCTGGGCCGGGAAGTGCTGGATCCGGACGGGCTGGAAGGCGAGGGTGGCCACACCGAAGCACTGGGCCTGCTGGATATGACCACGCGGATGGTTGCCGGTAAGCAATTGAAAGATGTAGCTGGTGTTCTCTGCCTTGGGGTGGGCACATCAGCCTTGTCCGGCTATGAAATGCATAATGGCGTTACCACCGGGCCCGCGCTGGAGCGTCCGCTGGCGATGCTGGACGGGAGGCCCGATGGCGCTATCAGTGAAGATGACCAGGTGATGGGCACTTACGTACACGGTATTTTTGATGAGCCAGAAGCAGCCAGCGAGATACTGCAGTGGGCCGGCCTGCGTCCGCAAGGCCAGGCAGTGGACTACAACGCCCATCGACTGGAGCAACTGGACCGGCTGGCAGATCTCGTGGAGGACTGTCTGGATATTGATTTCCTGAACGATTTGCTGGGACTGACGCGGAAAGCACCAGGGGTAAAGAATGAACAAGAATAAAAGCGACGCCACAGACCATAATCGCTCCTTCAGCGAAGAAGAGACAAAGGGCCTTTACCGCGCAATCCATGAACGGCGGGATGTACGTTCGCAGTTTCTTCCCGACCCGATTCCCCCCAATGTGCTTGCTCGCCTGCTCGGTGCAGCGCATCGCGCCCCTTCTGTCGGATTTATGCAGCCCTGGGATTTTATCGTGATTGACAGCACGGACGTGCGCCAGGCTGTCCTCTCGATCTTCGAAGAAGAAAACCGGAAAGCGGCAGAAAACTACCAGGGTGATCGAAATACACAGTATAAAAGCCTCAAGCTTCAGGGCATTCTCGAGAGCCCCGTTAATCTCTGCATCACCTGCGACCGCAGCCGTGGCGGTAGCCATGTTCTGGGGCGTAATTCAATTGTGGAGACGGATCTGTTCAGCACCTGCCTTGCGGTACAGAATTTCTGGCTGGCAGCGCGAGCTGAGGGGATCGGCGTGGGCTGGGTGAGCATCCTGGATCAAGATGAACTGGCCAGCACACTGAATCTGCCAGAACACGTATATCCGTTGGCTTACTTATGTCTTGGTTATGTGAGCGAATTTCTTGATCAACCCGAACTTGAGAAAAAGGGCTGGCGCTCGCGTTTGCCGTTGTCGGATCTGGTCCATGGTAATACTTGGGGAGAACCACTGACTGAACCGGCATTAGATGCAGAGATCAGAAAAGGATAAAGTGACGGCTTTCGGGCCGCCATGAAACGGTATAGGCAATCAGGTGAGGTAGCAGGATGAAAGTCGCCGACAAGGTACGCTCGCCCTGTGTGAGCATTTGCGCGCTGGATGACAAAGATATGTGTGTTGGCTGTCATCGCACCAGTGATGAAATTATGCGGTGGTCTCAAATGAGCAATGACGAGCGCCGTGAAGTGCTACAAAAAGTCGCCATGCGTGAAAGCAAGGTCTTGATTTGAAGATCGGGCACTCGTCGATACCACAGGACAGGCAATATCATGACTGACACCGTTCGAATAGGTACTCCGCTGAAAGAAAACGCCTTCAGGGTGCTCTTTTGTGGCTCCGGGGAACTGGGTAAGGAAGTGGTCATCGAACTTCAACGATTTGGCGTTGAGGTCATCGCGGTTGATCGCTACGCCAATGCTCCGGCTATGCAGGTTGCCCACCGCAGCCACGTTGTCGATATGCTGGATGGGAAGGCACTCCGTCGTATTATCGAGGCGGAAAAACCGGACCTGATTGTGCCGGAAATCGAAGCCATCGCCACACCGGAACTGGTCAAGCTGGAGGCGGAAGGCTATCAGGTGATTCCCACGGCGCGGGCCGTGAACCTGACCATGAACCGGGAAGGTATCCGGCGCCTGGCTGCTGAAGAACTTGGGCTTGCCACATCACCTTACCGATTCGCGGAGTCGAAAGAGGATTATCTCGCAGCGGTCGATGCCATCGGGCTGCCCCTGGTGGTAAAGCCGGTGATGAGCTCCTCCGGTAAGGGGCAGAGCACGGTCAAATCCCGCGATGATATTGAAGCTGCCTGGGATTATGCCCAGACAGGGGGCCGCGCCGGTAAGGGCAGGGTGATTGTTGAGGGCTTTGTAGACTTTGATTACGAAATTACCCTGCTGACCGTAAAGCACCGTGATGGCATCTCTTTCTGTGACCCGATCGGACATCGTCAGGAGGACGGGGATTACCGGGAATCCTGGCAACCCCAGCCGATGAGTGAGAAAGCCCTGACCCGTTCCCGGGAAATCGCGGAGGCGGTGGCCAGCAATCTCGGTGGCTATGGCGTCTACGGGGTGGAGCTGTTTGTAAAGGGTGACGAGGTGTGGTTTTCGGAAGTGTCGCCGCGCCCCCATGATACCGGGCTGGTGACACTGGTATCCCAGGACCTGTCGGAATTCGCATTGCACGCCCGTGCGATCCTGGGGCTACCAATACCTGCGATACGCCAGCAGGGGCCGTCGGCTTCCGCAGTGATATTGCCTGAGGGAGATTCGGATGCCGTGGCCTACTCGGGGCTTGAAAAAGCCCTGGCCGAACCTGATATCTTTCTCAGGTTATTCGGCAAACCGGAACTGAGAGGACGCCGCCGGATGGGTGTGGCTCTGGCGACCGGTAGTTCGATTGCGGAAGCTAGGGAAAAGGCGAGCAGGGCAGCGGCCGCCGTAAAAACCGAGCTCTGACGGTAATTCGTCGGCTTTCCGAAAAAGTTATAACGAACCGTTGACACCTCGAGTGAGCTCTGTAGAATACCCATCTCTTTCGAGGGACACGCCCCTGGGGCGGGTCAGAAATTGAAAGGCAACCGTTTGAATTACCTGAAGATTTCAAGTTTTTAAATTCTTCAGAAAGCGGTTGACAAGGCAGCGATTCGATGTAGAATACGCCACCTTGATCGGGCAAGCCCCGAACGCTCTTTAAAAAGTTGACCAAGTAATTCGTGTGGGCGCTGGCCGAGGTATTTCGGATACGA